>NZ_JBEZYZ010000001.1:0-1044702 GCF_040638895.1 Streptomyces sp. NPDC024017 | reverse complement strand
GTTGATAGGCCGGATATGGAAGCACGGTAACGTGTGGAGTTGACCGGTACTAATAGGCCGAGGGCTTGTCCTCAGTTGCTCGCGTCCACTGTGTTGGTTCTGAAACCACGAACAGCCCCATGCCAGGCCACGGTATGGTGCGGCATTGTTCGACAGTTTCATAGTGTTTCGGTGGTTATAGCGTAGGGGAAACGCCCGGTTACATTCCGAACCCGGAAGCTAAGCCTTACAGCGCCGATGGTACTGCAGGGGGGACCCTGTGGGAGAGTAGGACGCCGCCGAACAATTGTTGAGAATACCCCCGCATCTTCGGATGCGGGGGTATTCTGCGTTTAGGGCCCCCTTTCGGGGGCCCACTGTTTTTACAGGCGTCCGGCGGACTTCAAGGCCAAGTACGCGTCCGCCAGTGCCGGCGCCAGGTCGTCCGGAGTGGCGTCGACGACCGTGACGCCGTGGCGGCGGAGTTGTTCTGCAGTGCGGTGACGCTCTGACTGGGCCTGGGCGGCCGCGGCAGCTTCGTAGACGGCCTCGACATGACCACGGGCCTTGGCCATTTCGGTGACGTGCGGGTCTGCCACCGATGCCACCAACACTGTGTGGCGCTGGGTGAGCTGGGCGAGGACCGGGAGCAGGCCCTCCTCGATGGGGGCCGCGTCCAGCGTGGTGAGCAGGACGATCAGGGAGCGGCGGGGCGACGTACGGAGAGCGGTGGCCGTGAGGCCTCGGGCGTCCGTTTCGACGAGCTCGGGCTCGAGCGTGGCCATCGCGTTGACCAGGGCGGGAAGGACGTCGCCTGCGGTGCGGCCCTGGACGAGGGCGCGGACCTTCCGGTCGTAGGCGAGGAGGTCCACGCGGTCGCCGGCGCGGGAGGCGAGGGCTGCGAGGAGGAGGGCCGCGTCCATCGAGGCGTCGAGGCGAGGTGCGTCGCCCACGCGGCCGGCCGAGGTGCGGCCGGTGTCGAGGACCAAGAGGATGTGGCGGTCGCGCTCGGGACGCCAGGTGCGTACGGCGACCGTGGTCTGGCGGGCTGTGGCGCGCCAGTCGATGGAGCGGGTGTCGTCGCCGGGGACGTACTCGCGCAGGCTGTCGAACTCCGTGCCCTCGCCGCGGGTGAGGAGACTGGTGCGGCCGTCCAGTTCGCGCAGGCGGGCCAGCTTGGAGGGCAGATGCTTGCGGCTGGTGAACGGGGGCAGGACGCGTACCGTCCAGGGGGCCTTGTGGGTGCCCTGGCGGGAGAAGAGGCCGAGAGGGCCGTACGAGCGGATGGTGACGCGGTCGGCCTGGCGGTCGCCTCGACGGGTGGGGCGCAGTCGGGTCGTCATGCGGCGGCGCTCGCCCGGGGGGACCGTGAGGCGGTGGCGGGAGGCCGTTGTTTCCGTGCCGGGCTGCCAGCTGCTGGGGGGCCAGGCGTCGCGGAGTCGGGCGCGGAGGGCGCGGCGGGACGGGTTGGTGATGGTGAGAGTGACGTCCGCCGTGTCACCGAGGCGTACGGAGGCGTCGCCGGAGCGGGTGAGGCCCAGGCGGCGTACGGGGGCTGCCAGTGCGAAGTCGCAGGCGCAGGCCGCGGCCAGGGGAGCGTTGACCGCCAGGATGCCCGTCCAGCTGGGCTCCCAGATGCCGACGGGCAGGGAGCCCAGGGCCGCGAGGAGGGCGGCGCGTCCGGTGAGTGCCATCAGCGGGGGACGGGGACGTGGGCGAGGATCGCGTTGATGACGGAGTCGGCCGTCACGCCTTCCATCTCGGCCTCCGGGCGGAGCTGTACGCGGTGGCGGAGGGTGGGGAGGGCGAGTGCCTTCACGTCGTCGGGGATGACGTAGTCGCGGCCGGTCAGCCAGGCCCAGGCGCGGGCGGTGGCCAGGAGGGCCGTGGCGCCTCGGGGGGAGACGCCGAGGGTGAGGGACGGCGACTCGCGGGTGGCGCGGCAGATGTCGACGACGTAGGCGGTGATCTCCGGGGAGATCGTCGTCTTGGCGATCGCGGCGCGGGCTGCCTCCAGGTCGGCCGGGCCCGCTACGGGGCGTACGCCGGCGGCGTGGAGGTCGCGGGGGTTGAAGCCCTCGGCGTGGCGGGTGAGGACGTCGATCTCGTCCTGGCGGGAGGGGAGGGGGATGGTGAGCTTGAGGAGGAAGCGGTCCAGCTGGGCTTCCGGGAGGGGGTAGGTGCCCTCGTACTCGACCGGGTTCTGGGTGGCTGCGACCAGGAACGGGTCGGGGAGGAGACGGGGGGTGCCGTCGACGGTGACCTGGCGTTCCTCCATGGCTTCCAGGAGGGACGACTGGGTCTTGGGGGGCGTGCGGTTGATCTCGTCGGCGAGGAGGAGGTTGGTGAAGACCGGGCCGGGCTGGAAGGAGAACTCGGCGCTGCGGGAGTCGTAGACCAGGGAACCGGTCACGTCGCTCGGCATGAGGTCGGGGGTGAACTGGACGCGTTTGGTGTCGAGTTCGAGGGCGGAGGCGAGAGCGCGGACCAGGAGGGTCTTGGCGACGCCGGGGACGCCTTCGAGGAGGACGTGGCCGCGGCAGAGCAGGGCGACGACGAGGCCGGTGACGGCGGGGTCCTGGCCGACCACGGCCTTGGCGATCTCGGCGCGCAGGGCCTCCAGGGCGTCTCGGGCGGTGCCCGGGTCCCCGGTCTGCCCGGCGTTGTCAGTGGTCGGGTCCTTCATGGACGGCGTACCTCTCTTTCGAGGGCGTCGAGTCGGTCGGCGAGTGCGATGAGTGCTGCGTCGTCGCTGGGCGGTGGTCCGAAGAGGAGGGCGTGCTGGTCCTGTCCGTCGCCGTGGAGGTGGGCGGACAGGGCGGGGAGCAGGACCTCGGGCGTGTGCGCCTGGGTGACGGGGACGCCTACGAGGGGGGCGAGGCGGGTGCGGGTGGTGGAGCGAAGAGCGTCGGCCGCGCGGTCGCGGGCGTCGGTCTTGCGGTAGAGGCGGGCGCGGCCCTCGGCGGTTTCGGAGGCGCGGATCGCGACGGGGAGTTTTTCGGGCACGAGGGGGCCGAGTCGGCGTGCCCGCCAGAGGGCGGCCAGGGCAGCAGCGATGAAGAGCTGCAGGGTGCCCCAGAGCCAGCCCGAGGGGAGCAGGTCGAAGAAGCTGCGTTCGTCGTCGGTGCCGGTGGCCGATGTGTCGGAGGGCGAGGGGAGGTACCAGACCAGATGGGGGCGGGAGCCGAGGAGTTGGAGGGCGAGCGAGGCGTTGCCCTGCTCGTCGAGGTGGTCGTTGAGGAGGATGTCGGGCGCGCCGAGGGCGACGGTGTCGCCGCCCCCCGTGTCGTCCGGGATGCGCAGCAGGGTGGCCAGCCGTTCGCTGGGGTAACACGCGTCGGCGCCGAGGTGGGTGGTGGTGTAGCGGACGCCGCCGGTGTCGGCGGCGCCGGCGCGGCGGGCGGCGGGCAGGGCGCAGTCGGGGGCGAGCGTCGAGTCGAGGCTGGTGGCGGGGTCGGCGGTGACGCCGGGGGCGAGTCGCTCGATGGAGGCGCTGCCGGAGGCGACCAGGACGGTACGGCCGTGGGAGTCGGCGAACGCGTTGTGCAGCCGGGTCTGTTGACTGCGGGTCAGCAGGTCGGGGACGGCGACCAGGAGGGTCGTGTCCGGCCCGGCCGCGGTGGCTGCTTCGTCCAGGGTGGTGACCACGCGGGTGTCCACGCCCCGGTCGGCGAGGAGTTCGGCGACGGCGCGGCTGCCGCCCGGGTCGGCGGAGCGCGGGTCGAGTTCGCCGTGGCGGGCGTCGGAGCGGATGACCGCGATGGCGACGGCTCCCGCGATGAGCACCACGAGGGCGAGCGCGATGCCACGGGCGCGGGTCCACACCTGGCGGGCGGTGGGCGAGGCCGAGGTGGGCGTGAGGGTGGCCTCGGTGGTCATTCGGCGGCTCCCTGGCGGGTGTTGGGGGCCGTGGCGGCGCTGCTCGTCGCGAGTTGGGGCTTGGTGCGTTCCAGGTCGCGGTCGAGTTCTGCGATGCGGTGGTACGACTGCTCGGTCGCCGAGCGGCCGCCGTATGTGACGTCGTCGAAGTCGCGGGCGGCGGTGCGCAGTCGGTCGGTGTGGGCGGGCAGGGCCCGGCCCGCTTCGGCTGCGGCCTCGTCGGCGGTGCGGCCGGGGCGGACGTCGAGGAGGGCGCGTTCCTCCAGGGCGCGGACGAGGGCGCGCATGCGTTCCTGGACGGCCTGGTTCCAGTGGCCCTGGGCGGCGTGTGCCTCGGCGGTGGCGCGGTGGTCGGCGGCGCTGCGGGGGCGGTCGTCGAACAGGGCTGCGGACGAGGTGGGTTGGCGGCGCGGGGTGCCCAGGCGCCACCACAGGGCGGCCAGGACCGCGATGACGGCCAGGATGATGACGACCAGGCCGAGTGTGCCGCCGGGGGTGGCGGTCGAGGCGGCGTTGAAGAGTTTGCCGAGCCAGTCCCAGAAGGCATCGAGGGCGCGCTGGAACAGGCTGGGGTCGTCCTCGTGGTACATCCGCTTGGACAGCTCGCGCCGGGCCGCCTCGCGCGCGGGGTCGCGCGGGGTGGTGAGGGGCGGCTCGTCGGCGGAGCGGGCCGGCGACAGCAGGGAGGTGTCGCCGGCGCTCAGCAGCGTCCGTATGCCGGCGCGTGGCAGCGCCGTGGTGAGAAGTTCCCCCGCCCTGCTCACCGCATCAGCTCCCCGGGGTGGCGCCGGGGGCGGTGGAGCCGTAGCCCTGGACGCCGGCGGCGCGGGCCAGTTCGAGGTCGAGGGCCTCGCGGCGGATGCGCTGGTCGATGTAGAGGAGCACGGTGACGCCCGCCGTGATCGGGAACGTGATCATGGAGCCGATCACCGAGCCGATGCCGCTGATGATCAGGAACGTCCAGCCGAGGCTGCCGACACCGGTGTTGAGCCAGCCGGTGAGGCCGTCCCCGCTGAGGGCCGCGGCGAGGAGGGTGAAGGGGATGACGATGATCGAGGCGACGACGTTCGCGATGAGCGTGGCGAGCAGCTGGATGCCGAAGATCCGCCACCAAGTGCCCTGGACCAGCTTCGCGGAGCGGCTCATGGCCTTCTTGATGCCCTGCTTCTCCAGCATGAGGGCGGGCGAGGCGAGGGAGAAGCGGATGGCGAGCCACAGGGCGACGATGCCGGCGCCGATGATGCCGAGGACGGTGAGGGCGACGCCTGGGCCGTTGCTCCCGGCGACGGTCACGAGGAGGCCGGGCAGGGCTCCCACGGTGACGACGCCGACGGTGATGAGCAGCAACACGCAGATGAGGCCGAACAGTTTGAGGACCTGAGGGCGGGCGTCGCGCCAGGCCTCGCCGATGGTCACGGACTTGCCGAGCACGGCGCGGCTGGTGACGGTCGTGAGCAGGGCTGTCGCGATGACGGTGCCGACCAGGGAGATCACGAAGACGACGCTGGAGTTGAGCAGGGCGTCGCCCATGGCGCGGCTCAGCTCGCTGAGGGTGGCGCTGGGGTCGTTCAGGGCGTCGGTGCTGGAGTCGTCCAGGACGAGGCCCTGGAACAGGACGACGATGACCTCGGTGAGGACGGCGACGGTCAGCGAGATGCCCAGAACCGTGCGCCAGTAGGTGCGCATGGTGGAGACGGCGCCGTCGAGGATCTCGCCCACGCCGAGCGGGCGGAGCGGGATGACTCCGGGCTTGGCGGCGGGCGGGGGTCCGCCCCAGCCGCTTCCCCAGCCGCCGTGTCCTCCAGGGGTGCCGTATCCGCGCTGGCCTGCGGGGCCGTATCCGCCGGAGGGCTGGTTGCCCCAGCCCGGGCCGGGGGGCGGAGGCGGGGGCGCCTGGCCGGGGACGGCCGGGCCGCTGGGGGCGGACCACTGGGCCGGTGGCGGCTGTTCCTTGGACCACTGCGGGCCGGAGCCCTGCGGGGTCTGGCCGGGCTGGGCCGGCTGGTCCGCGGGCTGGGCGGGGCCAGGGCGGTCGGTGGGCTCGGCAGGGCCGGACTGGTCCGGCTTCTGCCCGTCGGACGGGGCGGATCCGGGCGAGGCCCAGCCCGGAGTGTCGTTCATCGTCGCTCCTTCACGGTGCCCGTCCGCGGTCGCGGCGGCAGGTTGGCAGCCATCGTGCCATGGGGTGGTCTTGGAGTGACCGGCCGCGGTATGGGCTGCGTACCTTCAATTGTCCGCTCGATAGGGGGCAGACTGACCGCATGGCTGATCAGTACGCGCACAGCGGCGATGACAAGCGGCCGACCGAGATCCCGGCGATCCGTTGGGAAGAGCCACCGGAAGGCCCCGTTCTGGTCCTGCTGGACCAGACGAGGTTGCCGGCCGAGGAGGTCGAACTGGTCTGTACGGATGCGTCCGCGCTCGTGGAGGCGATCGGCTCGCTGGCCGTGCGCGGGGCACCGCTGCTCGGCATCGCGGGGGCGTACGGTGTCGCGCTCGCCGCCGTGCGGGGCTTCGACGTGGACGAGGCAGCGGCCTCGCTGGCGGGCGCCCGGCCGACTGCGGTGAACCTGGCCGTGGGTGTGCGCCGGGCGCACTCGGCGTACGAGGCCGCGCTCGCCAAGGTCGGTGACGTCAGGCAGGCGGCCGCGGCGGCGCTGGCCGCGGCGCGGCAGCTGCACCGGGAGGACGCCGAGGCCAGTGGGCGGATGGCCGAGCACGGGGTGGCGCTGCTGGATGAGCTGCTGCCCGGTGGAGGCCACCGGATCCTCACCCACTGCAACACCGGTTCGCTGGTGTCGGGCGGCGAGGGGACCGCGTTCGCGGTGGCGCTCGCGGCGCACCGGGCGGGGCGGCTGCGGCGGCTGTGGGTGGACGAGACGCGGCCGTTGCTGCAGGGCGCTCGTCTGACGGCGTACGAGGCGGCGCGCAGCGGGATGGCGTACACGCTGCTCACCGACAACGCGGCGGGGTCGCTGTTCGCCGCCGGGGAGGTGGACGCGGTGCTGATCGGGGCGGACCGCATCACGGCGGACGGTTCGGTGGCGAACAAGATCGGGAGCTATCCGCTGGCGGTGCTGGCGCGGTACCACCATGTGCCGTTCATCGTGGTGGCGCCGGTGACGACGGTGGATCTGGACACGGCGGACGGGGCGTCCATCGAGGTCGAGCAGCGTCCTGGGCATGAGGTGACCGAGGTGACGGCGCCGCAGGTGCCGGTGGTCGGTGGGGAGGCGGGCGGTGGGATTCCGGTGGCGCCGCTGGGGACGCAGGCGTACAACCCGGCGTTCGACGTGACTCCGGCCGAGCTGGTGACGGCGATCGTCACGGAGGAGGGCGCTGTTTCGCCTGTGACGGCGGAGGCACTCGCGGAGGTGTGTGCGCGGTCGCGTCGGGTGACGGCGGGCTGAGCCGGGGCGCTGCGCGGGGTGCACGGGGCGGCGGCGGGCTCCGGCACTCTCGCGTCTCAGCCCCTGCTGGAGATCATCTGCGGACCGGCGAAGGCAGACAGTAGCGCTTGCTGCGACTATGGTCACTGGCCGGTGACCTACCTCACCACTGCCTTCGCCACTGTTATGAGAATGGGATGATGTCGTTTATGAAGGGACGAGTCCTTGTCGTCGACGACGACACCGCACTGGCCGAGATGCTCGGCATCGTGCTGCGTGGTGAGGGTTTCGAGCCGTCGTTCGTGGCCGACGGAGACAAGGCGCTGGCCGCGTTCCGTGAGGCCAAGCCCGATCTGGTGTTGCTCGACCTGATGCTGCCCGGCCGGGACGGCATCGAGGTGTGCCGCCTGATCAGGGCGGAGTCGGGCGTGCCGATCGTGATGCTGACCGCGAAGAGCGACACCGTCGACGTCGTCGTGGGCCTGGAATCCGGCGCCGACGACTACATCGTGAAGCCGTTCAAGCCGAAGGAGCTGGTGGCCCGGATCCGGGCGCGGCTGCGGAGGTCGGAGGAGCCCGCTCCGGAGCAGCTCTCCATCGGTGACCTGGTCATCGACGTGGCCGGGCACTCCGTGAAGCGGGACGGGCAGTCGATCGCGCTGACGCCGCTGGAGTTCGACCTGCTGGTCGCGCTCGCGCGCAAGCCGTGGCAGGTGTTCACCCGCGAGGTGCTGCTGGAGCAGGTCTGGGGCTACCGGCACGCGGCGGACACGCGGCTGGTCAACGTGCATGTGCAGCGGCTGCGCTCCAAGGTCGAGAAGGACCCGGAGAAGCCGGAGATCGTGGTGACCGTCCGTGGTGTCGGGTACAAGGCAGGGCCGAGCTGACATGTCCGGCGACAGTGCCGCTTCGGCGCCCGGCCGGTCCGGGGCCCGCCCGGAGCGGCCTGTCGGGCGGAAGAAGTCCGGCTCCCGCTGGGCACGGTTCCTGGAGAGCGGGCTGCTGCTCCAGGGCGGGGTCCAGGGCAGCCCGATCATCCGCCTTTTCATGCGGTGGGTGCGTCGGCCGCTGCTGCCCGTCATGCGGTTGTGGCGGCGCAACATCCAGCTCAAGGTCGTCGTCACGACGCTGCTGATGTCGCTGGGCGTGGTGCTGCTGTTGGGTTTCGTCGTCATCGGGCAGGTGCGCAACGGCCTGCTGGACGCCAAGGTGAAGGCGTCCCAGAGCCAGGCCACGGGCGGGTTCGCGGTGGCCAAGCAGCGGGCCGACGAGGCGGCGAGCGGGACCGGCGACGATGTCGCCACGGCGGACGGCCGTCCCGCGCAGAACGTCATCCAGTGGATGAGCGACCTCGTCTCCTCCCTGTCCAGCGGCGGCCAGGGCGCATTCGACGTGGTCACGCTCCCGGTCTCCGACGCGGACGGCGCCGGCGGGCGCGGGCCGCGTGCCTCGGGTGAGGTGGACTGGAGCAAGAGCGTGCCTGCCGACCTGCGCGAGCGGGTCGGCAGCAGTACGACGGCCGCGCAGAGCTACACCCGCATCATCTACAACAACGAGACCAAGGACTCCCAGCCCGGCCTGGTCATCGGCCAGCAGGTCAACGACCCCAACCGGGACCCGTACCAGCTCTACTACCTCTTCCCGCTCACCCAGGAGGAGAAGTCGCTGAGCCTGGTCAAGGGCACGCTGGCGACGGCCGGGCTGTTCGTCGTCGTCCTGCTCGGGGCCATCGCCTGGCTCGTGGTGCGGCAGGTCGTCACGCCGGTGCGGATGGCGGCGGGGATCGCCGAGCGGCTGTCGGCCGGGCGGCTTCAGGAGCGTATGAAGGTCACCGGCGAGGACGACATCGCGCGGCTCGGTGAGGCCTTCAACAAGATGGCGCAGAACCTCCAGTTGAAGATCAGCCAGTTGGAGGACCTGTCGCGGATGCAGCGCCGGTTCGTGTCGGACGTGTCGCACGAGCTGCGTACGCCGCTGACGACCGTACGGATGGCCGCGGACGTCATCCACGAGGCGCGTGAGGACTTCGACCCGGTGACCGCGCGGTCGGCGGAGCTGCTCGCGGACCAGCTGGACCGGTTCGAGTCGCTGCTCGCGGACCTGCTGGAGATCAGCCGGTTCGACGCGGGTGCCGCGGCTCTGGAGGCGGAGCCGATAGACCTCAGGGACGTCGTTCGGCGGGTGGTCAGCGGGGCCGAGCCGCTCGCGGAGCGCAAGGGCACGCAGATCCGGATCCTGGGAGACCAGCAGCCCGTGGTCGCCGAGGCCGACGCCCGGCGCGTGGAGCGCGTGCTGCGCAACCTCGTGGTCAACGCCGTCGAGCACGGCGAGGGCAAGGATGTCGTCGTCAAGCTCGCCGCGGCGGGCGGTGCGGTCGCCGTGGCGGTGCGGGACTACGGGGTCGGGCTCAAGCCGGGCGAGGCGACCCGTGTGTTCAGCCGCTTCTGGCGGGCCGACCCGGCACGCGCGCGTACCACGGGTGGTACGGGTCTGGGGCTGTCCATCGCCCTGGAGGACGCGCGGCTGCACGGCGGCTGGCTGCAGGCGTGGGGCGAGCCGGGCGGCGGCTCGCAGTTCCGGCTGACGCTGCCCAGGACCGCCGACGAGCCGCTGCGGGGCTCCCCGATACCGCTGGAGCCCAAGGACTCACGGCGGAACCGGGGACTCGACGACGCCGGTCTGCCGTGCGGTGGCGGGGACGGCGAGAAGCGGGCGACCGTGCCGGCGCAGCCGGTGAGCGGGCCGGTGCCGCAGGGGGCGAAGCGGGACCCGATACCGCCGCGTGCGGCCCCCACGGCGGATCCGACGGCGCTGCCCGGCAATGGTTCGCGTGTGGTGCCCAGGCCCGCCTCGGGCACGCGAAGGCAGGACGAATCGGCGGGGGCGCAGCAGTCGGCCCCCCGCGGGGGTGTGAGCGGCCCTGAGGGGACGGCGCGCGACGAGGGTGCCGGCGGCCCCGGACCGACTCGGGGTCCGGTCGTGAACGGCCCGCGGGACGAGGACGACGGCTCCACAGGCCCGGGCAGCCGGGAGACCGGGCCGGGGCACGTGGACAGGCAAGGGGAGGCATCTCGTGGGCGCTGACCGCGAGGGGCGCGGCCGGCGCAGGCACGCGCGCGTGATGGCGTACGCCGCCTGTGGCGTCCTGGTGCTGGCGGGGTGTGCCTCGATGCCGGACAGCGGGGATCTACGGGGTGTGGAGTCCACACCGCGCCAGGAGACCCAGGTGCGGGTGTTCGCCGTGCCACCGGGGGAGGACGCGCCGCCCTCGGAGATCGTCCAGGGCTTCCTGGAGGCGCTCACCAGCGACGATCCGCACTACAAGACCGCGCGACAGTACCTGACCGGTGAAGCCGCGAAGACCTGGCGGCCCGAGGCGTCGGCCACGGTGCTGACGGACGGGCCGGGCGCCAAGCCCGAGGCGGGGGGCGGCGGTGAGGACACCGGCGAGATCTCGTACATGCTGACCGGCACCAAGGTCGCCACCGTCGACGCGCAGCAGGCGTACGCGCCGGCGACCGGGGCGTACGGCAGGAGCGTGCACCTGACGCAGGACGACGAACGGCAGTGGCGGATCGACTCGCTGCCGCAGGGCGTCGTCATGGGCGAGTCGGACTTCCAGCGCAACTACATGTCCGTCAGCAAGTACTACTTCGCTTCGAACACCGTCGCGGCCGGGTCGAACGCGCCGCCCACGGCGGTCGCCGACCCCGTCTACGTGCGCCGGCGTGTGGAGCCCATGACGCAGATGGTGAGCACCCTGCTCAACGGACCCACGCGGTGGCTCGGGCCCGTCGTCAGGTCGAGCTTCCCCACCGGTACGGCACTGGCGAAGGACGCGGGCGCGCTGACGCCCGACGACCGGAACAAGCTGACGGTCCCGCTCAACGACAAGGCAGCGGGCATCGGCACCAACCGCTGCCAGGAGATGGCCGCACAAATACTGTTCACGCTGCGGAACCTCAGCCCCGCCGTGGACGAGGTCGAGCTGCGGGCCGACGGGGCGGAGCTGTGCTCGCTCACGCAGGGTGCGGCCGACGCGGCGGCCTCCCGGAGCTCGGCGCGGCACCCCGACTACCTGTACTTCGTGGACGGCAAGCACCGCCTCGTACGGATCCCCGCGGGCAGCAGCGGCACCGAGCCGGACCCGGCGCCGGGGGCGCTCGGTGACGGCGACACGGCGTTGCGGTCGGCGGCGGTGTCGCGTGACGAGCACACCGCGGCCGGCGTCAGCCTGGACGGCAAGTCGCTGTACGTGGGGTCGCTGGTCTCGGGCGGTTCGCTGGGCGAGCCGGTGCTGCGCAGCCAGGGCGGGGCCGAGAAGGACCGGCTGACGACCCCCAGCTGGGACGCGGACGACGGCCTGTGGGTGGCCGACCGCGACCCCGACCATCCCCGGCTGCTCCTCTTCGAGGAGGGCAAGGGCGATCCCGTCCAGGTGCGCATGCCGCACCTGGACGGACGGATCCAGTCCGTGCGGGTCGCCGCCGACGGGGTGCGGATCGCGCTCGTCGTGGAGAAGGGCGGCAAGAAGACCCTGCTCATCGGGCTGATCGAGCGGGACGAGAAGCCGGGTGCGAAGCCGGCCGTCAGAGTGGTCGAACTGCGCTCCGCGACGCCGGAGCTGGAGCAGGTCACCACCATGTCGTGGGCCGGGGACAGCCGGCTCGTGGTGGTCGGGCGCGAGCACGGGGGCGTCGAGCAGATGCGGTACGTCCAGGTCGACGGCTCCACGCCGGACGTGCCGACGCCCGCGGCCCTGACCGGCGTCAAGGAGGTCACCGCCGCCGAGGACGACCAGCTGCCGCTGGTGGCGTACTCGGTGGACGGCATCGTCCGCCTGCCGTCGGGGGAGCAGTGGCAGAAGGTGACGGAGGGGACGGCGCCGGTCTATCCGGGGTGAGGTGCGTCGGGGGGCGTGCAGGGGGCTGCTGCTCGTGGCTGCTGCGGGCGTCGCTCGTGTGGGGGACACGCAGGTGGCGGGGGCGGTCGGTTGTCCACAGGTGGTTGTCCACAGGGGTGGCCGGATCGAGCCCGGGTCGGCACAGTGGTGGCCATGCGGGAGTGGTGGCAGGACCTCACCGACCTGGTGCTGCCGGGCGAGTGCGGGGGCTGCGGGGTGCCTCGTACGGTGCTGTGCGCGCGGTGCCGTGCGGTGCTGAGCGGAGCAGCCGTGCATCGGGTACGGCCGGCGCCGGAGCCGCCCGGGCTGCCCGCGGTGCATGCGGGGGCCCGGTACGCGGACGAGGTCCGGGCGACGCTGCTGGCCCACAAGGAACGGGGTGCCCTGGCGCTCGCCGGACCGCTCGGGGTGGCGCTGGCGGGAGCCGTGCGTGCGGGGCTCCGGGGAGCCTCGGCCGGGTCGGGCGCCGGGGTGGCGTGGTCCCGGGGCGGCAGGGCTCCCGTGCTGCTCGTGCCGGTGCCGTCCGGGCGGCGGGCCGTGCGGGCCCGGGGACATGATCCGGCGCGGCGGATCGCCCTCGCGGCTGCGGGCGAGTTGCGGCGGAAGGGACTTCCGGCCCGGGTGGTCGGCGTGCTGCGGCAGCGGCGGGCCGTGGCCGACCAGTCGGGGCTCAACTCCCGGCAGCGACTGGACAATCTCGCGGGCGCGCTGGCGGTGGCTCCCGGAGGTGCCCGGCTGCTCTCCGGAGGGCCGGTCGTCCTCGTCGACGACGTGATGACCACGGGGGCCTCCCTGGCGGAGGCCGCGCGAGCCGTACGGGCGGTCTCGTGCCGCCCGGAGATCCCGCCCGGGGCGACGGGGCCGATTCCGAGCGCTGCTTGGACTTCGGCCGTGTACGGGGGAGAGACGTGGGAAAGCAGAGAGGAACAGAACGTCGGATCAAGGCGAGAGAGGACGGGCCGACGGCCCGCCCGGCAGGTAAACGCGGGCGCGGTGGACGCCGGCGGAGTGGTTGAGGTGGTGTGTGCGGCGGTGGTCGCGGCATCACCGGACTCTTTCGAAATAAACCGGAACTGACTGAGATCTTGTGTCGTTGCAGGTAACGAGAGGGCCTATTCACCTGAACGGAGGTACGCCGCAGTAGAGGGTGACGACATCCGTCCGGGCGAGATATGTTCGGTTGAGAGGGAAAGCCGCAGGCCACACCTCACGAATCCGAATGCCGTGCTGCGGGTTTTTCTTCATCACTCGCGACGGTGGAGTGGAGATCTCGCTCACGGGGGAGGAGGTGGAAGTCACCGAGTCCGAGGTTCCGGGACTCACCGGAACCTGGTGCAAAAGGGAGACGCTCCGCACCGAAGCGGAGCGATCCGGGAACGGAGTTCTGCGTGGACATCGTCGTCAAGGGCCGCAAGACCGAGGTGCCCGAGCGGTTCCGGAAGCACGTGGCCGAGAAGCTGAAGCTGGAGAAGATCCAGAAGCTCGATGGCAAGGTGATCAGCCTCGACGTCGAGGTGTCCAAGGAGCCCAACCCCCGGCAGGCCGACCGCTGTGACCGAGTGGAGATCACGCTCCGCTCCCGCGGTCCGGTGATCCGGGCGGAGGCAGCGGCGAGCGATCCGTACGCGGCGCTCGACCTGGCGGCGGAAAAGCTGGAAGCCCGACTGCGCAGGCAGCACGACAAGCGGTACTCGCGCCGTGGTGCGCGCCGGATCCCGGCCGCCGAGGTCGCCGACCACGTCCCGGGCGTGGCCACGCTCAACGGAAACGGCCTGGTGCCGGCTCCCGAGGAGGAGCCCGAGGCCGTACCCACGAAGAAGATCGGCTCGCTGGAAGTGCAGGGTGACGGCCCCATCGTCGTCCGCGAGAAGACCCACGTCGCAGCCCCCATGACTCTCGACCAGGCTCTCTACGAGATGGAGCTGGTCGGGCACGACTTCTACCTGTTCGTCGACTCCGAGACCAAGGAACCGAGTGTCGTCTACCGACGGCACGCCTACGACTACGGCGTGATCCACCTGAGCACGGACACGATGGTCACACAAGCGCACTCCCAGGACGCGGGCGGTGCGCTCGGCGGCTGACCGTGCCGGGTGACAGCGGAACAGGTGCCCCTGGAGCGCGTGTGCGCCCCCAGGGGCACCCCCGTGCGACCACTTCGCGCCCCGCTGCGGCACCCCGGCGCCGTCCGGGCATGAAATCATGGTGGCCACGACCCAACCGGTGGGTCGTTGCTCTGGGTTGGCGATGGCTCAGGACCTCAGGCCACAGCCTTCAGGGGGAGGAACGATGGCGGACAGCTTCGGACCGATGCGTGACGAGGATGCCGACGACGGCGTCGTCGGCATGGGCCCGGACTCGGGGACTCCACGCAAGGAACCGATCAGAGTCCTTGTGGTGGACGACCACGCCTTGTTCCGCCGTGGCCTGGAGATCGTGCTCGCGGCCGAGGAGGACATCCAGGTCGTCGGGGAGGCGGGCGACGGCGCAGAGGCCGTCGAGAAGGCCGCCGACCTGCTGCCCGACATCGTCCTGATGGACGTGCGGATGCCCAAGCGGGGCGGGATCGAGGCGTGCACCTCCATCAAGGAGGTGGCACCCAGCGCCAAGATCATCATGCTGACGATCAGCGACGAGGAAGCCGATCTCTACGAGGCCATCAAGGCGGGCGCGACCGGCTATCTCCTCAAGGAGATCTCCACGGACGAGGTGGCCACCGCCATTCGCGCGGTGGCGGACGGGCAGTCGCAGATCAGCCCGTCCATGGCGTCGAAACTCCTCACCGAGTTCAAGTCGATGATCCAGCGCACGGACGAGCGCCGGCTGGTGCCCGCGCCGCGCCTGACCGACCGCGAACTGGAAGTCCTCAAGCTGGTCGCCACGGGAATGAACAACCGTGACATCGCCAAGGAGTTGTTCATCTCCGAGAACACCGTGAAGAACCACGTCCGCAACATCCTGGAGAAGCTGCAGCTGCACTCCAGGATGGAAGCGGTGGTGTACGCGATGCGGGAGAAGATCCTCGAGATCCGCTAGGGCCCGGTCTCAGCCAAGAACGCGGGCGAGTTCCTTCGTCAGGGGCTCGCGCAGCTCCGGTGCGTCGACCCGTTCCACACGGACGTCCGTGCAGTCCACCCAGGTCGCCGCCTCCGCCAGGGCCTGGGCGACGGCCGGGACCGCCTTCGGGCCGTCGAGCGCGACCTGCTTGGCCACCAGGGTGCGGCCCTCGCGGGCCGGGTCCACGCGGCCGACGAGATGCCCGCCGGCCAGCACCGGCATCGCGAAGTAGCCGTACACGCGCTTCTGTTTGGGGACGTAGGCCTCCAGGCGGTGCGTGAAGCCGAAGATCCGCTCCGTGCGCGCCCGTTCCCAGATCAAGGAGTCGAAGGGCGACAGGAGCGTGGTGCGGTGGCGGCCGCGCGGGGCCTCCAGGGCCGCGGGGTCGGCCCAGGCCGGCTTGCCCCAGCCCTCGACCGAGACCGGGACCAGGCCCGAGTCGGCGATCACCGCGTCGACCTGCTCTCCCTTGAGACGGTGGTAGTCGGCGATGTCCGCGCGGGTACCGACACCGAGGGAACGGCCCGCCAGGGCGACCAGGCGGCGCAGGCACTCGGTGTCGTCCAGCTCGTCGTGCAGCAGCTCCTCCGGGACGGCGCGCTCGGCGAGGTCGTAGACGCGCTTCCAGCCGCGGCGCTCCACGCAGACCACCTCGCCGTACATCAGGGCGCGTTCGACGGCGACCTTGGAGCCGGACCAGTCCCACCAGTCGCTCGTCTTCTTCGCGCCACCCAACTCCGTGGCGGTGAGGGGGCCTTCGGCGCGGAGCTGCTTGATGACCTGGTCGTAGGCACCATCGGGAAGCTCGTGGTTCCAGTGCGGCCGGTTGCGGTAGGCGCGGCGGCGGAAGGCGAAGTGGGGCCACTCCTCGATGGGGAGGATGCAGGCGGCGTGGGACCAGTACTCGAAGGAGTGCGTGTCCTGCCAGTAGGCGTCCTCGACCGTCTTCCGGCCCACCGCGCCCAGACGGGCGTACGGGACGAGTTCATGGGAGCGGGCCAGGACCGAGATGGTGTCGAGCTGTATCGCGCCCAGGTGGCGGAGCACGCCGCGGACGCCGGAGCGGCGGTCGGGCGCGCCGAGGAAACCCTGGGCGCGGAGCGCGATTCTGCGGGCCTCGTCTGCGGAGAGGTCTGCGGTGGGGCGCGGGGTGGTCATGCTCGCAGAGTATGGGGTGGGACTGACAACGGGGTGTGACCTGCGGGTTTGTCTGGGCGGCCGAGCCGGTCAGCGCGCCGGCAGGTAGGGGGCCGTCGACGGGAGGCCCATGTCCGAGGGGAGCAGGGAGCCCACCCAGGTGTCCCGGCGTACTCCCTTGTTGTTCGTCGCGGAGCGCAGCGTGCCCTCGATCGTGAAACCCGCTCGCTCCGCCACCGCGCGGGAAGCCCGATTGCCCACCTCCGCGCGCCATTCGACGCGGTCGAGCGCGGCGTGGGTGAAGGACCAGCGGCAGGCGGTGAGGGCGGCCTCGGTGATGTAGCCGTTGGCGCGGTGCCGCTTCACGGCCCAGAAGCCGATCTCGCCCATGCCCAGGGCGCGCATCGTGATGCCGAGCATGCCCGCCAGTTCCCCGGAGTGCGGGAAGACGCCGAAGGTGAACATGGAGCCGTCCGCCCAGCCGTCCGGGACGAGTTGTTCCGTGAAGCTCCGGGCGTGCTCGCGCAGATAGGGCGAGGGGATCGTGGTCCAGCGCTGGATGTCGGGGTCCTGGCAGGCGTCGTACACCGCGTCGGTGTCCCGGGGGCCCACCGTGCGCAGCAGGAGGCGGTCCGTGGTGAGGGTGACGGGGTCCATCGGCCGATTCTGCTCGGAGGCCGACCGCGATGCCATCGGTTTGCCGTCAGTGAGGGGGTGATCACGCTTTGTGCAATTCGGTGGAGGGGTGCGGCACTATCCGAGGGGGCCGCACGTTGTCCCCTTTGAAGCAGTCGTGAATCAGAATTGAAGCAGCGGACGGTGCCGTCACGGCAGGCCCTCCCGGCGCGGTGGGGTCCTCGCATACGATGGCCGTTGCTCAGTAAGTCAAGTGGTAACCGACCGTCCCAGGCCCGACCGGCAAGGAGACCAACCCCCGTGTCCGTCCTCTCGAAGATCATGCGTGCAGGCGAAGGCAAGATCCTGCGCAGGCTGCACCGCATCGCGGACCAGGTCAACTCCATCGAAGAGGACTTCGTCGACCTCTCCGACGCCGAGCTGCGCGCCCTCACCGATGAGTACAAGCAGCGCTACGCCGACGGCGAGACCCTGGACGACCTGCTGCCCGAGGCGTTCGCCACCGTCCGCGAGGCCGCCAAGCGCGTCCTCGGCCAGCGTCACTACGACGTGCAGATGATGGGTGGCGCGGCCCTGCACATGGGCTACGTGGCCGAGATGAAGACCGGTGAGGGCAAGACCCTCGTCGGCACGCTGCCCGCGTACCTCAACGCCCTGTCCGGCAAGGGCGTCCACATCATCACCGTCAACGACTATCTGGCCGAGCGCGACTCCGAGATGATGGGCCGCGTCCACCGGTTCCTGGGCCTGGAGGTCGGCTGCATCCTGGCCAACATGACGCCGGCTCAGCGCCGCGAGCAGTACGCCTGCGACATCACGTACGGCACGAACAATGAGTTCGGCTTCGACTACCTGCGCGACAACATGGCGTGGTCCCAGGACGAGCTCGTCCAGCGCGGCCACAACTTCGCCATCGTCGACGAGGTCGACTCCATCCTCATCGACGAGGCCCGTACGCCGCTGATCATCTCCGGTCCGGCCGACCAGGCCACCAAGTGGTACGGCGACTTCGCCAAGCTGGTCAAGCGCCTCAAGCGGGGCGAGGCCGGCCAGCCGCTCAAGGGCATCGAGGAGACCGGCGACTACGACGTCGACGAGAAGAAGCGCACGGTCGCCATCCACGAGTCCGGCGTGAGCAAGGTCGAGGACTGGCTGGGCATCGACAACCTCTACGAGTCGGTGAACACCCCGCTCGTGGGCTACCTGAACAACGCCATCAAGGCGAAGGAACTCTTCAAGAAGGACAAGGACTACGTCATCATCGACGACGAGGTCATGATCGTCGACGAGCACACCGGACGTATCCTCGCCGGCCGCCGCTACAACGAGGGCATGCACCAGGCCATCGAGGCGAAGGAAGCGGTGCCGATCAAGGACGAGAACCAGACCCTCGCCACGATCACCCTGCAGAACTTCTTCCGCCTCTACAAGCGCCACGACCACAACGGCAAGGAACAGCCCGGTCTGTGCGGCATGACCGGTACGGCCATGACCGAGGCCGCCGAGTTCCACCAGATCTACAAGCTCGGCGTGGTGCCGATCCCGACCAACCGGCCGATGGTCCGCGCGGACCAGTCGGACCTGATCTACCGGACCGAGGTCGCCAAGTTCGAGGCGGTCGTCGACGACATCGAGGAGAAGCACCGCAAGGGCCAGCCGATCCTCGTCGGCACCACCTCCGTCGAGAAGTCCGAGTACCTCTCGCAGCAGCTCAGCAAGCGCGGCATCCAGCACGAGGTGCTCAACGCCAAGCAGCACGACCGGGAGGCGACGATCGTCGCCCAGGCCGGCCGCAAGGGCGCCGTCACGGTGGCCACCAACATGGCCGGCCGTGGTACGGACATCAAGCTCGGCGGCAGCCCGGAGGACCTCGCCGAGGCGGAGCTGCGCCAGCGCGGCCTCGACCCCGAGGAGCACATCGAGGAATGGGCGCACGCCCTGCCCGAGGCGCTCCAGCGGGCCGAGAAGGCCGTCCAGGCCGAGAAGGACGAGGTCGAGAAGCTCGGCGGGCTCTACGTGCTGGGCACCGAGCGGCACGAGTCGCGGCGCATCGACAACCAGCTGCGCGGTCGTTCCGGCCGTCAGGGCGACCCGGGCGAGTCCCGCTTCTACCTCTCCCTCGGTGACGACCTGATGCGGCTGTTCAAGGCCCAGATGGTCGAGCGCGTGATGTCGATGGCGAACGTCCCGGACGACGTGCCGATCGAGAACAAGATGGTCACGCGCGCGATCGCCTCCGCACAGTCGCAGGTCGAGCAGCAGAACTTCGAGACCCGTAAGAACGTCCTGAAGTACGACGAGGTCCTCAACCGCCAGCGCGAGGTCATCTACGGCGAGCGGCGCCGCGTCCTGGAGGGCGAGGACCTGCACGAGCAGGTGCAGCACTTCATGGACGACACCATCGACGCCTACGTCCAGGCCGAGACCGCCGAGGGCTTCCCCGAGGACTGGGACCTCGACCGGCTGTGGGGCGCCTTCAAGCAGCTCTACCCGTGCAACGTCACGGTCGAGGAGCTGGAGGAGGCGGCCGGCGACCGGGCCGGCCTGACCGCCGAGTTCATCGGCGACTCCATCAAGGACGACATCCACGATCAGTACGCGGCGCGTGAGGCGCAGCTCGGCTCCGAGATCATGCGTGAGCTGGAGCGCCGGGTCGTGCTGTCGGTCCTGGACCGCAAGTGGCGCGAGCACCTCTACGAGATGGACTACCTCCAGGAGGGCATCGGCCTGCGCGCCATGGCGCAGAAGGACCCGCTGGTCGAGTACCAGCGCGAGGGCTTCGACATGTTCACCGCCATGATGGAGGGCATCAAGGAGGAGTCCGTCGGCTACCTGTTCAACCTGGAGGTCCAGGTCGAGCAGCAGGTCGAGGAGGTCCCGGTCGAGGACACCAAGCCGGTGGCCGACCTCGAGAAGCAGGACGCGGTGCCGGCGCAGGCGGGCTCCCGGCCGGAGATCCGTGCCAAGGGGCTCGACGTCCCGCAGCGGCGCAACCTCCACTTCTCCGCGCCGACGGTCGACGGCGAGGGCGGCACCATCGAGGGCGACTTCAACGAGGACGGCGAGCCGGTGCGCTCCGAGGCCGACGGTCTGACGCGCGCGGAGCGGCGCAAGCAGGCGCGGAGCCGGGGGCGCCGCAAGAAGTGACGGTTGCAAAGGCGCCGTAGCGGCTGGAGGGGCCGGACACCTGAGGGTGTCCGGCCCCTCCTCCTGTTCGGGTGAGGGTGGATGGGTGCGACCTCGGCCTGAGAACGGCCGTGGTCGGCTTCAGTCGGCCTCTGGGCGGGGCGGGCGGGGGCCGCCGAGTTCTACCGCTGTGCAGCGCCAGCGGCGGTCCTGGCCGAGTTCCAGGCGGAAGGCCATGGCGCGCAGCCGGTCACCGGCGCCGATGCGGGCGAAGGCCTCGATGGCGCCCGGGCGGGGTTCGAAGTAGCCGATGTCGCGGACGACGGGGCGGGCGCCGCGGGTGCGCAGGGGGCCGCGTTCGGCCAGCCAAGCCAGTTCGTCGTAGGCGCGGCCGCGGGTGTGGCGCAGCATCGAGTGGACGGGGCGGTGGCCGCTCAGGACGGCGACGAGGAGGTCGGCGAAGAGGTCGGTGGGGAGGAGCTGAGGGACCGCCGCGTGACGGGAGCCCTGGGCCGGGACGCGTGGGGCGGCTTCGGTGGAGGCCGGGGCAGCGGTGTCCGTGCGTGCCGGGGTGGTGGTCGCTTCCGTGGTCCTGCGCGGGGCTGTGCGGGTCGCGGAGAGGGTCGGTGGGCGTGTGTCCGCCGGACGGGTGCGGGAGGCCCTGGTGCGGGCGGAGGCCGGTGGACGGCCGCCCGCAGCAGGGGGCCGGGCCCGACCGCTGCCGGGCGAGCGCGGGGGTGCGGCGCCGGCCGGGGAGGGCGGTGTGGCTCCGGAGCCGGCGACGGTGCGGGGAGCGGTGCCCGCAGGGGGTTGGGGCGAGGTGCTGCGGGATGCCGTGCTGCCGGGAGTGCGGGGCGTGGTGCTCACGGGAGGGCGGGGCGTGGTGTTCGTGGGGGTGCGGGGTGCTGTGCGGGCGGGTGTGCCGGGTGCGGTGCCGGCGGGAGTGCCGGGTACGGCGCTGCCTGGGGCGCGGGGTGTGGTGCTCGCTGTAGGGCGGAGTGCCGTGGGTGTCGTGGGGCGGCGTGCGTCCTGGCGGGTCGGTGGGTGGGTGGTCGGGCGTGGCTGGGTCCTGGTCATGACCTTGTGCATGGGGGTCCCCGTTTCGTGGGCCCGGCGGATACCGGGGAGTAACTTCGGGTCGGTGATCTTGTACGGTGCCGACGGGGGCGGCGGCAAGGAAGCGCGATTCGGGTCGCGGGCGCCGGAATGTTCACCTATCCGGGTGATGTCGGGGGCGTGGAGCCCGAAGGCGCAGGGGTGCGCCGGGTGAATTTCGGGCCCAGGGTGGACGCGTCCGGCGTCACGGGGCGGGACTCGAAAGGGGACGCCCCGCACGTATCCTGAAGGCCCTCCGGAGCCCTCCGACCACGACCACGAAAGCGGCCAGCCATGCGTGTCTACGTGCCCCTGACCCTCCCCGGTCTCGCCGAGGCGTACAAGACGGGTGAGCTGGGAGCCGGGCCGTTCGTCGCCTACGCCGTGACCCCCGGGCTGCGCGAGTGGTACGTCTCCGACGACGTCGAGGAACTGGAGTACGCGGCGCTCGGCCGGGCCGCCCTGGCCTCGCTGCGCTTGCTGGCGGCGGAGCCCGAGGCGCCGCGGCGCCGGGTCGTGATCGCCGTCGACGTGGCCGACCGGGCCGCGAGTGCGGATCCCGGCCGGGGGCTCGATCCGGCGGCGCCGGGTGAGGTGCGGGTCGAGGGTGCGGTGCCGCTGGGCAAGGCCGCGTCGGTGCACATCGACGCCGAGGATGCGCAGGCCGATGTGACGGCGGCCGCCGAGGCGCTGCCGGCGGCGGACGGCGGGGACGAGGACGCGCAGCTCGTCGTGGACGGGGCGGAGGACCACGAGCTGCTGTGGTTCGCCACGCAGGAGATCGCGAACCTGGTGGGGCGCGGGGACTGAACCGGCCGCGGGGGGCGCGTTGAGGTGCCGTTCTCTTGATTGTCAGCGGGGCCGGGTACTTTTTTGGCATGGGGATGAAGACGGGCGCGCACATTGTCTGGGACTGGAACGGGACGCTGTTCCACGACATCGACGCGATCATCGGGGCGACGAACGCGGCCTTCGCCGAGCTGGGGCTGGAGCCGCTGACGCTGGAGAAGTACCGGGAGCTGTACTGCGTACCGGTGCCGAAGTTCTATGAGCGGCTGATGGGGCGGCTGCCGACCGAGGCCGAGTGGGAGGCCATGGACGACATCTTCCACCGGTACTACGCCGAGCACCGGACGACGTGCGGGCTGACGGTGGGGGCCGTGGAGCTGCTGGCCGGGTGGCGGTCGTCGGGGCGCAGCCAGTCGATTCTGAGCATGTACGTGCACGAGGAGCTCGTTCCGCTGGTGCGGGGGTTCGGTATCGAGCCGCATTTCATACGGGTGGACGGGCGGACCGGGCCGTCGGGGGGCAGCAAGGCCGAGCACATGGTGCGGCACCTGGCGTCGCTGAGCGGGGTGGCGCCGGAGCGGACTGTGGTGATCGGGGATGCGGCCGACGACGCGGTGGCCGCTCTGCATGTAGGGGCCCGGGCCGTGCTGTACACCGGCGGGTCGCACAGCCGGGTGAGTCTGGAAGCCGTCGGGGTGCCTGTCGTGGACACGCTGGAGGAAGCGGTTGCGGAGGCCGAGCGGCTCGCGGCCTGACCGAAACCCGTAGCCGCACTGTGCAGAACGTCAAACTTCCAGGGCTGGTTTTGTACACATACGGCTCATGACGGAGCCCCTGTAAGGAGCGATAGCCTTGGTGGCGTGATCAGCGCGATAGTTCGCGGGGACGTCGTCGTCCCTGCCCTGCGCCCGGAGAGCACGGACGACATCCGTGACCGGGCGGCGGTCGCTGGTCTTCGCGGGCGGGACGTGGCATCGAGGACTCCCGGGACGCCGAGCATCACCCGTACCCAGGCGTCGCAGAGAGCAGCGTCACACCGGTGGCACAGCTCAAGAATGGCTCAGACACCCCCGCTCATCTCACCTTGCGGCATAGCGTCGGAACAGACCGGATACCCCCTTTCACGACGTGAGGTCGTAAGCGCAGAGGCCGTACTTCCTTCTACGTCACGCAACGGCGCGCGACAGGAGCCAGAGGACAATGCAGACCAAGCTGGACGAAGCCAAGGCCGAGTTGCTCGAGAGGGCCGCCCGGGTAGCTGAGAACAGCCCGGTCGGGGGGCACCTACCGACCGGGTCGACGGGCGAGGAGACCCCAGACGCCCAGGAAGCCCCGGACCGCGAGACCCTCCTCACGTTCCTCCAGCGTTACTACCTGCACACGGCCCCGGAGGACCTCACCGACCGCGACCCGGTCGATGTCTTCGGAGCTGCCGTATCGCACTACCGGCTGGCCGAAAACCGCCCCCAGGGCACGGCCAACGTGCGGGTGCACACCCCCACGGTGGAAGAGAACGGGTGGACCTGCAGCCACTCCGTGGTCGAGGTCGTCACCGACGACATGCCCTTCCTCGTCGACTCCGTCACCAATGAGCTGACGCGGCAGGGGCGTGGGATCCACGTCGTCATCCACCCCCAGTTCGTGGTGCGGCGCGATGTCACCGGCAAGCTGATCGAGGTCCTGTCGACCCCGGCGACCGGCGACCTGCCGCACGACGCGCACGTCGAGTCCTGGATCCACGTAGAGATCGACCGCGAGACCGACCGGGCCGATCTGAAGCAGATCACCGCCGACCTGCTGCGCGTGCTGTCCGACGCCCGTGAGGCCGTCGAGGACTGGGGCAAGATGCGGGACGCGGCGATCCGGCTGGCGGAGGGGCTGCCGGACGAGCCCATCCCCGCCGACCTGCCCGGACCCCAGGTCGAGGAGGCCCGCGAGCTGCTGCGCTGGCTGGCCGACGACCACTTCACCTTCCTCGGCTACCGCGAGTACCAGCTGCGCGACGACGACTCGCTGGCCGCCGTGCCCGGCACCGGGCTCGGCATACTGCGCGCGGACCCGCACCACGCGGCCGAGGAGAGCCACCCGGTCAGCCCGTCGTTCGAGCGGCTGCCCGCCGACGCCCGGGCCAAGGCGCGCGAGCACAAGCTGCTCGTGCTGACCAAGGCGAACAGCCGGGCGACCGTGCACCGGCCGTCGTACCTGGACTACATCGGCGTCAAGAAGTTCGACGCCGACGGCAACGTCATCGGCGAGCGCCGCTTCCTCGGGCTGTTCTCCTCCGCCGCCTACACCGAGTCCGTGCGCCGGGTGCCGGTCATCCGGCGCAAGGTCGAGGAGGTCCTGGAGCGCGCCGGGTTCTCGCCCAACAGCCACGACGGCCGCGACCTGACGCAGATCCTGGAGACGTACCCGCGCGACGAGCTCTTCCAGACCCCGGTCGACGAGCTGCAGTCCATCGTCACCTCCGTCCTCTACCTCCAGGAGCGCAGGCGCCTCCGGCTCTACCTGCGCCAGGACGAGTACGGGCGCTACTACTCCGCCCTCGTCTACCTCCCGCGCGACCGCTACACCACGGCCGTACGCCTCAGGATCATCGAGATCCTGAAGGAGGAACTGGGCGGCATCAGCGTCGACTTCACGGCCTGGAACACCGAGTCGATCCTGTCCCGGCTGCACTTCGTGGTCCGGGTCCCGCAGGGCACCGAGCTGCCGGAGCTGTCCGACTCCGACAAGGAGCGCATCGAGGCCCGGCTGGTGGAGGCCGCCCGCTCCTGGGAGGACGCCTTCGCCGAGGCGCTCAACGCCGAGCTCGGCGAGGAGCACGCGGCCGAAGCGATGCGCCGGTACGCGCACGCCTTCCCCGAGGGCTACAAGGCCGACCACAACCCGCGCGCCGCGGTCGCCGACCTCGTCCACCTGGAGCAGCTGAACGGCGAGGCGGACAAGGACTTCGCGCTCAGCCTGTACGAGCCGGTGGGCGCCGCCCCCGAGGAGCGCCGCTTCAAGATCTACCGCACGGGCGACGCGATCTCCCTCTCGGCCGTCCTGCCGGTCCTCAACCGGCTCGGTGTCGAGGTCGTCGACGAGCGGCCGTACGAGCTGCGCTGCTCGGACCGCAGCGTGGCCTGGATCTACGACTTCGGCCTGCGCATGCCGCGCTCCAACGGCGGGGACTACTTCGGCGACGACGCCCGTGAGCGCTTCCAGGACGCCTTCGCCGCCACCTGGACCGGCAAGGCGGAGAACGACGGCTTCAACGCCCTCGTGCTGAGCGCCGGGCTGACCTGGCGTCAGGCGACGGTGCTGCGGGCGTACGCCAAGTACCTGCGCCAGGCGGCGTCGACGTTCAGCCAGGACTACATGGAGGACACCCTCCGCAACAACGTCCACACCACCCGCCTGCTGGTCTCCCTGTTCGAGGCGCGGATGTCGCCGGACCGGCAGCGCGCGGGGCACGAGATCGTGGACGCGCTGCTGGAGGAGGTCGACGCGGCCCTCGACCAGGTGGCCTCGCTCGACGAGGACCGGATCCTGCGGTCCTTCCTCACCGTCATCAAGGCGACCCTGCGGACGAACTTCTTCCAGGAGGCCGCGGGCGGCCGGCCGCACGACTACGTCTCCATGAAGTTCGACCCGCAGGCCATCCCCGACCTGCCGGCGCCGCGCCCGGCGTTCGAGATCTGGGTGTACTCGCCGCGCGTCGAGGGCGTGCACCTGCGCTTCGGCAAGGTCGCGCGCGGTGGCCTGCGCTGGTCCGACCGGCGTGAGGACTTCCGCACCGAGATCCTCGGCCTGGTCAAGGCGCAGATGGTGAAGAACACCGTCATCGTGCCGGTCGGCGCCAAGGGCGGCTTCGTCGCCAAGCAGCTGCCAGACCCGTCCGTGGACCGGGACGCGTGGCTCGCGGAAGGTGTGGCCAGCTACAAGACGTTCATCTCGGCGCTGCTCGACATCACCGACAACATGGTCGCGGGCGAGGTCGTGCCCCCTGCGGACGTCGTCCGGCACGACGAGGACGACACCTACCTCGTCGTCGCCGCCGACAAGGGCACCGCGACCTTCTCCGACATCGCCAACGGTGTCGCCGAGAACTACAACTTCTGGCTCGGTGACGCCTTCGCCTCCGGCGGCTCCGCCGGTTACGACCACAAGGGCATGGGCATCACCGCCCGCGGTGCCTGGGAGTCCGTCAAGCGGCACTTCCGCGACATGGGTGTGGACACCCAGACCGAGGACTTCACGGTCGTCGGCATCGGTGACATGTCCGGTGACGTGTTCGGCAACGGCATGCTGCTCTCCGAGCACATCCGCCTGGTCGCGGCCTTCGACCACCGGCACATCTTCATCGACCCGAACCCGGACGCCGCCACCTCCTACGCCGAGCGCCGCCGCCTGTTCGAGCTGCCCCGCTCCAGCTGGGAGGACTACGACAAGGAGCTGCTGTCGGCCGGCGGCGGCATCTTTCCGCGCACGGCCAAGGCGATCCCGGTCAACGCGCACATCCGCGAGGCCCTCGGCATCGAGGCCAAGGTCACCAAGCTGACCCCGGCCGACCTGATGAAGGCGATCCTGCACGCGCCGGTCGACCTGCTGTGGAACGGCGGCATCGGCACGTACGTCAAGTCCTCGGCCGAGTCCAACGCGGACGTCGGTGACAAGGCCAACGACGCCATCCGCGTCGACGGCAAGGACCTGCGCGTCAAGGTCGTCGGCGAGGGCGGCAACCTCGGCCTGACCCAGCTCGGCCGGATCGAGTTCGCGCTGCAGGGCGGCCGGATCAACACCGACGCCATCGACAACAGCGCGGGCGTGGACACCTCCGACCACGAGGTGAACATCAAGATCCTGCTCAACGGTCTGGTCCGGGACGGCGACATGACCGTCAAGCAGCGCAACAAGCTGCTCGCCGAGATGACCGACGAGGTCGGCCACCTGGTGCTGCGCAACAACTACGCGCAGAACACGGCGATCGGCAACGCCCTCGCCCAGTCCAAGGACATGCTCCACGCCCAGCAGCGCTTCATGAAGCACCTGGTCAGGGAGGGGCACCTCGACCGGGCGCTGGAGTTCCTGCCCACGGACCGGCAGATCCGCGAGCGGCTCGCCCAGGGCCAGGGCCTGACCGGCCCGGAGACGGCCGTACTGCTGGCGTACACGAAGATCACCGTCGCCGAGGAGCTGCTGCACACCTCGCTGCCGGACGACCCGTACCTGAAGGGTCTGCTGCACGCGTACTTCCCGACCGAGCTGCGCGAGCAGTTCCCCGACCGGCTCGACGGCCACCCGCTGCGCCGCGAGATCACCACGACCGTCCTGGTCAACGACACGGTCAACACGGGCGGTACGACGTATCTGCACCGGCTGCGCGAGGAGACCGGCGCGTCGCTGGAGGAGATCGTGCGGGCGCAGACCGCGGCCCGGGCGATCTTCCGCCAGTCCCCGGTGTGGGACGGGGTCGAGGCGCTCGACAACAAGGTCGAGGCCGAGGTCCAGACCCGCATCCGGCTGCATGCGCGCCGCCTGGTGGAGCGCGGCACGCGCTGGCTGCTCAACAACCGGCCGCAGCCGCTGGAGCTCGCCGGGACCGTCGAGTTCTTCGCCGAACGGGTCGAGCAGGTCTGGGGGCAGCTGCCGAAGCTGCTGCGCGGCGCTGACCTGGAGTGGTACCAGAAGATCTACGACGAGCTGACGGGCGTCGGCGTCCCGGACGAACTCGCCACCCGGGTGGCGGGCTTCTCCTCGGCCTTCCCGACGCTCGACATCGTCTCGATCGCCGACCGCATGGGCCGGGAGCCGCTGGACGTCGCCGAGGTCTACTACGACCTCGCCGACCGGCTGCGCATCACCCAGCTCATGGACCGCATCATCGAGCTGCCCCGCGCCGACCGCTGGCAGTCCATGGCACGCGCGGCGATCCGCGAGGACCTGTACGCGGCGCACGCGGCGCTCACCGCCGACGTCCTGGCGGTGGGCAACGGCACCTCGACGCCCGAGCAGCGCTACAAGGCCTGGGAACAGAAGAACGCGGCGATCCTCGGCCGGGCCCGCAGCACCCTGGAGGAGATCCAGAGCTCGGACGCGTTCGACCTCGCCAACCTGTCGGTGGCGATGCGCACGATGAGGACGCTGCTGCGGACGCATTCGTAGGGCGCATGGCGTGACAGGCGCCCCGGGCCGATTCCGGCCCGGGGCGCTTTTTCTTGGCGTGCCCCAGGGCGATTCGAGTGGAGGAGTCGCCGGATCCGGCTAAGGCTTGGGGCGTGACTGTGCATGTCTCCGAGGAGCGAGTGGCGCTGTCCATCGTGCCGGCCTCCGCCTTCCGCCTCCTCGTCCACCGGACCTGGGTGTTCCAGCACGATGCGCGTCGCGCCTAGACCGGCCGTCGTCGCCGCGCAGGCCGCCGCCGCGCTGGTCGTCCTGCTGCTGCTCCTGGTCGTCGTCCGGCTGCCCTGGGCCGGGGACCTCGGGATGCACGCCGCGACCGTGCAGCGCCTGCGGCACGACCTCGTCGACCCGGGCAATCCGCTGGTCGACGCGGACACGCCGAGCCCGTACTACTCGCCCTGGATGCTGGTGCTCGGCTGTGTCGCGCGGGTGAGTGGACTGTCGGTGTTCGTGGTGCTGCGCCTGGGGGCGCTGACCGGGCTCGGGCTGCTGGTGACGGGGGTGTGGCGCTATGTACGGACCCTGACCGGCCATCGTGCCGCGCCCCCGCTGGCCGTGCTGAGCCTGCTGTTCCTGTGGGGAACGGTCCTGTTCAACTGGAGCGGCTTCTACGGGCTCAACTCGCTCGCGCTGACGGTGTCGTATCCGAGCGTGTTCGCGTTGGGGCTGGCGTTCCACCTCTGGGCGTGGCTGAGGCGGGCGGTGGAGCGGAGCCGTGCCGGGTGGGGGGTGTGGCTGGGGCTGGGGGCGCTGTGGGCGGTGATTCTGCTGTGCCATCAGTTCTCGGGGGTGGTGGCCTCGCTGGGGGCGGTCGCGGCGGTGGTCGCCGCGCGGCCCGGCCGGGAGGTGTGGCTCCGCCTCGGCGGCGGGCTGGCGGTGGGGTTCGGGGTGCTGGCGCTGTGGCCGTACTACGACTTCTTCGCGTTGTTCGGGGAGGGCGGCGGGCTGGAGGCGGTGCACCGGCCGCTGTACGACGACCTGGTCGGGCGGTACTGGCTGGGGCTGCTCGGAGTGGTGGCCCTCGGGGTGCGCGGGTGGCGGGACCGGTGGGATCCGCTGGTGGTGTTCTTCGTGCTGGGGGTCGTGGTGGTGACCGCGGGTGGGGTGAGCGGCCACTACTCGTGGGGGCGGGCGTTGCCGGCGGCGCTGATCCCGGCGCAGCTCGCGGTGGCCGTGGAGGTGTGTGAGGCGGGGCGGCGCGGGGTGCGGGTGGGGTGGGCGTGCGTGCTGGGCGCGGCGCTGGCTCTGGGCGCCTGGACGCAGGTGGGGGCGGTCGGGTACGTGGTGAAGCGGGCGGATCTTCCTCAGGCCGTCGCGGAGAAGTACCGGCGGCCGTGGGCGGGGTACTACTGGCTGACGCCCTGGGTGAGGTACGGGGATGTGGTGATGGCGCGGGAGGGGCGGCCGGCCCGGCAGATCCCGGCGTACGGGGCGTACACGGTGGCGCCCGGGTATCCCGACTTCTTCCTGCCGGACGAGGGGCGTAGGGCAGGGGCTGTACGGAGGTACTTCGCTGCCGGGACGACGGAGGAGGAGCGGGGGGAGATTCTGCGGGAGTACGGGGTGCGGTGGGTTGTGGCGGGGGTGGGGATGCGGGGCGTCGGATTGCGTGAGGTCGCTCGGGGGCCGGAGGGGCAGGTGTTGTACGCGGTGGTGCGTCAGGTGGTGCTGCGGGACGGCTGAGGCCGGGTGGGTCCGCAACCCGGCGGAGCGGGGTGCCGCTGCGCCCACCCGTGCCGCCCTTAGCGGCACGCATGCCCGCAGCGGGGGGTGCTGCGCACGCGTGCGTCCCCTCGCGGCACGTATGCCCGCAGTTCGGCGCCACCCGTGCCGCCCCGGAGGCGCGCTTGCCCGTAGGCAGGTGGTTACTTCAGGGCGCTTGCCACCAAGCGCGCCGCCCTCTTCACCCTCGGGCGGGCCACCCTGTGCACCGCCGGGCGGATCACCCTCGCCGTCACTCCCACCGGTTCCCAGCGGACCTGAAGGCGGCCCGGGCCGTGGCCCTCCGGTTCCACGGTCAGGTGGTGGGACGGGACGCATGTCGTCAGCGTCGGGAAGGTCAGGGGGGCCAGCAGCAGGCCCGTGTGGGACAGGCCCTGGTGCTGGAGGCGGAGCAACGGGTGACGGATGCCCGCGAAGCCCTGGAGGGGAAGCGGGGCCGCCGCGAGGTCCAGGTGGGCGTGGCCCTCGAAGAGGCCCGGGCGGACGGGGGAGAGGCGGAAGTGCACGCGCAGACGGCGGCCGCCCGGGGCGATGAGGAGCGTCGCGCGATGGGGACCGACGGGGAGGCGCAGGGCCGGGTCGTAGGTGCGGATCGTGAGGTCGACCGAAGCACCCGGGCCCCGGGTGATCTCCTTGATCTCGTGGCGGAACTGGGCGCTCGGGAAGGGGCGGGTCTCCAGCTCCAGGTCGGAGATGTCCAGTTCGCGGCGGGACCACTCCGACTCGGGGATCCGGTCCCCCCAGTAGGTGCGGCCTTCCGAGTCGGTGACCACTCGCCTCGGTGCCACCCCGTGCCCCAGGCCCCGGGCCGCCAGGCGGGCCTCCGTCAGGCGGCGGTCGCGGATCAGCTGGATGACGACGCGTTCGGCGCGCGGGAGGCGGGCGAACGCGCCCGGGGTGAGCGTGTCGAGGTAGGGGGTGACGATGTCCGCGAAGGACGTGAGCCAGGCGTCGTCCCGGTAGGGCAGGTCACCGGCGTACATCCGGAAGTCGTGCTTGAGGAACTTGTGGTCCTTGTCCTCGCGCAGCGACTCGTGCCCGTTCTCGGCCAGGAACGCGTCGATCAGGTGCTGGACATGGACCCGGTCCCGGACGTTGGCGAGCTTGTGCCGCTGGTTCGATATCGAGGCCGCCTCGGAGGCCGCGAAGGGCGCCACGTACCAGCGGTAGACCGGCTCCGGGATGATCGTGAAGCTCTTGGCCAGGCAGTACGCCTGCGCCGAGAACAACTGGTCCTCGTAGTGGATGCCCTCGGGGAAGCGCAGGTCGTGCCGGTCGAGGAAGGCGCGGGCGTACATCTTGCTCGTGGACAGGTGCTCGAAGAGCAGGCGCGGGTCGGCCTCGATGCCGTCGAGGGTGCGGCGCTCGGCGACCAGGTGCGGCATCCACGTCGAGCGGCGGCCGTTGTCCACCCGGACCCGCTGCACCGCGCCCATCGCGAAGTCGATCTCGCGTTCGCGGTGCGCGGCGAGCAGCAGTTCGACGGCGTTGCCGGGGAGTTCGTCGTCGCTGTCGAGGAACATCAGGAACGGCGCCCGCGCGATCTGCAGGGCCCGGTTGCGCGGGGCGCTGCAGCCACCGCTGTTCCGCTCCAGGCGGAGGTGGCGGATACGGGGGTCCTGGGCCGCCAGCCGCTGCGCCACCGCCGGGGTCGCGTCCGTGGAGTGGTCGTCGCTGATGATGATCTCGAGGTTCGCGTGGGTCTGGCGGCGGACCGAGTCGACCGCGCGGGTGAGGCGTTCGGCGTCGTTGTAGACGATGACCGTCACGGTGACGTCGGGCGTGCTCATGCGGTCGCCTCCTGCGGGGTCGGGGCCGGGGTGCGTTCCTCGATCGGCAGCACGGGTGGCAGGGAGCTTTCGTCCTGGCCGAGGAAGACCCGGCGGACGACGCGTTCGGCGGCGCGGCCGTCGTCGTACTCGCAGAACCGGCGCCGGAAGACGGCCCGGGTCTTCGCCGCGCCCTCGTCGTTCCAGGCCTCGGTGGTGAGGATCTCCGTCAGCTCCTGCTGGGTGCGGGCTACCGGCCCGGGGGCCTGAGCCATCAGGTCGAAGTAGACGCCGCGGGTCGTGCGGTACGTCTCCCAGTCGTCGGCGTAGATCACGATCGGCCGGTCGAGGTTGGCGTAGTCGAACATGATCGAGGAGTAGTCCGTGACCAGGGCGTCCGCCGCCAGGCACAGCTCCTCGACCGGGTCGTAGGAGGAGACGTCGATGATCCGGCCCGTGCGGCGCAGGTTCGTGAGCGGGGAGGCGGCGCCGCCGTAGAAGTAGTGGCCGCGCACGAGCAGGACCGTGTCCTCGCCCAGGCGGTCGGCGAGGGCGGCGAGGTCCAGGCGCGGGGTCCAGCCGGCCTCGTAGTCGCGGTGGGTGGGCGCGTAGAGGACGGCACGGCGGCCCGGGGCGATGCCGAGGCGGTCGCGGACGGCGCGGATGTCGTCGGCCGTGGCCGTGTAGTAGACGTCGTTGCGCGGATAGCCGTGGTCGAGGGAGACGTAGTGCGACGGGTACGCGCGCTCCCACATGCGGGTGGTGTGGCTGTTGGCGGAGACGCTGAAGTCCCACTTGTCGATGCGCTCCAGCAGTGCCTTGAAGTCCAGGCCCTGCGCGGCGGCCGGGTACTCCATCTGGTCGATGCCCATGCGCTTCAGGGGTGTGCCGTGGTGGGTCTGGACGTGGATCGCGTCCGGGCGTTTGACCACCGCGTTCGGGAAGTTGACGTTGTTGACGAGGTACTTGGCGGTGGCCAGCATCTCCCAGTAGCGGCGGCTGCCGGGCACGACATGGTCGGTGCCGGGCGGCAGCAGGGCCGCGTTCTCCTCGGTGACCACCCACACCGCGTGGATCTGCGGGGCGAGTCGGGCGAGCTCGGCGGCGATCGCGGCGGGGTTGCAGGCGACGCCGCGGTTCCAGTACGCCGAGAACACCGCGAGATGCGGGTTGACGGGACGCCCGAGCGCCCTGCGGTACTGGTGATCGCGGAGCTTGGCGCCGGCCTGGCGCTTCCGGGCCCGCACGGCCGACTTGGCGGTGCGGCGGGTGCGGTTGACGGCCTGGAAGGCGCGGTACTTCGTGTAGGCGCCCTCCTCGAGCAGGGAGCGGCGGACGCCTTCGAGCCCGGCCGGGCGGCGGTGGCCCTCGGGGCGGCGGCGCAGGGCGGCCAGGGACGCCCGGCGGAAGAACTCCCGCGCGACCTCCTCCGGCATGCCGCCGCGCGCGAAGGTGCGCAGGCAGTCGCGGACCATGAGGTCGTAGAGCACGGTGTGGGCGGCGCGCCGGTCGCGGGTGAGGTCGAGGAGGGACTCGTAGCGCTCGACGAGGCCGTAGCGCTGCTCGGGCGTGACCGGGGGCAGGCTCGCGGGGCGCAGCCGGCGGTCCTCGTAGGCGACGTGCGGCAGGCAGGCGACGCGGTCGGCGAGCAGCAGGGCGGCCAGGGCGGCGTACGGCTCGTCGTCGTTGGTGAGCCGCGGCTCGTGCGCCCGCCAGAAGTCCGCGCGCAGGACGCGGGTGCCGAGCAGCGGGGTCAGCCGCAGCAGGGGCGCGCAGTCGTCGAGGACGACGTCGGCGCGGCCCGCCCGGGCCAGGAGCGAGCCGTCCGGGGAGGGCATGCCGGAGGTGTGCCAGGTGCTGCGCACGTGGTCCAGAAGCAGGACGTCGACCTCGCCGGGGAGCTCGGCCACCCGCTCGGCGACCGTGCGCGGGGCGCCGGCGGGCAGGCCGTCCTTGGCGTGGACGAAGTGCAGCCAGCGGCCGGAGGCCCGGGCCGCGCCCGCCGCCCGGGCCGCCGCGTCGCCCGTGCCGTCCGGCAGCGGCACTACGTCGACCGCGCCGCCGTCCGGGGTGTGCCGCTCGGCGGTCTCCCGGGCCCAGTCGCCGACCGCTGCCACGATCACCTCGGCGTCCGGCAGGGGGTGGGCGGCGAGGGAGTCGAGGAGTTCCGTCAGATGGTCCTGCACGTTCGGCCCGTGGACGACGACACTGAGCTCGGCCATCACGGGGACCCCTCTCGCAGCTGCACCGTATGCGGTCATGCTGCCATCAATGAGGCAAAAGGGCCGACCGTGTGGGCCTCACGAGGGAACGGCGGCCTTCGGCTTGGGCTTGGGCTTCGGCGCCTTGTCACCCGTGAACGCCTCGTACTCCTTGAGGACGTCCTCCGTCGGCCCGTCCATGCGCAGCTCCCCGCGCTCCAGCCACAGCACCCGGTCGCAGGTGTCGCGGATCGACTTGTTGTTGTGGCTGACCAGGAACACCGTGCCCGCGTGCTTGCGCAGCTCGCGGATGCGCGCCTCGGAGCGCTTCTGGAAGGAGCGGTCGCCGGTGGCCAGCGCCTCGTCGATCAGCAGGACGTCGTGGTCCTTGGCGGCGGCGATGGAGAACCGCAGTCGCGCGGCCATGCCGGAGGAGTACGTCCGCATCGGGAGCGTGATGAAGTCGCCCTTCTCGTTGATGCCGGAGAAGTCGACGATCTCCTGGTAGCGGTCCCTGACCTGCTCGCGGGACATGCCCATGGCCAGGCCGCCGAGGTGCACGTTGCGCTCGCCGGTCAGGTCGTTCATCAGGGCGGCGTTGACGCCGAGCAGGGAGGGCTGGCCGTCGGTGTAGATACGGCCGTTCTCCACGGGCAGGAGCCCGGCGACGGCCTTCAGCAGGGTCGACTTGCCGGAGCCGTTGGTGCCGATCAGGCCGATCGCCTCGCCGCGGTAGGCGACGAAGGACACGTTCCGCACGGCGTGCACCCGGCGCACGCCCGACGCCTTCTCGGTCTGCTTGCGGCGCACGATGCGGTTGAGGGCGGCGGTCGCGGAGCCGCGTCCGGCGCCGGTGCCGTTGACGCGGTAGACGATGTCGACGCCGTCGGCGACGACGGTGGGGATCTTCTCGTTCAGGTGCTCAGCCACGGCCGTACGTCTCCTCAGCCTTCCAGAAGTAGATGAAGCCGCCGACACCGGCGACCAGCGCCCAGCCCGCGGCGATCGCCCACACGTGGGCGGGGAGCTGGCTCGCGTGGAAGCTGTCGATCAGGGCGAAGCGCATCAGGTCGATGTAGATCGCGGCCGGGTTGGCCTCCAGTGCCACCTTGACGACATGCGGCAGATGGTCGTTCTGGGCCAGCTTGTCGAGGCTCCACATGACGCCCGAGACGTACATCCAGGTGCGCAGGATGAACGGCATCAGCTGCGCGATGTCCGGGGTCTTGGCGCCCCACCGGGCCATGATCATCGAAACGCCGGCGTTGAACGTGAACTGCAGCGCCAGGGCCGGCAGCGCCAGCAGCCAGGAGGCGGACACCGGCACGCCGAAGCAGAGCAGGATGACGACCAGCGTGCCCATCGAGAACAGCAGTTGCTGGAGCTGCTGGAGGCAGAAGGAGATCGGCAGCGCGGCGCGCGGGAAGTGCAGGGCGCGCACCAGGCCGAGGTTGCCGGAGATGGCGCGGGTGCCCGCCATGATCGAGCTCTGCGTGAACGTCCAGATGAACACGCCCGTGACCAGGAACGGGATGTAGTCCGGCACGCCGTGCTTGGTGCCGAGCAGCACGCCGAAGATGAAGTAGTAGACCGCCGCGTTCAGCAACGGGGTCATCACCTGCCAGACCTGGCCGAGCTTCGCCTGGCTGTACTGGGCGGTGAGCTTGGCGGTGGCGAACGCGGTGATGAAGTGGCGGCGGGCCCACAGTTGGCGGACGTACTCGGGCAGGGAGGGCCGGGCGCCGCTGACCGAGAGGCCGTGGCGGGCGGCGAGGGCCGCGAGGTCGTCGCCGGCCGGGGCCGGGGCCGGGGCCGGGGTCTGGGGCGGTGTGTGGAGGACCGTACTCACATCCGCTGCTTTCTCGGGGGAGGGCGTGGGACCTGGGGCGGTGACGTCCGGGAGGGATGGCGGGGTGGCGCTCTTACCGGACTCTTCACGAACTCTTACGTCGGGACGGGACCGTATCGTCGTAACGGGAGCGTACGTCGGACGAGCGTCGGAACGCAACCGTTTCGTCGTGACGCCCTATGCTGTCGGCATGACGACGAAGCCCGACGAGCCCCAGCAGCCCCGGCGCCGCCGGGCCCCCGCGGGGGCGGCCGTACTGCGGGAGGACGTGACGGAAGCGATCCGGGCGGCCGTCTTCGAGGAGCTCGCGGCCGTCGGCTACGCGCGGATGTCCATCGAGGGGATCGCGCGGCGGGCGGGGGTCGGGAAGACGGCGGTGTACCGCCGCTGGCGCTCGAAGCTGCACCTCGTCCTCGACATCGTCTCGGCGCTCGCCGTCCAGGGCCTGCCCGCGCCGGACACCGGCTCGCTGGAGGGAGACCTGCGGCTCCTCTACGAGGTGACGTCCCGCGCGCTGCGCCACCCCGTCGCCTCGCAGGTCATCCCCGACCTCCAGGCCGAGGCGGCTCGCAACCCCGACATCGCCGAAGCCCTGCAGAAGGCCCTGCGCGAGGGGCAGGACGGCGTCGCCACCGGCATTGTGACGGCGGCGGAACGCCGCGGCGAGCTCCGCCCGGGCATCGACCACGACCTCGCCCTCGACCTGATCTCCGGCCCGCTGTACTGGCGCTCGGTGGTGATCCGCAACCCCAAGCTGCCGAAGGGGTATCTCGGCTCGCTGGCCAGGGCGACGTCGGAGGCGTTGCGGGCGCTGTAGGGGGCCGGGGAGGAGGTCCTCCGGGCCGACCCGTACTGCGTCAGCCTCGCCGGGCCTCCGGGTGCAGCCGCACCCACCCCTCCCACGCGGACGTGATCATGTCCTGCACGTCGAGCCGGGCCTTCCAGCCCAGTTCCGTGGCCGCGCGGTCGGCGGAGGCGACGACGCGGGCCGGGTCGCCCGGGCGGCGGGGGGCGACAGCGGGCGGCCGGTCGTAGCCGGTGACCGCGTTGATGCGGTCGATCATCTCGCGGACGGAGACGCCCTCGCCCCGGCCGATGTTGAGCGTGAGGTCGCGGCCGGGGGAGGAGCGCAGGACCCTGGCCGCCGCGACATGGGCCTCGGCCAGGTCGACGACGTGGATGTAGTCGCGTACGCAGGTGCCGTCCGGGGTCGGGTAGTCGTCGCCGAAGATGCGCGGCGGGGCGTCCTGCGTGAGCTTCTCGAAGACCATGGGCACGAGGTTGAAGACGCCGGTGTCCGCGAGCTCGGGGCCCGCCGCGCCCGCCACGTTGAAGTAGCGCAGGGACGCCGTCGACAGACCGGTGGCCCGGCCCGTCGCGCGGACCAGCCACTCACCGGCCAGCTTGGTCTCGCCGTACGGCGACATGGGCACGCACGGCGTCTCCTCCGTGACCAGGTCCACGTCCGGCATGCCGTACACCGCCGCCGAGGAGGAGAAGACGAAGGACGGCACCTTCGCCGCCGTCACGGCGTCCAGCAGGATCCGCAGGCCCTCGACGTTCTCCCGGTAGTAGTGCAGCGGCAGTTCGACGGACTCGCCCACCTGCTTCTTCGCCGCCAGGTGGACGACCCCGGTGACCGAGTGGTCCGCGAGGGTGCGGGCGAGCCGCTCGGCGTCCAGGGTCGAGCCCACCACCAGCGGCACCCCGTCGGGCACGCGCTCGGCGATGCCGGTGGACAGGTCGTCGTACACCACCGCCTGTTCGCCGGCCGCGGTCATCGCCCGTACGACGTGCGCGCCGATGTAACCGGCGCCGCCCGTGATCAACCAGGTCATGTGCGGCCGTCCCCTCGTCAGTTGACCCGTGGTGGTGGTGCTGTGCGCTGATCCGTCGTGGTCGTCGTGCTCTCAGTGAAGCAGGCGGCGCAGTCGTGCGCGTGCGACCGACAGCACACCGCGCACGCCGGGGGCCACCCGCAGCGCCAGCGAGCCGGAGTGGGTGGTGTACGGCTGTACGAGTACCACGCCGTGCCGGGCGCTCGGGACGGCGCTGCGGCGCAGCAGACCGGCGCCCGTGAGCGCGTGCGCCGTGACGTCGCGGCCGGCGCCGTCGCGGAAGCGGATGCGAAGACGCAGGTCCCAGGTGCCCGCGCCGGGTGCGGCCAGTGCGGCGAGGTCGACGCCCGTCTCCGCCGACCAGGCGCAGACGGAACCGGCGGAATCACCGGAATCACCGGAAGCGGCAGAACCGTCAGAACCGGTAGGACCATCAGCCCCAGCCGCCCCAACTGTGCCGGCCGCCCCAGCAGTCCCGAAGCCCCCCGCGCACGGCACGAGTGCCACGCTCGCGCCCCGGACCACCACGTCCCCGTCGTCCCGGTGCCGCCACTCCACGTCCACCGCCTCCGGCCCCGCCTGCGCCACCCGCCCGTACAGCTCGTGCAGGCGCAGCCGCAGCCGCGTGCCGCGCGCGCCCGGCCGCAGCTCCGCGTCGACGGCGAGGGGCAGCGCGCGCACCGGCCGGGCCTGCAGGGGCTCCAGGGAGACCTGCGCGAGGTCGTCCGACCAGACGGGCGTGCCGTCCGCCGCACGGGCGTACGGCGGGTACAGGCGGGCCGGGCGGGCCGCGAGCTCCCGCAGCCGGGGCAGGTCGCGCGGCTCCGGGGAGGCCAGGACGACCCGCCCGGCCAGTCGGCCGGGAGCGGCCGGGTTGCGCGCCCAGTCGTCGGCGTCGTACTCCGCGAGGTGCGCTCGCGCGAGCTCCCACCACGCGCGCCGGTAGGCGGCGTCGCGCAACCCCAGTTCGCGCACGTACATCCGCAGGTCGTGGTCGAGGAACTTGGCGCGCGTCGCCCGCGCGAGGTCCTTCTGCCCGGCGCCCAGCAGCACCTCGTACGCCTGCCGGCACGCCTCCGTACGGGCCCGCCAGTTCTCGACGCCACACCGGTTCAGAGAGATCGACAGCCGCTCGGCCGACCGGCGCACGTGCCAGACGTACACCCGGTCCGGGACCAGGGCGATGCGCGGAGCGGCGGCGAGCACGCGCGCGGTGAAGACGACGTCCTCGTACGGGAAGCGGCCCTCGGGGAAACGGATGCCGTGCGCCCGCAGGAAGCCGGTGCGGTAGAGCTTGTTGACGCAGAGCGTGTCGTGGACCAGACGCGGTCGCCGAGCGGGGTGCGGCACCACGGCGTGCAGCGCGTAGAGGCGTGGCTGCCAGGGGACTTCGCGCCCCGACGGCAGCTCCCGGCGTACGCACAGGCCGCTCGCGACCTCCGCGTGCGCACCCTCGGCCGCTGCGAGCAGCGCGTCGACCGCACCCGGCGGCAGGACGTCGTCGCTGTCCAGGAACATCACATACGGCGAGGTCACGGCGTTGAGCCCGGTGTTGCGCGGGGTGCCGCAGCCGCCGCTGTTGACCCGGCGGCGGATCACCTTCAGGCGTGGCTCCGAGGCGGCGAGCCGGTCGAGGAGGCCGGCGCTGCCGTCCGTGGAGCAGTCGTCGACGGCCACCACCTCGCGCACGGCCGGTCCCTGGGCGAGCGCCGAGCGCACGGCGTCCGTCACATGCGCGGCGTCGTCGTGACCGATCACCACGACGGCGACCTCGGCAGGCGGCCTCTCGGTGTCCCTCGCGGTCTCACTCTCGGCATTCATCATGGCGGATCGTAAGCCGGGCGAATGACATGAAAGTGATAACACACCATCAAACCCTGATGAAGCCTCTGATTCGGCACAGAATCGGGCCGTGAAGAGCGGACAGTCGAGGGGGAGCGGCCGGTTCGGCGCGGGGGTGCTGCCCGTGGCGGTGCCCATGGCGGTGATGCTCGCGATCGGGCTGTGGGGCCTGGACCGCGGCGGCATGTGGGGCGACGAGAGCGTCACGTTCCAGGTCGCGCAGCGCACGGTCCCGCAGATCTGGCGGCTGCTGCACGACGTGGACGCGGTGCACGGCCTGTACTACCTGTTCATGCACGCCGTCCTCGCCGTCCATCCGGGGGAGGTCGTACTGCGCCTGCCGTCGGTGTGCGCGGCGACGGCGACCGCCGGCCTGGTCGCGGCCCTGGGCGTCCGGCTGGCCGGGCCCCGGGTCGGCCTGTGGGCCGGTGTCCTCTACGCGATCACCCCGATGACCGGCCACTACGCCCAGGAGGGACGGTCGTACGCGCTGGTCGCGGCGGGTGTGGCGGGGGCGACGCTGCTGCTCCTGAGAGTCGTGGACGGGGTGGGTGTCCGGGCGTGGTGGCCGTACGGGACGGTCGTCGCGCTGACCTGTGTGCTGCACGAGCTGGCGGTGCCGGTGCTGGCCGCGCACGCGGTGGCGCTGGCCCTGCTGCGGGTGCCGAGGAGGGTGTGGTCCGGCTGGGGGCGTGCGGCGGGGGCGGTGGTGCTGCTCCTGCTGCCGCTGGTGTGGGTGTCGCAGGGGCAGTCCGGGCAGGTGGCGTGGCTGGTGTCGCCGGGGTGGGACCGGGTCGGGAAGCTGGCCCGGAACTTCTCGCCCGGCCCGGCGGGGCCGGTGTTCTGGGGGTCGCTGCTGCTGATGGCCGTGGGACTGAGGGAGCGGCGGACGGCCGCGGTCGCGCTGCCGCTGCTGCTGGTGCCGCCGGGGATCCTGATGACCGTGTCGCAGGTCCGGCCGCTCTACCACGACCGGTACGTGCTCTACGCGCTGGCGGGCGCGTCCCTGCTGGTCGCGGCCGGGGCCGGGCGGGTGGCCGGAGCGCTGGGGCGGGTGCGGTTCGACGGGCGGCGGATGCGGGTCGGCGGCCGGCGGGTGCGGGCCGCCGTGGGCGTCACCGGCGTCCTCGCCCTCACCGTCACCTTCCTGAGTCAGCTCCCGGTGCACCGCCAGGACCGGTCCGCCGCCCACCGCCCGGACAACCTCGCCGTGGTCTCCGCGCTCGCCGTCCGCCAGATGCGCCCCGGCGACCCGGTGCTGTTCGTGCCGTCCGTCGGCAGGCTCGCCGCGCTGGCCTACCCGAAGGGGTTCCGGCGGGCGCGGGACATCGCGCTGCGGGAGTCCGCGCCCCGCTCCGGAACGCTGTGGGGGCTGGAGGCGACCCCCGGGGAGCTGCGGCAGCGGCTCGCCCCGGTGGACCGCGTCTGGGTCGTCGCCGAGCGGTCTGCGCTGGACCCGCGCTGGTCTCCGCCCGACCCGGTCGAGCGCACCAAGCTCGCCGTCCTGGAGGAGGAGTTCGCCGTCCGGGAGGAACACGTCAGGGACGACGTGGTGCTCCGCCTCCACGTCCGGCGGGAGCGGGCCGAGGTGCCACCGGGCGTGTCCGAAGTGCCGCCGGACGTGTCCGAGGTGCCGCCCGGCGCCGCTACGACCGCTCGTCTGCCGGCGGGCCGGCCGGCGGCTCCGCGAGCGCGGCCGCGTCCAGTGCGGTGGTGAGCTCGTCCAGGCGGGCGCGCAGGGCGCGGACCTCCTCGGGGCCGAAGCCGGTCGAGGAGGCGATCCGGCGCGGCACCTGAAGCGCCCGCCCGCGCAGCGCGACGCCCTCCTCGGTCAGCCGCACCTCCACCGACCGCTCGTCGCGCGCACTGCGCTCCCGGCGGACCAGACCGGCCGCCTCCAGCCGCTTGAGCAGCGGCGACAGCGTGCCGGAGTCGAGACGCAGGTGCTCGCCGAGCTTCTTCACGGGCAGCTCGTCGTGCTCCCACAGCACCAGCATCACCAGGTACTGCGGGTAGGTGAGTCCGAGGTCCTTGAGGATCCCGCGGTAGACGCCGTTGAAGGCGCGGGAGGCCGCGTGCAGGGAGAAGCAGATCTGCTGGTCCAGGCGGAGCCAGTCGTCGTCCGGCGTGTTCATGCCTCCAAGATAGCTCGTGCCCACCATTCAATTGCGCACAACTGAATTGTGTGCTCTAATTCTGGATGTCAGGCGGCCCGGAAGCGGGCCGCCGAACGTTGATGTGAGAGGGAAGGTTTTCCATGGACTCGCTCTACACCGCTGTCGCCACCGCCACCCACGGCCGCGAGGGCCGGGCCGTCAGCTCCGACGGCGTGCTGGACCTCCCGCTGGGCCTGCCCCAGGCGATGGGCGGCAACGGCCAGGGCACCAACCCCGAGCAGCTCTTCGCCGCCGGTTACGCCGCCTGCTTCGGCAGCGCCCTCGGCCTCGTCGGCCGTGGTGCCAAGGTCGACGTCAGTGACGCCGCCGTGACCGCCGAGGTCTCCATAGGCAAGCAGGGCGAGGGCTTCGGGCTCGCCGTCGTCCTCCGCGTGGAGCTGCCCGACAGCGTGGACGAGGCGACCGGCCGCAAGCTGGTCGAGCAGGCCCACCAGGTCTGCCCGTACTCCAACGCCACCCGCGGCAACATCGAGGTCGACCTCGTCATCGAGTAACCCCGAGAGCCGACGCGGGTCACCCCCCGACCCGCGCCAGCACCTCCCCCGTCCGTCTGCTCCACGCCACCACCACGGCCTCCTCGGGCACCGGGTGCCAGCGCGTCAGCAGCAGCCAGCGCACGTGGTAGCGGCGGACGACGGCGGACCGCTCGGCGCGGGTCGAGCCGGGGGCGAGATAGGCGCGGACGTCGGCCGCCCGGCGCTCCCGCTTCCGCTCGTCCAGGGCGGGGTCGGGCCAGATGGGCGCGGCGAGGTTCGGCCCGTACCCGGCGATGGCGTGACTGGCGAGGTACCCGTCGGTGATCACCACCTCGCCGGGCCCGATGTGCCGCGCCGCCCAGTCGTACGACGGCCAGCGCGTCGGCTGCGGGAACCCCACCGGGTCGGCCGAGCGCGGCACGACCGCCCCGGCGTGCACGGTGACGAACCCGACGCACACCCCGACCGCCGCCGCCCCGCCCAGCACCCGCCGGGCCCGGTGCCAGGGCCGGGGCGCCGCCAGCTCCACCGCCAGGGCGAACTGCAGCGGCACCAGCAGGGCCCACAGGGCCCTGGCGTACGTGTAGTGCCCGCTGACCCAGCCGTACGCCACCAGCAGGCACTCCAGCAGGAACATCAGCACCAGCGGATCACGCGCCGACCGGCGGGCCCGCGCCCAGAGTGCGGGCAGGCCGAGCAGCGCCAGCCAGGAATTGGCGAGCATCCTCTCGTACAGCTGCCGGTGCATCGCGTCCATGCCGGTGTCGCGCACCAGCCCCAGGACGTCGTAGTACGGCCAGGCCACGGCGACCGTCGCGCAGGCCAGCCCGGTGAGCGCCCAGCGCGCCACGACCGGCCGGCGCCAGCCGCGCTGCCGGGACGCCACGATCGCCACCGCCCCGGTGAGCGCCGAGGCGGCCGTGACGGGATGCGTGAGCAGGATCAGCCCGTACAGGGCGCCGATCCCGGCGTACCCCCACCAGCCGCCGAGGCCGCTCGGACCGACGAACCGCACGGCGGGGGCGTCGCCCCGCGCGCGGGTGCCCGTCCAGGCCCACGCCCAGAACGTCAGCCCGATGGCGATCGCGGACGGGTAGCCCAGGTTCGTCGTCATCGACATCAGCCCGAGGTAGCCGCTCCACAGGATCCGGACCGTGCCCCACAGCAGCGTCATGAACAGCAGGGCCCACACCGGCGCCCAGGGGCGTGGGGTGAGGGTCCTGACGAAGCGGCCGAGGCCCGTCAGCAGCACCAGCAGATGCACCGGCCCGGCGAGCTTCACGACCTCCCAGCCGGACAGCCCCGTCAGCCGTGCCAGCACGCCCTGGGCGACGGCGTAGGGGCCGTAGTACGGGCTGCCCGCGCCCGGCAGGTCCGCCATGGTGTGGGCCGGGTGGAGCAGGTCGGCCTTGAGGCGCTCGACGACCGCCGCGTGCTGTCCGGCGTCGCAGCACAGCGGGATCCGCCAGTACGCCAGCGTCATCACCAGCCAGAACAGGGCGCCGTAGAACTGGTACGGGGTGAGCCGCCCGGCACGGCCGCCGCGCAGGGCCGTCGCGCCGCGCACGGCCCGCCGGACGAGGGCCGGGGCGCTCACAGGAGGGTGGAAGGGGTCTGGGGCATGCGCCGAATGTTCCCGCCCCTACGCATGCCCTGACCTCGGATCACTTCATCGGGTGAGGCCGCTACCGCCACCTGCCGGTCGGTCGCACAGCGCCTGCTGCGCCGCCGCCGGCCAGCGCGCGAAGCGGAACCGGGTCCGCTCGACCGCCCCGGTGAGGTTCTGCCAGAACCGCTCGGCGGTGAGCGGTGCGCGCACCGACTCCCGCAGCTCGGCGAGTTCGCCGCAGCCCAGCGCGGCCCGGGCCGCCTCGACCGCCTCCCGCGAGGCCCCGGCGCGCAGCAGGTCGCGCTGCGGCGGGTGCTCGGCCGCCCACTCCGCGAAGACCCAGTAGTTGCGCAGGAACTTCTCGTGCCCGGGCCAGCTCCACCGCTCCAGCGCCAGATGCGCGCCGACGGGACTGGCCAGCCCCCAGGCGTCGTTGACGTAGGCGTTCAGCGGCGCCGCCGCTCCCGTCACTCCGAGATGACGACCCACGATCACCACCTGGTACGGGGAGTCCGCCCGCATCGGCGTGGCGTGCAGCCGCCGCTCGGCGTCGAAGTAGAGCAGGGTCGGCCCCGGCGCGCGCTCGGCCCGCGCCAGCATGGCGCGCCCCTCCGGCAGGGCGGGCCAGTTGTCCACCCAGGTGGCGGTGCGCACCGGGTTGTGGTCGCCGAGGCCCTCCACGTCGGAGCTGCGCACGTTGAACGAGCCGGGCGTGCTGCGCACGTCGAACGGCGCCCGCAGCGGACTGACCGTCGCGCACAGCCACACCGCCAGCAGCGCGCTCGCGACACCCGTGAACCTGGTCGCGGGCACCACCAGCACCGGCAGGAGCAGCAGCAGAAGCGCGGGAAGGATCATGCGGGCGTGCATGTAGTCGCCGCCGACGCGCACGACGTACCCGGCCAGCAGCAGGCCCGCCGCGAGCGGCGCCAGCAGCACCGCGAGCGAGGCCCGCACCGGCACGCGGTCCTGCCGCCGCCTGCGCGTGCGCCGCACCAGCAGGACGGCCAGCGCGCCGAGCACCGGTACGACGGGCCACAGCCAGTATGGCCCGAGCGTCTCCTGGACATACCCGGCGCCCCGGCCCCAGTCGCTGGCGCTCGCCTCCTTGGCGATGGCGGGCAGCGGCACCAGGATCCCGTAGTACCCCGCCCGGAAGACCTCGTACGCCAGCGGCACCGCCCCCGCCGACGCCAGCATCGCCGCCGTACCCCTCCGGGAGGGCCGCAGCACCCACCACTGGGCCGCCAGGAAGCACGCCGTGACCACCGCCAGATCGGGCCGGACCAGCGCACCCAGCCCGAACACGAAGGCAGCCGTGCACGTCTGCCGGACCTCCTGACCGCGCCGGGTCCGCGTCAGCAGCCACCACGACAGGCCGGTCCAGAAGGTGCCGAGGCCGCTCTCCAGACCCGAGGTCATGTACGACCAGAACGGCGGCACGGCCAGCAGCACGAACACGCCCGCCGGGAGCAGCGGCCCCGCACCCCGGTGCAGTCGGCACGTGGCGAGCAGGGCGAACGCGAACCCGGCGGTGCTCAGCAGCAGACCCAGCCCGACCGCCAGGAACGCCGGGTCCTCGCCGGTGACCCAGGTGGCGAGGGCGAGCAGCCACTGCCAGAGGGTGCCGGTCGAACTCTCCGCCCGCTCCCCGACGTTGAACACGGGCCCGTTGCCCGCCAGGATCTGCCGGACCGGGCGCAGGTAGATGAGCCCGTCGTCGCAGATCCAGCGGCGCCGGTAGCCCAGCACGAACAGGGCGGCGGTGGGCACGGCGACCAGGGCGGCATGCCACCAGTGCACCGGACGCAGCGGCTCGGCGGCGGCCGGCGGCCGGGCCGAGGAGGCCCGCTGGCCGGGCAGGGAGGGGACGGCCTCGGGGGTCGCGGGAGTCCTCATCTGTCGATCAGCGCCTCGGGTCGTGTGTGGGCGCCCTCGGTCCGGCGGGCCGCGGGCAGCAGCGCACCGCCCCGCTCACCCAGCATCAGCAGGCGGACGACCCGCTCGGCGGCCTGCCCGTCCTCGAACTCGCAGTACCGCTCCCGGAAGCCCGCCCGCAGCCGCGCCGCCTCCCCGTCCTGCCAGGTACCGGACGCGAACAGCCAGGCCAGCTCGCGGTATGAGCGCGACACATGGCCTGGCGCGTCGGCCGTGACGTCGAAGTAGGCGCCCCGGCTCGCCGCGAACGCCCCCCAGTCGTCGGCGTGGACGACGATCGGCCGGTCCAGCAGGGCGTAGTCGAACATCAGGGCGGAGTAGTCGGTGACCAGCACGTCGGAGGCGAGCATCACGTCCTCGACGTGCGGCTCGTCGGTGACGTCCACCAGCACGCCCCGCCGGTGCAGGTCGGCCAGGCCGAGTCCCCGCGCGACACCCACCGCCAGCGACGGGTGCAGACGGACGACCAGCGTGTGCCCGGGGCCCAGGTCCTCGGCGAACCGGGCCAGGTCGAACCGGTCGACATGGCCGCCCCGGCGGTAGTCGCGACGGGTCGGCGCGTACAGCACGACCGTGTCACCGGACGGGATGCCGAGCCGCTCGCGCACCTCCCGGCCCCGCTCCGGACCGGCGCCGACCAGCACGTCGTTGCGCGGGCTGCCGGTCCGCAGCGAGGTGAAGTGGCACGGGTACGCCCGCTCCCACGCCCGTTCCGCGTGCCGCCCGGCGACCAGGCTGTAGTCCCAGCGGTCGGCGCGGCGCAGCATCTGCGGCACGTCGAAGCCGTGCCGGGCGCCCGGCTTGGTCAGCAGGTCGGCGCCCATGTACTTGAGCGGGGTGCCCTGGTGGGTGTGGATGTGGACGCTGCCGGGCCGCTTGGCCAGGGTGCCGGGCCAGTTGACGTTGTTCACCCAGTACGTGGCCCGCGCCATGACCTCGTGGTAGCGCCGCGAGCCCGGCGTCACATGGTCGACGCCGGGCGGCAGCGCGTCCACCGCGTCCTCCCGGACCACCCACACGCCCCGGATGTGCGGGGCGATCTCGCGCGCCTTCTCGTAGATCGCGGCAGGGTCACCGGACACACCCCGGTGGTGGGTCGCCGAGTAGACGGCGAGGTGCGGATCGAGGGGGCGTTTCGACTGGGCCGCGTACCAGCCGCGCAGGGCCGTCTCCGACGCCCTCTTCGCCACCCGCCGCTGCCCGCCCAGGGCGGCCGCGCGCAGATCGCGCAGCCCGCGTGCCGCCGCGTACGACTCGTAGGGCGCCGAGGCCAGCAGCCGCATCTCGGCCCCGCGCCAGCCGTCCGGCAGCGGGAAGCCGCCCTCGGGGAGGTGCCGGCGGTGGAAGGAGCGGATCTCCCGGTAGAAGTCGCCCCGGTCCGCGGGCCGTACCCGGTCCTCGCGGGCCAGCACGAACAGCATGTGGTCCAGCGCCCGTTCCAGCAGCAGCGGCCGCGCCCAGTCGAGGTCGGGGCGCTGTTCCAGGAACGTGAACAGGCCCTCGTACTGCGCGAAGATGTCGAAGTGCCGGCGCCCGGGCGTCTTGGTGATCGCGCCCTGCCGGCGCTGCCGGTACTCCACGCCGATCCGGTCGAGACAGGCGATGCGGTCGGCCAGCACCATCGACCGGTAGGTGACCGGCGCGTCCTCGTACAGCCCCGGCGCGTACTGAAGGGCGTGCTCCTCGAAGAACGACCGCCGGTAGGCCTTGTTCCAGGCGACCAGGAACAGGTTCAGATACTGCGGGCTCTCCCGGATGCCGAACGTCTCCAGGCCCGCCGCGGCCAGCAGGTCCGCCGCCTCGCTGCGCCCGCCCCGGCCCCACCAGTGGGTGCGCACATGGTCGAAGACCAGGATGTCCGGGTCGCCGGTCGCCGCGAGGCGGGCGGCGACGGCGGCCAGCAGGCCGGGTGTGTAGTGGTCGTCGCTGTCCAGGAACAGGACGTAGTCGCCGGCGGCCTGCGCGAGACCGGCGTTGCGGGCCCGGCCGAGGCCCACGTTCTCGGGCAGGTGCAGCACCCGCACCCGGGTGTCGCGGGCGGCGTACTCGTCGAGGATCGTGCCGCTGCCGTCGGGCGAGCGGTCGTCCACGGCGATCACCTCGAAGTCGCCGTAGGACTGGCCGAGCACCGAGTCGAGACACTCGCGCAGGAAGCCCTGCACTTTGTAGACGGGGACGATGATGCTGAAGCGGGGCACTTCTTCGGTCAGCTCCTCACGAGGGTGGCGGCGGGGGCCGGGACGCGCTCCGCGAGCGGGATCACGGGCGGGATCGACTCGGGCGGCTGCCCCAGCAGCACCCGGCGCACGACGCGCTCGGCGGCACGCCCGTCGTCGAACTGGCAGAAGCGCTCCCGGAAGGCGGCCCGCAGGGACGTGGCGGACTCGTCCGCCCAGGAGCCGTCGCGGAAGACGGCCGCCAGCTCCTCGGGTGTGCGGGCGACCCGGCCGGGCGGGAGCGCCATCAGGTCGAAGTAGACGCCCCGGGTCTCCCGGTAGACGTCCCAGTCGTCGGCGTACACGACGATCGGCCGGTCCAGGTTGGCGTAGTCGAACATGATCGACGAGTAGTCGGTGATCAGCGCGTCCGCGGCCAGGCACACGTCCTCCGAGGAGCGGTGCCCGGTGACGTCGATGATCCGGCCGCCGCTCCTGCTCGACCCCTGGTCGTAGAAGTAGTGGGCGCGCAGCAGCACCACGTAGTCGTCGCCGATCGCGTCGCAGAACTCCGCCAGGTCCAGGCCCGATTCGAAGCCGGTGGCGTAGTCGCGGTGCGTGGGCGCGTAGAGCAGGGCCTTCTTGCCGTCGGGGACGCCCAGTTCCTTGCGGACGCGGGCGACGTCCTCGGCGGACGCCGTGCAGTAGACGTCGTTGCGCGGATAGCCGTACTCGAGGGTCTCGTGCGTGCTCGGGAACGCCCGCTCCCACATCTCGGTGGAGTGCCGGTTGGAGGTGAGGTTGTAGTCCCAGCGGTCCACCCGGGCCAGCAGCTTGGCGAAGCTGCCGGTCGCCGCGGCCACCACGGGGTACGTCGCCTGGTCGGCGCCCATCGTCTTCAGCGGGGTGCCGTGCTGGGTCTGGAGGTGCACGCTGCCGGGGCGCTTGACCACGGCGTCCGCGAAGTTGGCGTTGTTGACCAGGTACGCGGCGCGGGCCAGCACCTGCCAGTACTTCCGGCTGCCGATCACCGCGTGGTCGACGCCCGGCGGCACGCTGCCCACCGCCTCCGGCTCCACCAGGAAGACCGAGCGCAGCTGTGGGGCGAGCAGGCGGGCCTTGGCGTGGATCGCGGCCGGGTTGCAGGCGTAGCCGCGGCCCCAGTACGCGCAGTACACGACGAGGTTCCGGTCGAGCGGGAGGCGCAGGGCGGCCGCGTAGCGCAGCCGGGTGCGCAGTCCCCGCGGCCGGGGGAGCAGCGCGGCGGCCCGCGACGCTGTCCGGTTGGCGGCGCGCAGGGTCCGGAACGCCGCGTACGACCCCGAGGCCAGCAGCCGGTGCTGGACGCCGACGCTGCCGCCGGGCGCCCGGTAACCGGCGGGGCGGTGCCGCCGGTAGAGCGCGCTCGCCCGCCGGAAGAAGGCGCGGCGTCCGGACGTCAGCCGCCGTGGGTGGGCGGCCGTCTTCAGCACGGCGGCGAAGAGCTGCTCGAACAGCGGCTTCAGCCGGTCCGCCGGCAGGTCCTGTTCCGCGGCCCGCGTCAGCACCAGCTCGGTCTGGTCCAGCAGCTCGGCGTGGTGCTCGCCGGGCAGGCCCAGCCGGTTGCCCTGCCTGCGCAGCAGGTGCCGGACGACGACCGCGCGCAGGGCCGCCACACGCTCCGCCCGCAGGGCGACCAGCCCGCCGAAGCCGACGTCGGTGAAGTGGTCGCCGGGGAAGGCGAGACCCCGCTCGGTGAGGAACGCCCGGCGGTAGACCGCGCTCCACGCCGGGAGCGTCACGCCCGTGAGCTGCGGGGCCCGGCCGGGGGAGAAGGCCCCCTTCGGTGTCCGCGCGAGCAGGGGCGCCGCCGGGTTGGTCGGCTCGCCCTCCCACCAGGGGGTGCGCTCGTGCTCGAAGTACAGGACGTCCACCGGGGCGTCGGCATCGCCGGTCTCGCGCAGCCGGGCGTCCAGCGCCGCCAGCGCCCCCGGGACCAGGACGTCGTCGCCGTCGAGGAACAGCACATGGCCGCCGACCGCCGCCTTCAGCCCGGTGTTGCGCGCCCCGGCCAGACCGGCCGACGGCGGCGAGTGCACCGGCGTCACCCGGGAGTCCCGCTCGGCGTACCCGGCGACGACGTCCGCCGCCGGTGCGTCGGGTGCGTCGCACACCGGGATCAGCTCGAAGTCGCCGAACGACTGGGCGAGGACCGAGTCCAGCGCCTGGGACAGCCGGCCCGCGACCCCATGGGACGGGACGACGATGCTGAAGCGGGGCATTCTGCTCTTTCTGTCAGGAGGCGGGTCCGCTGGGGGCGGGTCTGCTGGAGGAGGGCCGTCTCAGGCGGCGCGCGGGCGTCCCGGCCGCCCGGACGGGCGCCAGGAGGGCGGCCTGCTGGGTGTCGGCCGCGACGGGCTGGAGGGCATGGGGACTCCCCGGAGTGAGAACCGTGGTCAGAGGCTGTCGGTGACGGCGTGGGGGCCGGCCGGCAGCGGCACCGTGGTGAGCGGCTCCCGGGTCAGCGAGGCCGCCGCCGAGGGCACCGGGCGGCGCTCGCCGAGCGGCACGACCGGCGGCAGCTCCGATTCGCCGAGGACGACCCGGCGCACGACCCGCTCGGCGGCCCGGCCGTCGTCGTAGGTGCAGAACCGCTCGCGGAACGCCGCCCGCAGCTGGGCCGAGCGGGAGCCGCGCCAGTGACCGGTGGCGAAGATGTCGATCAGTTCGTCCTCGCCGCGGGCGACCGCGCCCGGCGGGAAGTCGCGCAGGTCGAAATAGGTGCCGCGGGCCGCGTCGTACGCCTCCCAGTCGTCGGCGTGGACCACGATCGGCCGGTCCAGGTTGGCGTAGTCGAACATCAGCGACGAGTAGTCCGTGACCAGGGCGTCCGAGGCCAGGCAGAGCGACTCCACGCTCGGGTGCTCGGAGACGTCGACGACCCGGCCGCAGGTGCTGGTCAGGGGGGCGTCGTAGGCGTGGTGGGCGCGGGCCAGGACGACGAAGCGCGGGCCGAGGCGGCGCACGATCCGCTGGAGGTCGAGGGTGTGGCGCTGGGAGCGGCGGTAGTCGCGGTGGGTCGGCGCGTACAGGATCGCCACCGCGCCCTGCGGGATGCCGAGCGAGGCGCGCAGCCGGGCCACGTCCGCCGGGGTCGCCGTCCGGAACACGTCGTTGCGGGGGTAGCCGTACTCCAGCGTCGTGTAGCGGCCGGGGTGGACGCGCTCGTGGGTCAGCGTGGTGTGGAGGTTGGCGGACAGCACGTAGTCCCACCGGTCGACGTCCTTCAGCAGCCGCGCGAAGTCCCGGCCGCAGGCCGCCGCAGGGCGCTCCTGGAGGTCGAGGCCGATGTGGCCCAGCGGGGTGCCGTGCCCGGTCTGGATCAGGACCTGGCCCCGGCGCTTGGCCAGGCGGTCGTCGAAGCCGGTGTTGCTGACCAGGTAGCGGGAGCGGGCGAGCGCCGTCCAGTAGGCGGCCGTCCCGGGGACGAGGCGGCGCGGGCCGGGCGGGATCGTGTGGTGGTGCTCGCGGCGGGCGATCCACGCCGTGCGGATGTGCGGCGCGAGGTCGCGGAACGCGCTCTCCAGCGCGCCCGGGTTGCAGCCGTGGCCACGGCCGTCGTAGGCGGCGAAGACGGCGCGGTCGGCGCGCAGCGGCAGGCAGCGCTGGACGCGGTAGTGGGTCCTGAGGGCGGCCGACCGCAGGCCCCGCAGCAGCTTGCCGGTGGCCCGGGCGGCGCCGCGGTGCAGGGCCGACGCCAGCTGGAGGGTGCGGTAGGTGCGGTGCAGACCGAAGCGGATCAGGACGTGGTGGATCCGGCAGCGCAGGGGGAGGGGGACGCCGGGTGTGCGGTAGCGGCGGTAGTGGGCCCGGGCCCGGCGCAGGAAGTCCGCCCGCGAGCCCCGGGGCAGCCGGTCCCGCCGGGAGTACACGATCGCCAGGTGGTGCACCATGCGGCGGAACAACACCGGCCGCCACCGGGCCAGTTCGGGACGCTCGTCGACGAACGCGAAGACCCGCTCGTACTGCTCGAAGACGTCGAAGTGCCGCTCGCTGGTGGTGCGCAGGATGCTGCCCTGCCGCCGCTGCCGGTAGTGCACGCAGACCCGGTCGAGGGTCGCGATCGACTCGGCGGTCATCAGCACCGGATACGTCCACGGCGTGTCCTCGTAGACACCGGGCGGGAAGACGAACCCCTCCCGCTCGACGAACTCCCGCCGGTAGGCCTTGTTCCAGGCGACCATCAGCAGCCGCAGCAGCCCCGGCCGGTCCTCCAGGCGGAACGGCGCCGGGCCCTGCTCGGTGAGCTGGAGGGCCGCCTGGTTGCGGATCGCCTCCCCCGTCCAGTAGGTGCGCGCGTAGTCGAAGACCAGCACGTCCGGCTCGCCCGTCTCCTTCAGCCGGTCGGCGATCGCCCGCAGCGCGTCGGGCGTGAGGGTGTCGTCGCTGTCGAGGAACAGCAGGTAGTCGCCGCTCGCGTGCGCCACGCCCGCGTTTCTCGCGCGGCCCAGGCCCACGTTCTCCGGCAGATGGACGGGACGTACGCGCGCGTCGCGGGCGGCGAACTCGTCGATGATCGTGCCGCACGCGTCCGGCGAGCAGTCGTCGACGACGATCAGTTCCAGATCGGGACAGGACTGGGAGAGCACCGATTCGAGGCACTCGTGCAGGTACGCCTGAACCTGGTACGCGGGGACAATGACACTGAACCTGGGCAAGAGGCCATCCATCGGTCGGCGCGGGCGTTCGGCCCGGGAACGGCCGGTGGGCCGACTTGGTTACGCCGGCTACGGCATCCGGGGGAACGCGGAAGGGGCGGCCCGCCCCCGGCCCGCCCCTCCAACTGCCTTGCTCTGATGGCTACTTGACCGCGCCTGCCATCACGCCGGACACGAACTGCCGCTGGAACGCGAAGAAGACGGCCAGCGGGACCACCATCGAGATGAACGCGCCGGGTGCCAGCACGTCGATGTTGTTGCCGAACTGCCGGACCTGCGTCTGGAGTGCGACCGTGATCGGCTGGCTCCCGGAGTCCGAGAAGATCAGCGCGACCAGCATGTCGTTCCACACCCACAGGAACTGGAAGATGCCGAGGGCGGCGATCGCCGGTCCGCCGAGCGGCAGTACGACGCGGAAGAACAGCCGCAGTTCACCGGCCCCGTCCAGGCGCGCCGCCTCCAGCAGCTCTCTGGGAATCTCCGCGAAGAAGTTCCGCAGCAGGAACACCGCGAACGGCAGACCGAATCCGACGTGGAAGAGCACCACGCCGATCACCGAGCCGAAGATGCCGAGCTTGCCGAAGAGTTCGGCGATCGGGATCAGCGCGACCTGCACGGGCACGACCAACAGGCCGACCACGCCCAGGAACCACCAGTCCCGGCCCGGGAACTCCATCCAGGCGAAGGCGTAGCCCGCCAGCGAGCCGATGATCACCACCAGCAGGGTCGCCGGGACGGTGATCCACACGGTGTTCAGCAGGCTGCTGGTGATGTCCTCGTTCTGCAGCAGCTTCGAGTAGCTGTCGAAGGTGATCTGGGACGGCTCGGTGAACACCTTCCACCAGCCGCTCGCCGCGATGTCCTCCGGCGAGCGGAGACTGGACAGCAGCAGACCGATCGTCGGCACCAGCCAGAACAGGCCGACCACGATGAGGAGCACCCGTACCAGCCCACCACTGACGCCCTCGGCGAGTCGGGCCCCCAGCGACTGTTTCGCCTTCATCGCCGCACCTCCCGCCGCAGCCGACGCACGTTGAACCACATCACCGGGATCACGAGCAACAGCAGGAACACCGAGATGGCGCTGGCGATGCCCGGCTGGTCCTCGGAGAAGCCCTTGCGGTACAGCTCCAGGGCGAGGACGTTCGCGTCGTCCTGGGAGGAGCCGGGAGCGATGATGAAGACCAGGTCGAAGATCTTCAGCACATTGATCATCAGGGTGACGGCGACGACCGCGAGGACCGGCGCCAGCAACGGCACCGTGACCCGTCTGAACACCTGCCACTCACTCGCGCCGTCGACCCGGGCCGCCTCCAGCAGCTCCCGGGGAATGCCCGCGAGCCCGGCCGCGATCAGCACCATCGCGAAGCCGGCCCACATCCAGATGTACGAGCCGATGATGGCCGGGGTGACCAGGGACGGGCCGAGCCAGTCCAGGCCGTTGTACGGCTCCTTGAAGTTGCTCGCCGGGAGCCGGAGTTGGGCCCCGTCGGCCGAGGCGGGCAGCGTGAAGGTGCCGTCGCCGGCGGCCGTCGCCGACGCCACCACCCTGCCGTCCTTCACGGCCTCGATCTTCATGCCGGGATAGCCCAGTTCGGCCGTGTCGACGCTGTTGAGCGTGCCGACGCCCTTGCCGCGCGTGAAGTCCTGCCAGGTCGTCCCCGTGACCTTGTCCGGCTCCGGCTCCGGCGCCGCGGCCGCCTTCGCGCCGTCCGGCATCATGTCGGGCGCCACCCCCACCAGGGGCAGCGAGACCGGCTCGCCGGTGCGGACGGGCGACGTGGTGATGAAGGCGCCGCCGCCGGCCGGCTCCAGCGGCGAGTCCCGGCCCGGGTGGGCCTTCGGGAACGCCGAGGCCTGGGAGAACGTGTCGTGCACGCCCACCCACACCGCGTTCGCCACGCCCTTGTCCGGGTCCTGGTCGTACACCAGGCGGAAGATGATGCCCGCCGCCAGCATCGAGATCGCCATCGGCATGAAGACGACCAGCTTGAACGCCGTGCCCCAGCGCACCCGTTCGGTCAGCACCGCGAAGATCAGGCCGAGCGCCGTCGCGACCGTCGGCGCGAACACCACCCAGATGATGTTGTTCTTCAGCGCGGTGCGGATGCCCTCGTCGGTGAAGAGGGCCTTGTAGTTGTCTATTCCGGCGAAGCCGTCACCGGACTGGTCGTAGAAACTGCGCACGACCGAGTACCCGATCGGGTACACCACGAGCGCGCCGAGCAGGACGAGCGCGGGCAGCAGGAACAGCGCCGCGACGGTCCTGCGGGTGCCGGTCACACTCTTGCGCGACTTGGGAGCGGCAGGGGGCTTGGTGCCCCCTGCCGCCGGAACCGGCGTCATGACGTCAGTTCCCGTAGGCCGCGGCCGCTTCGGCCTCCAGCTTCGCCTGCGTCCCCGCGATGTCCTTCGGGTTCTTCAGGAAGTCCTGGAGGATCTTCCACTCGCCCTTGCCGGGCGTACCGCCGAAGGCCTGCGGGGCCTGGTCGGACATGTCGAAGCGGAAGTCGTCACCGGCGTCGATGAGCGCCTTGGCGATCTTCTGCTGCACCGCGTTCGGGTACGCGGAGTTCGGCACGTTCTTGTTCGGCGAGAGGTAGCCGCCCAGCTTGGCCTGGATCTGAGCCGCGTCGGGCGACGCGAGCCAGGTGGCCAGGGCCTGCGACCCCTTCGAGTCCTCCAGGATCACGGCCGCGTCGCCGCCCGAGACCACCGGTCCGTTGTCACCGACCGCCGGGAACGGGAACACCTTCGCGTCCGTGCCGATCTTCATGCTGGAGGGGATGTTGACCTGCGCGAAGTCACCCGCGGCCACCATCGCGGCCTTGGGCTGGTCCCCGCCGGTGAAGACCTGGGTGACGGACGCCGGGAAGTCGGTCTGCAACGCCCCGTTCGCCCCGCCCGCGATGTAGTCCGGCTTGCCCCAGACCTGCGCGAGCGTGGTCAGCGCGTCCTTCACGGACGGGTCGGTCCACTTGATCTCGTGCTTGGCCAGTTGGTCGTACTTCTCCGGCCCGGCCTGCGAGAGGTACACGTTCTCGAACCAGTCGGTCAGCGTCCAGCCCTCGGAGCCGCCGACGGAGAACGGGGTGACGCCGGAGTCGTAGACCGTCTGCGCGGTCTTGAGCAGATCCGGCCAGGTCTCGGGCTCACTCGCCCCGGCGTTCTCGAAGACCTGGTTGTTGTACCAGATCAGGGACTTGTTGGCGGCCTTGTAGTAGACGCCGTACTGCTTGCCGCCCACCTTGCCGATGTCCTGCCAGCCCTGCGAGTAGTTCTCGCCGAGCTCCTTGAGGCCCTCGGAGCCGAGAGGCTTGGCCCAGCCCCGGTCGACGGCCTGCTTGATGGCGCCGGGCTGCGGCAGCATCGCGATGTCCGGCGGCTGCCCGCCGGCCACCTTGGAACCGATGAAGTTGATGATCGGGTCCTGTGCGGGCACGAACGTGACCTTGGCGCCCGTGCGCTTCTCGAACTCTGCCAGGACCTTCTTGAAGTTGGCCTGTTCCGTACCGCTCCACACGGCGGCGATCTCCAGGCTCGTCCCGTCCAGCTTGGGAAGAGTGACGCTGTTGGCGGTCTCCTCGCTGTCGCCCGTGCTTCCACTGGTGTCCTTGTCGCTGCCTCCGCAGGCGGAGAGCGAGAGCGCGAGCGCTCCCGCGGCGACGGCGGCCGCGGCCTTGGCGGCTCCGCGGTGCTGGGGGGTCGCCGTGTCCTGCTTGGGCGACCAGCGTGTCCGGATGGTGCTGCTCGTCATGCGCATGACTGCCCCGTTCTTCGTTCCTCGTCGAACGTCGAGCGCGCTCCCGTGCGATCTGGTCTACGCCCGGGTGTGCGGGGGCGGCAAGATGGCGTCGGCTGTCAAGCGGGGGATCGTGACTCCCTCGTGACCAGGGACGCGTGGCCCCATGACGCCGGGTGCGGCCGGAGGCCGTCCCCGGTCACAGAAGCGACGGCACCTTCGCCGCCGCGACCTCTCGCGCCGCCCTTTCGAGCGCGCTGGCCAACAGTGCCAGGTCGGTCGGGCCGTTTCCGAGTTCCCGCACCGGACGCCGGGTCGGAGGGTCACCCATGCGGTGCCATTCCAGGGGGACGACCGTGGGGCGCAGCGTCGCCGTCCGGGGAATCCGGCCGGTGACCCGCCCGCCCTGGAACGCCGTGACCCGCCCGTCCGCACCGGTCAGCCTTCCCCGGCCGGGAGCGGGCTCGTCCGGGCCCGGGGCCGGGGTGTCGAGCGTGACGCGCAGGGTGGCCCGGCGCGCCGGTTCCGTCTCCGCCGTACGGGCGCACGGACCGGTGGCCGCCACCAGATGGATGCCGAGCCGCTCGCCCTCCCGGGCCACGGCCTCCAGCGCGCGCATCACCGACCCGGCCGCGGGCCGCCCGGTCGAGCCGAGGGCGGGGGAGACCAGCGCGTCCAGGTCGTCGACGACCACCACGAGCCGGGGGAGCGGGGGCGCGGCCGCCTCCGCCTGCCGCCGGGCCGCTGCGGGCCGCAGCCGCAGGGTGGAACTGGACGGGGAGTCGAGATCGCCGGGCCCTCCCGCGGCGGCCGCCTCGGCCTGGGCACCGCCACGTGCCGTCGCCGTGCGCTGGGCGACCATACGGCCCGACAGCGCACGCCCGGTGTGCCACTCGGCGAAGTCGGACCGCCCGAGCAACTCGGCTCGCCGCTTCAGCTCGGCGCTCAGGGACTGCGCGAACTCCCGCATCCGGACCGGGTCGTGTGCCATGAGCAGCGTGGTGACATGCGGTACGTCAGTACACACCTGGAGGCCCTCGCCGTGCCCACCGCCCGCGCCCGGGCCGCCCCGGCCGTCGACCAGCACGATGCCGAGGCGGTCCGGCCGCTCGGCGGCGGCCAGCGACGCGACGATCGCCCGCAGCAGCTCCGTACGACCGCTGCCGGGCGGGCCCTCGATCAGCAGATGCGGTCCCTGGACCGCGAGGTCCGCGCAGACCGGGCCGCGCGGCCCGGCGCCCAGCACCGCGCGCACACGGCCGCCCAGCGCCTCGGCGTCGTCGGCCGCGTCCGCCCAGCGCGCCATCAGCGACGCCGGGGTGGCCCGGGCCAGACCCAGCTCGTCCAGCAGCCGGGCCGCCTGCGGCAGCGGTGCGGAGACGCGCGGCTGGGGCTCGCTCGCCGGGCCGTCCGTCCGCAGCGGCGCCAGCGCCCGCGCGAACCGCTCGGCCCAGGCGGCGGAGACGGCGTCGACGGCGGCGACGGTGCCGTGCCCGACGGGCCCGGCCGGTGAGCCGTCACCGCCCGCCCGGGCCACGCGCATCAGCCGCAGGGCCGTCGCCACATCACCGCTGAGCAGCGCGACCGCGCCGCACTGCCGGAAGGTCGGTGCCACCGAGCAGGCCGCCTCGTACGTCTCCGTCACCGGCGAGGCCGGGGAGGCGGCGGCCGTCTCGGCCAGGCAGACGACGTGTATCCCGGCCCGGGGGCCCTCCAGCGCCAGCCGTGCGATGGCTTTGCGCAGATCGGCGCCGCCGGGGTCGCCGTCGACGACCACGACCGTGTACGGGCCGGGGAAACCGGCTGTCTCGTCGGTGCCGGCGTCGTCGCGGGCCCAGGAGGGGCGGCGGGGGGCCGGAACGGAGTGGTTCGGGGCCGGGTCGGCACCGCTGGGCGGCTGCGCGCCGCCGATCCCCGCGGGGCTGCCGCCCGGGCCCGCCTCCGCGAGGTGGTCCTCCAGTCGGCGGGTGAGTTCGTCGGTGCGGGCCGCGGCCTGCTCGCGGTCGTGGGCCAGGAGCAGCCGGCAGTCCTGCCCGTGCCCCGGGCGGACGTGCGGCAGCCAGCCCAGCCAGGACCACTCGGCGGTGCGCTCCTCGAGGGGACGGGAGCGGTCCGCGGCGATCAGGACGATCTCCAGCGTGTCGGGGGAGTGCAGTGCGGTGAGCTGGGCCAGCACGGCACGGGCCAGACCGGCCAGCCGCGCCCGCGGTCCGGCCAGCCCCAGTCCGCCGACCTCGCGCAGCCCGGCGGTCACGGGGACGGCGGGCAGCAGGCCTGAGCCGTCCGGTGCCGCCCGGTCGGCCGTACCGAGGCGCACGGCGAGCGCCTCCGGGTGGCCGGGGCCGCGCTCCCACAGCCGCGGCCCGGGCCCCAGGGCCGTGAGCAGCAGCGTGGCCGGGTCCGGCCAGGTCTCCGGCGCGGCCGGCACGACGACCGGCTGGTGCTCCGTCACCCTTGCGGCCGAGTCGTCCTCGTATGCCTCGCGCGGTTCTTCCGTCTGCTCGCCACGGCCTCCGGCCAGTCGCCGGGCCCACGCTCCGAGCCCGCCACGCCTGCGGGTGCCCGGGGGCACGTCGGTGCCGCGGAGGGGGGTGCCTTTGCGCCCACGACCGGCACGCTGGTCCGCGAGGGCCGACTCGCCGGCACCGGCGGGAGCAACCGGCACGTCCGGGCCCCACGGATGAGGACCGGCAGGACCGGCTCCGTCCGCGACTCCGGCGTCGTACGCCGCCGCGGGCCGGACGGGGGCCGCTTCGCCGAACGCCCCGGCACCGGAACGACCCGCATGGGTGTCCCCGGCGCCGCTCCCGGGCCGGACCGCGTCGCGCTGCCGCACGGCGTCGGCCGGGGCGCCGGGAGAGGCCAGGGGCGGCGAACCCTGAGCGGCGGCGTGCTGCCCGGTGTGTGTTCCGTGAGTCCCGGAGGCAGCCTGCGTGGCCCCGGCGGTCCCTGACCGCGATTCACCGCGCGGCTCACCCCCGGTGCCGGCGATCGGCGCCCCACTCCGGTTGTCGCTTCCCTGGGCCGTGCGCCCGGCGCCCCGGGGCGGCGCCTCGCTGTGGCCGCCTCCCGAGTGGGCCGTGTCCGTGGTGCCTCGCGAGGGCGCTTCTCCCTGGGCGTCTCCCGCGTGGGCCGTGCGCCCGGCGCCCCGGGGCGGCATCTCGCTCCGGCCGCCTCCCGAATGGGTCTCGCCGCCGCTGCCCGCCAGGCGGGTCCAGCCGCCCTGGTCCCGGCCCCGCGGCGCTTCCGGCCCCGCGCCCGCGCCTCCGTTCTCGATCCTCGGCGCCCCACCCTGCCCCGGCACCACAGCCGGATCGGCGGAGCGGTGCCCCGAAGCGCCCGGTGCGCCCCAGGGCGCCGAGCCGTGGGCGTGGTACGTGGGACCGAGGGGCGCGGCCGGTCCCGGGTCCGCCACGCGCGCGGGGGATGCGGGGGACTCCGCCCCGGCACCGGCGGGCCCGGCCACGCGCACGTGCCCCTCCCCGTCCGGAGTCGTCTCCACCCGGCCCCCCGGCCCCCCGGCGGGAGCCAGCCGCAGGGCCGACTCGCCGATCCGCAGCAGCGCGCCCGGCGCGAAAGGGACCGCCCGGCCGCCCACCCGCGCGCCGTTCACCGTCGTGCCGTTCGTGGAGTCCAGGTCGGCGACTGCGACGCGGCCGTCCGTGCTCACCGTCACCGCGCAGTGCAGCCGGGAGACGTCCGGGTCGTCGAGGGGCACGTCGGCGTCCGCGGAGCGGCCGATGCGGATCTCGCCGCCGTGCAGCAGGTGGACGCCGCCGGCGTCGGGGCCCGCGACGACCTGGAGCTGAGCGGGGGCGTCGTCCAGCTCGGGATGCGGCTCGGGCTCTCCGGGCGCGCCCACGGACAGCACGGCACCGTCGGTCAGCGGGGGCTCGCCGAGCGTGCAGCGCTGGGCGTCCAGCCGCTGCTCCCCGGCGTACAGCACCGGCGTGCCCGAGCCGTCACCGCCGGAGACCACCTGGGCGAGCGCCGAGGCGACCGCAGCGAGCGCCGTACCGGCGGGCGCCGTGACCAGCACGTCGCTGCGCGGGGCGCGGTCCCGTGCCGGCGCCGACGGGCCCAGCGGATCTACGACGGTCAGCCGGATCTGCATCGCCGTCAGCGGTCCCTTCTGCCCGGGCGCGGAGTCCCCCACCCCGCCCCAGCACGTCGGCCAGTACTGCCAGCATCCTCGCACCTGCCACTGACAGTGCGCCCCTCGCTCGGGAAAAGGTGATCTTGATTGGTCGGCTCTGCCCGCAAAAGTGCCTGAGAGATGACCCACAGGCGATCGGTTGAGATCAGTCACGTTCGTTACCGGCAACCACAAGACCGAGGTGAGCGTCTTTCCTTCGAACGGCTGTGACGGCCGCTACGTAAGACCCACAGAATGACGACACTCCGGTCCGCGGCCACCCGGCACTACAGTGGGTCGGACAGGCCAGCAGGCAAGGCAAGCACCAGGGAGCGCATGACGTGCGGCCGGTAGGCAGCAAGTACTTGCTCGAGGAGCCGCTCGGACGCGGCGCCACGGGCACCGTCTGGCGAGCCCGCCAGCGTGAGACCGCGGGCGCCGAGGCGGCCGTGCCGGGGCAGCCCGGCGAGACCGTCGCGATCAAGGTCCTCAAGGAGGAGCTGGCCAGCGACGCGGACATCGTCATGCGGTTCCTGCGCGAGCGGTCCGTCCTGCTGCGGCTGACCCACCCGAACATCGTCCGGGTCCGTGACCTGGTCGTCGAGGGCGAGCTGCTGGCGCTGGTCATGGACCTCGTGGAGGGGCCCGACCTGCACCGCTACCTGCGCGAGAACGGCCCGTTCAGCCCGGTCGCCGCCGCCCTGCTCACCGCCCAGATCGCCGACGCGCTCGCCGCCAGCCACGCCGACGGCGTCGTCCACCGCGACCTCAAGCCGGCCAACGTCCTGCTCCAGCAGTACGACGGGCAGATGCACCCGCTGCTGACCGACTTCGGCATCGCCCGCCTGGCCGACTCCCCGGGACTGACCCGCACCCAGGAGTTCGTCGGCACGCCCGCGTACGTCGCGCCCGAGTCCGCCGAGGGCCGCCCACAGACCTCCGCCGTCGACATCTACGGCGCCGGCATCCTGCTGTACGAGCTGGTCACCGGCCGCCCGCCGTTCGCCGGCGGCTCCGCGCTGGAGGTGCTGCACCAGCATCTGAGCGCCGAGCCGCGCCGTCCCTCCACGGTCCCCGACCCGCTGTGGACGGTCATCGAGCGCTGCCTGCGCAAGAACCCGGACGAGCGGCCCAGCGCCGAGAACCTCGCCCGCGGCCTGCGCGTCGTCGCCGAGGGCATCGGGGTGCACTCGAATTCCGCGCAGATCGCCGCCGCCGAGGGCGTCGGCATGCTCCTCGTGCCCGACCCGGCCCCCGCGCCGGTGCCGGACATGTCCGGCGAGGCCGACCCGACCCAGGTCCTCCCGCAGGGCGCGGGCTCGTACGACCCGAACGCCGCGACCAGCGTCATGCCGCACACCGGCGGCCCGGGCGGCGCCGCCGACCCCACCGCCGTCATGCCCCACCGGGGCGCGGCCGACCCGACCGCCGTCATGCCGCCGGTCCCGCCGGGCTCGCCCGGCCACCCCGGACAGCAGGGCCAGCAGGGCGGCCCCGAGGACCCGCACCCCTGGCAGAACCAGCTGCGGGCGGCCCGCGACCGCAACGAGCAGACGCAGGTCCAGTACCTCGACCCCGGCCAGGACCCGCTGCGCCGCCGCCCCCAGCGCCAGGTGGCCCGGCCCCAGCAGCAGCCCCCGCGCCGCCAGGCACCCCCGCCCGGGCCCGGCTACGGCCACCCGCAGCAGCAGCCCCAGCAGTACGCCCCGCAGCCCCAGCGGCCCCAGCCGCCGCAGCGCTACGCCCCGCCCGGGCCGCCACCCCAGCCGCAGCAGCCCCAGCAGCCGCAGCGCGAGCCCCGGCAGCCGCGGCAGCGCAGCGCCAACCCGATGCGGATCCCCGGGCTCGGCTGTCTGAAGGGCTGTCTCTTCACGATCGTCATCCTGTTCGTCGCCGGCTGGCTGATCTGGGAGCTGAGCCCGCTCCAGGAGTGGATCGGCACCACCAAGGGCTACTGGGACCAGATCACCGACTGGTTCAACACCGTGACCGGCTGGTTCGAGAAGCTCGGCGGGAGCGGTTCCGGCACGAACTGACCGGAACCGCCCTGCGGGGTTGGTGATTTGTCGACACCTGGCGGGTGATTTCCGCCTCCCCGGTGAAGGTTGGCTCTCCGGACGCGTAGTTTTAGCGACAACACGCGTCGGTAGGAGCAGCCTTGGCACGGAAGATCGGCAGCCGGTACACCGCCCACCAGATCCTCGGGCGGGGCAGCGCCGGCACGGTGTGGCTGGGTGAGGGGCCCGAAGGTCCCGTCGCCATCAAGCTGCTGCGCGAGGACCTCGCGTCCGACCAGGAACTCGTCGGACGCTTCGTCCAGGAGCGCACGGCGCTGCTCGGCCTGGAGCACCCGCACGTGGTGTCGGTGCGGGACCTGGTCGTCGACGGCAACGACCTGGCGCTCGTCATGGACCTCGTCCGCGGCACGGACCTGCGCACCCGGCTGGACCGGGACCGGCGCCTGGCCCCCGAGGCGGCCGTCGCGATCGCGGCCGACATCGCCGACGGACTGGCCGCCGCGCACGCCGCGGGCGTCGTGCACCGGGACGTCAAGCCGGAGAACGTCCTCCTGGACATGCAGGGCCCGCTCGGCCCCGGCGGCTCCCACCGCGCGCTGCTGACCGACTTCGGCGTGGCCAAGCTCATCGACACCCCGCGCCGGACCAAGGCCACGAAGATCATCGGCACCCCGGACTACCTCGCCCCGGAGATCGTCGAGGGCCTGCCCCCGCGCGCGTCCGTCGACATCTACGCGCTCGCCACGGTCCTCTACGAGCTGCTGGCGGGCTTCACCCCCTTCGGCGGCGGCCACCCGGGCGCGGTCCTGCGCCGGCACGTCACGGAGACGGTCGTCCCGTTGCCCGGCATCCCGGACGAGCTGTGGCAGCTGCTGGTGCAGTGCCTGGCCAAGGCCCCGGCCTCGCGGCTGCGGGCCTCGGAGCTCGGCGCCCGGCTGCGGGAGCTGCTGCCGATGCTGGAGGGCATGCCCCCGTTGGAGGTGGACGAGCCGGACACCGAGTCCGCGGAGGAGGCCGACCGCGAGGAGCAGCCCGCCGGACCGGCACCGGCCGGGGAGCGGGTCCGGCGGCGGGGCGCGGTCCCGCTGGTCCCGGGCGCGAGGCCGGCCGACTCCAACCGCGACACCCACACCTCGATGCGCGTCCCCGCCCCCGATGAGCTGGCCGGCGGCGCCCACGGCACGGCCCGGGCCCCGCGCACCGCGGGCACCCCCCGCCCGGGCTCGGCCCGCAACCGCGCCGCGACCCGGCGCCGCCGGCTGGCCCTGGGAGCGGGCGCGGTCGCCCTCGCGGCGGCGATCGGCATCGGAGCCTGGCTGACCTCGTCGGACGACGACGGGAGCACACCTCCCCAGGACACGCAGAACTCGGCCCCGCAGACCCCTTGAGCCGCCTGCTCCGGCCGCCCGGCGATGGCCGCCGGGCGGAGCCGTTACGCTGGAGGGCGTGGCAGTCGTCGACGTATCCGAAGAGCTCAAGTCCCTCTCCTCGACCATGGAGTCGATCGAGGCCGTTCTGGACCTCGAGAAGCTGAGGGCAGACATCGCCGTGCTCGAGGAGCAGGCGGCCGCGCCGTCCCTCTGGGACAACCCCGATGAGGCGCAGAAGATCACCAGCAAGCTGTCCCACCTCCAGGCCGAGGTGCGCAAGGCCGAAACCCTGCGCGGTCGCATCGACGACCTGAGCGTCCTCTTCGAGATGGCCGAGGAGGAGGACGACCCGGACACCCGCGCCGAGGCCGAGTCCGAGCTCACCGCCGTGAAGAAGGCGCTGGACGAGATGGAGGTCCGCACCCTCCTCTCCGGCGAGTACGACTCCCGTGAGGCGCTGGTGAACATCCGTGCCGAGGCCGGTGGCGTCGACGCCGCCGACTTCGCCGAGAAGCTCCAGCGCATGTACCTGCGGTGGGCCGAGCAGCGCGGCTTCAAGACCGAGATCTACGAGACGTCGTACGCGGAAGAGGCCGGCATCAAGTCGACCACCTTCGCCGTCCAGGCGCCCTACGCGTACGGCACCCTCTCCGTCGAGCAGGGCACGCACCGGCTCGTGCGCATCTCGCCCTACGACAACCAGGGCCGGCGGCAGACCTCCTTCGCGGGCGTGGAGATCCTGCCCGTGGTGGAGCAGACCGACCACATCGAGATCGACGAGTCCGAACTGCGCGTGGACGTGTACCGCTCGTCGGGCCCCGGCGGGCAGGGCGTCAACACCACCGACTCCGCGGTGCGGCTGACCCACCTCCCCACCGGCATCGTCGTCTCCTGCCAGAACGAGCGGTCGCAGATCCAGAACAAGGCGACCGCCATGAACGTTCTCCAGGCGAAGCTGCTGGAGCGGCAGCGCCAGGAGGAGCGGGCCAAGATGGACGCCCTCAAGGACGGCGGGAGCTCCTGGGGCAACCAGATGCGTTCCTACGTTCTGCACCCCTACCAGATGGTCAAGGACCTGCGCACCGAGTTCGAGGTCGGCAACCCCGAGGCTGTGTTCAACGGCGAGATCGACGGCTTCATCGAGGCTGGGATTCGCTGGCGCAAGCAGCAGGAGAAGTAAGTTTGTCGACAAGGCAACTGCCGCTCTCGGGGCGGTAGTTGCCTTTTCTGCGCTCGGATGTCCGGGTTTTACATCACACTCACAGGCTCAGACTCCCGGCATAGCCCCCGTAGTTGGACATGGCGGCTGCAAACGGCCTTGACGTGTTCTTGAAAAATGGGAAGGGTAAAGCGCGGCATGCGTGTCTCTGGGGCGCATGTGAACCGGGGGGCTCTTCACCGCAGCTACCCCCGTCGAGCACAGCTCCAAACGCTGCCTAATGACGATGAGCTACTGGGGGTAGCAACCACATGACGAAGAAGACACGGATCCGTGTCGCGCGGATAGCGGCCGGTGCCGTGATCGCCGCCGGTGCCTCGCTGACCGCCGCCGGTGCCGCATCCGCCGCGGAGACCGAGGACTGCCTGCTGGGCATCCTGTGCGCCGACGAGTCGCCGGCCCCGACCCCGACCCCGCCGGTTCCCACCGAGCTTCCCACCGACCCGCCGACCGACCTCCCGACGGACCCGCCGTCGACCGAGGAGCCCACCGAGGAGCCGACCGAGCCCACGGACGAGCCCACCGAGCCGACCGAGGACCCGACCGACGCGCCGACCGACCCGGGCAACGGGAACGGCAACGGTGGCGGCAATGGCAATGGCAACGGCAACGGTGGCGGCAACGGCGGCGGCAACAACGCCGACCCCGACGGCGGCACCTCGCCGCAGGAGGAGGGTTCCTCCTCGCTCACCGAGATCGGCTCGGACTCCACCCCCGCCCCCCAGGCCCAGGCCCAGGGCAACGGTCAGGAGCTCGCCGAGACGGGTGCCGCGCAGACCACCTTCCTGGTGATCGGCGCCGCCACGATGATCGCCGGCGGGGTCGGCTTCCGTCTGCTGCCGCGCCTCGTGGGCGGCCGCGGCGGGGCTGCTGCCTGACGGTAGCCGCGTCCGTACGGACCAAGGCACAGCGCAACACCGAGGGCCCGGAGCGAAACGCTCCGGGCCCTCGGCCATGTCCGGGGGCGGCCGCCCGCCGCCTCAGGCGGTCTGGTGCGCCAGCAGGGCCACCGCCGCGATCAGCACCGTCAGCAGTGCGATCAGAGCCATCGGATTCAGGCCCGCGAGGAAGTTCTCCTGCTGCAGCCGCTCGCGGTTCGCGCGGCACACGGGGCAGCGGCCCTCGTTCACGGGGGACGCGCAGTTCGCGCACACCAGCCGGTCGTACGTCATGCGCTTGCCCTCCTTGCGCCGGTTCCACGTGTCCAACGTCCGTGGGGGTGGGAATGTTCCCCCTCCACTTTGCCAGGTTCCGTCGGCCGTCGCGCGGCTGCGCATTTTCTGTGGTTGTACGCACAGTCTCCCCGCGCCCCTCGGGGCTCGGTATAAAACGGCACAACCATGGCGCAACCACGGTCGGTGACTGCGGTGCCCTACCCGGTTCGCGTAAGGTCACGCTCATCTACCCCCGGCGACCCGTGGTGCATCCGTGATCCGATTCGACAACGTCTCCAAGGTCTACCCCAAGCAGACCCGCCCCGCCCTCAGGGATGTCTCCCTGGAGGTCGCGAAGGGCGAGTTCGTCTTCCTCGTGGGGTCCTCGGGCTCCGGAAAGTCCACCTTCCTGCGGCTGATCCTCCGCGAGGAGCGGTGCAGTCACGGGCAGGTGCACGTTCTGGGCAAGGACCTCGCCCGCCTCTCCAACTGGAAGGTGCCGCAGATGCGGCGCCAGCTGGGGACGGTGTTCCAGGACTTCCGCCTGCTGCCGAACAAGACGGTCGGCGAGAACGTCGCCTTCGCGCAGGAGGTCATCGGCAAGTCGCGCGGCGAGATCCGCAAGTCCGTGCCCCAGGTGCTCGACCTCGTCGGGCTCGGCGGCAAGGAGGACCGGATGCCCGGCGAGCTGTCCGGTGGTGAGCAGCAGCGCGTCGCCATCGCGCGGGCCTTCGTCAACCGGCCGAAGCTGCTCATCGCCGACGAGCCCACCGGCAACCTCGACCCGCAGACCTCCGTCGGCATCATGAAGCTGCTCGACCGCATCAACCGGACGGGCACGACCGTGGTGATGGCCACGCACGACCAGAACATCGTGGACCAGATGCGCAAGCGCGTCATCGAACTGGAGAAGGGCCGCCTCGTCCGCGACCAGGCCCGCGGTGTCTACGGCTACCAGCACTGAGACCGCACCCGAGAGTCACGGAAAGGCATAACCCTTCGCCATGCGCGCCCAGTTCGTCCTGTCGGAGATCGGCGTCGGTCTCCGCCGCAACCTGACGATGACCTTCGCCGTCGTCGTCTCCGTCGCCCTGTCGCTCGCCCTGTTCGGCGGGTCGCTCCTGATGAGCGACCAGGTCAACACCATGAAGGGCTACTGGTACGACAAGGTCAACGTCTCGATCTTCCTCTGCAACAAGAGCGATGCCGAGTCCGACCCCAACTGCGCCAAGGGCGCGGTGACCGACGACCAGAAGAAGCAGGTCAAGGCCGACCTCGCCAAGATGGACGTCGTCCAGGCGGTCACGTACGAGTCGCAGGACCAGGCGTACAAGCACTACAAGGAGCAGTTCGGCGACTCCCCGCTCGCCAGCTCCCTCACGCCGGACCAGATGCAGGAGTCGTACCGCATCAAGCTGAAGGACCCGGAGAAGTACCAGGTCATCGCCACCGCCTTCAACGGCCGGGACGGCGTGCAGTCCGTGCAGGACCAGAAGGGCATCCTGGACAACCTCTTCAAGCTGCTGAACGGCATGAACTGGGCCGCCCGCGCGGTGATGGCGCTGATGCTGGTCGTCGCGCTGATGCTGATCGTCAACACCGTGCGCGTCTCGGCGTTCAGCCGCCGGCGTGAGACCGGCATCATGCGGCTGGTCGGCGCCTCCGGCTTCTACATCCAGGCGCCGTTCATCATGGAGGCCGCGGTCGCCGGACTCATCGGCGGCACCCTCGCGTGCGGCTTCCTGCTGGTCGCCCGGTACTTCCTCATCGACCACGGACTGGCCCTGGCCGACCAGCTCACGCTGATCAACTTCATCGGCTGGGACGCCGTCCTCACGAAGCTGCCGCTCATCCTCGCGACGAGCCTTCTGATGCCCGCGTTGGCCGCGTTCTTCGCGCTGCGCAAGTACTTGAAGGTGTGACGCATGCCAAGAGGGCCGTACGGTCAACCGGCCGTACGGCCCTTCCGCTTGTCCTAGACTCACCGGCATGTCAGGTCGTGACCCGTTCTGTCAGCCCCGCCGCATCCGTCGCGGGGCCGCCCTGACGTTGGTGTTCGCGAGCGTGCTCGTCGCCGGTGCGGCCACGGGGGCGTTGCCCCAGGGCGTGGGGAAGTCCGCGCCCGACGAGGCCCGTTCCGCCGGTACGGCCGGACACCACGCCGACGTCGCCCGGGCGGCCGAGGAGGCCATGGCCGACGGCAAGTCCCCGATCCAGGCCGCGAAGCGCGCCGTCAGCCGCAGCGGGGACCGCTGGGGCGCCGTCTACTCCCCGGGCGAGTACGAGGAGTTCGAGGAGTCCCTCGACGGCCAGTACACCGGCGTCGGCCTGTGGGCCCGCAGCGAACGGGACGGCCGTATCGAGGTGACGAAGGTACGCGCCGGGTCGCCCGCCGCCACCGCCGGGATCCGCCCCGGAGACCTGCTGCGCAGCGTCGACGGCGAGAAGACCGACGGCCGCCCCGTCACCGAGGTCGTCTCCTTACTGCGCGGGGACGCCACCGACGCCCCCGCCGGCACCGCCGTCCGCCTCGGCCTGGAGCGCGGCACACGCGCGTGGACCGAAACCCTGCGCCGCGCCCAGCTGTCCACGGACTCGGTCACCGTGCGGGAACTCGCCGGCCGGGTCACCGTCATCAAGGTCGCCACCTTCACCAAGGGCTCCGGCCGCCAGGTCCGCAAAGCCGTCCGGCAGTCCCCGCCCGGCGCCGGGATCGTCCTCGACCTGCGCGGCAACTCCGGCGGTCTGGTCAGCGAGGCCGTGACCGCCGCATCCGCCTTCCTCGACGGCGGCCTGGTCGCCACCTACGACGTCGACGGCGAGCAGCGCGTCCTGCACGCCGAGTCCGGCGGGGACACCACGAGGCCCCTGGTCGCGCTCGTCGACGGTGGGACGATGAGCGCCGCCGAGCTCCTCACCGGCGCCGTACAGGACCGCGGACGGGCGCTCGTCGTGGGCTCCCGCACCTTCGGCAAGGGCTCGGTCCAGATGCCGAGCCGGCTGCCGGACGGCTCCGTCGCGGAGCTGACCGTCGGGCACTACCGCACCCCCTCCGGCCGCGGGGTCGACGGCCGGGGCATCACGCCTGACCTGGAGACCGACGAGGACGCCCTGCAGCGGGCCGGGTCCGTACTGCGCGGCCTCGCGAGCCCCTCGTAATCCACTTTCCGCAGAGCGCCTCCGTAGTGCGAAAATGGTCGGCACTATGGCTAAGGAAAAAGGGCGCAAGCTGATCGCGCAGAACAAGAAGGCGCGGCACGACTACCTCATCATCGACACCTACGAGGCCGGCCTGGTCCTCACCGGGACCGAGGTGAAGTCCCTGCGCCAGGGACGGGCGTCGCTGGTCGACGGCTTCGTCCAGCTGGACGGGAACGAGGCGTGGCTGCACAACGTGCACGTGCCGGAGTACAGCCAGGGCACGTGGACCAACCACAGCGCCCGGCGCAAGCGGAAGCTGCTGCTGCACCGCGCCGAGATCGACAAGCTGGAGTCGAAGACGGGGGAGACGGGCCACACCATCGTGCCCCTCGCGCTGTACTTCAAGGACGGCCGGGCCAAGGTCGAGATCGCGCTGGCGAAGGGCAAGAAGGAGTACGACAAGCGTCAGGCGCTGCGGGAGAAGCAGGACCGCCGGGAGACCGACCGCGCGATCGCGGCGGTGAAGCGGAGGCAGCGCGGGGCGTAGGGAATACGCTGGCACCGACCTGCGTTGGTCACGTACGATGGTGTCTGCACCCCACGGCGGGTGCGTGCCCCTCTCCGGAGGGGATTGTCAACACAACATGGGGATGATCGGTTTCGACAGCGGCTGTCGAAGCAGGGGAAGCGTGTCGAGGAAGCGGCAATGATCTCGTAAACCATATGTCGCAAAAAATAATCGCCAATACCAAGCGCGATTCCCAGTCCTTCGCCCTCGCTGCCTGATAAGCAGTGACTGAAGGACCCTAAATGGGTGTCAGCCCGGGAGCGTTCCCGACCCGGATCCTGGCATAAGCTAGGGAACTAAACCATCGAGCCCGGTCACGGGGTTCGATGGGAAATCAAACAGTGACTGGGCCCGTCGGCGACTTGTTCGCGTGATCGCCGGGGCCGAGAAAATCGCAGCGAACTGCACACGGAGAAGCCCTGATTCTGCACCGTTGGACGCGGGTTCGATTCCCGCCATCTCCACTCATCCCATGTGGGCGAAGGCCCCGCCGCTTCCGAGCGGCGGGGCCTTCGTCATGGAGTCGCCGGTGACAAGGCTAGGACACCCGGCGTGACGTGCTGGCCCGTTCCGTCAGCCGCGGCGGCAGGAGCGTCGTCTGCGGTACGGACGTGCCGTGCAGCTTCCGCATCAGCAGTTCCACCGCGCGGGTGCCCAGCTCATCGGCCGGCAGGGACACGGACGTGACCGGGACGCGGGGCGCCGCCGCCAGATCGTCGGGGCAGACGGCCGTGACGGAGAGGTCGCCGGGAACGCGCAGGCCGAGCTGCTCGAAGGCGGCGATCAGGGGGGCCAGGAGAGGTTCGTTGTGGACGACCACGGCGGTGAGGGCGGGGTGCTCCCGGAGCAACCGCTCGGCGAGCCGCGGGGCCGTGCTGGGGTCGGCATCGCCCGGGTGGACGGACGTGGTCAGGCCGTGACGGGCGGCGGCCGTGGTGAAGCCCTGCATGAGGTGGTGGGCGTAGGCCGTCCTGCGGAGGTAGACCTCCGGGGGCGAGCCGACCAGGGCGACCGTCCGGTGGCCCAGCTCCGCCAGGTGCTCCACGCACGCCTCGCCCGCCGCCCCGAAGTCGAGGTCGACGCAGGTCAGACCGCGCGGGTTCGCCGGAACGCCGATCACGACCGACGGGCGGTCCAGGGAGCGGAGCCGGGGGAGGCGGGGGTCGTGGAGTTCGACGTCCGTCAGCAGCAGCCCGTCCACCGCGGCCGTGCCCATGGCGCGGCTCAGTCCCTCCCCGGCCTCCTCCTGGGTGAGCAGCAGGACGTCGTGGCCGTGCGCGCGGGCCGTCGTCACCACCGACACCGCCAGCCGCATCACCACCGGGACATGCACGCCGGGGCGCAGCGGCGCCGCGAGGGCCAGGACGTTCGGCTTGCCGCCGGCCAGGGCGTGGCCGCCCGCGTGGGGGCGGTAGCCCAGGTCACGGGCGGCCGCCTCGACGCGCCGCCGGGTCTCGTCGGAGATCGGGCGCTTGCCGCTCAGCGCGTAGGAGACGGTGCTGGGGGAGACCCCGGCCCGCCGTGCCACGTCCGTGATCTTGGCCATCAGCCGAGCTCCAGCGTGAGCAGGCCCGTGCCGGGCGGTGCCTGGACCTCGCGTTCGCCCGCGGCCAGGCTCCAGCCGGCCGCCGGGTGGGCGCACGTCGCCCGCAGGGTGTTCCCCTCGCGGACGACCGTGAAGGTCACGTCCCCGACCGGCACCGTCACCTCGTCGCCGGGCCGCAGGCCGTACGCCCGCAGCGTCACTCCGTCGGCGTGGTCGTAGTCCGGGCGGTCGTCGCGCGCGCCGACCGGGATCACCGCGCCGGGCCGGACCAGCAGGGGCACGCTCAGGAAGCCGTGGCGCTCGCGCACCCAGCGCGGGCCGGTCACCGGCTCGCCGGTCAGGAAGTGCGTCCAGGTGCCCTCGGGGACGTAGTACGTGACGTCGCCCTCGTCGCTGAACACCGGTGCGACCAGCAGGTCCGGGCCGAGCATGTACTGCCGTTCCAGGTGCGCGCACCCCGGGTCGTGGGGGAACTCCAGCACCATGGCCCGCATCACGGGCAGGCCCTCGGTGTGCGCGGTGCGGGCCGTCTCGTACAGGTAGGGCATGAGGCGGAGCTTCAACCGGGTGAAGTGGCGGGCCACGTCGACCGACTCCTCGTCGAACTGCCAGGGGACCCGGTAGGAGCTGCTGCCGTGCAGGCGGCTGTGCGAGGAGAGCAGCCCGAAGGCCAGCCAGCGCTTGAACAGGGCCGGTGTGGGGGTGCCCTCGAAGCCGCCGATGTCGTGGCTCCAGAAGCCGAAGCCCGACAGGCCGAGGGACAGGCCGCCGCGCAGCGACTCGGCCATCGACTCGTACGTCGCCTCGCAGTCACCGCCCCAGTGCACGGGAAACTGCTGGCTGCCCGCCGTCGCCGAGCGGGCGAAGAGCACGGCCTCCTCCTCACCGCGGTGCTTGCGCAGCACCTCGAAGACCGTGCGGTTGTACAGGTACGTGTAGTAGTTGTGCATCCGCTCCGGGTCCGAACCGTCGGACCAGGTCACATCGAGCGGCACCCGTTCGCCGAAGTCGGTCTTGAAGCAGTCGACGCCCTGCGCGAGCAGCCCTTCCAGCTTCGCGGCGTACCAGTCGCGGGCGGCCGGTGACGTGAAGTCGACCAGGGCCATGCCGGGCTGCCACATGTCCCACTGCCAGACGCTGCCGTCCGGGCGCTTCAGCAGGTGCCCGAGCGCCTTGCCCTCGGCGAACAGCGGGGAGCGCTGGGCGATGTACGGATTGATCCATACGGAGACGCGCAGGCCGCGGGCCTTCAGCCGGGCCAGCATGCCCGCCGGGTCGGGGAAGACGCGGGGATCCCACCGGAAGTCGCACCAGTTGAACTCCCGCATCCAGAAGCAGTCGAAGTGGAAGACGGACAGCGGCAGTTCACGCTCCTCCATGCCCTCGATGAAGGACGTCACCGTCTCCTCGTCGTACGAGGTGGTGAAGGACGTCGACAGCCACAGGCCGAACGACCAGGCGGGCGGAAGGGCCGGGCGGCCGGTCAGGGCGGTGTACCTGCGCAGGATGTCCTTCGGGGTGGGGCCGTGGATGACGTAGTACGTCAGCTCCTGCGTCTCCGCGCTGAACTGCACCCGGGAGACGACCTCCGAGGCGACCTCGAAGGACACCTTGCCCGGGTGGTCGACGAAGACGCCGTAGCCCGCGTCCGTGAGGTAGAACGGCACGTTCTTGTAGGCCTGTTCGCTGCACGTGCCGCCGTCGGCCTGCCAGATGTCGACGACCTGCCCGTTCTTCACCAGCGGGCCGAAGCGCTCACCGAGGCCGTAGACGGAGGTGCCGACCGTCAGGACCAGCTGTTCACGCAGGTGGTGCGCGCCGGAGGCGTCCCGCATGATGCCCGCGTTCTTGTGGCCGCTGCTGGTGAGCGTACGGCCGTGCGCGAGGAACTCGACGTGCCAGGGGCCGCCGCGGACCAGCCGGACCGACAGGTCGCCCGAGGTCAGGGTCGCGTGGTCGTCGTCGTACGCGATCCGTGCGGTGGTGTCCGACGCCGTGAGTTCGAACTCGGGGCCGTGGGGCTCCCCGCCGGTGAAGTGCGTCAGGGTCAGGCCGATGACGTCGGGCATGGGGGTGTGCGCCTTGATCGTGAGGACCGGGCCGGTCATCAGGTCGCCGCGGGAACGGACGGGCCGCGTCGGTGCGAGGATCTCCAGCGTGCCGCCCGACTCGGTGACGTCGAGGACCTGGGCCGGGTGGGCCGCGGTGACGCCCTCGCGCAGCAGCCAGTAGCCGTCGGTGAACTTCATGTGGGGGGCCTCTTCTCCCGGCGCACGACGTCGAAGCGCTTCGACGATCGAACGTATGCGGGGTGCGTGAGGGCGTCAATGGGGTGCGAGGCACTCGGTGAAGCGATTCGAAGCGCTGCTCAAGGACAGGGCCAGGGCTGCGGCCGCCGCCGTCACCGGGACCGCGTAGCCCGCCGTCGGCGAGAGGTGCTCCACCGTCCAGCCGCCGAGCGCGCTGCCGCCGGCGATGCCGCCGAGCAGGCCGGTCACCGCGAGAGTCATGCCCTCGTTCAGCCGGCCCTCGGGGGTGCGCTGCTGGACCAGCGTCATGGTGGTGACCATCGTCGGGGCCGTCGCCATCCCGGCGACCAGCAGCGCGGCCGCCAGGAGGAGGAGCGAGCCGGTGAGGGCCGCGGCCAGCAGCGGCAGGGTCAGCAGCGCGGCCATGGCGGCCAAGCACCAGGGCAGCCGGGCCGCGGCCGGCCCGGCGGGTTTCACGGCGCCGTAGAGCAGGCCCGCCGCACAGGAGCCCGCGGCCTGGAGCGCGAGCACGGCACCGGCCGACGACTGCCGCCCCTGCGCGTCGGCGAACGCCAGCGTGACCACCTCCGTCGCGCCGAAGATGCCGCCCATCGCCAGGCAGACCGCGAGCAGCCGAGGCATGCCGGGGGCGCGCAGGGGCGCCCTGCCGGGTATGTGTGCGCGGACGGGGGGCTCCGTCGCACGCCGGGTCGTGAACAGGACCATGCCGGTCAGCAGCAGCACCGCGCCCACGAGGGTGCCCGCCTCGGGGAAGAACGTCCCGCACAGGAAGGCCGCGAGCACCGGGCCCAGCATGAAGCACAGTTCGTCCGCCGCCTGCTCGAAGGAGTTGGCGGTGTGCAGCGCCTTCGGGTCGCCGGCCAGGAGATATGCCCAGCGGGCCCGGGACATGCCGCCGGTGTTGGGGGTCGTGGCGGTGGCGGCGTAGGAGGCGAACAGGGTCCAGTCCGGGGCGTCGTGGCGCACGCACAGCAGCAGGGAGAGGGAGCCGAGGACGGCGATCAGCGTGGCGGGCAGGGCCACGCGGGCCTGGCCGTACCGGTCGACGAGCCGCGCGGTCCACGGCGCGACCAGCGCGGTCGCCGCGAGTCCCGTCGCCGTGACGGCACCGGCGAGGGCGTACGAGCCCCGGGTCCCGGCGATCATCACGACGGCGCTGACGCTGAACATGCCCATCGGCAGCCGGGCGATGAGGTTCCCGGCGGTGAAGGCGCGGGCGCCGGGCAGGCGGAACAGGCGGCGGTACGGGGAGAGTTGCGGCATGCCTCCACCGTCGCCCGGGGACGATCACGCGGTCCAACACCTGTTCCGTGCGCACTCACGCACCTGGGTTGTGGATCCGTGGCGAGAAGGGCCGAAACGCCGTGGCGAAAAACACCCCTCCATGTTCTTCATACAGAGATATAGAGATTCCTAATGCTCCTCATGGCGCATGGAAAAGATGCTCATTCGGGAAAATCCTTCACTCGTTTGCCGCGCATCCGCCGAAGTGGGTCGACGGTTAGTCGGTACATGACCGAGGCGACCAGGAAAGACGGCTGGGCGGTAACGCTCGGCCCGTACACCTACATTCCCGCTCCAGCGCACTCGTCGGCGACAGTCAACGGGACGCTCACCAGAGGGGGTTGCCCGGTAACGTTGCAGGTGACCGAGCCGGTTCTGCGCGATTTCATCAACGCCATGAGCACGTTGGAAAAGGATCTCGCCCGACGGTGGATCAGTGCGACGGATTGGTCTGCTTTCGCGCTCGCGGAATAGTCGGGTCACGCCATGTACGACAAAGTAGAGGGCACCGGCCGGCATCGGGCTCCGGCCCGCGATTTCATCACTCCCCTGACTCCTCCGGACCCGACCTGGGACCCCGCCGAGGAACTGGCGTTCATCCTCGAGGAGGCCCTCGGGGAGCAGGCGGCGAGGATCCCCGCCCCTCGTGACGTGGACCTGGACCCGGCTCCTGCTCCGGCTCCGGCCCCTGCTCCGGTCTCGGCCCCTGCTCCGGCCCCGGACCCGGCCGCGGGCGCGCACATGCGGCGGCTCCAGGACATCACCGAGGAACTGCCGCCCGTGCGGGACGTCCCCCGGCGGCACCGCAAGGTCCGGGCCCGCAAAGCCCCGGGCCTGCTCCGCACCACCAGCTTCCTCGTCGCCGCCATGGCGGCCGTCATCGCCGCCGCGGTGAGCCTCCTGAGCGGCATGGTCGCCTACGACCCCCTGCGCCTGGTCGCCGTGTCCCCCGCGGCGAGGGGCCTGCGCACCTGGTGGCCCCTGCTGGTCTACGGGCCCTGGCTGGTGGGCTCCCTGTCCGTGCTGCGGGCCGCGCTGCACCAGCGCCGTGCGGTGCACTCCTGGTGTGTCGTCCTGGTCTTCTCCTGTATCGCCGTGCTGCTGTGCGTCGTCCAGGCACCCCGGACGATCCTCGGCACCGCGGCGGCCGCCCTGCCCGGCCTCGCCGCCCTGGCGTGCTTCCAGCAGGTCGTCCGCCAGATCACCCTGACCAGGCCGCCGATGCGGTCGGTCCCTCGACACCGGGTGGGTCAGGCTTCACCGACGGCGGGCGCGGAAGGCCCGAAGGGCACGGGCATGGGGGCGACCGAGAGCGAGACCTCCCGGAGGGACACCGGCCTCTGAGGGCGGGTGCCACCGGCGCCCCGCACTCCCGTCCCCCCGCCCGCTGTAAGTTCGCCGCATGTCCGCCCACCTCGACCCTCGGCTGCTGCGTGGCTTCGTCACCGTTGCCGAGGAGTTGCACTTCACGCGGGCCGCGGTGCGGTTGCATGTGGCTCAGCAGGCGCTCAGCCGGGACGTGCGGCGGCTGGAGCGGGAGCTGGGGGCCGAGTTGTTCGTGCGGACCACGCGGCAGGTGACGCTCACTCCCGACGGGGAGCGGCTGCTGCCGTATGCCCGCCGGGTGCTGCGGGCGCAGGACGAACTGCTCGCCGCCTTCGACCAGGCCCGGCCGCTGCTGGTCGACCTCAACTCGCCGGGCCTGGTCACACCGCGCCGCGTGCTGCACGAGGCGCGTGAACTCGCCCCTCGCCATGAGCTGATGGCCCGCTACGAGAGCGGCCTGACCGGAGCCGCCGGTGAACTGCTCGCCGGCCGGCTGGACGCGTCGTTCGGACGGTTCGCCGGACTCGACCCGGCGCTGCGGTCCGGGCTCGACCACCAGCCCGTGCGGTTCGAGCCGATGGCGGTCGTCCTGCCCGAGGACCACCGGCTGGCCGCGTGGGAGTCCGTGCCGCTCGCCGAGCTGGCCGGCGAGAGCGTCTACGCGGGCGCCGGCAATCCGCGTACGCCGGAGTGGACCGGCCTCGCGCGGCTGCTGTTCGAGGGGCGGGGCATCGAAATCGCGCCACCCGCGCCGCTGGCCGTCGGAGACGAGGAATTCCAGCGGGTCATGGCCAGAACACGCAACCCGGTCCTGGCCGTCGTGGAGTTCCCGGCCCTGCCGTCGATGGTGGTGCGGCCCCTGGTCGACCCGGTTCCGCTGTCCCCCGTCTCCCTGGTGTGGCGCAAGGGTTTGACCCATCCCGGGTTCGACGCGCTGCGCCGGGCGGCAGCCCGTCTGGCTGCGGCGGAAGGGTGGTTGACCAGGCCCGCAGGCGCCTGGATTCCGGCCGGCGACGATGTCCTCATGGCGTCTCACGACTGACACGATTCGACACGGCGTGCGCACAGAACCTGCGCGTGCGCTACATTCGACCCCTGAGCACGGTGTGGTAAGAGGGGGCGCTCGGACGGGTGGGGGCCCGCTCCGACGGCGAGTGCTCAGGTCGTCAAGCGCACCTGAACCATCCCGTGGGGGGAAGTGCGTGCGCGTGAAAGAGTGGCGAGAAGACGCCCAACCCGAGTGGCCCGAGGCTGCGACGGCTACCGGGGAACTCCCGTCGGACAGCAGAGTCCGGGACAGGAGAGCCACGCAGGTCTTCCCCGGCCGTGATGTCCGGGCGACCGGCGACCGGCTGCCCGCCGGGACGGAGATACTGCGCGGCATTCCCCGCCAGAGCGACGGCGAGGCAGACTCGTTCGCCCCGGAGTCGGGGACCCGGACCTCGGTCCGCGACCCCTGGCAGGAGCAGGCCGACCCGTCGGGGCACGCCTCCGATGAGGCCGGGCAGACCCACGATCCGCACGAGGTCACCGTCCAGCTCGACGCCGTGCAGCTCGGGGACGGGTTCCTGCGACAGGTCAAGGAAGGCCCCGGCGCCGAGGCCGCCGCCGACCGGCCCGTCTTCGTCGACGAGTCCGGCCGCCGCAGCCGCCGCTTCCGCCGGATCGGCATGGCCATCGCCCTGGCCTGCGGCGTCTACGCCGTCGTCATCGTCGCCACGCTGCTGTCGGGCAACTCCAACGCTCCCTGGCTGCCCGTGCCGACCAAGGAGGACAACCCGCCGGCCGGACAGGTCGACACCCCGCGGCTGCCCGCCGAGTCGGCACCGGCCGGAGACCCCGGCGCCACCGCGCCGGGCAGCGCACCGGCGACCGGCGAGGCCACGGCACCCGCGCCCGACTCCAGCGCCACCGCACCCGATGCCACCGCCGGCCCCGGCCGTTCCGGCACGTCCGCCGAGCCCACGCCGACCGCGACCCGGACCGCCCCGGCACCGGGTCCCAAGGCCACCGACCCGGCCCCGACCAAACCGGCGGACCCGCCGAGCACGCCGGTCACCGACCCGACACCGACGGGCGAGCCCACGGCCCCGCCCACCGAGACCACGGGCACCGGCGGCGACGGTGGCACGGTCGCGGAAGGCCCCGCCGAGCCGCAGCCCGTCGCCGAGGCGCCGGCCGCCGGCTAGACCGCGCCGCGACAGCGGTGCCCGCCGCTCCGGGCACCGCATCACCGCCCTTCCGGCCGGGCGCCGCATTCCCGACAGGCCCGGCCGGCCGGAGGAACCCGAGCTCTCCGGTCCGGGGCCACCGTTCACCCGCTCCACCCACCCGTCCCGCTCGCGCAGCGGGACCCACAGGACGTCGCTGAGTCCGCCCACCGCGCAGCACCGCGACGCCCCCGACCGGCCGGGCCCGTCCAGCACACCGTCCGCCCGCACCCGTCCCCGTACCACCCCATCCCGCACCACCCGGAGTACCACCACCCATGGCATCCCGTACTCGCCGTTCCGGGCCCGCGTCCCGAGCCCGTGGCGGCTCCAGGCGCCGGCGCCTGCCCATGCGTCTGTTGCTGCCCCTGCTCGTTCTCGTCGCGCTGGGGGCGATGCTCATGCTGCGCGGATACGTGCACAGCGAGGTCCTCGCCGACCACCGCGTCGGACCGCCCGCGGCGAACGACCGCGTCCCGAAGGACATCCTCAAGGGCGGCCCCGTCATCGACACCCGGGGCGGGAAGCCGGCCAGCCTGGACCTCCCGGACAACGAGCTGGTGCTGACCTTCGACGACGGTCCCGACCCGATGTGGACGCCCAAGGTCCTCGACGTCCTGAAGAAGCACGACGCCCGGGCGGTCTTCTTCATCACCGGCACCATGGCCTCCCGTCACCCGGACCTCGTCCAGCGCATGGTCGACGAGGGCCACGAGATCGGCCTGCACACCTTCAACCACCCGGACCTGTCGCTGCAGACCAAGAGCCGCATCGACTGGGAGCTGTCCCAGAACCAGCTCGCGCTGGCCGGCGCGGCCGGCATCCGCACCTCGCTGTTCCGCCCGCCCTACTCGTCGTTCGCCCACAACATGGACAACAACACCTGGCCGGTCACGGAGTACATCGGCAGCAAGGGCTACATCACCATCGTCAACAACACCGACAGCGAGGACTGGCGCCGGCCCGGGGTCCAGAAGATCATCAGCAATGCCACGCCGAAGGGCGGCAAGGGCGCCATCGTGCTGATGCACGACTCCGGCGGCGACCGCTCCCAGACCGTGGCCGCGCTCGACGAGTACATCTCAGGACTGCAGGACAAGGGTTACCGCTTCCACACCCTCACCGGCGCCCTGGACGCACCGAGCGCGCACACCACCGTCGCCGGGCTGGAGTCGCTGAAGGGCGAGGCGTGGGTCTTCCTGGTGCAGGCGTCCGAGAAGACGACCGGGGTCCTCGTCGCCGGCCTCGCCGTCGTCGGCGTGCTGGTCTTCGGGCGTCTCGGGCTGATGCTGATCCTCTCCGTGGCGCACGCCCGCCGGGTCCGGCGCCGCGGCTTCCACTGGGGCGAGCCCATCACGGAACCGGTGTCCGTCCTCGTGCCCGCCTACAACGAGGCCAAGTGCATCGAGCAGACGGTCCGCTCGCTGGTCGCCAGCGACCACCCCATCGAGGTGCTGGTCATTGACGACGGCTCCAGCGACGGCACCGCCCGCATCGTGGAGAACCTCGGTCTGCCCGGCGTACGTGTGGTCCGCCAGCTCAACGCGGGCAAGCCCGCCGCCCTCAACCGGGGCATCGCCAACGCCCGGTACGACCTGATCGTGATGATGGACGGCGACACCGTCTTCGAACCGACCACCGTCCGCGAGCTCGTCCAGCCCTTCGGCGACCCGCGCGTCGGCGCCGTCGCGGGCAACGCCAAGGTCGGCAACCGGGACTCCCTCATCGGCGCGTGGCAGCACATCGAGTACGTGATGGGCTTCAACCTCGACCGCCGCATGTACGACGTGCTGCGCTGCATGCCCACCATCCCCGGCGCGGTCGGGGCGTTCCGGCGCAGCGCACTGGAGCGCGTCGGCGGCATGAGCGACGACACGCTCGCCGAGGACACCGACATCACCATGGCCATGCACCGTGACGGCTGGCACGTGGTGTACGCCGAGAAGGCCGTCGCCTGGACCGAGGCCCCGGAGTCCGTCCAGCAGCTGTGGTCCCAGCGCTACCGCTGGTCGTACGGCACCATGCAGGCCATCTGGAAGCACCGCCGGTCCATCGTCGAGCGGGGGCCCTCGGGCCGCTTCGGGCGGGTGGGCATGCCGCTGGTGTCGATGTTCATGGTCGTGGCGCCGCTGCTGGCCCCGCTGATCGACGTCTTCCTGCTGTACGGGCTGGTGTTCGGCCCCACGGAGAAGACCATCGGCGCCTGGCTGGGCGTCCTCGCGGTGCAAGGGGTGTGCGCGGCCTATGCGTTCCACCTGGACAAGGAACGCATGACCCACCTGATCTCACTCCCGCTCCAGCAACTCCTCTACCGCCAGCTCATGTACGTCGTCCTGCTCCAGTCCTGGATCACCGCCCTCACCGGCGGCCGGCTGCGCTGGCAGAAGCTGCGGCGCACGGGCGCGGTGGGCCTGCCCGGGCCCAGCTCGTCCGCCGGCCGTCCGCAGATGGACGGGAGGCCGACCGGATGACCACGCACGCGACTCCCGCCACCCCGACCGCGCCGAGCGAGGCGGCCCCCGTCAAGAAGCCCGGCCGCGACCGGTACTTCGACCTGCTGCGCGCCCTCGCCCTGTTCCGTGTCGTGCTGTACCACCTGACGGGCTGGGCCTGGCTGCCGCTGGTGTTCCCGTCCATGGGCGTGATGTTCGCGCTCGCCGGAAACCTCATGGCCCGCTCTCTGAAGCGCCCGGCCGTGGAGGTGATCCGCGGCCGGATGCGCCGGCTGCTGCCCCCGCTGTGGCTGCTCGGCGTCGTCGGCGTCACCGGCATGGTCCTCCAGGGCTGGGGCCCGGACGCGGACGGGCACCCCGGCTGGTGGCTGCTCCACCTCACCTTCTGGATCGTCCCGCTCAGCGACCCGCCGTACGCCGAGGGGCTGCCCGGCGTCCACGGGTTCATCGGCGAGAACTGGGCCGTGGACCTCGCGGGCCCGCTGTGGTACATCCGCGCCTACCTCTGGTACGTCCTGCTGTCGCCGGTGCTGCTGAAGGCCCTGCGCGCCCTGCCGGTCGGCACGATCCTCGCGCCGATCGCCCTGGCCGTCGCCTTCGAGCAGGGCTGGATCACGCTGCCCGGCGAGCGGATCCCCTCGGCGCTCACGGACTTCTCCACCTTCGGCGCCTGCTGGATCCTCGGCATGGCCCACCAGGAGGGCATCCTGCGGCGGCTGCCGCGCTACATCGTGCCGTCCGTCGCACCCGTCATCGCCCTGGCCGGTCTCTGGTACGCCCTGCGCCACGACTTCGGCACCGGCAACGACCTGGACAGCATGCCGCTCGCCCAGGCCCTGTGGTCCTTCGGCACGGTGTTCATGCTGCTGCACCTCAGCCCGTCCTGGTCCGAGTGGCCGCGCCGGCTGCGCCCCTTCGCGGGGACGATCTCGCTGCTCAACTCCCGGGCCGTGACCATCTACCTGTGGCACAACACCTGCATCCTGATCGCCGCGACCCTGTGGGACCGGCTGTGGGGCTTCCCCCTGCTGGAGCAGAACGTGCCCGGGCTGCTGGAGAGCGTCTGGCCGGTCCTGTTCCTGGTCTGGGTCCTGATCGGCTGCTGCGTCCTGGCCTTCGGCTGGGTGGAGGACCTGGCGGCGAAGCAGAAGCCCCGGTTGTGGCCGAAAAGTGAGCCTCGGGTGAGGGTTCGCGGGAGCCGGAGGCGCCAGGAACCCGGCGGCTAAGCTGGCCCGGCATCGGCGGGGGCGGACGATGAGCGGCCCCCGGCGAGGTCCCTTTTCGGCCGCACGTGAGAGAACACCAGTGAGACAAGCTCCGACGACAGAGCCGGCCGGGCCGCGCGCACCGGTCTTCGGGCTGATCACGCCCGAGGACTGGTACCGCATCCCGCTGCTGCCCGCCGACCGCCGCGAGGCCTCCGTGAACGCCCTGATCAAACGGCAGTTCGCGGGCGTCGACGACCAGCCCGTGCTGCGCCGCAAGGCCGAGGAGCAGCTGCTCGGCACGGCCGACGCCGCGGTCGGGCAGGGCGGGGTGGTGCTGTACCTGTCGTTCCTGGAGGCCGGCGGCATCCCGCTGTCGGCCTCACTGCTGATCTCCCGCCTGTACGAGAGGTTCGACGGCCTCGACGCCGTGGCCGCCCTGGCCGGCACCGGCGAGGTCACCCTGGAGTCGCTGCCCGCCGTCGGCCGCGTGGCCCGGGTGCGGCGTCAGGAGCGGACGAAGCAGTCCCGGAAGCTGGGCTCCGAGTTCGAGGACACCGTCGTCGAGTACTTCGTCCCGGTCCCGGGCCGCGACGAGGTGCTGATGCTGACGTTCAGCACACCGCTGGAGCCGATCGCGGACGCCATGGCGGAGTTGTTCGACGCGGTGGCCGGGACCTTGCGCTGGCAGCACCGCGACGAGGAGCCGACGGGGGAGGAAGACGCGTGAGCAAGAAGCTCAGGGTCTCGACGCAGGATCTCGACACGGCCGGAACCGGTCTGCGGACGGTGGCGACCGAGCTGGAAGGGCTCGACAAGCTCATGGACGCCTACGACCGCCGCACCGTCGGCCACCAGACGCTGCACGACCGGCTCCAGGAGTTCTCCGACGGCTGGGACGACAACCGTAAGAAGATGATCGAGGAGATCCAGGGGCTCGGCACGATCGCCAAGGAGGCCGGGAAGGCCTACACCGAGCTCGACACCGCGCTGTACGACGCGCTGGTGGGCAAGAAGGGGAAGAAGAAGTGACCCGCCCCGCCGACCACCGGTGGGAGGTGCTCGGGGAGAGCGGCGACCCCGTGCCCGGCGACGTCACCGACATGAAAGCTCTCGCCCGCCGCTTCACGGCCACCGCCGACACCATCACCAAGACCGCCGACGCGCTGCGCCGGATCGGCAACCTGGAGAGCTGGGACTCCGAGGCCGGTCGCGCCTTCGCCGAGAAGGCGACCGAGACGGCCAAGACGGTCAGCAAGGCCCACGACCGCTACGCCGACGCCGGAATCGCCCTCAAGGACTACTCCACCGACCTGGAGACCATCCAGGGCGAGGCGGACAAGCTCCTCACCCAGGCCGAGACGAAGCAGTCCACCCTGTCCACGGCCAAGTCCAAGGCCGACAACCCGCCCAAGGGCACCGACGACGCCGGGCAGGACAAGCTCGACAAGGCCGTCACCGACCTCCAGGAGGGCCTGGACGGGCTGCGCGGCCGGCTCGACAAGCTGAAGACCCGTCACCAGGAGGCCGGCGACAAGGCGGCCCAGCGCATCCACGACACCACCGAGGGCGACGGCCTCAACGACGGCTGGCTGGACGACCTGCGCGACACCCTGAAGATCGTCAGCGAGATCACGGGAGCCATCGCCGCCGTCTGCGGGGTGCTGTCCCTGCTCGTCGGCTGGATCCCCGTCATCGGACAGGCCCTGGCCGGTGTGCTCGGCACCATCGCCCTGGTGATGACGGCGATCTCACTGGTCTGCCACGTACTGCTCGCCATCAACGGCGACGGCTCCTGGGGCGACGTGGCGATCGACGTGCTGGGCCTCGCCACGTTCGGCATCGGACGCGTCTTCTCCGCGGGCGCCAAGGCCGCCGCCACCGTCGGCCGCAGCCGCGTCTGGGCGGCGGCCACGCAGTACGTGCGCGGCTGGAACCCGGGCATGAACTCGGCCGCGCGCCGCGCACTCGTCGAGTCCATGGTCGGGGCAAGGGCCGGAGCACGCCCCGGTGCGGCCCTGCCCGACGTGGGCCTGAGGGCGGCTTTCCGCGGACTGCCGAGCTCCTTCGCCGACGACCTCGCGAGCATCCGCGGCAACTGGCGGGACCTGTTCAAGGTCGGCGACAACCTCTCGGCGGCCCGCGACGCCTACACCGCCGCCGGTCCGCGCGGTCTGGCCAGCATGTACGCGGGGCCGGGCATGGTCGACGAACTCTCCCGCATCAAGAACATCGACCCGGCGGACCTGAGCTTCATCGGCACACCGGACGCGTTCAAGCAGGCCATGGCGTACAACGCGGTGGGCCTCGGCGGCACCGGGACCGGCGCGGCCTCCGACACCAACAGCTTCGTGGGCCTGTTCGGCGGCGACCCGGAGATCGACGTCACCGGGTCCGACGCGTCGCTGGCCGGAGTGTGAGCGCGGCCATGACGGACCCGGGGGAGTGGCGGGAGTGCCGGGTCGCGCTGCCCGCCCACCACAACTGGCTGGTGCTGGACCTGCGCAGCGAGGACCCCGAAGCGTGGGCGCGCACCCTCGCCGGGCAGCACCTCGGCGAGGACGTGCCCGAGCCGTGGCGTGAGGCGTTCGCGACGGACCTGCTCTGGTACTGGGGAGCGGCGGTACGGCAGGGCGCCCTGTGCGCGGCGGTCCTGGCCCCCCAGGACGGGCCCGTCGTGGCGAGTTGCACGGTCCGGGAGCTGGGCATCGCGCCGGAGTCCCGCACGGTGGCCGCCCTCCGGGCCGAGCTGGAGCGCGCGGAGGGCCCGTACTTCGGCGACGGCCCGGTCCTCACCGAGGTCGAGCTGCCCCTGGGCCCGGCCCTGCGCGTGCACCGCCAGGAGCCGACGGACCCGGCGGCGGACAGCGGAACGGTCGTGGAGGGCGTCGCCCACTACGTCCTGCCGCGCCGGCACCCCACGACCCTGGAGTGCAGGCTGCTGTGGACGTCACTCGGGCTCGGCGCGGAGCTCGTCAAGGTCGCCGACGAGCTGGCGGACTCACTTCGCCTGACGTGAGGCGGACCGCCCGCGGAGCTTCCCGAACCCCTCGCCCAGTCCGAACCGCTCCCAGGGCACCATCGCGAGCGGCATCCAGCCGAACCCGACGGCGAAGACCGCGACGACCGTGGTGAGCCGAGCGGGGAGGAACCACCCCAGCTGGGCGACGAGCAGCGCCACGATCAGCAGCCAGATGTCGAACACCAGTACCGCAAGCACCTTGCGGGCGGCGGCCGCGGGACCGACTCGGGGCGTGCCTCCGTTCGCCTCGGTCCCCCGCACCATGCCGAAGAGGATCACCGGCAGCATCAGCCCGGTCAGCCCGCCGACCGCGATGCCCCCCACCACCAGGGCGTTGTGCCCGTCGTCGGGCACCACGTCCGACAGGGGGCCCGGGTCCACGGTCCGGCCCAGCAGGGCCACGGCTGCGAACGCGCCGAGTACCGCCGTCGCCAGCACGAGGAGCATGCCCGCTCCGAAGGCGACGTTCCCGGCGGCGGAGCGCTGCGCCTTGGGCTGCCCGGCTCCCGACTCAGCGGACATGGACTCTCCCCTTCCCGTGTGGGGTCCGCTAGAGGATAACGGGGCCCCGTTCCACCGAGCTTTCCCGGTGTGGAAAACTGCCCGAGTTGCGCTTGTGAACGGAATGACGCGGGGGAGCGGTCGGATGAGTAAGCGGCAGACACAGAAGATGCTGCGGCTGATGGCGAGCGGGGAACCGGTCGAACTCACCAGCCCGATGGCGTCCGTGAAGAAGCTCGCCCGGCTGGCCTTCGTCGCCCAGCAGTTCGGCTACGAGTACGCCGACGTCCGCCAGAGCAGCGGCCGCAACGGCGCGCTCACCATGCTGATCCTGCCCGACCCCAGCCCGCAGGCCCGGGCCCGGGCCGGGCAGAACTGGGCGCAGTACCCGAACGCGGCCGACGGTGTCTCCCTGCCGCCGCTCGTGCCGGACGCGTTCGAACTCCTCAAGGCCCGTATCAACTTCGACCTCACCGGCAAGAGCGCCGAGAAGCGCATGGGGTACGGCGCTGTGGGTGTCACCGTCGGCTGTGTGATCCTCGCCTTCCGTTTCGGGGGCGAGGCCGCCGACTTCGTCACGGCCGGTGTGCTGTGGCTGCTGTTCATGGCGATCTTCGGCATCGGCCTCGTGGTGACGCGCAAGCGCAACACCAAGTTCGCGGCCCGCCTGCAGGCGGCGGGCTTCATGCCAATGAACGACGAGAACGGACGGCTGCGGTATCTGCCGCCGGGGGCTCAGCCGCCCGGGCAGGGCAATCCGTTCGCGGGTGGGGCGTACGCGCAGCAGGCCCCCGGGCCGTATCCGCAGCAGGCTCCCGGGCCGTATGCCCAGCAGGCACCGGGCCCGTACGCCGGTCAGCAGGCGCCCGGGCCCTACGCCGGTCAGCAGGCGCCGGGACCGTACCCCGGTCAGCCCGCCCCGGGACCGTATCCGGGTCAGCCCGCCCCGGCTCCCTACGGCGGTCAGCCCGCGTCCGGCCCCTACGGCGGCCAGCCCGCGCCGGGCCCGTACCAGGGCCCGCCCGCCCCGGCGCCGTACCAAGGCCGGCCTGCCCCGGGCCCCTACGGCGCCCAGCCCCCCGGCCCCCACGGACAGCCCCACCCCGGGCAGAACCCGCACTGGCAGCCCCCGCAGCACTGACGCGAAAACCTCCCGGAACCTCTCATCCCGCCCCGGGCCGGGGTGAGAGCAAAGTTCCCTCGCGGTCACCGGGTGCCACAGGCAGGAAACGCGTCATCTCTACCTTCGGGGTCAGTCAGTCGAAGAACGACCGAGCACCGGAGCACAGTGGAGGCGTCATGACAGGCCCTGGCACGGCACCCGCACCCTCGAGCAGGGGCGGACGCTGGATCCGGCACTGGGATCCGGAGAACGAGACGTTCTGGAAGGAGACGGGGGAGAGGGTCGCCCGCCGAAACCTCTTCTTCTCCGTGCTGTCCGAGCACATCGGCTTCTCGATCTGGACCCTGTGGTCCGTGCTGGTGCTGTTCATGGGCCCGGAGTACGGACTGACCCCCGCCGACAAGTTCATGCTGACCTCGATGGTCACGCTGGTCGGCGCCGTCGTCCGCGTCCCCTACACCTTCGCCGTGGCGATCTTCGGCGGACGGAACTGGACGATCGTCTCCGCCGGCCTCCTGCTGGTCCCGACGGTCGCCGCGTTCACCGTGATGGAGCCGGGAACCTCCTTCTCCACCTTCCTGCTCGTCGGCCTGCTCGCGGGCATCGGCGGCGGCAACTTCGCCTCCTCCATGACCAACATCAACGCCTTCTTCCCGCTGCGGAAGAAGGGCTGGGCCCTCGGCCTGAACGCGGGCGGCGGCAACATCGGCGTGCCGGTGATCCAGCTGGCCGCGCTCGGGATCATCGGCGCGGGCGGCGGGCCGCGTGTGCTGCTCGGGATCTACATTCCGCTGATCCTCGTGGCCGCCGTCATGGCCGCGCTCTTCATGGACAACCTGGAGAACGTCAAGAACGACACCGGCGCCGCCAAGGACGCCGCGCGTGACGCCCACACGTGGATCATGTCCTTCCTCTACATCGGCACGTTCGGGTCGTTCATCGGCTACAGCTTCGCCTTCGGGCAGGTCCTGCAGAACCAGTTCGGACGCACCCCGCTGGAGGCGGCGTACGTCACCTTCATCGGTCCGCTCCTCGGCTCGCTGATCCGGCCCCTGGGCGGCTGGCTGGCCGACAAGTACGGCGGCGCGAAGATCAGCCTGTGGAACTACGTCGGCATGGGCGTCGCGACGGCGATCCTGATCAGTGCCTCGATGGAGAAGTCGCTGGCGCTGTTCACCGCGGCGTTCGTGGTGCTGTTCGTGCTCAGCGGACTCGGCAACGGCTCGACGTTCAAGATGATCCCGGGCATCTTCCAGAACAAGGCCCTCGCCAAGGGGCTGGAGGGCGAGGCGGCCGCGGCCTACGGACGCCGGCTCTCCGGCGCCTCCATGGGACTCATCGGCGCGGTGGGCGCGCTCGGCGGTGTCGGCATCAACCTCGCCTTCCGCCAGTCCTTCCTCTCCTACGGTTCCGGCACCGGGGCGTTCGTCGCCTTCCTCGCCTTCTACGCGGTCTGCTTCGCGGTCACTTGGGCCGTATACCTTCGGCGTACGACTCCCCGGGTACCCCTCACGACGGCGACCTCGGAGGCGAAGCCGCAGCTCAGCTACGCCAAGGTGTGACGTAACACCAGCGACATCACGCTGATCCGAGCCTGTCACGAGCCGTTGACAGGCTCGATCGGCATGTAGGTACGCCGTACCCACGAAGTACGACGACTCGAGTGCGGGACGAGAGCCATGTACGAGGAAGAACAGCGACCGGACCACGGACCCCTGGCGGGTTTCACCGTGGGTGTGACGGCCGCGCGCCGGGCCGATGAGCTCGGGGTGCTGCTGCAGCGACGCGGTGCCGCCGTCCTGCACGCCCCTGCCCTGCGGATCGTGCCGCTCGCCGACGACAGCGAGCTGCTGGCCGCGACGAAGGAGATCATCGAGCAGGTGCCGGACATCGTCGTGGCCACGACCGCGATCGGCTTCCGGGGCTGGGTCGAGGCCGCCGACGGCTGGGGGCTGGGGGAGGAGCTGCTGGCGCGGCTGGGCACCGTACGGATCATGGCGCGCGGGCCGAAGGTCAAGGGCGCGGTCCGGGCCGCCGGGCTGACGGAGGAGTGGTCGCCGTCGTCGGAGTCCATGGCGGAGGTGCTGGACCGGCTGCTGGAGGAGGGCGTCGACGGGCTGCGGATCGCGATCCAGCTGCACGGTGAGCCGCTGCCCGGGTTCGTGGAGGCGCTGCGGGCGGGCGGGGCCGAGGTGCTCGGGGTGCCCGTCTACCGCTGGATGCCGCCGGAGGACATTACGCCGGTCGACCGTCTGCTGGACGCGACGGTCTCCCGGGCCCTGGACGCGGTCACCTTCACCAGTGCCCCGGCCGCGGCCTCCCTCCTCTCCCGGGCGGAGGAGCGCGGACTGCTCGACGAGGTCCTGGCGGCTCTGAGCCATGACGTCCTGTCGGCCTGCGTGGGCCCGGTCACCGCACTGCCCCTGCAGTCCCGCGGCATCGACACGATCCAGCCCGAACGCTTCCGGCTCGGCCCCCTGGTCCAGTTGCTCTGCCAGGAGCTCCCCGGGCGGGCCCGTTCCCTTCCCGTCGCCGGGCACCGCGTGGAGATCCGCGGCCACGCCGTCCTGGTCGACGGCGACCTCAAACCGGTCCCGCCCGCCGGCATGTCCCTCCTGCGCGCCCTGTCCCGGCGCCCCGGCTGGGTCGTCGCCCGCGCGGACCTCCTGCGCGCCCTGCCCGGCTCCGGCCGCGACGAACACGCGGTGGAGACCGCCATGGCCCGCCTGCGCACGGCCCTCGGCACGCCGAAGCTGATCCAGACGGTGGTCAAGCGGGGCTACCGCCTGGCCCTCGACCCGAGCGCGGAAACGAAGTACGGGGACGCGTGAGCCCGCCCGGGGGTTGAGCCAGAACAGGCCGGCTGCGACCTGAACTGTGGGACGTTCCGCTCCGGCGTGGCCTGAACGCGTGTCACCTCCGGGTGTCCGTCGCGTCGAGGTGTGTGCGAGGGGTTTCCGGCGTCGTGGCGGGCAGGCACTGTAGGAGGGAGCGGTTTACCGGCCCTCTCACTGGCGTCTCACCCAAGCCCTCGCGACCGGGGTGAACCCCTAGGCGGTGACAGGCACATGGCACTGGGTACGGCCACGGCCCCGTACGAGCTGCGGTTCGATGCCGGGCGGATCTGCCTGGATCTGCTCTCCACCACGCACCCGGAGGAGCGGCTCGACTCCGTCGACGTGCTGCGCGCCTGGATCACCGGCTCCGGACTCGTCCCGGCGGACACCGCCCTGGCCCACGCCGACACCGGCTGGCTGCTCGCCTTCCGTGAACTGCGCGCCCAGATCGACCGGTTGGTGCGCTGCCGGCCGAGACCCGGAGCCGCGACGTACGACCTCGCCCTCGCCCGCGTCAACGACCTGGCCCGCACCGCGCCCCCGGCCCCGCGGGCGGTCCGCGGCGAAGACGGCCAGCTTCTGCGGCGGTTGGACGGCCCGCCCGGCTGCGCGGCCCTGCTCGCGGCGGTCGCCCGGGACGCCGTGGACCTGCTGACCGACCCCGTCGCCCGCGCGGCCCTGCGCCAGTGCGAAGGGGACAACTGCCCCATCGTGTACCTCGACACCTCCCGGGGACGCAGGAGGCGCTGGTGCTCCAGTGAGGTCTGCGGAAACCGCGAACGCGTCGCCCGGCATCGTCGCCGCGCGGCACTCGCCCGTGCCTGAAACGGAGTTGAGTGGTCGCTGCATTCAATTTCCCTGTCCTAAATGCGACTTCTGCGACCGCACTGTCGAAGTGATTTCGATTACATGTTGTTTACCTACGCCACCGTAGGGAAGGCCTGGCTTGATCTTGCCGATGTGGCGGAAATGTAAAGAACGCGGGGTGGGAATGTGACTCCATGTCCCGCTCGTCACGTCATCTCGAAGAAATCTGTCGGGTCTGATTGAACGCCCAACCGCTCGCGTCCGTACGGCATGTGGAGCGACCGACTGGGGGAACCCCCGGACACCGGAGGTGGGCGTGCGCAAGGATTCCGTCGTGGCCAATGAACGTGCACCGAGGGCCCGACATCGCATGTCCCAGCCCTCGGAACCCGATGAGGAGCTGATGCGTGCGCTCTATCGCGAACACGCCGGACCCCTGCTGGCATACGTCCTGCGCCTGGTCGCCGGCGACCGGCAGCGCGCCGAGGACGTCGTCCAGGAGACGCTCATCCGTGCCTGGAAGAACGCCGGTCAGCTCAACAGAGCGACCGGATCGGTACGCCCCTGGCTGGTGACGGTCGCCCGGCGCATCGTCATCGACGGCCACCGCAGCCGGCAGGCCCGGCCGCAGGAGGTCGACCCGTCGCCGCTGGAGGTCATTCCCGCGGAGGACGAGATCGACAAGGCGCTGTGGCTGATGACTCTCTCGGACGCACTCGACGACCTGACCCCCGCCCACCGGGAGGTGCTCGTCGAGACGTATTTCAAGGGGCGTACCGTCAATGAGGCGGCCGAGACCCTGGGCATACCCAGCGGAACCGTCCGCTCCAGGGTCTTCTACGCCCTGCGTTCGATGAAGCTGGCACTGGAGGAGCGGGGGGTGACGGCGTGATGAGTGTTTACGGGGGTAATCAGGGATTCGGTACGGGAGGCATGGGTATGTCTGGACCCATGCAGGAGTCCCCGGTGCCGAATGAGCACGAGACCGTCGGCGCCTACGCCCTCGGCATCCTCGACGACGCCGAGGCAACCGCTTTCGAAGCCCACCTCGCGACCTGCGAATGGTGCGCCCAGCAGCTCGACGAACTGGCCGGCATGGAGCCGATGCTCGCCGCCCTCGCCGATCTGCCCGGCTCGGGCAGCACACCCGCGATCGGCGAGTCGCTGTCCGCGAAGCCCAGGCCCCGCCTGGTGGAGAAGCTGGTCGACGAGGTCGCCGACCGACGCGCCCAGAAGCGCCGCCGCAGCTTCTACATGGTGGCCGCGGCCGGTGCGCTGATCATCGGCGGCCCCTTCGTGGCGGTCGCGACGAACGGCGGCGGCGACGGCGGCGGTGCGGAGAACCGCCCGCTCGCGGCGAGCCCCGCCAAGGCCGCCTTCGACGGCATCTCCGACAAGATCACCGCCACCGACCCGAACACCAAGGTCTCCGCGACGGTCGCCCTCCAGAAGAAGGACTGGGGGACGGGCGTGGTCACCGAGCTCAAGAACGTCAGGGGCCCGCTCAAGTGCGCCCTCGTCGCGGTCGGCAAGAACGGCGAGCGCGAGACCCTGTCCTCCTGGTCCGTCCCGGAGTGGGGCTACGGCCTCCCGGACGCCAAGTCCGACAAGGCCAAGGAGCCCTTGTACGTCCAGGGTGGCGCCGCCTTCGAGCCGAACGAGATCGACCACTTCGAGGTCGTGACCTTCGACGGCAAGCGGCTGGTCGAGGTCGACGCGTAGGTCTGTCCGGTCGTCCGGCAGGCGCCATTGGGGCAACAGGTCCCGCGCCTGCCCGCCAGCCCGTAGCTTCCGGGGGTCCCCTTCGCGTACGGTTGACGGCTGCCCAGCACGTCAGAAGGGGGCCCGGTGGCCGTTCAGGCTCACAGACAAGGCGCGGTCGGTTCGGTGCACGACTCGGTTCGTGACCGGGAGATCCGCGTCGAACAGGAACACCTGGACCGGGTGTACCGGCGCCTCGAGGAGAAGATCCACGAGGCGGAGTACCTCATGCAGGACGCGGCCCGGCGCGGCCAGGTCGGCACCCCCGGCGCACTCGCCGAGCGGGACGCGCAGGTCTTCCGCGCAGGCATCCACCTCAACCGGCTGAACAACGAGTTCGAGGACTTCCTCTTCGGCCGTATCGACCTGCTGACCGGCAAGGACGGCAAGAAGGGCCCCGACGGGGCGTACACCGCGATCGAGCCGGCGGAGGGGGCCGTACGCCCCGACAACACCGCCGACATCGCCGAAACCCTGCACATCGGCCGCATCGGCGTCCTCGACCAGGACTACGCGCCGCTGGTCATCGACTGGCGGGCCCCGGCGGCCGCCCCCTTCTACCGCTCCACCCCGGTCGACCCCGGCCGCGTCGTCCGCCGCCGCGTCATCCGCTCCAAGGGACGCCAGGTGCTCGGCGTCGAGGACGACCTGATGCGCCCCGAGCTGACGGCGTACCTCGACGGTGACGAACTGCCCGTCATCGGCGACGGCGCCCTGATGGCCGCGCTCGGGCAGGCCCGCAGCCACACCATGCGCGACATCGTCGCCTCCATCCAGGCCGAGCAGGACCTGGTCATCCGCGCCCCCGCCGCCTCCGTGACCTACGTCGAGGGCGGCCCCGGCACCGGCAAGACCGCCGTCGCCCTGCACCGTGCCGCCTACCTCCTCTACCAGGACCGGCGCCGCTACGCCGGGGGCATCCTGATCGTCTCGCCGACCCCGCTGCTCGTCGCCTACACCGAGGGCGTCCTGCCCTCCCTCGGCGAGGAGGGCCAGGTCGCCATCCGCGCCATCGGCTCCCTGGTCGAGGGCAGCGAGGCCACCCTCTACGACTCCCCGGCCGTGGCCCGCGCCAAGGGCTCCTCCCGCATGCTGAAGGTGCTGCGGAAGGCCGCGCGCGGCGCCCTGGAGCTGAACGATCCACCGGCCCGGCTGCGCGTGGTCGCCTTCGGCCGCCGCCTGGAGCTGGAGGCCCGGGAACTGGACGGCGTCCGCAGCGCGGCCCTCGGCGGCACCGCCCCCGTGAACCTGCTGCGCCCCCGCGCCCGCAAGCTCCTCCTGGACGCCCTGTGGGAGCAGTCCGGCGCGGCCGGCCGGCACAGCGACCCCGAGCTCGCGGCCGAGCTGCGTTCCTCCTTCGACGAGGACATCACCTCCGAGGACGACTTCATCGCGTTCCTCGACGCCTGGTGGCCGGAGCTGACCCCGGCGGCCGTCCTGGACGCCATGGCCGACGAACGGCGCCTCGGCCGCTGGGCCCGGCGGATCCTCAACCCCGGCGAGGTCCGCAAGGTCGCCCGCTCCCTCAGGCGCGAGGGCCGCTCGGTGCACGACATCGCCCTGCTCGACGAGCTCCAGGCCGTCCTCGGCGCCCCGGCCCGCCCCCGCAAGAGGCGCGACCTCGACCCGCTCGACCAGCTCACCGGCCTGGAGGAGCTGATGCCGGTGCGCGAGGAGTCGCAGCGCGAGCGCGCCGAACGCCTCGCGCAGGAGCGCGTCGAGTACGCCCACGTCATCGTCGACGAGGCCCAGGACCTCACCCCGATGCAGTGGCGCATGGTCGGCCGCCGCGGCCGGCACGCCACCTGGACGGTCGTCGGCGACCCGGCCCAGTCCTCCTGGTCCGACCCGGACGAGGCCGCCCAGGCACGCGACGAGGCCCTCGGCACCCGCCCCCGCCGCCGCTTCGAACTCACAGTGAACTACCGCAACCCGGCCGAGATCGCCGAGCTGGCCTCGAAGGTGCTCGCCCTCGCCATGCCCGGCTCCGTGTCGCCGAGGGCGGTCCGCTCCACCGGCGTCGAACCCCGCTTCACCGTCGTGGAGGACACGCTGGGCGCGACCGTCCGTGACGAGGCGGCCCGGCTGCTGGAGCGCGTCGACGGCACGGTCGGCGTGGTCGTCGCCATGCAGCGCCGCGAGGAGGCCCGCCGCTGGCTCGCCGGCCTCGACGACCGGGTCGTGGCCCTCGGCAGCCTGGAGGCCAAGGGCCTGGAGTACGACGCGACGGTCGTGGTCTCCCCGGCGGAGATCGCCGACGAGTCCCCGGCCGGCCTGCGCGTTCTCTACGTCGCACTGACCCGGGCCACCCAGCAGCTCACGGTCGTCTCGGCCGACCGGGACGAGCCCGACGCGGCGGGAGTTCCGGACCTGCTCAGGGACTGAGGCCCGATACCCACTTGTCGGCGAAATGAACTACCGGTACGGGAATGGCCTTACGGGATCTGTTTGTTAGCCTGGATGTGGCACCGGCTCGATCCAAGCCCCCGGGCCCAACCTTCGTCGCTACGAGCGACCACTTGCCGCGAGGCGAGCATGGCGGGTCGGTGCCACCTCACTTGAGGAAGAGGCCCACGTCCACGTGACGTGGGTCTCTTTTTGCTGGCCCATTCCGCGAACAAAACGTTCGCAATCGAGGGTGGCTACCTGCTACTCAGCGGTAGGTGCGACGATCGGACGGCACAAATCAGCGTCAGGTGAAAGCAGAGGAAGTCGGCCATGGCAACGGCGCCCAGCGTCTCCTACTCGATGACGGTCCGGCTGGAGGTGCCCGCGAGCGGAACCGCCGTTTCGCAGCTCACCACCGCCGTGGAGTCCTCCGGAGGCTCGGTGACCGGCCTCGACGTCACCGCATCCGGTCACGAGAAGCTCCGTATCGACGTCACCATCGCGGCGTCGTCGACCGCGCACGCGGACGAGATCGTGGAGGAACTCCGCGGCATCGAGGGCGTCACGCTGGGCAAGGTCTCGGACCGGACCTTCCTCATGCACCTCGGCGGCAAGATCGAGATGGCGTCCAAGCACCCCATCCGCAACCGTGACGACCTGTCCATGGTCTACACGCCGGGCGTGGCCCGCGTGTGCATGGCGATCGCCGAGAACCCCGAGGACGCCCGCCGCCTCACCATCAAGCGCAACTCCGTTGCGGTCGTGACGGACGGCTCCGCCGTGCTGGGCCTGGGCAACATCGGCCCCAAGGCCGCGCTGCCCGTCATGGAGGGCAAGGCGGCCCTCTTCAAGCGGTTCGCCGGCATCGACGCCTGGCCGATCTGCCTCGACACCCAGGACACCGACGCGATCGTCGAGATCGTCAAGGCGATCGCCCCGGGCTTCGCGGGCATCAACCTCGAGGACATCTCCGCCCCGCGCTGCTTCGAGATCGAGGCCCGGCTGCGCGAGGCCCTGGACATCCCCGTCTTCCACGACGACCAGCACGGCACCGCGATCGTCGTCCTCGCCGCCCTGACGAACGCACTGCGCGTCACCGGAAAGGCGATCGAGAACATCCGCGTCGTCATGTCCGGCGCCGGCGCGGCCGGTACGGCCATCCTGAAGCTGCTGCTCGCCGCCGGCGTCAAGAACGCCGTCGTCGCCGACATCCACGGTGTCGTGCACGCGGGCCGCGAGGACCTGGTGGACGCCGCCCCGGACTCGGCGCTGCGCTGGATCGCCGACAACACCAACCCCGAGGGCCTCACGGGCACCCTGAAGGAGGCCGTGCGCGGCGCCGACGTCTTCATCGGCGTCTCGGCCCCGAACGTCCTCGACGGCGACGACGTGGCCGCCATGGCCGACGGCGCGATCGTGTTCGCGCTTGCGAACCCGGACCCCGAGGTCGACCCGGCAATCGCCCGCCAGACCGCGGCCGTCGTCGCCACCGGCCGCTCGGACTTCCCGAACCAGATCAACAACGTGCTGGTCTTCCCGGGTGTCTTCCGCGGTCTGCTGGACGCGCAGTCCCGGACCGTCAACACCGAGATGATGCTGGCCGCCGCGACGGCCCTGGCGGACGTGGTGACCGAGGACGAGCTGAACCCGAACTACATCATCCCGAGCGTCTTCAACGACAAGGTCGCGGGCGCGGTCGCCGGTGCCGTGCGGGAGGCCGCCAAGGCGGTCGGCGCGGGGTCGGGCAGCCCGACCGGCGTCTGAGGCCGAAGCCGTCCGGGCCCCCGCGGGGGTTTGGGGGGCGCCGTCCCCCGGACTGTGAGTAACCCCACGGCGGCCTGGAACCCGGCGCGTCGCAAGAACCCTGTCAGCAGCGGAGCTATCGTGGCGCCAGGCTCAGGCCCTCTTTTCGTGTGACTCCCCAAGGGTGTTCTCACGACTCCAGCGGGTGCCGGATTGGCTTTCCCGCCGCAGGTAGGGGCAGGATGCGTCCCTGGGCGCGAGGGTCTGACGACGGACCCGGGTCCGGGGACTCATCGAGGACCCTGGCAGCATCGGCTTCGATCTGACGCCTCAACGGCAAGATGAACACGGGAGTAACAACATGAACCGCAGTGAGCTGGTGGCCGCGCTGGCCGACCGCGCCGAGGTGACTCGCAAGGACGCCGACGCCGTGCTGGCCGCGTTCGCCGACGTCGTCGGCGACATCGTCTCCAAGGGCGACGAGAAGGTCACCATCCCCGGCTTCCTGACCTTCGAGCGCACCCACCGTGCCGCTCGCACCGCCCGCAACCCGCAGACCGGCGAGCCCATCCAGATCCCCGCCGGTTACAGCGTGAAGGTCTCCGCGGGCTCGAAGCTCAAGGAAGCGGCCAAGGGCAAGTAACCCTGCCGTTCGTACGCCGACGGTGTACGAACCACAGTGAGTGACATCAAAGGGGCGGCCACCCGAACCGGGTGGCCGCCCCTTTGGCGTCACTGCACGCGCCGCTACCCGAGCGCCTTGCCCGGCAGCTCGACCTTCGCGCCGAGCTCCATGAGCTTCTCCATGAAGTTCTCGTAGCCGCGGTTGATGAGGCCGATGCCGTGGACGCGGGACGTCCCCTGGGCCGCCAGGGCCGCGATCAGGTACGAGAAGCCGCCGCGGAGGTCGGGGATGACCAGGTCCGCGCCCTGGAGCCTGGTCGGGCCCGAGACGACGGCCGAGTGGAGGAAGTTGCGCTGGCCGAAGCGGCAGTCCGAGCCGCCCAGGCACTCGCGGTAGAGCTGGATGTGCGCGCCCATCTGGTTCAGGGCGGACGTGAAGCCGAGGCGGGACTCGTAGACCGTCTCGTGGACGATGGACAGGCCCGTGGCCTGGGTCAGGGCCACCACCAGCGGCTGCTGCCAGTCGGTCTGGAAACCGGGGTGGACGTCCGTCTCCAGCGCGATGGACTTCAGCTGGCCGCCGGGGTGCCAGAAGCGGATGCCCTCGTCGTCGATCTCGAAGGCACCCCCCACCTTCCGGTAGGTGTTCAGGAACGTCATCATCGAGCGCTGCTGCGCGCCGCGGACGTAGATGTTGCCCTCGGTCGCCAGCGCCGCCGACGCCCAGGAGGCGGCCTCCAGCCGGTCCGACAGGGCGTGGTGGGTGTAGCCGCCGAGTTTGTCCACACCGGTGATGCGGATGGTCCGGTCGGTGTCCATCGCGATGATCGCGCCCATCTTCTGCAGCACGCAGATGAGGTCCTCGATCTCCGGCTCGACGGCCGCGTTGGACAGCTCCGTGACGCCCTCCGCGAGGACCGCCGTCAGCAGCACCTGCTCGGTCGCGCCGACGGACGGGTACGGCAGCCGGATCTTCGTGCCGCGCAGCCGCTGCGGCGCCTCCAGGTACTGCCCGTCGTCCCGCTTCTCGATGCGCGCGCCGAACTGCCGCAGCACGTCGAAGTGGAAGTCGATCGGACGGCCGCCGATGTCGCAGCCGCCGAGACCGGGGATGAACGCGTGGCCGAGGCGGTGCAGCAGCGGTCCGCAGAACAGGATCGGGATACGGCTCGAACCCGCGTGGGCATCGATGTCAGCGACGTTCGCGCTCTCCACGCGCGTCGGATCCATCACCAGTTCGCCGGGCTGGTCACCCGGACGGACCGTCACACCGTGCAGCTGCAGCAGACCCCGTACGACCCGAACGTCGCGGATGTCCGGAACATTGCGCAGCCGGCTCGGAGCGCTGCCCAGCAGCGCTGCGACCATGGCCTTCGGTACGAGGTTCTTCGCACCGCGGACACGGATCTCGCCCTCCAGCGGGGTTCCGCCGTGGACAAGCAGGACATCGTCGTTGACGGTCATGAATCTCGCGTTCCATGGAGTCGGGCAGGGGCCAGGAGGGAAAGGGTAATCGCCCACCACCCCCCTTCTGTAAGCCTGAGGCGGACCCAGCCACGTCATAGCTCTGTCACAACACGAACGGTTCCGTGCCGGGCACGTGGGGTCACGGTCGCTTTTGTGCGCATGGGACGCTCCGGTGCGCCCGCCCGTCTCCCACCGCCACCCTCAACCGAGGCCTTACCAGGCCACCTTTTCGATTCATGGCTGCGTGCCCTCCCTGTGCCGCATTGCCTCCCCACGCGAAGGGAGAATGCGGGATCATGTCTGCCATGACCGAGGTGTCCTCGCTCACAGGGCGGTTGCTCGTGGCCACCCCCTCCCTGGCGGACCCGAACTTCGACCGCGCGGTGGTGCTGCTCCTCGACCACGACGAGGAGGGCTCCCTCGGTGTCGTCCTCAATCGCCCCACCCCGGTGGGCGTGGGCGACATCCTGGAGGGCTGGGGGGATCTCGCCGTGGAACCGGGTGTCGTGTTCCAGGGCGGTCCGGTGTCGCTGGACTCGGCCCTCGGTGTCGCGGTCGTCCCCGGCGGCGCGTCCGGCGAGGCCGCCCCGCTGGGCTGGCGCCGGGTGCACGGCGCGATCGGTCTGGTCGATCTGGAGGCCCCGCCGGAGCTGCTGGCCTCCGCCCTCGGCTCCCTGCGCATCTTCGCCGGGTACGCCGGCTGGGGCCCGGGACAGCTGGAGGACGAGCTGGTCGAGGGCGCGTGGTACGTCGTCGAATCGGAGCCCGGTGACGTGTCGTCCCCTTCTCCCGAGCGGCTCTGGCGCGAGGTGCTGCGCCGCCAGCGCAGCGAGCTGGCGATGGTGGCGACGTACCCGGACGACCCTTCGCTCAACTGATGTCTGTGAGCTTCAGTACCCTTGGCCCTATGAGCACTCTCGAGCCCGAGCGCGGGACTGGTACGGGGACCCTCGTTGAGCCGACGCCGCAGACCTCGCATGGTGACGGTGACCACGAGCGCTTCGCCCATTACGTCCAGAAGGACAAGATCATGGCGAGCGCCCTCGACGGCACCCCCGTCGTGGCGCTGTGCGGCAAGGTCTGGGTGCCGGGCCGCGACCCGAAGAAGTACCCCGTGTGTCCCATGTGCAAGGAGATCTACGAGTCCATGAGCTCCGGCGACGACGACAACGGCAAGGGCGACAAGTAGGCCCGGCCCACGGGGCGTGAGGCCCCCAGGGTGCGTTTTGCGCGCCCTGGGGGCCTTTGTGCTGTCCGGGCGTTGCAAGGGGTGCGTCCGCCGGTCACAGAGTGGTTGAGACCTCTTGTGGGCGTGTTCATGCAGTCCCTAGCCTCCGAAGTGTTGTGCACAGCGAAACCTTCATTGCGCATGTTGCAACACTCTCTCGGAGGAACACTCCATGAAGCTGTCCGTCCGTCTTGCCGGGCTCACCGCGCTCACCGCTCTCCTGGCCACCGCCTGCGCGCCCCAGACCTCCTCGAACTCCTCCTCCGACAAGGACGAGAAGACCGGCACGCTCCGCGTCTGGCTCTTCCAGGAGGTCGGCAACGACCCCAAGGAGAAGGTCGTCGACTCCGTCGTCGCCGGCTTCGAGAAGGCCCACGAGGGCACCGAGGTCGACGTCGAGTACATCCCCGTCGAGACCCGCGCCCAGCGCGTCAAAGCCGCCTTCAACGACCCCGCCTCCGCGCCCGACGTGATGGAGTACGGCAACACCGACACGGCCGGCTATGTGAAGGACGGCGGACTCCTCGACGTCACGGAGGAGTTCGGCGACTGGAGCGAGGCGAAGGACACCGACCCGACGGCGAAGCAGTCGGTGACGGTGGACGGCAAGCTCTACGGCGCCCCGTTCTACGTCGGCGTCCGCGCCCTGTACTACCGCACGGACGTCTTCGAGGAGCTCGGCCTGTCCGTCCCGAGGACGATGGACGAACTCGCCTCCACGGCCCGCGCGATACGCGCCGCGAAGCCCGAGCTGTACGGGCTGGTGGTCGGCGGCGCCTACACCTACGGCGCGATGCCGTTCGTGTGGGCCCACGGCGGTGAGCTCGCGAGCGGCAAGGGCGGCTCCTACGCCTCCGGCATCGACAGCCCCGAGGCCCGCAAGGGCATCAAGGCGTACACCTCCCTCTTCGGCGACGACAACTGCCCGGCCGCCAAGTGCGCGGGCATGGGCGGCAACGACACGGTCTCCGCGTTCGCCGCGGGGAAGGCGGGCATGGCGATCGGCGGCGACTTCAGCCACACCGCCGTCGAGGCCGGCAAGGTCAAGGGCAAGTACGCCGTCGTCCCGCTGCCGGGAGTGAAGTCCGGCTCGATCGCTCCGGCCTTCGCGGGCGGCAACAACATCGGCGTCCTGAAGAGCACGTCCCACCGCACGCTCGCCGTCCGGCTGATGGAGCAGCTCGCCTCGAAGAAGACGCAGAGCGAACTCTTCGACGCGATGGGCTTCCTGCCGACCTTCACGGACGTCCGGCAGCAGGTCGCACGGCAGGAACCGTTCGTGAAGCCCTTCGTGCAGACCCTCTCCGCCGGCACCGAGTTCGTCCCGGCGTCGCCCGCCTGGGCCCAGATCGACTCCTCCCTCGTCCTGCCGACCATGTTCCAGGAGGTCATCAGCGGCAAGAAGGACGTCGCGAAGGCCTCCGAGGACGCCGCGAAGAAGATGAACACCGCGTTCGGCTCCGCGGGGTGAGCCCGGTGAACGACCGCACGGAATCGGCTGAAACGGGCGGGGAGGTGCCTGCAACCGGTGTGGGCGCGCCTGAAGCCGGTGTGGAGAAGGCCGCCTCCGCGAGGTCGGCCCCGGCCGGGAGGACTCGGGAGGCCTCGGCCGAGGCCCGCGCCGGGCAGGGCGGCGATTCGCCGGGCGGGCCCTCGGCCGAGGACGCTCGCGGGAAGCGCAGCGGCCGGGCGGGTCCGCGCCGGCCCGGGCCGGGCAGGTCCCCGCGCGCCGGCGGCTGGACGCCCTGGCTGTATCTCGCGCCCGCGCTCGTCGTGCTCGGCGGGCTGCTCGTCTACCCGATCTGGCAGCTCGGGCTGATCTCCTTCTTCCAGTACACACAGGCGCAGGTCAGCGGTGGGGAGCCGGCCACCTTCGAGGGGTTCGGGAACTACGCCGAGCTGTTCGGGGACCCGCAGTTCTGGCAGGTGCTCCTCGCCACCGTGCTGTTCGCGACGGCCTGTGTCGTCTCCACGCTCGCCGTCGGCTGCGCCCTCGCGGTACTCCTCACGCGCGTGCGGGCCGTACCGCGGCTCGCGCTGATGCTGGCCGCCCTGGGCGCGTGGGCGACCCCGGCCGTGACCGGCTCCACGGTGTGGCTGTTCCTCTTCGACCCGGACTTCGGCCCGGTGAACCGAATGCTGGGCCTGGGCGACCACTCGTGGACCTACGGCCGTCTCAGCGCCTTCTTCCTCGTGCTGCTCGAAGTGGTCTGGTGCTCCTTCCCGTTCGTGATGGTGACCGTGTACGCGGGGATCCGAGCCGTACCAGTCGAAGTACTGGAGGCCGCCTCCCTCGACGGCGCCTCGCAGTGGCGCATCTGGCGCTCCGTACTCGCCCCGATGCTCCGGCCGATCCTGGTCGTCGTCACCATCCAGTCGGTCATCTGGGACTTCAAGGTCTTCACGCAGATCTACGTCATGACGAACGGCGGCGGCATCGCCGGCCAGAACCTCGTCCTGAACGTCTACGCCTACCAGCAGGCCTTCGCGTCCTCGCAGTACGGCCTCGGCTCGGCGATCGGCGTCGTCATGCTGCTGATCCTGCTCGCCGTCACCCTGATGTACCTGAGGCTGCTGCGCCGGCAGGGGGAGGAACTGTGAATCCTGTACGCGCCCGTGTGCGCCGCCCGGGCCGGCTGGCAGCGGAGGCCTTCGCCCTGCTGACCACGGTCGTCGTCGCCTTCCCCCTCTACTGGATGGTGCTCAGCGCCTTCAAACCGGCCGGGGAGATCGAGTCCGGCGAACCCAGGCCGTGGACGCTCGCGCCCTCGCTGGATTCCTTCCGACGGGTCCTCGGGCAGCAGGAATTCGGCCGCTACTTCCTCAACAGCCTCGCCGTCGCGGGCTGTGTCGTGATCGCCTCCGGGCTGATCGCGTTTCTCGCCGCAACCGCGGTCACACGATTCCGCTTCCGCCTCCGGACCACCCTTCTGATCATGTTTCTGGTGGCCCAGATGGTGCCCGTGGAAGCCCTCACGATCCCCTTGTTCTTCCTCATGCGGGACGCCGGTCAGCTGAACACGCTGGGCTCGCTGATCCTGCCCCACATCGCCTTCTCACTGCCCTTCGCGATCTGGATGCTGCGGGGGTTCGTGAAAGCCGTTCCGGAGGCGCTGGAGGAGGCCGCGTACATCGACGGAGCGACCCGGGCGCGATTCCTCTGGCAGATCCTTTTCCCGCTCGTCCTGCCGGGTCTCGTGGCCACCAGCGTGTTTTCGTTCATCTCCGCCTGGAACGACTTCCTGTTCGCCAAGTCGTTCATCATCAGTGACACATCGCAGTCGACGCTGCCGATGGCCCTGCTCGTCTTCTACAAGCCCGACGACCCCGACTGGGGCGGAGTCATGGCCGCCTCCACGGTCATGACGATCCCGGTCCTTGTCTTCTTCGTACTCGTACAGCGGCGCCTGGTCTCCGGACTGGGCGGAGCGGTGAAGGACTGACGTGACCGAACTGATTCCGGCGCCCCGCGGTGCCGTCGCCGGTTCCGGCGAGGTGCGGCTGACGCGCCACTCCCGGCTCTACGCCGACACCGGAACGGAAGGCGTCGGCCACTGGCTGAGCGTCGCCCTCCGGCAGGCCACCGGCCTGCCGCTGCGCGAGGGGCGGGAGCTCGACGACGCCGAGGGCGGCATCGGGCTGCAACTCGACCCCGGCCTCGGCCCCGAGGAGTACCGCCTCGTCAGCGACGGCTCCGGCGTCCTCATCGAGGGCGGCAGCGCGGCCGGTGTCTTCTGGGGCGCCCAGACCCTGCGGCAGCTTCTCGGCCCCGACGCGTACCGCAGGGCCCCGCTCGGGAGGGACCGCGCCTGGGCCGTGCCGTACCTCACGATCGAGGACGCCCCCCGATTCCGCTGGCGCGGCCTGATGCTCGACGTCGCCCGGCACTTCATGCCCAAGGAAGGCGTGCTGCGTTACCTCGATCTGATGGCGGCGCACAAACTCAACGTCTTCCACTTCCATCTGACGGACGACCAGGGCTGGCGCATCGAGATCAAGCGGCATCCGCGGCTGACCGGGATCGGCTCCTGGCGCGCCCGTACGAAAACCGGCCACCGGGCCTCGCCGTTGTGGGAGGACAAGCCGCACGGCGGCCACTACACCCAGGACGACATCCGGGAGATCGTCGCCTACGCCGCCGAGCGGCATATCACCGTCGTCCCCGAAATCGACGTACCGGGCCACTCGCAGGCCGCCATCGCCGCGTACCCGGAACTCGGCAACACCGACGTCATCGACACGACCGCCCTCTCCGTCTGGGACACCTGGGGAATCAACCCGAACGTACTCGCCCCCACTGACAACACCCTGCGCTTCTACGAGGGCGTCTTCGAGGAAGTACTCGAGCTGTTCCCCTCGGAGTTCGTGCACATCGGCGGCGACGAATGCCCCAAGGACCAGTGGCGGCGGTCGAAGACGGCGCAGGCGCGCATCAGGGAACTCGGGCTCGCGGACGAGGACGAGCTCCAGTCCTGGTTCATCGGGCACTTCGACACCTGGCTCGCCGAGCGCGGCCGCCGGCTGATCGGCTGGGACGAGATCCTGGAGGGCGGCCTGGCCGAGGGCGCCGCCGTCTCCTCCTGGCGCGGTTACGCGGGAGGCATCGCCGCCGCCCGGGCCGGCCACGACGTCGTCATGTGCCCCGAGCAGCAGGTGTACCTGGACCACCGTCAGGCCCCGGGGCCCGAGGAGCCGGTACCGATCGGGTGGGTGCGCACCCTGGAGGACGTCTACCGGTTCGAGCCCGTTCCACCGGAGTTGACGCCCGAGGAGGCCCGGCACGTGCTGGGCACGCAGGCCAACCTGTGGACCGAGGTGATGGAGGACCAGGCGCGCGTGGACTACCAGGCCTTCCCCCGCCTCGCGGCCTTCTCGGAGGTCGCCTGGAGCGCCCTGCCCGCCCCGGCGGAACGGGACTTCGCCGGTTTCCAGCGCCGTATGGCCGCGCACTACGGGCGACTCGACGCCCTGGGCGTCGCCTACCGGCCCCCCACGGGCCCGCTGCCCTGGCAGCGGCGCCCCGGGGTGCTGGGCCGCCCGATCGACGGCCCGCCGCCCCACCGGTAGCAGCCCGTCGCGACCGAACAGCTCGAACAGGCCACGGAAAAAGCGCACAAGGGTCACCGAAAGTGCCAATCGGCATGCACTGGTGAACCTGTGCGAAAACGGACCATCTCGCCGGTGAGGTGGGCGAATGCCTCCTAGCGGACCCGTGTCTTCGGCTCTCGCCAAGATGTGCCAGAGTTGCCACGTCCGCCCTGTCAGCACGTACCGTACGGCAGCACAGGTGGGACCAGGTGGGGCAGCGGGAAGGGGCAGCCGGTTTGACCACGCACGCACCGCAGGCGGCGCAGGCCGTCACGCTGCCCACGACGCTGGACGAGGCCGTCGCGGCGCTCACCGCCGTGCCCGCCGCCGTGCCCGTCGCCGGTGGCACCGACCTGATGGCCGCCGTCAACTCCGGGCAGCTCAGGCCCGCCGCGCTGGTGGGACTCGGCCGGATCAGCGAGATCCGCGGCTGGCAGTACCTGGACGGTCACGCACTGCTCGGCGCGGGCCTCACACACGCGCGCATGGGCCGCCCCGACTTCGCGGCCCTGATCCCGGCGCTCGCCGCCGCCGCGCGCGCCGCGGGCCCGCCGCACATCCGCAACGCGGGCACTCTGGGCGGCAACATCGCCTCGGCCGCCCCCACCGGGGACGCGCTGCCGGTGCTGGCCGCACTGGAGGCGACTCTGATCATCGCGGGCCCGGGCGGAGCCCGCCGGGAGATCCCCGTGTCGCACCTGCTGGCCGGGGTGGACATGCTGCGCGCCGGCGAACTCATCGGCTACGTGCGCGTGCCGCTGCTGCACGCCCCGCAGGTCTTCCTGAAGGCGACCGGCCGGACCGGCCCGGGGCGCGCGGTGGCGTCCGTGGCCCTGGTCCTGGACCCCGCACGCCGGGGCGTGCGCTGCGCGGTGGGTGCCATAGCGCCGATGCCGCTGCGGCCTCTGGAGGCCGAGCAGTGGGTCGGCAGCCTCATCGACTGGGACAACAACCGCGCGCTCGTCCCGGAGGCCCTGAACGCCTTCGGGGAGTACGTCGCCGCGGCCTGCATCCCCGACGCGGCGCCGGCCGAGGACGGCTCGGTCGCGCAGCTTCCGCCCGCCGTACTGCACCTGCGGCGCACCGTCGCCGCGCTGGCCCGACGAGCACTGGGGAGGGCGCTGTCGTGACCGACGACCAGCACGGAGAGGGCACGCCCCGGGGCGGCAGCCGCTGGGACCCGCTGCCCCAGGGCGAGTACGACGACGGCGCCACGGCCTTCGTCGAACTCCCCGAGGGGGGCGTCGACGCCCTGCTGGCCGCCGACAGCCCCCTGGCCGCGCCCGGCCACGGCTACGTGCCGCCGCAGATAACGGTCAACCCCGCCACGACGGCCGGTACCGACCCGGCGGCCACGGGCGCGTGGCCGGTGCCGGGTGCGCCGGTCGACGGGGCGCAGTGGCACGACCCGAACGCCGGGTACCCGCAGCACGGCCACGAGCACGGCGCGCACCAGCAGCAGGGCCACGACGTGCCCGAGCAGTCGTACGGCGGCACGGACACGCCGTACGACCCCGGGACGCCCTACGGCTCCGACGCGGCGGCGCGGCAGCACGGCGGGGACGACCGGTTCACGTACAACCCGGGGGCGACCGGGCAGTGGAACTTCGAGGAGACCGCGGCAGCGGCCGAGGCCGCGCCCGGCCATGACGTGACCGGGCAGTGGTCCATCCCCGTCGCCGACGGCGACCTTCCGGACGAATCGGGCGAGTTCACCACGTCCTCGCTGGTCGAGCAGTGGGGCGGCACCCCGCCGGCCACGCTGCCGGGCGGCGCGCCCGCGCCCTGGGCGACGCAGGCCGCGGGCCTGCCGTGGGGGCAGGACTCGCAGGACCCGGCGGCGCAGGAGGAGGCCGGGCCGGGCTACCCCCACGAGCACGAGTACGGGCACGGCGACGCCGGACCGGCCTCCGGATACGCGCCGGAGCAGCAGGACGCCGGGCCGCTGCCGCAGGAGACGGACCCGGATGCCGGAACCGGGCACCCGCGGGACGCGCACGCGCCGGGGGTCCATGAGGACACCGGCCACGCGCACCGGCCCGGGGAGTTCGGCCAGGCGCCGGAGTCGCCGGAAGACGCCGGCCACGGGCCGGAGATGCCGGGCGACGGCCACGCGCCCGAGTCCTCGGGGAACGCCGCGTACGCGCCCGGGGAGCCCGGGGCGGCCGGTCACGGGGCGGACCCGTCCCGTTTCGCCGACCACGCGCCGGAGCACTCCGAGTTCCCCGAGCACGGGCCGGAGGCGTCCGGCACCGCCGCTCACCCGATGCCCCCTCACGCGCCCGGGCAGCCGTACCCCGAGGCCCCCGGCGAGTACGCCGTGGAGCCCCTGCCCGAGGCGCACACGGAAGCCGCCGCGCTCCCGCAGGACGCGCAGGAAGCCTCACAGGCCGCTCCCGGACCCGGTGAGCCCTCCGAGGACGCTCCAGGGGCCCCGGAGGCCGCTGACAGCGCCTCCGAGCCCGCTTCCGGGCCCGTCCCGGCCCTCGGGGACGCCGACACCGGCCCGGAGACCGCCGACGGCGAGGCCCAGGACGACCCGGCCCCGGACGAGGACCCGGCCACCGCCGCGGCCGACCCGGCCGGCGGCCCGGACGCGCCGGCCGTCGCCGCCCCGCACGACGTCCCCCCCGCCGCCCCCCAGGAGGAACACCCCCTCGCCTCCTACGTCCTGCGCGTCAACAGCACCGACCGCCCCGTCACCGACGCGTGGATCGGCGAGTCCCTGCTGTACGTGCTCCGTGAGCGGCTCGGACTCGCCGGCGCCAAGGACGGCTGCTCGCAGGGCGAGTGCGGCGCGTGCAACGTCCAGGTCGACGGGCGGCTCGTGGCGTCCTGCCTCGTCCCGGCCGTGACCGCCGCCGGCAGCGAGGTCCGCACCGTCGAGGGCCTGGCCGAGGACGGGCAGCCGTCGGACGTGCAGCGGGCGCTCGCGCGCTGCGGCGCCGTCCAGTGCGGCTTCTGCGTCCCGGGCATGGCGATGACCGTGCACGACCTCCTGGAGGGCAACCCGGCGCCCACCGAGCTGGAGACCCGCCAGGCGCTGTGCGGCAACCTGTGCCGCTGCTCCGGCTACCGGGGCGTGGTCGACGCCGTCAAGGAGGTCGTCGCCGAACGCGAGGCCCACTCCGCGCCCGCCGACGGCGACACCGACGAGGCCCGCATCCCGCACCAGGCCGGCCCGGGCGCCGGTGGCGTGAACGCGTCGGCCTTCGGAGTGCTTCCGGAACCGCACACCCCGGAACCGCACTCCCCAGAACCGCATGAGCAGCCCTACGGCCGGGACGGAGGCCCCGCGTGAGCAACGAAGCAGCCACCGCTCAAACCGCGGAGGCCGCCCCCGCCCCCGCCCCCGAACCGCTTCCGCACGGCATCGGCGCCTCGCTCCCGCCCGCCGACGCCCGCGCCAAGACGGAGGGCACCTTCCCGTACGCCGCCGACCTGTGGGCCGAGGGCCTGCTGTGGGCGGCCGTGCTGCGCTCACCGCACCCGCACGCGCGCATCGTGTCCATCGACACCACCCACGCGCGTGAGATGCCCGGCGTCCGCGCCGTCGTCACCCACGAGGACATCCCCGGCAGGCCGTTGCACGGCCGCCGTACGGCCGACCGCCCGGTCTTCGCCTCCGAGGTCGTGCGCCACCACGGCGAGCCCATCGCGGCCGTCGCCGCCGACCACCCGGACACCGCGCGCATGGCGGCGGCCGCCGTCATCGTCGAGTACGAGGTGCTCGACCCGGTGACCGACCCGGAGCAGGCATTCGAGGCCGAGCCGCTGCACCCCGACGGCAACCTGATCCGGCACATCCCGCTGCGCCACGGCGACCCGGAGGCGGCCGGCGAGATCGTCGTCGAGGGCCTGTACCGCATCGGCCGCCAGGACCCCGCGCCCATCGGCGCCGAGGCGGGCCTGGCCGTGCCGCGCCCGGACGGCGGGGTGGAGCTGTACCTCGCCTCCACCGACCCGCACGCCGACCGCGACACGGCCGCCGCCGCGTTCGGCCTGGAACCCGAGCGCGTCAAGATCGTCGTGACCGGCGTCCCCGGCGCCACGGCCGACCGCGAGGACCAGGGCTTCCAGCTCCCGCTCGGCCTGCTGGCGCTGCGCACCGGCTGCCCGGTGAAGCTCACCGCTACGCGCGAGGAGTCCTTCCTCGGCCACGTCCACCGGCACCCCACCCTGCTGCGCTACCGCCACCACGCCGACGCCGAGGGCAGACTCGTCAAGGTCGAGGCGCAGATCCTGCTCGACGCGGGCGCCTACGCCGACACCTCCGCCGAGGCCCTGGCCGCCGCCGTCGCCTTCGCCTGCGGCCCGTACGTCGTCCCGAACGCCTTCATCGAGGGCTGGGCCGTACGCACCAACAACCCCCCGTCCGGCCACGTACGCGGCGAAGGCGCCATGCAGGTCTGCGCCGCCTACGAGGCACAGATGGACAAGATCGCGAAGAAGCTCGGCATCGACCCGGCCGAAGTGCGCCTGCGCAACGCCCTGGCGACCGGTGACGTGCTGCCGACCGGCCAGACCGTGACGTGCCCGGCCCCGGTCGCCGAACTCCTCCAGGCCGTACGGGACTTCCCGCTGCCGCCGCTGCCCAAGGACACGCCCGAGGACGAGTGGCTGCTGCCCGGCGGACCCGAGGGCGCGGGCGAACCGGGCGCGGTGCGCCGGGGCGTGGGCTACGGCGTGGGCATGGTGCACATGCTCGGCGCGGAGGGCGCGGACGAGGTCTCCACGGCGACCGTGAAGGTCCACGACGGCGTCGCGACGGTCCTGTGCGCGGCCGTCGAGACCGGCCAGGGCTTCACGACCCTGGCCCGGCAGATCGTCCAGGAGACGCTCGGCGTCGACGAGGTGCACGTGGCGCCCGTCGACACCGACCAGCCCCCGGCGGGCGCGGGCTGCCGCGGCCGCCACACCTGGGTCTCGGGCGGGGCGGTGGAGCGCGCGGCCAAGATGGTCCGCACCCAGCTCCTCCAGCCGCTCGCCCACAAGTTCGGCATGTCGACGGAGCTGCTCCAGATCACCGACGGAAAGATCACGTCGTACGACGGGGTCCTCTCCACGACCGTCACCGAGGCGCTGGACGGCAAGGAACTGTGGGCCACCGCCCAGTGCCGCCCGCACCCGACCGAGCCGCTGAACGAGACCGGCCAGGGCGACGCCTTCGTGGGCATGGCCTTCTGCGCGATCCGCGCGGTGGTGGACGTGGACATCGAGATCGGTTCCGTACGGGTCGTGGAACTGGCCGTCGCCCAGGACGTGGGCCGCGTCCTGAACCCGGCCCAGCTCACCGCCCGGATCGAGGCGGGTGTGACCCAGGGCCTGGGCATCGCGCTCACCGAGAACCTCCGCACGCCGCGCGGCATCGTCCGCCACCCCGACCTGACCGGTTACGCCCTCCCGACCGCCCTCGACGCGCCCGACATCCGCATCGTCCGGCTGGTCGAGGAGCGGGACGTGGTCGCCCCCTTCGGGGCCAAGGCCGTCAGCGCGGTGCCGGTGGTGACGTCCCCGGCGGCCATCGCGTCCGCCGTCCGGGCCGCGACGGGCCGGCCCGTGAACCGGCTCCCGATCCGCCCCCAGGCCGCGGTGGTCACGGAACGGGCCTGAGGCCCGTGCTGCCGGCGGGGTCCACGGGTCCACCCGGACCCCGCGCACCGGACTCCCCTCGACGCTCCTGAAACTGACGGTGCGCCGGAGAGGGAAAGCGATTTCGGCGCAGAGGGAACGCGCGGGGGTCGTCCGAGCGTCCTGTGAGGTGGACGCGTGTCGTTTCGGGTGCGCGTTCGTGTTCCGTGGCGCTGTCAGTGGTGGGGCGTACTGTTCTGGGCAGTGGGGAACGGCTGCCGGGCTGGGCCGGGCGGTCTGCCGTGCTCCGCCAGGGGACGGTGAGCAAGCACATGCGGGGGAGCCCATGAGTACGACCGACGCCGTTTCCGCGGTGATCACCCTGACCGAGTCCGATCTGGACCCGTGGGTGACGCACGCGTCCGCGCGGCACTGGCTGACCGGCCCCGGACTGCCCTGCGACAGCGGTGTGCTGAGCTTCGCGGAGCTGAGCCGCGAGGGCCTGCGCACGGTCGCCGACTCGACGGGCGACCCGGACGACCGCCTCTCGGCGGAGCTGCGCGAGCAGCTGGTGATAGGCGGACTGCTGGGCCCCGCCGGCCTGGAGACGGAGTCGGTCCTGCTGGACGGCGCGACGGGCGAGATCTCGACGACGTACGTCCTGCACGACCGCCCCGACCTGATGGACCGCCGCCCCCTGGCCCCCTCCCTGCGGACGCTGGTCCGCTTCGCGGAGGCCACGGACGAACTGGCGGGCCTGCGCGGCCAGTTCGCCTCCTACGCGGGCCGCTACGGCCTCAAGGCGGTGGCGGAGGCGTCCCAGCACCTGCTGGCGGTGTTCCGCGACGGCGCGGACGGCGAACCGGCCCCGTTCTGGAAGATGGCGGCACTGATCCGCCCCCTGTCCCTGGTGGCGGGCCGGGGCGGCGCGTCCGGCCTCTCCCTGGACCTCCCGCACCGCCTCCTGGACCAGGAGTTCGGCGCCGGCAAGGTGGCGCGCTTCGAGGACGTCGACTTCCCCGCGACCCTCACGCACGAACCGACCCGCCGCTTCCTGCGCGAAGTGGGCCTGCCGGAGGACGCCCACGTCTTCTCCCTGGACACGGACGTCCCCCTGGCGACGCTCGCCGAGTACTACGCCGACACCGACGCCCCGGCGGAACTTCCCGCCGGGGCCCAGCGCCTGATCCGTCTCGGCCACCTCGTCGAGGACAACAGCCTGGTCGTCGACGGCGCGACGGGCGCGGTCCTGAACTGGAGCGAACCCGACGCGACGCTGTACCCGCTCAACACGGACGTGTCGACCCTCGCCTTCACGCTCTGGCTGCTGCACCGCGAGCGCGCGATAGACGCCCAGTCGTCCCACGAGCTGACGACCGACACCTACGACCAGCTGGCCATGACGATGCTCCAGGTGCTGTCGACGGTGGACCCGACGGGCGTGACCGCGGGCCGGTCGGTCCGCCACTACTGGACGGACGCGTTCCAGGACGAGGCGGGCGGGGTGCTCTGACGGCCCTGCCGTCAGGCGGACTTGGCGGCGTTGCGGCGGCGTACGGCGAACACCAGGCCGCCACCGATCACCGCTGCGGCAGCCGCGGCACCGGCGAGGAGCGGGGTGCCGTCGGAACCGGTGGAGGCGAGGTTGCCGCCGGTGGTGCTGCCGGTCGTGGAGCCGGTGGAGCCACCGGTCGTGGTGCCGGTCGAGGTCGACGCCGAGGGGGAAGCCGTGGCCCCGGTGCCACCGGCGGCCTGGCCCTCCGGGTCGTTGCCGTTCCCGCCGTTGCCGGAGCCGCCGTTCGCGCCGTCCGAGGGGCTCGGCTCCGGCTCGTAGTCGCTCGGCAGGTCGATGCTGATCACGGCGGTGTTGTTGGCCCGGTTCGTGTCGTACTTCGGGGCGATGTCGTAGACGGACGACGCCTTGACCTCACCCTTGGTGTCCTGCGCGGACTCCTTGATCTTCAGCGTGAAGGTGTAGTCCAGGGACTGACCGACGTCGAGGGTCCCGTCCTGCGGCCAGCACACGTACTTGGGCTTGCCCGTGGTCCCCTGCGGTCCGCTCGGCCCGTCGATCCCGAACGGCGCGCACTCCTTCGGCACACCGACGGCCACGGTGCCCGGCGGGATCTGCACCAGCAGGGCCGGAAGGTCGTCGCTCTCCTGGTTCTGCACCCAGCCGGGGCCGTCGTTGCGCAGGGTCGCCGTGACCGACTGCTCTTCGCCGGCCAGCGCCTCCGTCGACTCACCGACCGCTACGAGGTCGGCGGTGTTGTCCGCGGTCAGGGTCAGCCGCCGGTAGCTGTCGTCGTACCCCTCGCCCGGCGCCTCACCGCTCGCGCTCGTGCCGTACTCGACGGCCTCCATCAGGGCGTTGTCCAGAGCCTTGAACCGGACGGGCGTGGTGACGGAGGCGCCGGGCTCGATGACCGTGTCGAGCTCGCAGAGCGCCTGCCTGACCTGCTCCTTGACGGTCGAGTAGGTGCAGCCCTTCACCTGCTCGGGGAAGTCCAGCCCGCGCGTCAGACGCACCCGGAAGGTGACACCGTCCACGGCGGCCGTGCCCTTGTTGGTGAGGGTGACGGACTTGTCGTACACCTCACCCGGCTTGGGAGCCGCGGACGGCAGGGCCGACACGACCAGCTCGGGCGCGCCTTCCTCGGCGTGCGCCAGGGGCGCGGCGACAGCGGGACCGGCGACGGCGATCACGGCAGCGGCCAGGACGGCTGCCGGGGGGCGGAGGTGCACGGTTCTTCTCCTCGTCGGAGTCGGAATTCCTCGTCGGCCCGGAGGCACGACGACCGGAGCGACGGCTACCGGTCATGTCCTGGACACCTGAGAGGCGCTCGGGGTTGTGTGCGACTTTACGGACGCCCTGTAACCGGCCGACTGACGTGGGTGCGACGGCCCCCTCGTCCGCCCGAACCTCGATCCGGCGGATTGCCCCGTTGCGCCCTGAACGCGCCCTTCTCCCCGCCCCGACTCCCGCACATGCTCGGGCCATGGGGGACACAGACGAGTCGAGCATCATCCCGTTACCCGACCCCGACGGACACCGGCAGCGGCCACCGGACGCGCCACAGCCCTGGGAGAAGACCGACCGAGTCCAGGCCCTGAGGGAGGGCGCCACCGGGCCCGAGCCGCCCGCTCCGCCGTTGTGCCCCGACTGCGGGCTGGCCGGTGATCGGCGTGTCACCTACTACGGCCGGCACGTTCTCCTCGAACCGGACATGCCGGTGCCGGCCCACATGGTGCCCGCCTGGCACCGCTGGTACGTCGACTCCAACGGGACGGCCTGGAACAGCCGCGATGACGAGCCCGCGCCCGGCGCCGTGTGCCGCGTACCGCACCGCATCACCTGCCCCGGCCTGAGCCTGGAGGAGGCCGGCCTCTGGCGATGGCTGGACGCCGTACGCGCGGAGAACGCGCGCAGGGCGCGACGAAAGGCCGACGAGGGCACGGACCCGGCAGCACTTCCGGATGCCGGCTGACACGCTCCCCCGTGGGGGCTGGAGGCCGTGGCGGGATTCGAACCCACGTAACTCGCTTTGCAGGCGAGCCCCTGAACCACTCGGGCACACGGCCGTGTTTGAACTCGGTGAATTGACCGTAGGGCGGGGTGGGGTGGGGCTCAAGGGCATCGCGGGGGCTGCAACGCGACTGCCATACGCCGTTCATGAAGGGGGTGGCCGAGAACAGGGGCGTACGACCAAGGTCTCAGGCGGGGACCGTCTCGGGACAGGGGTCACAGTGGGGCGTGGACCTTACGCTGGCGGGCATGACCGTCCCGAAACCGCGTGATGCCGATGTCGAGGAAGCCGTTGGTCCGCCCTCCGTGGCCGAGCGGGAAGAAGGCGTGCTCGGGGCGGCGTACCGGGCGTTGAGTGTCGGGATCGTCTCCGTCGTGCTGCTCATCGCCTTCGAAGCGACCGCGGTGGGGACGGCGATGCCTGTCGCGGCTCGCGAGCTGGACGGGGTGTCCCTGTACGCGTTCGCGTTCTCCGGGTACTTCACGACCAGTCTGTTCGGGATGGTGCTCTCCGGGCAGTGGTCGGACCGGCGTGGCCCCCTCGGGCCGTTGACCACGGGCATCGCCTCCTTCGGCGCCGGGCTGCTGCTGTCCGGCACCGCCGGGTCGATGTGGGTCTTCATCCTGGGCCGGGCCGTGCAGGGGTTCGGCGGCGGGCTGGTGATCGTCGCGCTGTACGTCGTCGTGGGGCGGGCCTATCCGGAGCGGCTGCGGCCGGCCATCATGGCCGCGTTCGCCGCGAGCTGGGTGCTGCCGTCGATCGTCGGCCCCCTCGCCGCCGGCACGGTGACCGAACAGTTGGGGTGGCGATGGGTGTTCGTCGGGATACCCCTGCTCGTCGTCTTCCCGCTCGCGCTCGCACTGCCGCAGATACGGCGTCGGGCGTCCGGCCCGGCGGGGCACACCACTGCCGAGTCCGCCGCGGCGGAGAGCCCGAACGTGCCCGTCCCGGCGGAGCGGACCGCCCTCGCCGACCGGCCCGTCACTCCTGATCCGGCGCGGACCGACGACCGGCCCGCCCCGCCGGACGACCCGCCCGCCTCCTTCGACCGCCGGCGCATCCGGCTCGCCCTGGCCATCTCCCTCGGTGCCGGGCTGCTCCAGTACGCCGCCCAGGACCTGCGCCCGCTCTCGCTCCTGCCCGGTGCCGTGGGCGTGGCCCTGCTCGTGCCGGCCGTGCTCGGGCTGCTCCCGCGTGGCACGTACCGGGCCGCCCGCGGACTGCCGTCCGTCGTGTTGTTGCGCGGCGTCGCCGCCGGGTCCTTCATCGCCGCCGAGTCGTTCGTGCCGCTGATGCTGGTCACGCAGCGCGGGCTCAGTCCGACGCTGGCCGGGTTCTCGCTCGCCGCGGGCGGCGGGACGTGGGCGCTGGGCTCGTGGGTGCAGTCGCGGTCGCGGGTGGAGCCGTACCGGGAGCGGCTGACCACCCTCGGGATGCTGCTGGTGGCCGCGGCCATCGCCACCGCACCGAGCGTGCTGATCGACTCCGTGCCCGTCTGGACCGTCGCCGCCGCCTGGGCTTTCGGCTGCTTCGGGATGGGGCTGGTGATCTCCTCCACGAGCGTCCTCCTGCTCAAGCTCTCCGCCCCCGAGGAGGCCGGCACCAACTCCGCCGCCCTCCAGATCTCCGACGGTCTCTCCAACGTCGTCCTGCTGTCCGCCGGCGGCGCCGCCTTCGCCGCGCTGGGCGGCGGCACCGTGACCCACTCGGCCACCCACACCTCCGGCTCCCACCCGGCCGCCTTCACCGCGGTGTTCCTGCCGATGGCGGCGGTGGCGCTGGCCGGGGCCTGGGTGTCGACACGGCTGCGGGAGCGCCGGCCGTAAAGCGGTCGTCTCCTCCGCGACCCGTCCGTAGCCTCTGCGCATGTCCCACCTCGATCTGCCCCTCGACCCCGCCCTGCGGACCGCCCTCGACGACCTCGCGGACGCGCAGGGCCGCACACCCGAAGAGATGGCGCTGCACGCCGTACGCGAACACCTGCGCCAGGAGGGCGCCCGCGTGCGTGCCGTCGCGGAGGGGCTCGCTCGGCACCACGCCGACCTGCTGAGGAGGCTCGGCGAATGACAAGGGACACCCGGTACCTGACCGTCGACGAGGTCACCGCCATCGCCGAGGTCGCCTTCGGCGGGCGGCCGCCCGAGGCGCGCGCCCCCGGTCTGCTCGCCTCCGCCGTGCACCGGCCCCGCGCCCGGATGTTCGGCACGGCCGCCTACGAGGACCTGTACGAGCAGGCGGCCGCCCTGCTCCACGCCCTCGCCGCCAACCACCCCCTGGTCGACGGGAACAAGCGCACCGCCTGGCTGGCCACCGCCACCTTCCTCGCCCTCAACGGCATCGACCTGGCCGGGGCGGACCAGGACACGGCGTACGCGCTGGTCGTCGACGTCGCCTCCGGAGCCGAGGGCGAGGTCGGGAGGATCGCGGCCCGGCTGAGGGGGCTGTGACGTCGGTCCCACCCGCAGGTGCCCCGGCCCGGTCCGCGCGTTGACGGGCTCGGGACGCCGGTAGGGTGGCCCGGTTGTCATACGTAGCCGAGCCGTCAGGCTCCCTCGAACGAGCCGCCCGACCCCCCAACGGAGACCGTGACTACCACCGCCGGCACCAGCTCTGCCTCGCACCACCTGTCCCCGGCGTTCCCCGGCCGCGCCCCCTGGGGTACCGCCAGCAAGCTGCGCGCCTGGCAGCAGGGCGCGATGGACAAGTACATCCAGGAGCAGCCGCGGGACTTCCTGGCGGTCGCCACCCCCGGCGCCGGCAAGACGACCTTCGCGCTGACGCTGGCCTCCTGGATGCTGCACCACCATGTCGTGCAGCAGGTGACCGTGGTGGCCCCGACCGAGCACCTGAAGAAGCAGTGGGCCGAGGCCGCGGCCCGGATAGGGATCAAGCTCGACCCGGAGTACAGCGCCGGGCCGCTCGGCCGGGAGTACCACGGGGTCGCCGTGACGTACGCCGGTGTCGGCGTCCGGCCCATGCTTCACCGCAACCGCGTGGAGCAGCGCAAGACGCTCGTCATCCTCGACGAGATCCACCACGCCGGTGACAGCAAGTCCTGGGGCGAGGCCTGTCTGGAGGCCTTCGAGCCCGCGACACGACGGCTCGCCCTGACCGGTACGCCCTTCCGGTCCGACACCAACCCCATCCCCTTCGTGACGTACGAGGAGGGCAACGACGGGATCCGGCGGTCCGCCGCCGACTACACCTACGGCTACGGCAACGCCCTCGCCGACAACGTCGTCCGGCCCGTCATCTTCCTCTCCTACAGCGGCAACATGCGCTGGCGCACCAAGGCCGGTGACGAGATCGCCGCCCGGCTCGGCGAGCCCATGACCAAGGACGCCATCAGCCAGGCCTGGCGGACCGCGCTGGATCCGCGCGGTGAGTGGATGCCGTCCGTGCTGCGCGCCGCGGACCAGCGGCTGACCGAGGTGCGGAAGGCCATCCCGGACGCGGGTGCCCTCGTCATCGCCTCCGACCAGGACTCGGCGCGTGCCTACGCCAAGCTCATCCGGGAGATCACCGGCAGCAAGGCGACCCTCGTGCTGTCCGACGACTCCGGCGCCTCCGAGCGGATCGACGAGTTCAGCGCGAACAACGACCGGTGGATGGTCGCGGTGCGGATGGTGTCCGAGGGCGTCGACGTGCCGCGGCTCGCGGTCGGTGTGTACGCCACCACCATCTCCACCCCGCTCTTCTTCGCCCAGGCCGTCGGGCGTTTCGTGCGGTCCCGGCGGCGCGGCGAGACCGCGTCGGTGTTCCTGCCGACCGTGCCCGACCTGCTCTCCTTCGCCAACGAGATGGAGCGCGAACGCGACCACGTCCTCGACAAGCCCAAGAAGGAGGGCGAGGAGGACCCGTACGCCGAGTCCGAGAAGGAGATGGACGAGGCGAACCGGGAGCAGGACGAGGACACCGGCGAGCAGGACATGCTGCCCTTCGAGGCGCTGGAGTCCGACGCCGTCTTCGACCGGGTCATGTACAACGGCGCCGAGTTCGGCATGCAGGCCCACCCGGGCAGCGAGGAGGAGCAGGACTACCTCGGCATCCCGGGACTGCTCGAGCCCGACCAGGTGCAGCTGCTGCTGCAGAAGCGGCAGGCCCGGCAGATCGCGCACAGCCGCAAGAAGCCGGACGAGGAAGCCGACCTGCTCGAAGTGCCCGCAGAGCGGCGGCCGGTGGTCTCCCACAAGGAGATGATGGAGCTGCGGCGGCAGCTCAACACGATGGTCGGCGCGTACGTCCACCAGAGCGGCAAGCCGCACGGCGTGATCCACACCGAGCTGCGGCGCGTGTGCGGGGGGCCTCCGGCTGCTGAGGCGACGGCGGGGCAGTTGCGGCAGCGGATCACCAAGGTGCAGGAGTGGGCTACGCGGATGAAGTGACGCCGGGCGTCTTTCACCCGGGCCGGGCCATTGCCCGGCCCGTTCCGCATGTGTGGGTGTCGTGTGTGCTCCATGGGGCGCGACGAGCCCCGTGTTGTACGTATCCGGGCAAACAGAGCCAGTCGACCCCGAGCGGTGCCCGGATTCTGGACGGAGCCTTCCGCTCAGCGAACCTGCTTCGCTACTGTCCGGCTACGCACACGCCCCGTGGCAGCGCCGCCGCGGAGCGCAGCCGTGAAGCGACGCGGTCCGGACAGGCCGGGCCGCCGGCCGATCGGCGGCCTCTGAAGCGCGTTACCGACGGGACTCGGTGACGCATCCGCCGACCGAGGGGCCGCCGACCTCACCACTAAGGAGTGGGCGTCGTGACCGCGGAGACCTCCCAGACGCTCGATCGAGGACTGCGTGTCCTCAAGCTGCTCGCCGACACGGACCACGGGCTGACCGTGACCGAACTCTCCCTCCGGCTGGGCGTGAACCGGACCGTCGTGTACCGGTTGCTCGCCACGCTGGAGCAGCACGCCCTCATACGCCGTGACCTCGGCGGACGTGCCCGGGTCGGGCTCGGGGTGCTCCGTCTGGGGCGGCAGGTTCATCCGCTGGTGCGGGAGGCCGCGATGCCGGCGCTGCGGTCACTGGCCGAGGACATCGGCGCGACGGCGCATCTGACCCTGGTCGACGGGGCGGACGCGCTGGCCGTGGCCGTGGTGGAGCCGACCTGGACGGACTATCACGTCGCCTACCGCGCCGGATTCCGGCACCCCCTGGACCGGGGCGCCGCCGGCAAGGCGATCCTCGCGGCCCGGCAGCACCCGATGGCCGACCCCGGCTACATGCTCACGCACGGGGAGCTGGAGGCTGGCGCCTGCGGGGCGGCGGCGCCGCTGCTGCGGGTGACGGGCGTCGAGGGCAGCGTGGGTGTGGTGATGCTGGCGGAGGCGGTGCCGGAACGGGTGGGGCCGCGGGTCGTCGAAGCGGCCCGGGAGGTCGCGGAGGCGCTGCGCTGACAGCCGGCGGCCGACGGGCGCCGAGTGCCCGGGCAGAGCCCTGGACGCCCTGGTCCCGGCCGTATCCCCCTCCCGCGTTAGATTGATCCCGTGTTCTCTCGCCTCACGCGCCCCCAGGCCATCGCCGTCTGCGCCCTGCCCGTCGTGGCCCTGCTCGCGACGGCGGTGTTCGCGCCGCTGCCGTTCTCGGTGGCGCAGCCGGGCCTGACGGCGAACGTGCTGGGCGAGAACAAGGGCACCGAGGTGATCACCATCTCCGGTGCGCCGGTCCGGGACACCCGGGGGCAGCTGCGGATGACCACCATCGAGGCGACCTCCCCGGACACCCGCGTCTCGCTCCCCGACATGATCGACAGCTGGTTCCGCACGGACCAGGCGGTCATGCCGCGCGACTCCGTCTACCCGAGCGGGGACAGCGTCAAGGAGATCGAGCGGCACAACGAGAAGCAGATGAAGGAGTCCCAGGACGCGGCGACGCAGGCCGCGCTGGGGTATCTCGGCCTCGACGACAAGGGCGTCAAGGTCAGCCTGAAGCTCGCGGACGTGGGCGGGCCCAGTGCGGGGCTGCTCTTCTCCCTCGGGATCATCGACAAGCTCGACGGCGACGGCACGGGCGGGGATCTCACGGGCGGCCGGGTCATCGCCGGTACGGGCACGATCGACGCGGCCGGCCGGGTCGGTGCGGTAGGGGGTGTCTCCCTCAAGACGCAGGCCGCGAAGCGGGACGGTGCGACGGTGTTCCTGGTCCCCAAGGCGGAGTGCGGGGACGCGCGGGCCGAGCTGCCGAAGGGCCTGCGGCTGATTCCGGTGACGACGCTGAAGAGCACGGTGAGCTCCCTGGTGGCCCTGGAGACGGGGAAGGGCTCCGTGCCCAGCTGCTAGTGCGCGGGCACCGGCCCGGGCCGGCTGGCGAGCTTCAGCCCGACCTCTATGAGGGTCCAGCCGAGCCGCGTACGTAGGGCAGGACGGCGCGTCGGGCATGGTCCGGTCTCGGCTCGGAGTTCCGCGGCGCGGGCGTGGTGCAGGGTGAGGTGGATGTCCGGGTGCATGGCGAATCCCTTCAGTCGGTGCGGACGGGGAAGACGTGGGTGTGGACGCGCACCTGCTCGACGTCCGGGGTGGCGTCGGCGTGGGCCCGGGCGCGGTAGCTCTTCACCAGTTCATGCATGCGTTCGACGAGTTCGAGGGCGAGCGCCGGCGGCAGGCGAAGTGTGAAGTCGCTGGCGTCCGAGGAGCGGTACCACTCCCGTGACCATTCATGGGTGGTGCCGAGGAACGTCGAGAGTTCCTGGGCGTGCGTGGTCGCGACCTCGTGCAGGAAGACGGAGGCGGCCCCGCGGACCGTCGGGTCAGCGTCTCGCAGCAGGGCCTCGTCGAACTGCACGCCCCCGTGGATCGCGCGCCACCACCGTTCCCGTCCCTTGCCGTGCTCGGGGGCGTCCTCGACGAAGCCGTACTCGGCGAGCTGTCGCAGGTGATAGCTGGTCGCGCCGCTCGACTCGCCCAGTTTTTCAGCGAGTTGGGAGGCGGTGGCGGGACCTCCGCGGCGCAGCGCGTTCAGCAGTCGCATGCGCAGCGGGTGGGCGAGGCCGCGCAGGGAGCGGGCGTCGAGCTGATGAGCGGGGCGATCCTGGGGCTCGGGCATGCATGCAAAGGTAGCGCTGCAAAGCCTCCTTTGCAACGGTCTCTTTGTAACTCACTCCTTGACGAACCCCTCCTCCACCAACCAGTCCAGCGCCACCTGGTGCGGATCCTCCCCGTCCACATCCACCTTCGCGTTCAGCGCCTGCGCCACGGAGTTGTTCAGCTTCGCCGTCACCGGGTTCAGGACCTCCGCGATCGCCGGCCACTCCTTCAGGGACTTCGCGTTGATCATCGGCGCGGCGTTGTAGTTGGGGAAGAACTTCCTGTCGTCGTCCATCACCGCCAGATTCATGGACTTGATGCGCCCGTCGGTGGTGAACACCTCCCCGTACGTGCAGTTGCCCTTCGCGGTCTGCGTGTAGATGATCCCGGTGTCCATCTGCGTGATGTTCCGCGCCGGCACGTTCATGCCGTAGGCCTTCTGCATGCCCGGCAACCCGTCCGCCCGGTTCGCGAACTCGACCTCCACGCACAGCTTCACGGCCCCCGGGTCGGACTTCGCCAGCTTCGCCACGTCCGACGTGGTCTTCGTGCCGTACTTCTTCGCGTTCTCCTGGTTCATCGCCAGCGCGTACGTGTTGTCGAGTTTCGACGGCGGCAGCCAGACCAGCCCGTTCTTCGCGTCCTCCTTCTTCACCGCCTCCCACTGCTGCTGCGGATCGGTGATCGGCTTGCTGCGCCCGAGGTACGTGATCCAGGCCGTGCCCGTGTACTCGTACCCGGCGTCCGCGTCGCCCTTGCGGACCGCCTCGCGGCTGCCGACGGACCCCTGGATGCCGGTGCGGTCGATCACGTCCGCGCCGGCCGCCTCGAACGCGATGCCCATGATCGCGCCGAGGATCAGCTGCTCCGTGAACGACTTCGACGTCACCGTCAGATGCGCGCCCTTCAGCGGCTCACCCCGGCCGATCGAGCCGGGCTCCACATCGTCGGTCAGGGGAGAGCCGCTGGTCAGGCCGCAGCCGGCCGCCGCCATCAGCAGGACCGCCGCCGACAGGCACATGCTCCGCCTCATGGCTGCAACCCCCGTGGCCGCAGCATCAGTTCGGCGATCGACGCCAGCCAGTCCACCAGCAGCGCCAGCACCACCGTGAGGATCGACCCCAGCACCAGTACCGGCATCCGCTGGTTGGTGATGCCGGTCGTGATCAGCACGCCGAGGCCGCCGCCCCCGCCGAAGACCGCCAGGGTCGCCGTCCCGACGTTCAGGACGAGGGCCGTGCGCACGCCCGCCAGGATCAGCGGGACCGCGAGGGGGAGTTCCACCCGGGTCAGCACCCCCATCGGGGACATGCCGATGCCGCGGGCCGCCTCCAGCAGGGTCGGGTCGTTCGCCTTCAGGCCCGTGATCGTGTTGGAGAGCACGGGCAGGATGGCGTAGACGATGATGCCGATCAGGGCGGCCCTGCGGCCGATGCCCAGCCAGATCACCAGGAGGGCCAGCAGACCGATCGCCGGGGTCGCCTGGCCCATGTTGGCGAACGCCATCGCCACGGGGGTGGCCCTGCTCACCGCCCCGCGGGTCAGCACGATGCCCAGCGGGATCGCGATGATCAGCACGAAGAACGTGGAGATCACGGTCAGCTCGATGTGCTGCCACAGCGCCTTGGTCACCTGGCCGCCCGACAGGGCGTTGCGGGTCAGCGCGTCCAGGTCGGCCTGCTGGAACCAGAGCCAGGTGGCGAGCAGCACGGCGATCAGGGCGACCGGCAGGAACGTCAGCTTCTGCCAGGTGAGACGGGACGGCCGGCGCTCGGGTGGGGGCGCCTCAGGCTCATCGAGAGGCTCGGAGGACTCCTCGACCTCCGTGGCGGTCACCGTTCCCCTCCCGGGACGTTCACGCCCGCCGGACCTGCGGCCCCCTCCTGCTCCGCGTGCGTCTGCGAGGCCCGCAGCGACTCCAGTTCGTGCTGGTGCTCCATCGCGTCGAGCCGGTCGGCCTCCAGCATCTCGTGCACGGAGTTCATGAGGGTCTCCATGTCGACGACGCCCGTGTACTCGCCGCGCCGCCCGGTCACCGCCACGCGCCCGGCGTTGTCGGTGAGCACCGCCTCCAGCGCGTCCCGCAGGGTCGCGTCCCGGGTGACCGTGTCGTGCACCAGGGTCCCGGCGCGGGCCAGCGAGCCCCGGGCCCGCATCAGATCGCCGCGCCGCAGCCACTTGTAGGGGCGGCCGCGCCGGTCGAGCAGCAGCACCTCGTTGCTGCCGCCGGCCCGCAGCCGGTTGAAGATCTGCTGCAACGGGTCGTCGACCGTGACCGTCGGATAGTCGGTGATCTCCACGTCCCGTACGCGGGTCAGGTTCAGCCGCTTCAGGGCCGCCCCGGCGCCGACGAACCCGGACACGAAGTCGTCGGCCGGGTTGGTCAGGATCGCCTCGGGGGTGTCGAACTGCGCGATGTGCGACCGCTCGCGCAGCACGGCGATCCGGTCGCCGATCTTGATCGCCTCGTCGAAGTCGTGGGTGACGAAGACGATCGTCTTGTGCAGCTCGTGCTGCAGGCGGATCAGCTCGTCCTGGAGGTGGTCCCGGGTGATCGGGTCCACGGCTCCGAACGGTTCGTCCATCAGCAGCACCGGGGGGTCGGCGGCCAGCGCCCGGGCCACGCCCACTCGCTGCTGCTGTCCGCCGGAGAGCTGGCGCGGGTACCGGCCGTGGAACTCTCCGGGGTCCAGACCCACGAGGTCGAGCAGCTCTTCCGTCCGCTCCTTGATCCGGGTCTTCGGCCAGCCGATCATCTTCGGGACGATCCCGATGTTCTGCGCGACCGTCATGTGCGGGAAGAGCCCGGCGGACTGGATGGCGTAGCCGACCTTGCGGCGCAGCTTGACCGGGTCCATGTCGGTGACGTCCTCGCCGCCGATGCGGATGCGGCCGCCGGTCGGCTCGATCAGCCGGTTGATCATCTTGAGGGTGGTCGACTTCCCGCAGCCGGACGGGCCGACGAAGACGACGACCTCGCCCGCCTTGATCTCCATGCTCACGTTGTCCACGGCCGGCTGCGCACTGCCGTGGTAGCGCTTGGTCAGGCTCTCCAGCTCGATGGAGGCGCCGTGGTCGCCGGTCTCAGGCACGGATCCCCCTGGGGATGGTCAGCCGTCCGATCAGGACGTACGCGGCGTCGAACAGCAGCGCCAGGATGATGATGCCGAGCGTGCCCGCGAGGACCTGGTTGAGCGCGTTGGCGCTGCCCAGGGAGGCGAGGCCACGGAAGATGACGTTGCCGAGGCCGGGCCCTGAGGCGTACGCCGCGATGGCCGCGATGCCCATCAGCATCTGGGTGGAGACCCGGATCCCGGTCAGGATCGGCGGCCAGGCCAGCGGCAGCTCGACCCGCAGCAGTCGGGCCGGCCGAGACATCCCGATGCCCGTGGCCGCGTCCACCAGCGTCGGGTCGACCCCGCGCAGCCCGACGATCGCGTTGCGCACGACCGGCAGCAGCCCGTACAGCGTCAGCGCGACCACCGTGGGCGGCACGCCGAGGCCCACGATGGGGATGAGCAGACCGATCAGGGCGAGCGCCGGCACGGTCAGGATGGTGGCGGTGGTCGTGGTCGCGAGGTTCCCGGCCCACTCGCTGCGGTAGGTGGCGACGCCGATCAGCACCCCGAGCACGGTCGCCACGACCATGCACTGGAAGACGGCGCTCGCGTGCTGGTAGGCGTCCGTGAGCAGCTGCTGGTGCCGGTTGACCAGGTACTCCCAGAAGTTCACACGCGCTCACCCCTACACGTCAGGTCTCCTCCGCGGCCTGCTCCACGAGCGGGATGATCCGCAACGGAACGGGGTTCTCCATGACGATCGCCGTGGAGGCCCGGACGATGCCATCAAAACCGACGACCCGGTCGATCACACGCTGGAGATCGGCGTTGGAGCGGGCCACGAGCCGGCACAGCATGTCCCCGGTGCCGGTGGTCGTGTGCAGCTCCAGCACCTCCGGCACGGTCGCCAAGTGCGCCCGTACGTCGGCTCCTTGCCCCTGCCGGATCTGCAGCGTGGCGAACGCCGTGACGGGATAGCCGAGCGCGGCCGGATCCACCTCAGGACCGAATCCGCGGATGACTCCGTTCGACTGAAGCCGGTCCAGCCGCGCCTGCGCGGTGCCCCGGGCCACCCCCAGTCGCCGGGACATCTCCAGCACCCCGATCCGCGGCTCCCGGGCGAGCAGCAGAATGATCCGGCCGTCCAGATGATCGATCGCCACAGCAGCCTCCCGGCATGGTCATCCTGTACAGAAGGGCCGAGGCTTCGGCCGTATTGCTGAACAGATTGCCCAGTCAAAACGCAAACTATTGCGCACCTTGCCGGGCGGGGAGACCCTGCGACTATGACGCAGACCACACACCACACTCCCGACACTGCCCGGCAGGCCGACCCCTTCCCGGTCAAGGGAATGGACGCGGTCGTCTTCGCCGTGGGCAACGCCAAGCAGGCGGCGCACTACTACTCCACCGCCTTCGGCATGAAGCTGGTCGCCTACTCCGGACCGGAGAACGGCAGCCGCGAGACCGCTGCGTACGTCCTGGAGAACGGCTCGGCCCGCTTCGTCCTCACCTCGGTCATCAAGCCCACCACCGACTGGGGCCACTTCCTCGCTCAGCACGTGGCCGAACACGGCGACGGTGTCGTCGACCTCGCCATCGAGGTCCCGGACGCGCGCGCCGCCTACGCGTACGCCCTGGAGCACGGCGCGCGCTCGGTCGCCGAGCCGTACGAGCTGAAGGACGAGCACGGCACGGTCGTCCTGGCCGCCATCGCCACCTACGGCGAGACCCGCCACACCCTCGTCGAGCGCTCCGGCTACGACGGCCCGTACCTGCCCGGCTTCGTCGCGGCCAAGCCGATGGTCGAGCCGCCCGCCCAGCGCACCTTCCAGGCGATCGACCACTGCGTCGGCAATGTCGAGCTCGGCCGCATGAACGAGTGGGTCGCCTTCTACAACAAGGTGATGGGCTTCACGAACATGAAGGAGTTCGTGGGCGACGACATCGCCACCGAGTACAGCGCGCTGATGTCGAAGGTCGTCGCCGACGGCACGCTCAAGGTCAAGTTCCCGATCAACGAGCCGGCCATCGCCAAGAAGAAGTCCCAGATCGACGAGTACCTGGAGTTCTACGGCGGCGCGGGCGTGCAGCACATCGCACTCAACACGGGCGACATCGTCCAGACGGTCCGCACGATGCGGGCGGCCGGCGTCGAGTTCCTCAACACGCCCGACTCGTACTACGACACGCTGGGGGAGTGGGTCGGCGAGACCCGCGTCCCGATCGACACCCTGCGCGAACTGAAGATCCTCGCGGACCGCGACGAGGACGGCTACCTGCTGCAGATCTTCACCAAGCCGGTCCAGGACCGTCCGACCGTCTTCTTCGAGATCATCGAGCGCCACGGCTCGATGGGCTTCGGCAAGGGCAACTTCAAGGCCCTGTTCGAGGCGATCGAGCGCGAGCAGGAACGCCGCGGCAACCTGTAGTCACAGTCGCCGACGCCTCGGGTCGTGCGGGTGTCAGGGGGCACCCGCACGACCCGCGCTCGCCGGGCGTGCCCCCTGCCGGGTCCGGCCCGGCCGCGCACCGGCTTGCGCCCGTCGGGCGTGCAGTGTGCGGTGTCGCTCGGTCGGTTCGGCGACGCCCCTGCCGGGTCCGGCCCCGCCGCGCACCGGCCCGCGCCCGTCGGGCGTGCAGTGTGCGGTGTCGCTCGACCGGCTCGGCGTCGCCCCTGCCGGGTTCGGCATCGCCGTGCATCGGCTTGCGTTCGTGGGGCGTGCGGTGTGCGGTTTCGCGCTCGACCGGCTCGGCGATGCCCATGCCAGGGTCGGTATCGCCGAGCACCGGCCCGCGCCCGTCGGGCGTGCAGTGTGCGGTGTCGCTCGACCGGCTCGGCGTCGCCCCTGCCGGGTTCGGCATCGCCGCGCACCGGCCTGCGTTCGTGGGGGCGTGGCCCCCTGCCGACCTCGGCACCGGCCGGCCGCGCCGTCAGCGTCGTCGTCTTGATCGCCGACGCGGCCAGATCAGGCGGCGGCGTCTTCGTTCCCGCCGCAACGGCGCGCGGCCACCACGGCGCACACCGGCCGTGCCGTGCCCCCTACCCCGCCCCGTCGTCCATCTCCGGCACCCCTTCGTCCGGCGGCTCTCCCAGCGCCTCGGCCGCCGCCCGCGCCGCACGCGCGTGCAGGGGAGAGAAGTGCGGGTTGATCCGCAGCGCCTCCGCGAGGTGCCGGCGGGCCGCGCCGTAGCGCTCCAGTTTCCGCTCGATCATGCCCCGGTGGTACATGTACAGCGCGTCGCGCACCCCGCCCCCGCGCTCGGGGTCCGTCGCCGCCAGCGCGAACCGCAAGGCCTCCCCGGGCTTCCCGGCCCGGTACAGCGCCCACCCCAGCGCGTCGGCGACCTCCGTGCCGGGCTGGCGCTCGAACTCCGCCCGCAACCGCCGTACCGCCGCCTTCGGATCGCCGTGGTCCGCCTCGAACCGCCCCAGCACCACATCCTCGTCGGCCCCGCCCGCGACAGCGCCCCGCACCCGCTCCCGCAGCAGGTCGTACTGCACCCGGGCCGCCTCCGGCATGCCCAGCGACTCGTACAACTCGCCCAGTTCCAGGGCGTACTGCGGGCACGGCTGCCTGGCGAGGGCCACCCGGTAGGCGTTCAGGGCCTCCGTCGTCCGGCCGAGGGACGCCAGGGCCCGGCCCTGCCCCGCCTGCGCGGCCCGCTGGTCGGGGTCGAGACGGACCGCCTCCCGGAAGTGCCGCAGCGCGACGTCGAAGTCCCCCCGTTCCCAGGCCAGTTGCCCGGCCCGCTCCAGGTAGGCAGCCCGCTCGGCCGGCGCCCGCGCGCCCGCCGCCGCGTCCGCCAGCGCGGCCGCCGCGTCCTCCCGCCAGCCCCGGTCCCGGTACACGCCCGCGGCCCGCGCCAGCACGGCCGGGCCGGAGCGCAGCTCGGTCAGCCGGTCCAGCATCCGCTTGGCCGCCTTGTGCTCGCCGAGGCCGGTGTACGCGTCGATGAGCAGCGGATACGTCGTCCACCGCCGCGGCTCCAGCTTCAGCGCCGCCTCGCCCCACCGGCGCGCGGCGGGGAAGTCCCGGCGGGCGTTCGACAGCGCGGCCAGCCCCGACAGGGCCCGGGTGTTGCGCTGCGGCCGGGCCTTCAGCGACGTCCGCAGGGCGTGCTCCGCCCGCGGGTAGTACGCCGGGTCGGCGAGGCGCCGCCCCTGCTCCACGTAGGCCGTCCCGAGCACCGCCCAGGACGTCGCGTCCCCGGGCCGCGTCCGCACGGCCTTCTCCCGCTCGTCGATCAGCTCCGCCAGGCCGGGCAGCGCGGCCGGCACCCCGCTGCCGACCGCCGCCATGGCCAGCGCCCCCGGCGACGGCGGAGGGGGCTCGGCGGGCCGCTCCCGCGGCAGCAGCACCAGCACCCCGCCCAGCACGGCACACCCCGCGACGGAGGCGAGCAGCACCGGCCGGGCGCGCCCGCACCGCTTCGAGCTGCTCTCCTGCCGCACCGGACCCTCCTGCTGGTTCTCCATGGCGCTCACTGTGCGTCAGTACGACGACCACACCCGGGCAGGTGAAGGGTGCCGCCGACGGGGTTCACACCGATGGCCCCGGGTGCGAACCTGTGATCATGAGCCGTATCGAAGCGCCCCGCTCCGAGGACACCGCAGCGACCGGCAACCTCGTGGACCTGCTGCTCGGCGGCCTCCCCGCCGAGGCGGTCCTCACCGACCCCGACGTCACCGCGTCCTACGCCAACGACATGGCGAGCTTCTGCCCGGCCGGCACCCCGGCCGTGGTCGTGCTGCCCCGCACGACCGAACAGGTCCAGCACGTGATGCGCACCGCCACCGCTCTGCGCGTCCCCGTCGTCCCGCAGGGCGCCCGCACCGGACTGTCCGGCGCCGCCAACGCCTCCGAGGGCTGCATCGTGCTGTCCCTGACGAAGATGGACCGGATCCTGGAGATCAACCCGGTCGACCGCATCGCCGTCGTCGAGCCGGGCGTCGTCAACGCCGCCCTGTCCCGGGCCGTCGGCGAACACGGCCTGTACTACCCGCCGGACCCCTCCAGTTGGGAGATGTGCACCATCGGCGGCAACATCGGCACCGCCTCCGGCGGCCTGTGCTGCGTGAAGTACGGGGTGACCGCCGAGTACGTCCTCGGTCTCGACGTCGTCCTCGCCGACGGCCGCCTGATGTCCACCGGCCGCCGCACCGCCAAGGGTGTCGCCGGCTACGACCTGACCCGTCTGTTCGTCGGCTCCGAGGGCTCGCTCGGCATCGTCGTCCGGGCCGTCCTCGGGCTGCGCCCCAAGCCGCCCGAGCAGCTTGTGCTGGCCGCCGAGTTCGCCTCGGCCGCCGCGGCCTGCGACGCCGTGTGCCGGATCATGGCGGGCGGCCACGTCCCGTCACTCCTCGAACTCATGGACCGTACGACGGTCAAGGCCGTCAACGACATGGCGCAGATGGGGCTCCCCGAGAGCACCGAGGCGCTGCTCCTGGCCGCGTTCGACACCACTGCCCCGGCCGCCGACCTCGCCGCCGTCGGCGCCCTGTGCGAGGCGGCCGGCGCCACCCAGGTCGTCCCCGCCGACGACGCGGCCGAGTCCGAACTGCTCCTCCAGGCGCGGCGGTTGTCGCTCACCGCGCTGGAGGCGGTCAAGGGCGTGACGATGATCGACGACGTGTGCGTGCCGCGCTCCCGGCTCGCCGAGATGCTCGAAGGCGTCGACCGGATCGCCGAGAAGTACCAGCTCACCATCGGGGTCGTCGCCCACGCGGGCGACGGCAACACCCACCCGACGGTCTGCTTCGACCCGGCGGACCCCGACGAGTCCCGGCGCGCCCGCGAGTCCTTCGACGAGATCATGGCCCTCGGCCTGGAACTCGGCGGCACCATCACCGGCGAGCACGGCGTCGGCGTCCTGAAGAAGGAATGGCTGGCGCGCGAGATCGGCCCCGTGGGCATGGAGATGCAGCGGGCCGTGAAGCAGGCCTTCGACCCGCTGAACATCCTGAACCCGGGCAAGCTCTTCTGACGGACGCCGCCCACCGGCTTCCGCGGTCTCACCGGGCGAGCAGCTGGGCCAGCTCGTCGTCCAGCCCGAGCTGCTCACCCTCCGTCCCCGGCGGGACCACCCGCAGCGTGCGCTCCAGCCAGGCCGACACCGCCGCCGCCGGGGCCTCCAGCAGGGCGTCCCCGTCGGGTGAACTCAGCGCCATCAGCACGACGTTGCGCCCCTCGTGCTTCGTCGGCCACACCCGCACGTCCCCCTGCCCGCACGGCCGGAACACGCCCTCCACCAGCAGGTCCCGGGCGAACGTCCAGTACACCGGGTGCTCGGTGTTGGTGTGGAAGGTGACGTGGACGGCGTAGGGGTCGTCGGTCAGATACCCGAGCCGGGCCGGCACCGGGATCCTGCGCTCCGGCGACAGGACGAGTTTCAGCTCCAGTTCCCGCTCCACCACGGTGTGCATGCGGTGTTCCCTTCTCCTGACGGCTGCCCGCGAGGGCCGGTCAGGAGGAGAGAGCGCGGTGCGGCCGCGGCATTACGCGCCTTGCCGGAAGTTTTTTCGCAGAGGGAGCGCCGGAGACGACGCGGTGCGTAGCACATCGGTGCTCGAAAGGGGTGGGTCCGGTGGGAGCGGCGGTGGGGCTTGCGCGCGTCTGATAGATGTGGAGGCCCCCATTTGGCCCCCGAGCAGATACGGGACGACGGACATGAGCGCCCCAACCCCGGCCCCCGGTGACGACAGGCCCCGCGAAGGGTATTACCCGGACCCGTCCATTCCTGGATATGTCCGGTACTGGAACGGTGCCTCCTGGGTGCCGGGCACCAGCCGTCCGGCGCCCAAGGACGGCGAGGCGCTCGCACCGCCGCCCGGAGCGGGAGCGGCACAGCCCGCCTCGGTCGAGGAGACCGGCCCGCACTTCTTCGACGAGGACCCGGTGGAGGAGCCGTCCGCCGCCGACGCCCAGCACGGCAGCCGTCCCGAACCGGCCTCGGCCTGGGGCGCCGACCGTTCCCGCCAGTCCGGCTTCGGCGGCGACCAGGACCGCCGCGTCTCGTGGGGCGCGCCGCAGGGCGCGCAGGGCGCGGCCCAGCAGGGCGCGCGCAGCGGCGACCCGAGGGTGCCGCACGCCGACCAGCGGCCCGAGGGCGAGTCCGCCCGTAGCGACGGCACGGCGAACACTCCTCCGGCCGACCAGGAGGCGAACGCGGCGGCGGGGGGCAGCACGTTCGTGTTCCGCCGGCCGACGGGGAAGCCCGGGGGAGGAGCCTCCGCCGATGTCCCCGACGACGGCACGATGACGTTCCGCGCGGTGGCCCCGCGCACGGGCCCGGCCGGCGGCGGCACCCAACCAGCCGGGGGACCTGGTGGTTCGGACCGTGGCCCGGCGGGGGCCGGATTCGGTGCGCAGGGCGGGGCGGGGGGCTCCGGCTTCGGACCGGCGGTCTCGGGCGGCGACTCGGCGGCCTCCGGTTTCGGCGGGCAGGCCGCGGCGCCGGGCTCCGGCTTCGGGCCGCCCGGCTCGGGCAGTGGTGCGGCGGCCTCCGCCTACGGCGGGAGCCCGTCGGGACCCGCGTTCGGCGCGCAGGCCGGGCCGGCCGGTTCCGGGAGCGGCTCCGCGGGACCCGGCTTCGGCGCCGGCAAGGCGGCCGCCGCCCGGGCCTCCGCCGGACAGGCAGGGGCCGGGAGCGCCGGAGCCCAGGCCTCGGGGGCCGCCCCGAGCGCGCTGTCCGGTCCTCAGGTGGCGTCCACCGTCCCTCCGCAGTCCGGCGGCCCCGGCAGCGCCCAGCCCGGCGCCGCCTCCTCCTCCGGCACCCCCCTCAGCGCGGGCCCCGGCGGCGGTCAGTCGTCCTGGGCGCAGCAGGTGCACCGGCTCGCCGGCGGCGGTGACGAGCAGCCCGTCGCCCCCTGGAAGCCACCGGTCGAGGACATCTTCCAGGCGGCCGCCCGGCGCCAGTCGGAGGCCCGCCCCGCCGGACTCGGCAAGCGGCTGGCCGCCCGGCTGCTGGACACCGTCGTCCTCGCCGCCCTCACCGCGACGGCCGCCGTACCGCTCGGCACCAAGGCGATCGACCACGTCAACGAGAAGATCGACGCGGCCAAGCTCTCCGGCGAGACCGTGACGGTCTGGCTGCTCGACGGCACCACCTCGATCTACCTCGGCATCATCCTGGCCGTCCTGCTGCTCGCCGGTGTCCTGTGCGAGGTGCTGCCCACCGCCAAGTGGGGCCGCACCCTCGGCAAGAAGCTGATGGGCCTCGAAGTCCGGGACATCGAGGGCCATGACTCCCCGGAGTTCGGCGCCGCCCTGCGCCGCTGGCTGGTCTACAGCGTGCCCGGCCTCCTCGTCGTCGGGATCGTCGGTGTCGCCTGGTGCCTCTTCGACCGGCCCTGGCGCCAGTGCTGGCACGACAAGGCCGCGCACACCTTCGTGGCGGGCTGACCTCCCTCGGACGGCCGTCTGCCGGATGCGGAGCCCGCCGGTTCGCGGTCGACTCGGGCCATGAGCAGTGAACCGCCCCCCGGCTCCGGTCAGCCGCCCCCGGACGACGACCCGTTCAGGAAGCGCCCCCCGAACGAGCCGCCCGGCGAGGGCACGGGCTCGCCCTACGGCAGCGAACCCCCGCCGTACGGGGGCGGCGGCCCGGGCGGTCCCGGCGGCGGCTTCGCAGGCGGCCCGCCCGGCGCCGACGGTCCTCCCGGCGGTGGCCCCTACGGCGGTGATCCGTACGGCGGCGGTTCCTACCCCACCGACCCCCTCGCCGGCATGCCCCCGCTCGCCGACAGCGCCAAGCGCACGCTCGCGCGCATCATCGACATGATCCTGGTGGGTGTCGTCGTCTGGCTGCTCACCTGGGGCTTCGGCGTCAACGAGTACGACGTGGACAGCGACCGCATCGAGGTCGGCAAGTCGTTCGGGCAGTCGGCCGTCGCCGCCGTCCTCTACATCGCCTACGACACCCTCATGACCGTGCGGACCGGCCAGACCCTCGGCAAGAAGCTGCTGCACATGCGCGTGGCCAACCTGGACAACGGCGCCACGCCCTCCGTGCAGAACGCCCTGATGCGCGCCGCGGTGCTGTGGATCCCGTTCGCCTTCTGCTGCGCCTGCGTCTGGACCGCGATCTCGGGCGGCTGGAGCTTCTTCGACCGGCCCTACAAGCAGGGCCTGCACGACAAGGCGGCCAAGACGGTCGTGGTCAGCACCGATTGAGGCAGGGGGCGTACAGCAGGCGGGGTAGGTAAAGGGGCAGTGGGCGGTCAGGAGGCCGCCCGCTGGCGCACCGGCTCCGGGGCCGGCGCCGGGACCGCGGCCCGTAGTGGTTCCTGGGGCGCGGGCTGTTCCACCGCGGCCGGGCGCTTCCCGGGCAGTGGCACCGTCATGGCGACCAGCAGTCCGAGGGCGAGCGCCGCGACGGCGATGATCGCGATCCCCGCACCCGAACTCGTCTGAGACAGCAGCAGCATGGCGAGGGTCGAGAAGATCACGGTGCACGAACCGTAGGCGAGCTGTGCGGCAGTCGGACGGGGCATGGCCATCATGTCCTCGAAGGTGGGGGTCCACGGCGGTGTCGGCCTGGCATTACGCCGGCTTCCGGGCGTTCCGCCATCCGACATTCTCACCGGCAGGGTGCCCGACCGGAACCAGCGGTAAGCGTGACCTAATCAACAAGGGCGGTGCACAGGGGGCGCACGGAGTCATGACGTCCACCTAGTGGACATATGCACGCGCCCGCACGGCCGGTGGGGAGGGCCGCGGGACAACCGTTTGGTTGTCCGTAAAACGAACGTCGCCTCCGCATAGTGCACTTGACTTGTCCAAGTCAAGGTCTGTCTTTTCTTCTAAACCTCTAGTCAAATGTCGTCACTTGACTACACGCGTTGATCACGCGCGCGCGGATTTCCATGACCGGGACCCTGCCTGCCGCGCGCCCGAACGCGGGGGAGGATCTCAAGTGACCAGTAGACCCTGGACGTTCAGAGCGGCCGCCATAAGCGTGGCGCTCGCGGCGGCCACCGCCACCGCCTCGACCTACGCGGTGGCCGACGACGCCCCGGCTCCCCGGCCCACCACCGTGGACCGGCACGACCCGGCGGAACGTCACCACGACGAGCACGACCTCGAAGGACCGCTGAGCAAGACGCAGGACGCCCAGCGCCAGGAGGCCCTGAACCAGGTCCTGTCGGGCAAGAGCAAGGTCAAGGACCGCGAGGGCTCGAAGGTCGTCCAGCTCAAGAGCAAGAAGGGCGACGCCAAGTACGTCGAGCTCGGCCGCGAGAAGACCGACAAGATCTTCACGATCCTGGTCGAGTTCGGCGACCAGGTCGACAGCCGCTACGGCGGCACCCCGGGCCCGCTGCACAACGCGATACCCAAGCCCGACCGCAAGAAGGACAACTCCACGGCCTGGCGGGCGGACTACGACCGGGACTACTTCCAGGACCTGTACTTCGGTTCCGGCAAGGGCGTCGACTCCGTCAAGACCTACTACGAGAAGCAGTCCTCGGGCCGCTACTCGGTCGACGGCGAGGTCTCCGACTGGGTCAAGGTCCCCTACAACGAGGCCCGTTACGGCAACAACGCCTGCGGTGACACCAACTGCTCCAGTGTGTGGAACGTCGTCAGCGACGGTCTGAACGCCTGGGTCTCCCAGCAGAAGGCAGCGGGGAGGACCGACGCGCAGATCAAGGCGGACGTCGCGCGCTTCGACGAGTGGGACCGCTACGACTTCGACGGCGACGGCGACTTCAACGAGCCCGACGGCTACATCGACCACTTCCAGATCGTGCACGCCGGCGAGGACGAGTCCGCGGGCGGCGGCGCCCAGGGCACCGACGCTATCTGGGCCCACCGCTGGTACGCCTTCGGCACCGACGCCGGCGCCACCGGCCCCGAGAACAACAAGCTCGGCGGCGCGAAGATCGGCGACACCGGCATCTGGGTCGGCGACTACACCGTCCAGCCGGAGAACGGCGGACTCGGCGTCTACGCCCACGAGTACGGCCACGACCTCGGTCTGCCGGACCACTACGACACCGCGGGCGGCGAGAACTCCACGGGCTTCTGGACGCTGATGTCGTCCGGTTCCTGGCTCGGCACCGGCAAGAACGAGATCGGTGACCTGCCCGGCGACATGACCGCCTGGGACAAGCTGCAGCTCGGCTGGCTGAACTTCGACAAGGCCAAGGCCGGCGTCAACTCCTGGCACAAGCTGGGCGTGGCGGAGTACAACACCAAGCACAAGCAGGCCCTGGTCGTCGACCTCCCCAAGAAGGCCGTCACCACCGAGATCGTCACCCCCGCCGAGGGCAAGACCCAGTGGTGGAGCGGCAGCGGTGACAACCTCAAGAACACCCTGACGCGTGTCGTCGACCTGACCGGCAAGTCGAAGGCGCAGCTGACCCTCGACGGCTGGTACGACATCGAGGCCAACTACGACTTCCTCTACACCGAGGTCTCGACCGACGGCGGCGCCAACTGGACCGCTGTCGACGGCACGGTGGACGGCCAGCCGATCCAGCGTGACGCCAGCGACAAGCCGGTCCTGACCGGCACGGTCGACGGTTACAAGAAGCTCGCCTTCCCGCTCGACGCCTACGCCGGCAAGAAGATCGACCTCCGCTTCCGCTACCAGACCGACGGCGGCGTGGCCCAGAAGGGCTTCGCGGCCGACGCGATCACGGTGACGGCCGACGGTGCGCCCGTCTTCACCGACAACGCCGAGAGCGCGGACGAGGCGTGGAAGGCCACCGGCTTCTCCCGCATCGGCGCGTCCTTCACCGAGGACTACGCGCAGTACTACATCGCCGAGAACCGGCAGTACGTGTCGTACGACAAGACGCTGAAGTCCGGCCCGTACAACTTCGGCTTCACGGCGCGCCCGGACTGGGTGGAGCACTACGCGTACCAGAACGGCCTGTTGATCTGGAAGTGGGACACCTCCCAGGCGGACAACAACACCAGCCAGCACAAGGGCACCGGTCTGGTCCTGCCGATCGACTCGCACCCGGACGCGCTCAAGTGGGCCGACGGCACGCTGATGCGCAACCGCATCCAGTCCTACGACTCGCCGTTCAGCCTCTACCGCACCGACGGCATGACGCTGCACAAGGCGGACGTGGCGAAGTACATCCCGGGGTCGAAGGGCGTCTCGGTCTTCAACGACCGGAAGAGCGACTACTACGACGAGTCGAACCCCGCCGCGGGTGTCAAGATCACTGACACCAACACGAAGATCAAGATCCTCAAGGAAGCCAAGGACGGCTCGACGATCGAGCTGGAGGTCGGCGCCGCGGGTAGGTAATCCGCATCCTTGCAGGTCAGAACATGATCGGCGGTGACCCACTGGCGGGTCACCGCCGATCCGTGTTTAGGTGCGTCCTGTGGCTCTCTTATTGACACCGACCGACACGGGGGGATGAGCGCATGGCTGCAGGAGGCTTCTGCAAGTTGCCGAACGGCACGGTGGTGGTGGCACTGAATCTGCCCAGCCCCGCCGCCGACGGCCCCGGCGCCGTCCGCGTCCTCGTCCACTCCGTGAACCGCGCCCGGGCCCTGACCAGGCTCCGCAACCTCGGTCTGCGGTCGGTCTACCTGCGCGGCAACGCCGCCCCGCCGACCCCCGACGAGATCACCGCGGTCCTCCACCACCCCGACGGCCTCATATGGCGCACGGCCCCCGACAACGGTGTCGTGTCGAGCCCGGACCTGGTCCAGGAGCTGTGGCGCCCGATCCGGGCGCTCCTGCGGCGCCCCACGGCCCAGACCTGACCCGCGGGAGCCCGCCGGGGCCGCGGGGCTACTGCACGACCGGCTTGCCCGACAGCTCCACGCCCGCCCCGCGCAGCTCCTCCAGGGCCCGCTCGGTGCTCTCCGGGGCCACCCCGGCCGTCAGGTCCAGCAGGACCTGCGTACGGAAGCCCTCCCGGGCGGCGTCCAGGGCCGTGGCGCGTACGCAGTGGTCCGTGGCGATGCCGACCACGTCGACCTCGGTGACGTCGCGGGAGCGCAGCCAGTCCGCCAGGGGCGTGCCGTTCTCGTCGGCGCCCTCGAATCCGCTGTACGCCGCCGAGTACGCCCCCTTGTCGAACACGGCGTCGATCGAGCCGGAGGCGACGGCGGGCGCGAAGTTCGGATGGAAGCCGACGCCCTCGGTGCCGGCGACGCAGTGCGCGGGCCAGGAGCCGGCGTAGTCCGGGTTCGCGGAGAAGTGGCCGCCGGGCGCGATGTGGTGGTCGCGGGTGGCCACGACGTGCTGGTAGCCGGACCCGGCCGCCTGCCCGATCAGCTCGGTGACGGCGGCGGCCACATCGGCACCGCCGGCCACCGCGAGGCTGCCCCCCTCGCAGAAGTCGTTCTGCACATCGACGACGATCAAGGCGCGGCGCATGGTCGGTGTCCTTCGGCTATGAGGTCGGCAAGCCCGGCCGGTGAACCACCGAGCCTATTGACAGAGGGGAGCGGACGGGAGGGGTACGGGTCGGCGCGTCACGGCACACCGGGGGTGTTCTGAATGTCCCGCACAGCACCCACGGCGCCCGGCACGCACCCTCGCCGCACCGGCCGAAGACCCAAGTAGCTCCGCTACGAGGTCCTTCGTCCGGCACGCCGAGGGCACGCACCGAACACCGCGGGCACCGCACTGGACATTCAGAACACCCCCTAGCTACCCGAGCTCTCGTGCAGGTACTCCGTGGGAAGGACGGGCTCCCCGCGTGAGAGCTGCGTGGCCGACATCGGCAGACCCGCGCGCGCCCTCGTGTGCCGCTCCCGCGCCGCGTCCAGCGGCTCGCGTGCCACGACCTCGCCGCCCTTGACCAGTTCCACCAGCAGCTGCCGGTCCGCGAGCCCGGCCGGCACCGGCCCGGTGCCGATCACCTCGGCCTCGGCGACCCCGTGGGAGTCCAGCCGCCGCGCGGCCCACTTGCGTCCGCCGACCGACGTCTTGCCGCCGCTGGACTTCTTCGCCACCGGCACCAGCGGCGCGTTCGGGTCCGCGGACTCGGCCCGCGCGACCAGCTTGTAGACCATCGAGGAGGTGGGGTGGCCGGAGCCGGTCACCAGCTGCGTTCCGACGCCGTAGGCGTCCACCGGCGCCGCGGCCAGCGAGGCGATCGCGTACTCGTCCAGGTCCGAGGTCACGACGATCTTCGTGTCGGTCGCGCCCAGCTCGTCCAGCTGCTGCCGTACCCGGTGCGCCACCAGCAGCAGGTCGCCGGAGTCGATCCGCACCGCGCCCAGCTCGGTCCCGGCGACCTCGACGGCCGTGCGGACGGCCTCGGCGACGTCGTAGGTGTCGACCAGCAGGGTGGTGCCCCGGCCCAGTGTGTTCACCTGGGCCTGGAAGGCGTCCCGCTCGCTGTCGTGCAGCAGCGTGAAGGCGTGCGCGGAGGTGCCGACGGTGGGAATGCCGTAGCGGAAGCCGGCCGCCAGATCGGAGGTGGTCGCGAAGCCGCCGACGTAGGCGGCCCGGGAGGCCGCCACCGCCGCCAGCTCGTGGGTGCGCCGGGCGCCCATCTCGATCAGCGGCCGGTCACCCGCCGCCGCCGACATGCGCGAGGCGGCCGCGGCGATCGCCGAGTCGTGGTTGAGGATCGACAGGATCACGGTCTCCAGCAGCACGCACTCGGCGAAGGTGCCCTCGACCCGCATGATCGGCGAGCCCGGGAAGTACACCTCGCCCTCCGGGTAGCCCCAGATGTCCCCGCTGAAGCGGTAGCCGGCGAGCCACTCCAGGGTCTCCTCGCCGACGATCTCCCGCTCGCGCAGGAAGTTCAGCACGGCCGTGTCGAAGCGGAAGTTCTCCACCGCGTCCAGCACCCGGCCGGTGCCGCCCACGACGCCGTAGCGGCGCCCGTCCGGCAGCCGTCGGGTGAAGACCTCGAACACGCTCCGCCGCTCGGCCGTGCCCGACGTGAGGGCGGCCCGCAGCATCGTCAGCTCGTACTGGTCCGTGAAGAGCGCCGTCGAGGGAACGTCCACCGGCAGCCCAAGGTCCGCTGTGTTCATGCTGAGGAGCGTACCCCCATTTCGTCAATCTGACGATTGCGGTCCCGGAGGACGCGATCGCCTTACGGCCAGGCCCGTTTGTGCGTCTACCCCCCTCGGGTGGCAGCATGGGCAGTGTGACGTCACCCGCGCCCCTGGAGATCGAACGCACCGAGTCGGCGGAGGAGGTCTTCGCCGTACCCGAGCCGGACGTCCCGTGGGTCACCATCGTCCACAACGACCCGGTCAACCTCATGAGCTACGTGACGTACGTCTTCCAGTCGTACTTCGGCTACTCCAAGGACAAGGCCACCAAGCTCATGCTCGACGTCCACCACAAGGGCCGGGCGGTCGTCTCCAGCGGCAGCCGCGAGGAGATGGAACGCGACGTGCAGGCCATGCACGGCTACGGCCTGTGGGCGACCCTCCAGCAGGACCGCAAGTAGCCAGCTCCCCGCCCAGCAGCGAAAAGGCGTTCATGCCCGGAACCTTCGAACCGCTCCCCGGCGGCGGCGCGGCCGTCGCCCTCGACGACGTCGAGATCTCCATCATCCGGTCGCTGGCCGTCCAGCTCCTGGAGCTCATCGGCCCCGGCCCCGCCGAGGACGCCTCCGGCGACCCGCTCGCCGAGCTGTTCGCGGAGGGCCCGAGCGAGCCGCCCGCCGACCCGGTGCTGAGGCGGCTCTTCCCGGACGCCTACAGCGACCCCGAGCAGCCCGCCTCGCCGCGGGACGCCGAGGAGCAGAAGGCGTACTCCGCGGAGTTCCGGCGCTACACCGAGAACGACCTGCGGGCCGGCAAGCGGGACAGCGCCCTCGCGGTGATCCGCTCCCTCGACGCGCTCTCCTCGTCCTCGGCCGGCGAGGGCGGTGCGGTGCTGAAGCTGTCGCCGGCGGAGTCCCAGCAGTGGCTCGGCGCGCTGAACGACCTGCGGCTCGCGATCGGCTCGCGGCTGGAGATCACCGACGACGAGGACACCGACCTCCTCTACCGCCTCCCGGACGACGACCCGCGCAAGCCGATGGTGATGGCCTACCTGTGGCTGGGCGGCCTCCAGGAGACGCTGGTCGGAACCCTTATGGCCTGATCAGTGCAGGTTTTGTGACCGGCGGGTGACCGATCGGTGTTCGCTCAGAGGACACTCAAATCCGGATAACGATCGCGTCACCGCACCCGCCTTCTATGCCTCTTCGAGAGCGCTTTGTCCGCTTTTCCCTGTGCGGTGCGCCACATCCCGCCCGTGTGATCAGTGTTGCGGCCGTGATAAATCTTCACGACCGCCCGGCAGAACACCACCCGAATGTTCGGCCGGGTGCGCCACCGAGCCGGCAACCGCCGGCCAGGCACGAGCGGGCTTCCGGGCTCGCTCAGCTCCATCATTCCGGGGGGATCGAAACCCGATCCGAGGCCGACGAGAGGCCCGGGTCGGCATGGAGAAAGGCGCACCACACATGACCTCTGCGCAGGTCGACACGGAGAAAGCACCTGAAGAGGGCTACGAGCGCGGACTCGGCAGCCGTCAGGTTCAGATGATCGCCATCGGCGGCGCCATCGGCGTCGGCCTGTTCATGGGTGCCGGAGCGAACATCGCCAAGGCCGGCCCCAGCATCATCCTCATGTACGCCCTCGCGGGCGTCGTGATCTTCTTCATCATGCGGGCCCTGGGCGAACTGCTCCTCTACCGGCCCGTCTCCGGCTCGTTCGCCGAGTACGCCCGCGAGTTCCTCGGCCCGTTCTTCGGGTTCGTCACGGGCTGGACGTACTGGCTCATGTGGGTGGTCACCGGCATGGCCGAACTCACGGCCGCCGCGATCTACATCCACTTCTGGTTCCCCGAGATCCCGCAGTGGGTCAGCGCCCTGGTGTTCCTGGTGGTGCTCTTCGGCGTGAACCTGATCTCCGTCAAGATCTTCGGCGAGGTCGAGTTCTGGTTCTCGATGATCAAGGTCACGGCCATCATCGGCATGATCGTCATCGGCCTCGGCGTGCTCACCCTCGGCTTCTCCGACGCCGGTGACACCGCCACCGTCTCGAACCTCTGGTCGCACGACGGCTTCTTCCCGAACGGCATCGGCTCCAGCCTGATGACGCTCCAGGGCGTCATGTTCGCCTACCTCGCCGTCGAGCTCGTCGGCGTCACCGCGGGCGAGTCCGAGAACCCCGAGAAGACCCTGCCCAAGGCCATCAACACCCTGCCCTGGCGCATCATCGTCTTCTACGTCGGCGCGCTGCTGGTGATCCTCTCCGTCGTCAAGTGGACCGAGTTCTCCGCAGGCGAGAGCCCGTTCGTCCACGCCTTCGGCAAGATCGGCATCCCGCTCGCCGCGGGCATCGTCAACTTCGTGGTGCTCACCGCGGCCCTGTCGTCCTGCAACTCGGGCATGTACTCGACCGGCCGGATGCTGCGCGACCTGGCCTCCAACAGCGAGGCGCCGCAGGCGTTCGGCAAGCTCAACGCCCGCAAGACGCCCGCCGTCGGCATCACCGTCTCCGTGGCGCTCATGGGCATCGGCGTCGTGCTGAACTACGTCGTCCCGGAGAAGGCGTTCCTCTACGTCACCTCCGTCGCCACCGCGGCCGGCATCTGGACCTGGATGATGATCCTCGTCAGCCACATCCGCTACCGCGCCGCGGTCGACGCGGGCCGGCTGCGCGCCTCGTCCTTCCCCGCTCCCGGCGGGGCGCTCTTCAGCTGGGTCGCGCTGCTCTTCCTCATCGGCGTGACGTGCATGATCGCGTACGACAAGGACGCGCGGGTCTGCCTGTACGTCGCGGCCGGCTGGGCCGCCGCCCTGGGCATCGGCTGGGCGATCCTCAAGAGCCGCAACCCGCAGATCACCGAGCGCCGCGGCGACGCGGAGTTCGAGAAGGTCGGCTGACCACCCTCAGGACGCCCAGTCGCAGGGAGTACTCGTGGCACTCCCTGCGGCTGCCGCTCAGGGCGTCCGGCATGTGGGCCGTTCCGTACCAACCCTCGGTACGGAACGGCCCTTCTGCTTATCCTTTCCGGCATGCTGACCATCACCCAGGCGCTCGTCGACCAGATCGTCGCCCACGCGCGCAAGGACCACCCCGACGAGGCGTGCGGCGTCGTCGCCGGCCCGGCGGGGTCAAACCGCCCCGAGCGCTTCATCCCCATGCTGAACGCGGCCATGTCGCCCACGTTCTACGAGTTCGACTCGGGCGACCTGCTCAAGCTCTACCGCGAGATGGACGACCGCGACGAGGAGCCGGTGGTCATCTACCACTCCCACACCGCGACCGAGGCCTACCCCTCGCGCACCGACATCTCCTACGCCAACGAGCCCGGCGCCCACTACGTCCTCGTCTCCACCGCCGACACCGACGGCGCCGGCGAGTTCCAGTTCCGCTCCTTCCGGATCGTCGAGGGCAGGGTCACGGAGGAGGAAGTCCAGGTCGTCGAGGCGTACTGAGGACCCCTGAACAGCACGGTCTCACTCACCGGCCTGAAAACGTCCGCGATGTGGGATCACATTCCAGGACCCGGACCGGGAATCGATACGATGAGCCCATGGTTTTCCACGACGTGAGCGACAAGACGCCGGGCATGCTGCTCGTGGCGCGGCTGCACGTCGACCTGTGCAGGCTCGCCAGCGCCATCTGTTGACGCCGGTCCCTGCCGCCGTACGGCCGTGAGCCGCGGCGCTGCACACACGCACCACCCCGCTGTTCCTGCGCTGCCGCGCGCCCCGACTGACTACTCCCGACAGGAGCCCTGAAGCCATGGCCATCGAGGTCCGCATCCCGACCATCCTCCGCACCTACACCGACGGTCAGAAGGCGGTGGAGGGCAAGGGAGACACCCTCGCCGAGCTCTTCAACGACCTCGAGACCCGGCACCCGGGCATCCAGGCCCGCATCGTCGACGGCGACCAGCTGCGCCGCTTCGTCAACGTGTACCTGAACGACGAGGACGTCCGCTTCCTCGACGGCATCAACACCAAGCTGTCGGACGGCGACAACGTCACGATCCTGCCGGCCGTGGCCGGCGGCATGGTCTGATCACCGATGCGCTACGACTCCCCCCTGGCCGCGGTCGGCAACACCCCCCTGGTGCGCCTGCCGCGGCTGTCGCCGTCCGCCGACGTCCGTATCTGGGCGAAGCTGGAGGACCGCAACCCGACGGGATCGGTCAAGGACCGTCCGGCCCTGCACATGATCGAGCAGGCGGAGAAGGACGGCCGCCTCACCCCGGGCTGCACCATCCTCGAGCCGACGTCGGGCAACACCGGCATCTCCCTGGCGATGGCGGCGAAGCTCAAGGGCTACCGCATCGTGTGCGTGATGCCGGAGAACACCTCGCAGGAACGCCGGGACCTGCTGGGCATGTGGGGCGCGGAGATCGTCTCCTCCCCGGCGGCGGGCGGCTCCAACACCGCCGTGCGCGTCGCCAAGGAGCTCTCGGCCGAGCACCCGGACTGGGTGATGCTCTACCAGTACGGCAACCCGGACAACGCGGGCGCCCACTACGCCACGACCGGCCCCGAGATCCTCGCGGACCTGCCGTCCGTCACCCACTTCGTGGCCGGCCTCGGCACGACCGGCACGCTCATGGGCGTGGGCCGCTTCCTGCGCGAGCACAAGCCCGACGTCCAGATCGTCGCGGCCGAACCGCGCTACGACGACCTGGTCTACGGCCTGCGCAACCTGGACGAGGGCTTCGTCCCCGAGCTGTACGACGCGTCCGTCCTCACCAGCCGCTTCTCGGTCGGCTCGGCCGACGCGGTCACCCGCACCCGCGAGCTGCTCCAGCAGGAGGGCATCTTCGCCGGCGTCTCGACGGGAGCCGCGCTGCACGCCGCGATCGGCGTCGGCAAGAAGGCCGTCAAGGCCGGAGAGCCGGCCGACATCGTCTTCGTCGTCGCCGACGGCGGCTGGAAGTACCTGTCGACGGGCGTCTACACGGCGGCCACGACGGAGGAGGCCATCGACACGCTCCAGGGCCAGCTCTGGGCGTAGCCGACGCCGGGCACCGACACGGACGAAGGGCTGGAGTCACGACTCCGGCCCTTCGTGCTGCTCAGCCCGCCAGGTACCGGACCTGGTCCCACAGCGCCGGATCCACCACGCCGACCCGCCGCCGGAAGCCCCACACCGGGACCTCCCGCAGCTCGTCCGTCTCCAGGAAACTCGCGCGGCCCTGGGTGTCGCCGACCGAGCCCGGGGGCAGCGGGATCACCCCGGTGCGCTCGTCGCGGAACCGGGTGGTGATCTTCGCGACCGTCGCCCGCTCCCCGCGCACCGCCAGCACCAGACAGGGCCGGTCCTTCGTGCGGGCCTCGTCCTCGTAGGGCACGTCCGCCCACCAGATCTCCGCCGGCTGCGGCCGGCCCTCCTTCGTGGCGACCGGTGCGGCCGTCCGGACCCGCCGGGCCGACGGCCGCCGGCCCCGGCCCCAGCCGTCGACGAGCGTGGCGATGAGCGCGAGCAGCACCACCGCGGCGAGCGCCAGCCACCAGGACGTGTCCATACTGAGACGTTACCGGCGCCGCCCCCGCCGCGCGCCCCCCTCACGCGGATCACCCCCCGGCCCTGCCAGCCGAACCGGTGACACCACAGGTGAGTTCGCCCACAACAGGCCTTGGTGGAGGAGCTACCGGAGGTTTTGCGCCTTACGCTCGACGGACCGCACGACCCCCGACGCCCCTCTCAGACTTATCCCGCCAGCGGAGGTTTCTGCTTCATGAAGCTCACCGTCGTCGGCTGCTCGGGGTCGTTCCCGTCCGCGGAATCGGCCTGCTCGAGCTACCTCGTCGAGGCCGACGGCTTCCGGCTGCTTCTCGACCTGGGCAACGGTGCCCTGGGCGAGTTGCAGCGCCACTGCGGTCTCTACGACCTTGACGCGATCTTCCTCAGCCATCTGCACGCCGACCACTGCATCGACATGTGCGCGTACTTCGTCGCGCGCTACTACCGCCACGACGGCGGCCGCTGCGCTCCACTCCCCGTCTTCGGCCCCGAAGGCACGGAACACCGGCTGACCACCGCCTACGCGGACACCCCCTCCGCCTCCTCCATGAGCGAGGTCTTCGACTTCCACACGGTCAAGCCGTCCACCTTCGAGCTAGGCCCGTTCACGGTGCACACCGAGCGGGTGGCCCACCCCGTGGAGGCGTACGGCATCCGGATCGAGCACGACGGCCGGACGCTGGCCTACTCCGGCGACACCGGCGTGAGCCCCGCGCTGGACGAACTCGCCCGGGACGCCGACCTGTTCCTGTGCGAGGCCGCGTTCACGCACGGCAAGGAGAACATCCCCGACCTGCACCTCAACGGCCGCGAGGCGGGTGAGACGGCGGCCCGGGCCGGTGCCCGCCGCCTGGTCCTCACCCACATCCCGCCGTGGACGGACCCCCAGGTCAACCTCGCCGACGCCCGCGAGGTCTACGACGGCCGAGTGGACCTGGCCGCGCCGCGCCAGACGTACGAGATCTAGCGCTCGACGCACGAAGGCCCCGGAACCAGAGCGGTTCCGGGGCCTTCGGCGTGGACAGGGCTACTTCGCCTCCGCCTTCTGCAGCTCGGCGAGTTCCTCGTCGGACTCGCGGCCCGGCGTCGGCAGGTTGAACTTGGTGATCGCGAAGCGGAAGACCACGTAGTAGACCGCCGCGAAGCACAGTCCGACCAGGGCCAGGCCCCACGGGTTGCTCGCGATGCCCAGGTTGAGGAAGAAGTCCACCGCGCCGGCCGAGAAGCCGAAGCCGTCCTTCATCCCCAGGGCCCAGGTCAGCGCCATCGAGACGCCGGTGAGCACGGCGTGGATCGCGTACAGCACCGGGGCGATGAACATGAAGGTGAACTCGATCGGCTCGGTGACGCCCGTGACGAACGAGGTCAGCGCGAGCGACAGCATCATGCCGCCGACTATCTTGCGGCGCTCGGGCCGGGCGCAGTGCACGATCGCCAGGCAGGCGGCCGGCAGGGCGAACATCATGATCGGGAAGAAGCCGGTCATGAACTGCCCGGCGCTCGGGTCACCCGCCAGGAACCGGGCGATGTCGCCGCTCTTGCCCTCGTAGGTGCCGGCCTGGAACCAGGGGAAGGAGTTCAGCAGGTGGTGCATGCCGATCGGGATCAGCGCACGGTTGGCGACACCGAAGATGCCCGCGCCGACCGCCCCGGAACCGACCAGCCACTCACCGAAGTTGTGCAGAGCGGTGCCGAGGACCGGCCAGATGTAACCGAAGACGATGCCGATGACCAGACCCGCGAAGGCCGACAGGATCGGCACCAGGCGGCGGCCGCCGAAGAAGCCCGCCCAGTCCGGCAGCTTGGTGCGGTAGAACCGCTGGTAGAGCAGGGCGACGACGAGGCCCATCACCACACCGCCGAGCACCTTGGCGTCCACCGGCGCGTCCGTCATGACTATCTTGCCGTCGACGACCTTCGCCACCTGGGGCAGGTTCTTGTCGGTGAACGTGGCCAGCACGTTCTTGAAGACCAGGTAGCCGACCACGGCCGCCAGGGCGGTGGAGCCGTCGGACTTCTTGGCGAAGCCGATCGCGATGCCCACGGCGAACAGCAGCGCCATGTTGTCGAGGATCGCGTTGCCGCCGGCCGCCATGAAGCCCGCGATCTTGGTGATGAACGCGGGGAACGACTCGCGCCCGAGCATGTCGGTGTTGCCGAGTCGGACCAGCAGGGCGGCGGCGGGCAGGACGGCGACGGGCAGCATCAGGCTCCGGCCGATGCGCTGCATGACGGCCATCACCGCCGACCCCTTCTTCGGGCTCGCGGGCGCGGCTGTGGCTGTGGACATGAACTTCCTCCAGGGGGCACGGCGCCGCCCAGGGAGAATTCAGCGGGGGACGGCGGCGTCTCAAAGAAAGGGGAACGCGGTCATCACCGCGCGACCTCCACCAGTGAGTGGTGTAGACCAGTTGTAGCACGGTAGGCCGAACGAGTGGAACCCGCCAATTTCCGCGCTCTGAGACGATCACGCCTTGGCGCTGTCCTCCACGTCCTCCGCAGGCTCCCGACCCGGAGTCCTCAGGTCGAACCTCGTGATCGCGAACCGGAAGATCACGTAATAGACGAGCGCGAAGCCCAGACCGATCGGGACGATCAGCCACGGCCTCGTCGCCAGATTCCAGTTGATGACGTAGTCGATCAGCCCCGCCGAGAAGCTGAACCCGTCATGCACCCCCAGCCCCCACGTCACCGCCATCGACACCCCCGTCAGCAGCGCGTGCACCACGTACAGCGCCGGCGCGACGAACAGGAACGAATACTCGATCGGCTCGGTGATGCCCGTGACGAACGACGTCAGCGCCACCGACAGCATCAAGCCGCCGACCTCCTTGCGCCGCTCCGGCCGCGCACAGTGCGTGATCGCCAGCGCCGCCGCCGGCAACGCGAACATCATGATCGGGAAGAACCCCGAGGTGAACTGACCGGCGTCCGGATCCCCCGCCAGGAACATGTTGATGTCACCGTGCACCACCGTCCCGTCCGGCTTCGTGAACGAGCCGAACTGGAACCAGATGGGCACGTTCAGGAACTGATGCAGCCCCACCACCAGCAACGCCCGGTTCGCCACCCCGAACACACCCGCGCCCCACGCGTCCAGACCGTCCATCCAGTCGCTGAAACTCTCCAGCGCGTCACCGATCGGCGGCCACACCCACAGACACAGCGCCGCGAACGCGATCGCCACGAACGCCATGATGATGGGCACCAGCCGCCGCCCGTTGAAGAACCCCAGCCAGTCCACCAGCCGCGTGCGATGGAAACGCGCCCAGAAGAACGCCGCCAGCAACCCCATCACGATCCCGCCGAACACCCCCGGATTCTGGAACGCGAACGCCGTCACCGTCCGGTCCCCGTCGGTCACCTGGCACCCGACGTTCGGCACCGCCACCGAGCCCTCCGGGCAATCCTCCGGAAACTGCCGCAACACCGCCCAGTACACGAGGAACCCGACCACCGCCGCCAGCGCCGTCGAACCGTCCGCCTTCTTCGCCATCCCGATCGCAACGCCCACACAGAACAGCAGCGGCAACCCCAGCGAACTGTCCAGCAGCGCACCGCCCGCCCCCACCATCACCTTCGAGACGTTCGTCCACCCCAGGCCGTCGTCCCCGAACACATCCGGCTGCCCCAGCCGGTTGAGGATCCCCGCCGCCGGCAGCACCGCGATCGGCAACTGCAGACTGCGGCCCATCTTCTGCAACCCTTGGAACAGCCGGTTCCAGTGGGCATGTCCAGGACGAGCGGCGGCCTCGGCGCCGGCGGGGCTGTCCGCACTCATTCCGGTCCCCTTTGTCGGGAGGCGGGCTTGTGGTGTAGACCAGTCGTTCGGACGGTCGCGCGAACGTGACGCCATCATTCGGCACACGCGACATGACCGCTCGCGAAGATGGGCCAACTGTGGGTTACTGCGACAAAGCGGTTCGGATCAGGGAGAACGAAGATGGCCAGCAAGGCTGAGAAGATCGTTGCCGGGCTCGGCGGCATCGACAACATCGAAGAGGTCGAAGGCTGCATCACCCGCCTGCGGACCGAGGTCGTGGACCCCGCCAAGGTCGACGAGACCGCCCTGAAGGCCGCCGGCGCCCACGGCGTCGTCAAGATGGGCACCGCGATCCAGGTCGTCATCGGCACCGACGCCGACCCCATCGCAGCGGAAATCGAAGACATGATGTGAAGAACGGGGATCGTCCCGGGCTTCACCCCCTGACACCCCCCAGCGCACCACCGGGGCCCCTCCCACCGCGGGAGGGGCCCCTTCCGCACGTACGGATAGGCTCAGCCGCATGTCTCGAATCGACGGCCGCACCCCCCAGCAGCTCCGCCCCATCACCATCGAGCGCGGCTGGAGCAAGCACGCCGAAGGCTCCGTCCTCGTCTCCTTCGGCGACACCAAGGTCTTCTGCACCGCCTCCGTCACCGAAGGCGTCCCCCGCTGGCGCAAGGGCAGCGGCGAAGGCTGGGTCACCGCCGAATACTCCATGCTGCCCCGCTCCACCAACACCCGAGGCGACCGCGAGTCCGTCAAGGGCCGCATCGGCGGCCGCACCCACGAGATCAGCCGCCTCATCGGCCGTTCCCTGCGCGCCGTCATCGACTACAAGGCCCTCGGCGAGAACACCATCGTCCTCGACTGCGACGTCCTCCAGGCCGACGGCGGCACCCGCACGGCAGCCATCACCGGCGCCTACGTCGCACTGGCCGACGCCGTCGCCTGGGCCCAGGGCAAGAAGCTCATCAAGGCCGGCCGCAAGCCCCTCACCGGCACCGTCTCCGCCGTCTCCGTCGGCATCGTCGGCGGCGTCCCCCTCCTCGACCTCTGCTACGAAGAGGACGTCAAGGCCGACACCGACATGAACGTCGTCTGCACCGGCGACGGCCGCTTCGTCGAGGTCCAGGGCACCGCCGAAGCCGAGCCCTTCGCCCGCGACGAACTCAACGCCCTCCTCGACCTCGCCGTCGCCGGCTGCGACGAACTCGCCGCCCACCAGCGCGCCGCGCTTGCTACCGTCCTCGGAAAGTAAAGGGCACACCAAGACGGGTGCTCGGCACGGGCAACCGCGCCGAGCACACTCGCGTCTGAAGGAGTACGGGCGCACGGCTCATCCCTGTGCGCCCGGCCAGCCGCGCGGGCCCGACCGGCCCGACCGAACGAGAGGGACCGCTCCATGGCCGCGAGCCGCCGACGCCGCACCGCAGCAGTCGCCGCCACCCTGGCGGCCGTCGCGCTGACCGCCGGACTCACCACCGGCTGCGCCGCCGTCGACAAGGCGCTGGACTGCGTCCAGACCGCCGACGCCATCGCCGACAGCGTCACGGAACTCCAGCAGGCGATCGACAGCGCGGCGAACGACCCGACGCAGATCGACGAGTCCCTCGACTCCATCGACAAGAACCTCGGCGAGATCGGCGACAAGACCGACAACGCGGATGTCGGCAAGGCCGTCGACGACCTGAACAAGGCCGTCGACAACGTCCGCACGTCGATCAAGAACGGCGACGAGACGCCCGACATCAGCCCGGTCACGGACGCGGCGGGCGAACTGACCAAGGTCTGCACGCCGTAACGACGACGGCCGGTGGCCGACCGCGGGTGCGTCGTGGTCACTCGCGCAGCCCCCCGCGCCCCTGACGGGGCGCGGAATACTGTTGGGCCTATGAGTCGCCTGATCCTCGCCACCCGTAACGCCGGAAAGATCACCGAGCTTCGTGCCATCCTCGCCGAAGCCGGGCTGCCCCACGAGCTCGTCGGTGCCGACGCCTACCCGGACATCCCCGACGTCAAGGAAACGGGAGTGACGTTCGCCGAGAACGCACTCCTCAAGGCCCACGCCCTGGCCCGGGCGACGGGCCTTCCGGCCGTCGCCGACGACTCCGGCCTCTGCGTCGACGTCCTCAACGGAGCCCCCGGCATCTTCTCCGCCCGCTGGTCCGGCCGCCACGGCGACGACAAGGCCAACCTCGACCTCCTCCTCGCCCAGCTCTCGGACATCGCCGAGGAACACCGCGGCGCCCACTTCGCCTGCGCGGCGGCCCTGGCCCTGCCCGACGGCACGGAAAGGGTGGTGGAGGGCCAGTTGCGGGGAGTGCTGCGCCACGAGCCGTCCGGCACGGGCGGCTTCGGCTACGACCCGATCCTCCAGCCGGAGGGCGATACGCGGACCTGCGCGGAGTTGACTCCCCAGGAGAAGAACGCGATCAGCCATCGAGGGAAGGCGTTTCGGGCGTTGGTGCCGGTGGTGCGGGAGCTGCTCGGCTGACGGCATGGAGAAGGGCGCCCACTGAGTGGTGCGCCCTTCGTGGGTGAGCCCGGTGGGACTCGAACCCACGACACACCGGACCTAAACCGGCGCCCTCTTGCCAGCTGGGGTACGGGCCCACAGCGCTGCCTACTCTACTGGGCGTGGTGGACCGCTCGGCGGCCTCCTCGGCACCACGTCGTAGTGATCGCGCCCGGTATCACGAGCGCTCGGAGGCCGGATCCGCATACCAGCATCCGAAAGTGCTTTCAGCGATGAGAGGCCGAAATGCTGCGGTCGGTGTCGCCGGAGCCGGGGCGGCAGGAGGTCTGGAGCACCTGTCGCACCGTCACTGTCCGAGCCCGATCACCGTGTGGCCGGCCGAGGCGAGTGCGGTGCTGGAGCGACACGGGATGCGAGGCGCCGACGGCACGGTCCGCGTCCCGTGCGAGGGTCGCTGAGAGCTTCTTTTCGCAGGCCAGAAGGGGCTGAACGGCTCTCACGCGAAGATTCGCGCGCCTGTCGTGCAGGCCGATGCGACCCGCGGAACCCGGCGGTTCCTTCGTGAACCACAGTGCTCGACCACGTGGATCACCGCCTTCGTGCAGGCCGTCCACACTCTCCATCCAGTCAGCTCAGACCGGCGGTACGAGGCACGGAATGTTCACGTCACGTTGACTGAAAGATCATCTGTTCGGTAGCTTCCACGCCTCGCCTGATGTGGACAGGCCTCATGGGGGGCCGCATCAGGGGGGAGATTCGGAGTTCCCGCATGTCGGGCAGATCCTCCAAGCGCGCATCCGCCGTGATCGCCATGGCGTCAGCATTCGTCCTCGCGTTGTCCTCTGGTGCCTGGGCCAACTGGTCGAGCAGCATCAACTCGTGGACGGACGGCGGCGGGAGCAACGGGCAGTCCCGCTACTGGGCGGACGAGAGCTACTCGGAGATCATCTTCAAGGGCTGCACCGTGCAGGGCGGCAGCAAGACCACCGGGGTCGAGCTGTGGGACTACGACGCGCTGTCGGCCAACGACTTCTACGGTGAGAAGACCTTCACCAACTGCTTCAACGGCACGACCTACGCGAGCCGGGGCGAGTACAACGGCCTGCCTCAGGAGTCGGACTACTTCTTCCAGCTCGACAACGTCGGCGGCGGAAGCAACGCGTGCTGCCTCCTGTGGGCGACCTACGCGGGAGTCGACACCAGTCTCGCCGATTCCTGATCAGTGATCTGCAGCGTGGTGCCTCGCTGACGGCGAGGCACCACGCCCCCTTTTCGGACCGCTTCAGGAAGCCAAGAAGTGAAACCCCTCACACTCATCAGGTCCAGCAGCGCGCTGCGGGTCGCGCCTGTCGCCCTGCTTCTCGTGTTCGCCTACTACGCCACCGATCTCGGTGACGACCTCCGCTTCGATCCGCTGGGCTACTCCGCCACTGTGGTCGACGCGGTGCTGCGCAACCTGCTGCCCGTCGCCTTCGCGGTTGTCTCGGGTCTCGCCGCGTGGGAGGCGCGGAAGCTGGGAGCCTCCGGCATCTGGCGGCTGGGGGCGGTGCGCTCCCGCTACACCATCGCCGCGCTGCATCTGTCTCCCGTCGTCGCACTGGCCTGGTTGCTCCTCGTCCTTCCCACGCTGTGCGCCCTTGCTCAGGAGCAGGTCGCACCCGACCTGCCCGGCCTCACGCTGCTGGCCTTCGGGCTGGTGCTCTGCGTCGCCCACGGCATCGTCGGATTCGCCGTCGGAGCCACCATCCGGCACATCGCCGTAGTGCCGATCATCGCGGTCACCGACTTCCTGGCCGTCGGCTGGTCCACGGGACTGGAGACACCGTGGCCCCGGCACCTCACCGGCCTCTTCGCCGGAAAGATGATGTTCGGCGAACTGCCCACCCCCGCCGCCCTCGCGGCTCCCCTCCTGCTCGCCGTCGGCTCCGCCTGCGCCATGGCTCTGCTCTGGGCACCTGTTTCCCGCTGGCTACGAGGAGCCGTCGCGGGAGCACTCGTCTTCGCCTGCGCGTTCGGATCCTTCTCTTTGGTCAGCAACTGGAGCTACATAGGCCCACGGAGCACCGGTCATGGCACGATCGCCTGTGCCGGGCAGTCCCCCCGCATCTGTCTGCCCGAGGCGCGCGCCGAGCACATCTCCGCTCTCAGCGAGGAAGCGGATGCGACGCTGGAACTCCTGCGCCGAGCCGGTCTGCCCGCCGAGCCGGCTTCCATCGCAGACACTTCTCTCAACCTCCGGTATCCCGAACCGTCCACGGAGGATGACTGGACCGTCCCACTCGGGGTCGGCGAGGCGACCGGCACCGTTCGCTACCAGATCGCCCGCGAAGTGGTGCGATTCGACTGCGCACCTCCCGCCACCGGCCCCGCCCGCCTGGTGTACTACTGGGTGTCCTCCAAAGTCGGGCAGGCGGACACCTACTTGAGACGGCTCAGCTCCGAACCCGATTTCACCCCCCAGGAACGCAGCCGTATCCAGGACGGAGTGGGGAAGGTCCTGCGGTTGAGCAGGGCACAGCAGGTGGACTGGTACGAGACGACCGTGGCGGAGGCCTGCGAGGACGACGGGAATGCAACGTGATGTGGTGGCTGCGTGCCCGCCGCGCCCACACTCGGCTGCCCCTGGGTTTCCTCATGTTCGCGCTTCTGGCGGCGATCGTTCAGGACACCCCCCTCTTCCTGCCGTCCATCTGGTCCGGCGGCTCCGAGCTCGTGCAGGCCGTCACACTTGTCCCGCTCGTGCTGACCTCGGTCCTCTTCGACTGTCTGCACACCCGGCTGGGCGCCGCCGAGAACACCGGAATCCGACCCGTCAGGTTCTTCGACGTCCTGCTCTCGCTCGGCACGGTGGCAGGCGCATGTGCCGTGGGTGAGGTGATCGCCATGGTCACCGGGGCCGCATCGGCCGAGACACTGGGCCGCAACACGGCCTTCCTCGCCGGCCTCACCCTGTTGTGCGGGGCTCTCTTCGGGAGATCCGCGGTCCTCGTTCCGGCGCTGTGGCCGCTGATCGGCGTGCTTTTCGGCATGCGAGCGCCCGGCGACGCCTACCCGTGGACCGTACTCCTCGAACCGCCTGGCACCTGGTACGCCACCACGGGAGCCCTCTTGATGCTCACCGTCGGCGTGGGTGCCCACCTCCTTTCACCGAACCGCATCGCACGGAGAGCCGCATGACGCTTGTTCTCGATTCCTGCACCTTCGCCTACGGCCGACGGCGGGCTGCCGTGCTGAAGGACTTCAACTACCGCCTTCCGGACGGACTGACCATCCTCCTCGGACCGAACGGGGCCGGAAAGTCCACGATGTTGCAGCTGGCCGCTGCCGTCACCGCGCCCCAGCGCGGAAGGGTGACGTGGGACGGACTTGACGCGAGGAGCAAGGACTACCGGCGGACGGTGGCCTGGATGCCGCAGAACATCACCCCCCTGCCCTCACTCACAGCACGCGAGTACGTCGCCTATGTGGGCTGGCTGAAGGGGATGAGCAGGGGCGATGCCTGGGCCAACGCTCCTCGAGCGCTGTCCCGCGTCGAGATGTCGGAGCGCGCCGACACGCGCACCGGCCAGCTCTCGGGCGGCCAGCTGAGGCGGGTGGGTGTGGCCTGTGCCCTGGTCCACGATGCACGAGTGCTGCTCCTGGACGAACCCACGGCCGGCATGGACCCACGTCAGCGACGGGTTTTCCGAGATCTCCTGGCCTCGGTCAAGGACGAGGTCCGCATCCTGCTGTCCACGCACGACGTGACCGACCTTGCCGAAGAGGCCGATCACGTGTCCGTTCTGGTGGGCGGACGTCTCGTGCAGAACGGTTCGACCAGAGAATTCCTCGCCCACACCCCGCCCGGTACGGCGCAGGGCCGGGCTGCCGAAGGGGCTTATACGACCCTGCTCGAGTCGGCCTGACCCGTCGGTCTCCGATGCGGGCCGAGATCATCTCGGCCCGCATCGGCTCCGAGCCCCGCTCGACCGGATCAGACCCCCAGGTCCTTGATGATCTTGGCTACGTGGCCCGTCGCCCGGACGTTGTACAGCGCGCGCTCGACCTTGCCGTCCTCGTCCACGACGATCGTGGAGCGGATGACGCCCATGTAGGTCTTGCCGTAGTTCTTCTTCTCGCCGAAGGCGCCGTAGGACTCCAGGACCTGCTTGTCCGGGTCGGCCAGCAGGGTGACCTTCAGGGACTCCTTGTCGCGGAACTTGGCCAGCTTCTCCGGCTTGTCGGGGGAGATGCCGATGACGTCGTAGCCCGCGCCCGTCAGCAGCTCCAGGTTGTCCGTGAAGTCGCAGGCCTGCTTGGTGCAGCCGGGGGTGAGGGCGGCCGGGTAGAAGTACACGATGACCTTGCGGCCCTTGTGGTCCGACAGGGACACCTCGGTGCCGTCGGCGTCGGGCAGGGTGAAGGCGGGGGCCACGTCCCCCGGCTGGAGTCGCTCGCTCATCGGACCAGCCTAACCGGGGGTCGAGGCAGTGCGATGAGCCGTGGAGCTGACAGACTGTCCGGCACAGGCTTCACACCGACTTCGAAAGGCGACACGGTGGCGGACACGGCGGACACCAGGACCCCGGCGCAGATCGAGGCGGACATCAGGCGCCGCCGCGCGACCCTGGCCGAGACCCTCGACGAGATCGGGGTGCGGGTGCACCCGAAGACGATCGTCGGGGATGCCAAGGCCAAGGTCGCTTCCAACATCGACCACACCCTCGGGCGGGCCTACGTGGAGGTCAACCGGGCCGTCACGGACGTGCGGGCCCGGTTCGTGGACGAGGACGGCGCGCCGCGGCTGGAGCGGGTCGTGCCGGTCGCGCTCGTCGTGGTGGGAGTGGTCGGGCTGCTCGCGGTCAGCACGCGGCGGCGCAAGGGCTGACCCGACGGTCTGCGTTTGCGGGGAAGACAGGTAGGTTTCAGGGCGTGAGCGCCAAGAGAAACGAGCACAGTACCCATCCGGACAAGCTGCCCATCCGGATGCTGCACGACCGCGTACTCGTGCGGCAGGACACCAGCGAGGGCGAGCGGCGTTCCGGCGGCGGCATCCTGATCCCCGCCACGGCCGCGGTCGGCCGGCGGCTGGCGTGGGCCGAGGTCGTCGCGGTGGGCCAGAACGTGCGGACCGTGGAGACGGGCGACCGGGTGCTGTACGACCCGGAGGACCGCGCCGAGGTCGAGGTGCGGGGGATCGCGTACGTGCTCATGCGCGAGCGTGATCTGCACGCCGTGGCCGCGGACCGCTTCGAGGGGGCCGAGGACTCGACGGGCCTCTACCTGTAGGGCCGACAGCAGTGTGCGAGGGGCCGGTGACGGGTGTCGCCGGCCCCTCGTCATGGGTTTTGCTACGTTGGAGGGACCCCCGACGAGACGCGCCGTACCGGGATCAAGGCAAAGACGACGCACCGACATCGTCAGCCTGTTTCCCGGAGGTGCCCGTCATGGCCTGGGTTCTGCTCGTCGTAGCCGGTCTGCTCGAGGTGGGGTGGTCCGTCGGCATGAAGTACACCGATGGGTTCACGCGTCCGCTGCCCAGTGTGCTCACGGGCGCCGGCATCGTCGCCAGCATGCTGCTGCTGTCGCAGGCCGCCAGGACCCTGCCGATCGGTACCGCCTACGGCGTGTGGGTGGGGATCGGCGCGGCCGGGGCGGCGGTGTTCGGCATGGCGGTGCTGGGTGAGCCTGCGACCGCCGCCCGGATCTTCTTCGTGTGCCTGTTGCTGGTCGCCGTGGTGGGGCTGAAGGCGACCGGCGGGCACTGAGCTATTCGCGGCGGGCGCCCTGCGGGACCACGCCCCAGCCGGGGCCGGTCGGGCCGCCCGTCTGGCCGCCGTCGCTCGTGTCGCCGCCGCCACCGCCCTCCGTGGTGCCGCCGTCGGTGGTGCCGCCGTCCGTGGTGCCGCCGTCGGTCGTGCCGCCGTCCGCGGTGCCGCCGCCGGTGGGGGACTCGCCGCCGGTGCCGCCGTCGGTGGTGCCGCCGTCGGTCTGCCCCTCGGTCTGCCCCTCAGGGGCGCTGGGGCTCTGGCCGGGTGTCTCGGTGCCGGGGTCCTCGCCGCCGGTGGTGGTGCCGCCGTCGGTGGTGCCGCCGGTGGTCGGGTCGGCCGGGGCGTCGCTGCTGGGAGCCTGCGAGACGTCGGAGCCGGGCTGGAGCCTGAGGTCGAACTCCTTGGCGGGCTTGCCCTTGAGGGCGTCCTGGGTGAACTGCGTCCAGATCTCGGCGGGAGCGCCGCCGCCGTTGATGCGTTGCAGGCCCATGGCGCCGTACAGCGACTTGTGGGCGGCGGTGACGGGGTCCTGGCCCATGACGGAGACGACGGTGGCGAGGTCGGGGGTGTAGCCCGCGAACCAGGCCGCGGTGTCCTCCTCGGCGGTGCCGGTCTTGCCGGCGACGGGGCGGCCGGCGGCCTGCGCGGCGGAGGCCGTGCCGTTCTGGACGACGCTCTGCAGCATCGAGGTGGTGGTGTCGGCGGCCTCGCGGCTCACGGCCTGCCGGGTGCGCCGCTCGGGCAGCTCGATGGGCGTGCCCTCCTTGGTGACCTTCTCGACGATCGTGTAGGTGCCGTGCCGGCCGTGGTTGGCGAGGGTGGCGTAGGCCTCCGCCATGTCGAGGACGCTGGCGGTGGCGGTGCCGAGCGCGATGGCGGGGCCGTCGGCGAGGTCGGGGGTGGTCTCGGGGACGCCGAGGTCGATCGCGGTCTGCTTGACCTTCGCGGGGCCGACGTCGGCGGCCATCTGCGCGTACACCGAGTTCACGGAGCTGTCGGTGGCCTCGGTGACGGTGATGTCGCCGTAGGAGTGCTGGTCCTCGTTCTCGGGGGCGTAGGGGTCGCCGGTCCAGCCCTGGACGGGACGCTTGTTGGTGCCGTCGTAGATGGTGTTCGGGGTGATGACGCGGCCGTCCTGGGTCTCCGAGTGGTTCTCGACGGCCGAGGTGAACACGAAGGGCTTGAAGGTGGAGCCGACCTGGAAGTCCCTGCGGGTGGCGTTGGGGGTGTACTGCTTGACGTAGTCGATGCCGTTGTACATCGCCACGACCTTGCCGGTCTTGGGGTCGACGGAGGCGCCGCCCGCGCGGACGTAGGCGTCGACCTTGTTGTTCTTCTTGTCGAGCTTGGACATCAGCTTGTCGTTGACGGCCTTCACGAACGCGTCCTGCTTGCCCTTCTGCAGGGTGGTCGTGATGCGGTAGCCGCCGGCGTCGAGCTTGCCCTCGTCGATGATCTTGTTCTCGGTGAGGTAGTCCTTGACGATCCGGACGATGTAGCCGCGCTGTCCGGACATGCCGGTGGAGAGGGTGGACTCCTTCGGCATGGGGAACTTCATGCCGGCCCGCTCCGACTCGCTGAGCCAGCCCTTCTTGACCATGCCGTCCAGGACGTAGTTCCAGCGGGACTCGGCGGCCTTGCGGTTCTCCGGGTGGGCGACGACGTCGTACTGGCTGGGGGCGTTGACGAGCGCGGCGAGGTAGGCGGAGCGGGCCGGGTCGAGGTCCTTGGCGTCCATGCCGTAGTACGCCTGGGCGGCTGCCTGGATGCCGTAGGCGTTGCGGCCGAAGTAGCTGGTGTTGAGGTAGCCCTCGAGGATGTGGTCCTTGCTGACCTCGCGGTCCAGCTTGATCGCGATGAAGAACTCCTTGGCCTTGCGCGTGACGGTCTGGTCCTGGCGCAGGTAGTAGTTCTTCACGTACTGCTGGGTGATCGTGGAGCCGGACTGCTTGCCCTTGCCGAGGGCGGTGTTCCAGGCGGCGCGGACCATGGCCTTGGGGTCGACGGCGGACTCGGTGTAGAAGTCGCGGTCCTCGGCGGCCAGGATCGCGTGCTGGGCGTCCTTGGAGATCTGCGGGAGGGTGACGTTCTCCCGGTTGACCTCGCCGTCGCGGGCGATCACGGAGCCGTCGGCGTAGAGGTAGACGTTGGCCTGCTTGGTGGCGAGCGCGTTGGCCGGGGGGATCTTCACGAGGGAGTAGCCCAGGAAGAACCCGCCCACCAGCAGCAGGACGACGATGATGAAACCGCCGAGCGTCATGCGCCAGGTCGGGATCGCCCGGCGCCAGCCGGTCCGCTTCGGTTTCCCGGCCGCCGTGGCCGCGGGCGTGCCCGGGTCGCCGTCGGCGTGCGCCTGCGGCTGGCTCGCTGCCCAGCCCGGATTCGGCTGCTGCGGCTGAGGCTCGTCACTCATGTCGTGCACGGACTCCTGTTTCGCGTCGTACGTCGTTCCCGTACGTCTCTGCTCGCTCTTGCGCCCCTGTGATGAAGACTGTCCCATCCGTTGATCAGTTCCCTGATCGAGGGCCGTGTCGTGCGCCGTGCGGTGAGACGGGCCGCGTGCGGGCGGGTGCGCGGGCGGGCACGGGGTCAAACGCGCTGTTGCGCACGCCTGCCCGAATCGTGATCTCGCCTGCGCGACATTCGCCCGAAGGGGGACACGGGTGGATCGCGACGGCTCGTGCGCTCCGCCCGGCCGGTACCGCCGCCACGCTGCTCGCCCTGGCCACGGGCGCCTCGGCCCACGCGGACGCGGACGCAACGGATCGTACCGTCTGGGCCGTTGCGCACTCGCCCCACGACGCCCCCACCGCTGCCCGAAAATGCGTGGCACGCCCGCGCGCCGGACCACTAGGCTCCTGCGCTTCGGTGCCGGGCGGTGAGAAGGGCTGTGGATGTGGGCGCGGGACGCTTGTACGCGGCCGTCGCGGCGGGGGGTTTCAGGCGGTACGCGACGTATCGGGCGGCGACCGTGGCCGGGGTGTTCACCAACACGGTCTTCGGCGTCATCCTCGTCTACACGTATCTGGCGCTGTGGGACGAGAAGCCGCATCTCGGGGGGTACGACCAGGCGCAGGCCGTGACCTATGTGTGGCTGGGGCAGTGTCTCTACGCGACGCTCGCCATCCAGGGCGGGGGTGCCGAGAAGGACCTGATGGAGCGCATCCGCACCGGTGAGATCGCCGTCGACCTGTACCGGCCGGCCGATCTGCAGTTGTGGTGGCTGGCGAGCGATGTGGGGCGGGCGTTGTTCCAGATGCTGGGGCGGGGGGTGATCCCGTTCGTGTTCGGCGCGGTCTTCTTCCCCATGGCGCTGCCGACGGACGTCGTCCCATGGGCGGCTTTCGTGGTCACGCTGCTGCTGGCGACGGTGGTGAGCTTCGCGATCCGCTATCTGGCGGCCCTGAGCGTGTTCTGGCTGATGGACGGCATGGGCGTCAACCAGGTTCTGATGGTCACGGGGGTCTTCTTCTCGGGCATGGTGCTGCCGCTCAACGCCTTCCCGGGTGTGCTGGGCGAGGTGGTGCGGGTGCTGCCGTGGGCGGCGCAGATCCAGATGCCGGCGGACGTGCTGATGGGGGAGACCGACCCGCTCGGGGCGTTCGCCTTCCAGGCGGCGTGGGCGGTGGCGCTGCTGGCGGCGGGGCGGCTGTTGCAGTCGGCCGCGACGCGCAGGGTGGTGGTGCAGGGTGGGTGAGCGCAGTGCCGTGGCCGAGGGGCTGCGGGCCTACCGGCTGATCGCCGGGATGTGGATCCGGTCGAGCATGACCTACCGCACCTCCTTCGTCGTCACGGTGTTCGGGAACCTGACGGTGACCTGCCTGGACTTCGTCGGGATCCTGCTGATGTTCTCGCAGGTCGACTCGCTGGGCGGCTGGTCGCTGCCCGAGGTCGCCTTCCTGTACGGGCTGTCCGTGACGTCGTTCGGGATCACCGATCTGGCGCTCGGGTCGATGGAGGGCCTGGGCGCCCGGATGCGCGACGGCTCGTTCGACACGCTGCTGGTGCGTCCGGCACCGGTGCTCGCCCAGGTCGGGGCCGACCGGTTCGCGCTGCGCCGGCTGGGCCGGATCACCCAGGGCGCGGTGGTGCTGGGCTGGGCGCTGGTGTCGGTGGACGTCGACTGGAGCGCGCCGAAGGTGCTGCTGGTGCCGGTGATGGTGATCAGCGGGGCGGCGATCTTCTCGGCGGTGTTCGTGGCGGGCGCGGCCTTCCAGATCTACGCGCAGGACGCCGCCGAGGTGCAGAACGCCTTCACCTACGGCGGGACGACGCTGTTGCAGTATCCGCCGACGGTTTTCGGCAAGGACCTGGTGCGGGGCGTGACCTTCATGCTGCCGCTGGCCTTCGTCAACTGGGTGCCCGCCGCCCATGTGCTGGGGCGGCCGTACCCGATCGGGCTGCCCGGCTGGACGGCCTTCGCCTCGCCGCTGGTGGCGGTGGCCTGCTGTGCGCTGGCCGGGATGGCGTGGCGGACGGGGCTTCGTTCCTACCGGAGTACGGGGAGTTGAGTTGACCGGTTCGGAAAGCGGGTTCATCGAACTCGAGGGTGTGGAGAAGGTCTTCGAGGTGCGCAGGAAGACCGGCTTCATGAAGCGGGAGCGGCGGCAGGTGCGGGCCGTCGACTCGATCTCCTTCCGGGTGGAACGCGGCGAGATGGTCGGCTACATCGGGCCGAACGGCGCCGGCAAGTCCACCACGATCAAGATGCTGACCGGCATCCTCACACCCAGTGCGGGCCGGCTGCGGGTGGCCGGCATCGACCCCTCCCAGGAGCGGACGCGGCTCGCGCACCGCATCGGCGTGGTGTTCGGGCAGCGCACGACGCTGTGGTGGGACCTGCCGCTGCTGGACTCCTACCGGTTGATGCACCGCATGTACCGCATCCCGGACGCCCGTTACCGGGAGAATCTCGACCGTCTGGTCGAACTCCTCGACCTCGGCGACCTGCTGGACGTGCCCGTACGGCAACTCTCCCTCGGCCAGCGGATGCGCGGCGACATCGTGGCGGCGCTGCTGCACGACCCGGAGGTGCTGTACCTCGACGAGCCGACCATCGGGCTGGACGTCGTCTCCAAGTCCAAGGTGCGGGAGTTCCTGCGGGAGTTGAACGCCGAGCGCGGCACGACGGTGCTGCTGACCACGCACGACCTGCAGGACATCGAGCAGTTGTGCAAGCGGGTGATGGTCATCGACCACGGGCGCCTGATGTACGACGGCCCGCTCGCCGGGCTGCACGGGGTGGGGGAGAGCGAGCGGACCCTGGTCGTGGACCTGGAGCGGGAGCTGCCGCCGATCGAGGCACCGGCGCCCGCGCGGGTCGTCCGGGTGGAGGGCCCGCGCCAGTGGCTGGCGTTCCCGGCGGGGGAGTCGGCGGCGCCGCTCGTGGCGCGGATCGCGGCCGAGTACCCGCTGGTGGACCTGTCGGTGCGGGAGCCGGACATCGAGGCGGTGATCGCGAAGATGTACGCGGATCAGGCCGAGCGGGCGATCTCGTAGCCCCCGGCGGGGTGAACTCGTAATCTGCTGTGTATGACCGACGACGCCGTCCCGGACCTCCGCGCCTCCGACGCCGACCGTGAACAGGTCGCCGGCATCCTGCGGGACGCCCTCGCGGAGGGGCGCCTCGACATGGAGGAGTTCGAGGAGCGGCTCGACGCGACGTACAAGGCGCGCACCTACGGGGAACTGGCGCCGATCACCCGGGACCTGCCGGCCCCGGGCGTCACCGGGCCCCCGGTGTCCCTGACGAAGGATCCCGCCGCCGGCCCGGACTGGTCCGGGCGGATCGTGGGCGGCGAGGGGTCCTCCACGTGGGCCGTCGCCGTGATGTCCGGCTTCCAGCGCAAGGGGCGCTGGACGATGCCCCGGCGGTTCACCTGCTTCGCCTTCTGGGGCGGCGGGGAGATCGACCTGCGCGAGGCGGACTTCGCGGACCGCGAGGTCGAGATCAACGCCATCGCGATCATGGGCGGGGTGGATGTGATCGTGCCGCCCGGGGTAGAGGTCGTCGTCCGCGGCATCGGCATCATGGGCGGCTTCGACCACCGCGAGGAGGGCGTGCCGGGTGAGCCGGGCGCCCCGCGTGTCGTCGTCACGGGCTTCGCGTTCTGGGGCGGCGTCGGGGTCCAGCGGAAGCTGACCCGGGCGGAGAAGCTGCGGATCCGCGAGGAGCGGCGCCAGGAGAAGCTGGAGCGGCGGGAGGGGCGGCGGGAGCTGGACGAGCCGCGCCGGCGGAATTCGCACGGGGAGCACTGAGCCCCGGCAGCGGTGTGCCCGCAGCGGTGTGCCCGCCGCCTGCGGGCAGGCGACGGGCACGGGAGAGACGGGGCGCGGGACGGGACTACAGCTCCGCCGGTGCCGACCCCTTCAGCGTCTCCAGGTCGAAGGACTCCGCCATCCGCGCGTACCCCTTGTCGCTGGGGTGCAGGTGGTCCCCCGAGTCGTAGTCGGACCGCAGCCGCCGCGGGTCGTACGGATCACGCAGCGCCTGGTCAAAGTCGGCCACGGCGTCGAACACCCGCCCGGCACGGATCTGCGCGTTGATCGTCTGGCGTACCGCCTCATGCGCCTCCGTGTATCCGCGGTGCCCGTAGAACGGCATCAGGGTCGCCCCGACCACCTTCACGCCGCGCGCGTGGGCCTGCCCGACGATCGTGCGCAGCCCGGCGAGGATCGCGTTCGGGTCGGCGAGCCGCGGGTTGCGCAGGATGTCGTTCACGCCGAGGTCGATGACGACGACCTTGACGTTCGTCCGCTCCAGCACGTCCCGTCCGAAGCGGTTCAGGCCGCTGGGGTTGTCCGCGGGGCGGCCCAGCCCGTCGGTGAGGACCTGGTTGCCGCTGATGCCCTGGTTGACGACGCTGTAGCGGGGCAGGTCCCGGCCGGCCGCGATCTCCGCGCGTAGCCGGTCGGAGAGGACGTCGGTCCACCGGCTGTTGGTGTCCGGCGTGGAGGTGATGCCGTCGGTCAGGGAGTCGCCGAGGGCGACGATCGTGCCGTCGGACTCGTTGCTCAGCACGTCCAGCGCGGTCAGGTACCGCCAGGAACCGGTTCGCTCGGTGTACGGCGTGCCCGTCGCGTCCTGCGTGACGTCGCCCTGGGCGACGTAGGAGGTCTGCCGGGCGTGGCGGTGGTAGGTGACCGGGCCGGAGCTGGTCGGCGTGTAGGTGGTGATCAGGACGTCGGAGTCGTGCGGGACGACGACCCGGACCGCGTCGCTCATCACCTGCCGGCCGGGCGGGATGACGACCGTGGGGCCGCCGCTGAAGGTCAGCTGCCGCATGGTGTCCGCGAGTGCCGCCGCCGTACCGCTGCCCGCGGAGACGGCGATCGTCGCCCGCGTGATGCTCAGCGGCGACTGGCCGTAGAGATTGGACAGCGTCACGCGGGCACTCGTACCGCCGACGCTGGTGTGGACGACATTGCGTACCGAACGGTCCGCCATGCCCGTGGTCTCGGTGCCGGGTTCGGCGGCGGAGGGAGATGTGGACCAGGTGCCGACCCAGGTGCCGGTGGAGGCGGGAGCGGCGGAGTTGTGAGGGGCGCGGCCGTCGCCGAGGGCGTTCCGGTTGCGCAGGCCGTCGTCGGACCCCACGCCGACGTATATGGCGGTGGAAAGGGCCACGATCGCTGCGACGACCAGGGCCAGGAGGGCGTAGCCACGTCCTCGGGTCATGCTGTTCAGTTCTCCTCGGGCGATGGGAGCCCAAGGCTCCGATCTGATGTGCCCATGATGCGGCATGGGCCGGGGGGAGCTCACAGGACCCCATGGCATTACCCCCTCCCGACAGACGCCGGGAACTCCTGATCCGTTCCAGGAGTCGGTCAGGAAGGGACAATGTGTGCGGGATCACCGAGCGGGTGGAGCGGATGGAACGGACGAAAGCAGCACAAAAGGGCACCGATACCGGAGGGCAGCATGCCCGCCCCGGCGTCGCCGTGAACCGTGCGATGACGACCTTCAGCCCGGCGGACGAGGAGAAACAGCGTGGCGTGCGGCAGATGAAGCTCACCGCCACCGGTCTGCTGTTGTTCGTCGCCCTGGTCTACGTCCTCGCCAAGTGGGCGCAGAACTCCGGCGCCGGCCCCTGGACGGGTTATGTCGCCGCGGCCGCCGAGGCGGGCATGGTGGGCGCACTCGCCGACTGGTTCGCCGTCACCGCCCTCTTCCGGCACCCCCTCGGCATCCCCATCCCGCACACCGCGATCATCCCCACCAAGAAGGACCAGCTCGGCGTCTCCCTGGGCGAGTTCGTCGGCGAGAACTTCCTCTCCGAGGACGTCGTACGGCAGCGGCTGCGCGCCGTCGGCATCGGCAGCCGCCTCGGTGCCTGGCTCGCCGTCCCCGAACACGCCGACCGGGTCACCGCCGAGCTGTCCACCGCCCTGCGCGGCGCCCTGACGGTCCTGCGCGACTCCGACGTCCAGGCCGTGGTCGGCGAGGCCATCACCCGCCGCGCCAACGCCCAGGAGATCGGGCCCGGCATCGGCAAGATGCTGGAGAAGGTCGTCGCCGACGGCGGCCACAAACGCGTCGTCGACCTCGTCGTCAACCGTGCGCACGACTGGCTGGTGCTGCACCGCGACGAGGTGATGGACGCCGTGGAGGGCGGCGCCCCCGGCTGGACGCCGAAGTTCGTCGACCGGAAGGTCGGCGAGCGCGTCTACCGGGAGCTGCTGCGCTTCGCCACCGAGATGCGCGACATGCCGGGCCACCCCGCGCGCGGCGCCCTCGACCGCTTCCTCACCGACTTCGCCTCCGACCTGCAGTCCGACACCGACACCCGTGCCCGGATCGAGCGGCTCAAGGGCGAGGTGCTGGGCCGCGGCGAGGTCCAGGACCTCATCGCCAGCGCCTGGACGGCCGTACGATCCATGATCGTCGCGGCGGCGGAGGACGAGCGCAGCGAACTGCGGCTGCGCGTACGGGCGTCCCTGCTGTCGCTGGGCTCCCGGATGGCGGCCGAGCGCAAGGTGCAGGACAAGGTCGACCAGTGGGTGGAGGACGCGGCCGTCTACGTCGTCACCACCTACCGCAAGGAGATCACCTCCCTGATCACGGACACGGTGGCGAGCTGGGACGCCGAGCACACCACGCGGAAGATCGAGGCCAACATCGGCCGCGACCTGCAGTTCATCCGCATCAACGGCACGGTGGTCGGCTCACTGGCCGGCCTGCTGATCTACACGGTGTCGCACGCGCTGGGGGCGTGAGGAAAGTAGCTCAGGGCGTAAGGGAAATCGCTCAGGGCACTCGATCCGGGTTCGCTCGACGTGGAGGGAGCCCATGAGAACCGCGCAGGCCGGGACCGGCCGAACCATCACCACCGACATCCCCGCCCGCCTCGACCGCCTCCCGTTGTCGCGCTGGCACTGGACGATCGTCATCGGCCTCGGCACCGTGTGGATCCTCGACGGTCTCGAAGTCACCGTCGTCGGCAACATCGCCAGCCGCCTGTCGGAACCCGGCAGCGGCCTGCCCATCACCTCCGGCGAAGTCACCGGCATGGCGGCAGCCCTCTACGTGGCGGGCGCCTGCCTGGGCGCCCTCTTCTGGGGCCGCCTGACCGACAAATGGGGGCGCAAAAAACTCTTCATGATCACCCTCGCGGTGTATCTGGCGGCCACAGCCCTCACCGCGATCTCCTTCGACACCTGGTGGTTCTTCCTCTTCCGCTTCCTCACCGGCTTCGGCATCGGCGGCGAGTACGCGGCCATCAACTCCGCGATCGACGAGCTGATCCCCAAGGAGTACCGCGGCCGCGTCGACCTGATGATCAACGGCAGCTTCTGGCTGGGCGCGGTCTTCGGCTCGCTGCTGTCGATCGTCGCGCTGGACACCGACATCTTCGCGGCGAACGTCGGCTGGCGCCTCACCTTCGCGCTCGGCTCGGTCCTCGCCCTGGTCATCCTCCTCGTCCGCCGGCACGTCCCCGAGAGCCCGCGCTGGCTCCTGATCCACGGCCGCGACGGCGAAGCGGAACGCATCGTCTCCACCATCGAACGCAAGATCGAGGAGGAGCGGGACGATCCGCTGCCGCGCCCCGAGGGCGACATCACCATCCACCAGCGCCGCAGCGTCTCCTTCCTGGAGATCGGCCGCACGGTCTTCTCCGACTACCGCAGGCGCGCGATCCTCGGCTTCTCCCTCTTCATCGGCCAGGCGTTCCTCTACAACGCGATCACCTTCGGCTTCGGAGCGATCCTGACGACGTTCTTCGACGTCCCGAGCGGCAACACCGGCTACTACTTCGCCGTCATCGCCATCGGCAACTTCTTCGGCCCGCTGCTCCTCGGCAAGCTCTTCGACACGGTCGGCCGCCGCATCATGATCTCCGGCACCTACCTGGTCTCGGGCCTGCTCCTGTTCGGCACGGCCTGGCTCTTCGACCAGGGCTCCCTGAGTGCGAACACGATGACGGCCTGCTGGTGCGCGGTCCTGTTCTTCGCCTCGGCCGGCGCCTCCAGCGCCTACCTGACGGTCTCCGAGGTCTTCCCGATGGAGACCCGCGCCATGTCGATCGCGTTCTTCTACGCCATCGGCACGGCCGCCGGCGGCATCAGCGGCCCGCTCCTGTTCGCCAAGCTCACGGAATCCGGTGTCGTCGGCGACACGGTCCTCGCCTTCTCGATCGGCGCGACGCTGATGTGCCTGGCGGGTCTGGTGGCGGCCCTCCTCGCGGTGCGCGCGGAACGCCGCTCCCTGGAGGACATCGCCAAGCCGCTGACGGCGGCGGACGGCGGCGGGAGGGCCGACGGTTCCGAGGGCGGGCCCGATGCGGAGGGGACTCGGGCGGCGACGGCGTAGGGCCGACAGCTGGGGCCGGCGGCTGGGGCCGGTGGTCGGGTCCGGCGGGTGGGGCCGGTGGTCGGGTCCTGCGGTCGGTTCCTGCGGCTGGGCCCTGCGGTCGGGGCCGGTGGTCGGGTCCGGCACCCGGGTCCGACGGTCGGAGTGCGGCCACGGTCCACCCGGCGGACGGCACGTGCGAGCGCGGAGCAGTTGCCGCGCTCGCACGGTGCTGTCTGCCTGCGGCTGCTGGGTCGCGGGCGGCCGTTTCTGCCGGTACGCGCTGGTCGGCCTGGGCAGGTATCGCGGGGCGGCGTACCGGCCCTGGCCGCGGCCAGTCGGGCCGCAGGGCCAATCCGACCCAAGGAGCAGCGCCCTCGCCGCGGGTGGGCCCAACCGGCGTCGCCGCGCGACCGCGGGTGGGTGACCGACTGGCGTCGCCTCGCGGGCGCGGGCGGGTGCCCCAAGCGTCTCGCCTGGGGGTGCGGGTGGGTGACCGACTGCCGTCGCCTCGCGGCCGCGGGAGATCGAGCGAGCCGGCTGTCGACGCCTGCGGCTACGAGTGAGCGACCACGGGCAGGCGAGTCGACTGTCGGCACGCTGTGCCCACGGGGGAGCGACCCAACAGCCGCCGCCCCGCCTCCTCGGGGTCCCCGCGGCCCCCGCAACGCCCCAGCCGCTACTCGCCCGGACTCCGCCGCACCTGGTCACGCCTCCGCAGCAACAGCAACCCGCCGGCCACAGCGCCGATCCCCGCCGCCGCGGCCCAGCCCGCAACATCCCCGGAACCGGTCGCGGCAAGGTCGTCCCCGGCGACCGGAGACGCCGACGCCTGCGGCCGGACACCCTCGGCCCGCCGTGACCCACCGGACGGACTCGGAGTCGGACTCGGACTCGGCGAGGGGCCCCCGACCGCCTCCTCCATCCGGTCCCGGGTGAACGCGAGCGTCCCGAACCCCAGCTGGTCGAACCCCCCACTGTTGGGCCCGTAATCCCCACCCCCGCCTTCAGGCGCGGCCTTGGCAGCCGCCCGCGTGAGGTACGACGCCGCCAACCCCCGCCGCTTGGTGTAGTGGTTGGCGATCATCGCCCAGATGGGCCGGGTCATCCCCGGATCCACGCCCGCGACACCGGACGCGGTCTCGCTCCCCGACCATCCCCCGATCGCCCCCTTCCGCCGCGTGTTGGCCGTGTACGGCACATCCCCGCCCAGGCTCCACTTGGCCACGTACTGCGCGCCCTTGAGGAACCGGCTGTCGTCGTACCCGTACAGATCGATCCCCTGGTTCCACGCCATCTCGCACACCGTGCCCATCAGCCCGACCCCGAGCAGCGCATGCCCTTGATCCCGCCCGGCCTCGACCCACTCGCCGAGCCCGTCCTCGTGGACGACGGGAATGGCGTGTCTGACCGACCCCATGCCGTCCCCGTGCTTGAAGTACTCCACGGCCCGCTCGACCACGGCCCGGTCGTCGCAGAAGATCCCGGTCGCCAGCACGCACGCGATGGCCGTCAGGTCCCAGTTGGGCCAGTAGTTGGTGACGACGGCGCCGTTGTGCCGGGTCAGGAAGTCGTCGCTCAGCGGGTGGAAGACGCTCCGCATCAGTTCCCGCGCTCGCCCGAGATCGAAGTCCCCGTGCCCACGCACCAGTTCCGCGGCATTGGCGAACTGATACCCGTACAGCCCCGCCGCCAGGAACCGATCGGCACTGCCCTCCAGCCGGGTCAGCTTCCCCGACCAGGCGTTGAGGATCGCCACGGCGGTGTCGGCGTGCGCCTCCTCGCCGCTGACGTGATAGCGCAGGGCGTTCTGGTACGCGGCGTGGATGTCGTTGTAGAGGATCGCGTAGTTCTGGGGCGTACCCGACCCCCGGTACACGACGGCCTGCGGATTCGGCCGCCACCCGCTCTGCGCATGCCGGTTGGCGGTGAGCTTGGCGAACCCGGCGGCGTACGGTCTGGCACCCGCCTTCACCTTGGCCGCCATACGGTCCAGATCGGCACGGGTGTGCAGCAGCCCGGGGTGAGCGAGAGGGGCGTCGGCAGCGCCGGCCGGGGTGGCGAGCGCAGTCGCACCGATACCGGTACCGATGCCGATGCCCGTTGCCTTCAGCATGCTCCGGCGGCTGATCTGTCGTGTCACTTCGTCGTACCTCAGCCTCGTAAGTCGCGTACCTGTGGGGGACGGTGAGGAGACGGCCGGACGGCGTGGGCGATAACAGAAACTGCGCTATAGTTGATCTGCGTCCAGTCGCCGGAACTCCGGTCGGCGGACAGTGCGTTGGTGGTCCAAGGAAAGACGCCCCACTTCCTGTGGGGAAATGCAGGTGCAAGGCCTGCCCGGCGCTCCGACAAGAACCCGGCCCTGGGATTCAGGGCCGGGTTCTTTGCTGTGTCCGCCGAGATGAGCCGGCCGGCTGCGCCGGCTCACCGAGATCAGCCGGTCACCCGCGCCGGTCCGCGACCGCCCACGACGCCAGCCCCACGGCCCCCGCCACCCCGAACACGGCAGGCCAGGCACCCACCTTCTTCGCCAGCGGATGAGACCCGGCGAAGGCGGCGACATACGCGGCCGACAACGCCCCCGCGGCCACCCCACCGGCCTGCTGCCGCCACTGCCGCGCGGCCGCCACCCCGGCCACGGCGAGCACGACCCCGCCGAGCGGCCGCTGCCTGGTCCAGCGGGCCACGCCGTACCCGCCCACGAGCCCGCTCGCGGCGACCACCGCACTGGGAACCTTCGCCATACCTGCCTCCTGCGTCCTACGCCCCGGTCGGGATCTTGAGGCTAGCCCGCAGGCTTCGGAAACCCGAACCTGAGCCCAGGCTTGTCAAGTTTCCTCCTCCGAGCTATATAAGAAGACGCAGACCGTAGGGCATCGCACCCACTGCACCTGAAGAGAGGAGTGACCAGTGATGCTCATGCGCACGGACCCCTTCCGTGAACTCGACCGACTCACCCAGCAGGTCTTCGGCCCCGCCACGAGCCGCCCGTCGGCGATGGCGATGGACGCCTACCGCTCCGGGGACGACTTCTTCGTCCACTTCGATCTCCCCGGCATCGACCCCGAGACGATCGAGCTGGACGTCGAGCGCAACGTCCTGAACGTACGAGCCGAGCGCAGGTCCGCCGCCCCCGAAGGCGCGGAACCGCTCGTCGCCGAGCGCCCCACCGGCACCTTCACGCGCCAGCTCTTCCTCGGCGACACGCTCGACACGGAGCGCATTGACGCCTCCTACGAGGCCGGCGTCCTGACCCTGCGCATCCCGGTGGCCGAGCAGGCCAAGCCCCGCCGCATCCAGATCACGGGCGGCGACGCGCGCAGGCAGATCGGCAGCTGACCCCCGCGGCACCGCGGCAACCGCCCGTACACAGGTCGCGCCGCCGGCACGATCCCCCCCCGGCGGCGCGACACCCACGCCCGCACCCACGCACACACTCGGAGGAAAACCCCACACATGAGCACGACGACGGTGCCCCGTGTGACGACCGGCCGCGTCCCCCACACCGACGACGACAACGGCTGGCCCCAGCTGATCGAAGCGGTCCGCGAAACGGGCCTCTACCCCACCCGGACGAAGGCGGAGCAGGTCACCCGCACCGTCCTGGCCGCCCTCGGCACCCACGTCACCGGCGACGAACGGGTCGACCTCGCCCGCGCCCTGCCCGAAGAGGCCGCCCGGCTGATCGCCGCCCAGATCCCGGCCACGCACCGGCTGACGGCCGCGCAGTTCGTCGACTCGGTCGCCTCCCGATCCCCGGGAGCCACCCCCGCCACAGCCCGCTGGGACGTCAGCTCGGTCCTCAGCGCGCTGCCGCCCCTCATCGGCGACGCCCTGGTGACCCGCATCCTGGCCCAACTCCCGCCCGGCTACGCCCTCCTGTTCGGCCGGGCGGACCTGACCCCGGCGTCGTAGGCTCGCGCAGCGCAGTGCGCAAGACGGCCACCCCTTGAGGCGAAGGGGTGGCCGTTCCTTGACCTCAAGTTTGCTTGAGGTCCTACGTTGACCGCATGAGCGCACAGACCGAGAACCTCAAGGAGTACTCCCCGGAGGAGCTGGCCGCCCAGCCGATCGGCGCCTGGACCGGCGAGGCCTACCGCAGGGTGGTGGGGGCCATCCGCGGCCAACTGGCCGTGGAGAACCTCACCCAGCCCCACTGGTGGACCCTCAACCACGCCTCCGGCGCACCCGGCCACTGGACCCGCGCGACCCTCACCGACCGCCTGACCCCCTACGACGACCAGAACACCGACTTCGACGCGGTCTACGACGACCTCATCGCCCGGGGCTGGCTCACCCAGGACGCGACGGGCGCCATGACCCTCACCGAGGAGGGCGAGGCCGGCCGCCTCCGCGCCCGGGAACGAAACCTCCGCGTCCACCACCGGACCCACGACGGCATCACCCAGGCCGACTTCATCACGACGATCAACGTCCTGCGCCGCATGGTCGCCAACCTGGGCGGCAACGGAAACCTCCCCGAGAACCCCAAATAGTTCGACAGGCCCCGGCCTCCCCACGCATCCTGCGAGACGCACCTCGCAGAACACCCCTGAGGGAGAAAGCCGTTGAACCCCACCATCCGCCACATCACCTTCGACTGCACGGGCGAGCCCTACGAACTGGCCGGCTTCTGGTCCGAGTTCCTGGGCCACCCCATCTCCGACATCGACAAGCCGGGGGATGACGAGGTCCTGGTCGAACTTCCGGACGGCGCGCCCGGCCTCCTCTTCGTCAGAGTCGACGAAGCCAAGACGACGAAGAACCGGATCCACTTCGACATGGGCCCCACCGGCCGCACCCGCTCCGAGGAGGTCGAACGCGCCGTATCCCTGGGCGCCCACATCCTGACGGACCGCACCCTCCCGAACGGCCGAGGCTGGGTCGTGATGGCGGACCCGGAGGGCAACGAGTTCTGCATCGAACGGGGAGAACTGGATGCGACCCATACGGATGAGAACCCGCTGAGCTGAACCAGGAGGAGCGCGTGTCACCGGCCGAAGCCCAACCACGGGTGTACGAGATCAGGATCCACGGATGCCCGAGCTCGGAGGAGGCCCTCGCTCTCCAAGACCCGATCGAAGGCCTCCTCTGCCCGGACCCCGACCATGCACCGCCGTGCGAGGTCCCCTGGAGCTTCACCCTCGCCGGCGAGGACGCCGACGACTCCACCACTCTCGTCCTGGGCGTGTATACGTCCAGCGGCCAGGCCACACAGGTGGCAGACCGGGTACGCGCCCTCGTGGGAGAGCCGCGGACCATCACTGTGAGCGAGGGCGACGAAGAAGAGTGGGAGGAACTGGTCGCGCAGTACCGGTTCGAGAAGGGGCTGAGCTAGGTCTCGCCGGGTCAGGGCCTCGTACTGACGCGCCTCACGGTCTGGATGAAAGAACGCCACGCATCGCTGCTCACCGCGATCACGTGCGCCTCTGCCCTCTTCGAGTCGCGAACAAGAGCGCCATCACCGGTGAGCGCACACTCGACGCACTCGCCTCCGGCGCCGTTGCTGTACGACGACGTGAACCACACCAGACGGCTGCCGCCGCCGGACTCGGGCAATATCACTACGCGTAATCCTTCAAGATCGACTCAATCAACAGGGCCGAGCGCTGAGGACTCAGGGCCGCCGCTCGCAGGCCGTCGAACGCCCTCGTGTACTCACGTACATGATGCTCGCCCTCCAGATACACGGCATCAGTAATGCCGTCCCGATACACGATGTCCGGATCCTCCGGGGCGGGGAAACCCAGCAGGGTGAACGAACCAGTGGTGGGACAGGTCCCTGAGTCGAACGGGAGGACCTGCAAGGTCACCGTCGGCAGCTCGGCCGTCTCAAGGACTCGTTCCAACTGCTCCCGCATCAAGGCGCGATCACCGATGACGTGGCGCAGCGCGCCCTCGTTCACGATGAACCAGGCATCCGGAGCATCCGCCTGCCGCAGCATGGCTTGGCGTTCCATGCGCACCCGTACCGCCTTCGCGATGTCCTCCACGGACATATGTGCCCCGGCCTTGTGCAGCTCGGACGCGTACACCTCGGTCTGCATCAGGCCGGGTACCACCTCGCACTGGTACTGGCGGAAGGTTGAGGCGTCCTGCTCAAGGCCGATGTAGATGTTGAACCACTCGGGCACGCCGGCGCCGTGGACCTGCCACCAACCGCGTACTTTCGCCTGCCGGGCCAGTGACTTGAGGAACTCGCGCAGTTCGTCGCTCGTGCCGTAGAAGCGGCACAGGGCATCGATGTCCGAGGGCTGGACGCGTCCGCTGCCCGTCTCCATCCGGTTGACCTTGGAGCCGCTCCAATCCAGGGCTTCGCCGACCTGGGCGCAGGTGAGGGCGCTCTTCTCGCGGAGCTTCTTCAGCTCGATCGAGAGGCGCCGACGGCGTGCCGTGGGTGATCCGGCCATCTCAACCCTCTTTCCAATAGCGAGCGTTCAGTCTCGCGCCAAGGGATGTGCTTGCCAATCACTCAGAAGTGGGAATCCCTTCCTGCACATTGCAGAACGGGATGCGTTCCCAGCACTCTGGTCACCGACGCAACTCACCGTGAGCATCCGTGACGTTGCGCTGCCGATGCGGTGCCAACCGCGACGAAAGGGGTCCGCGTGAGTCAGGAAGCCTGCATGCCACGCAAGCCATGGGACATCGCCTTCACGGCCGAACCCGCGGAAGTGGCGGCCCTGCGCCGGATCATGCGGCTGCGCTTGGGCGTGTGGGGATTGCACGACCTCGTCGACGAAGCCCAACTGTGCGTCAGCGAGCTGGTGTCCAACGTCATCACGCATGTCGGGCCCGGTACCCCCGCGACCCTGGCCGTCTTCATGACGGGCACGCACCTGCGCATCGAGGTGCGCGACCCTGACACGCGTGCGCTGCCCACCCTCCGCGACGCGAGCACGGACTCCGAGGCGGGGCGAGGGTTGGCTCTCGTGGACGCCGTCGCCGACCGCTGGGGCGTGCTGCTACGCCCCGATCACAAGGTCACGTGGTGCGAGCTGACGACGCAACTAGCCACGGCCCACGGCCACGTGGAAGCCTCCAGCGTGATTCGGGCCGAGGCCCTTCTGCGCCACTACGCCGCCGCTGCGCAGCCACGGCGCAGAGCTGGTGCGAGCAGACTGACCTCGACCGTGGCGGAGGAGACGGTGATCGCGGCGATCACCGACTTTCTCCACTGGTTCCGAGCCCACGGCCGAGACGCGGACGACATGCTCGACCGAGCACAGATGCGCTTCGAGGCCGAGTACGCCGCTCCGCGTCAGCAGTTGTGAGGCTTCACCCGGCAGCGATTGCTGAGTACGTCCAGACGTCGGCCGGGATCGGGTGCTTCAACTGCCAGGTGATAGCCATCGGCTTGCTGCCCGTGTGCTCCACATAGTCGGCAGGTCCGAGCAACATCCACGGCTGGGCGCCGCCGATGTCCGTGGCTTTGTAACGACGCACGAAGAGCAGCACGTGGCTGCCATCTGTGGCGTGGCGCTGGTACCGCAAGCCCGTGGGAGAGGTCTCCGAGGTCTGGTTTTGGGACTCCCAGTGGAAGCGGGTCTCGCTGAGGGCATAGTCGTGGTAGCGGGTCTGTGGGGAGAAGTCCTTCTCATCCTTCTCCAGGGTGATGAGTAGGGCGTCGGTCTTGATGGACTCGCACCACTTCACGCCCTCGCGGAAATCGCCAGGCATGAAGCCGCCGATGGTCGACTGGCCCAGAGCAGGCAAGATCTCCTCGCGGCTGTACGAGGCGTGGATGGTCAGCGGGATTCCCGTGTCGCCACCGATTCCGAGGAGCGGAATCGGGATGTGCTCTGTGTGGGCGAGGTTATACGCCAACACCTGGCGGAGTTCGCTCCGCACGGCCTGCTGCTTGCGCAGTGCAGCGAAACCAGAGTCGTAGCTCGCGAAGCCCTTGCGGGTCACACCGCCGAGGGGCCAGAGCTGGAAGAAGAGCATGCGGGCATACGCCTGTCCTTGCTCATCGAGCTCGCTATAGGCAGGCGCGTCATCTTCCAACAGTCGGGTGTACGCCGCAACACGCAGTGGATCGTCCACGTGCAGAAACGCAGGGACGCGCTTGAGGAGTGCTGCTTCACCTTCGGGTGCCTCGATTTGCAGGAGCCCCGCACGGCGCAACAAACCGGTCCATGAGTTGCCGTTCCCTCGGTAGAGCTCTTTGAGCTCACGGCCGCTCTCTTCCAGGTAGCGACTGAGCCTCGGTTCGGCATAGTCCGCAACTTCGTGTGCTAGTGCCGTGACGTTGACGCCAATCTGATCCTTGATGTTGGCGATGATTGCCTTCTTCGCCTTCTCTTCAAGGATGATCTGGCAGCCGGAGGGGAGCTGGGGGAAGTCATGCTCGATGTGGTCGAGCAGCCGTTTACGAGTCAGGTTGGTGAGGGCGCGAAACTGGGTCTCGAAACGGAATTCCTTGCGATGCTGTCCGATGAAGTCCAGTACCGTGAGCACTGCCTTGCCTTCGGACCGGCGGAGTCCGCGCCCTAGCTGCTGCAAGAACACCGTGGCGCTGGAGGTGGGACGCAGAAGCAGCAGCGTGTCCACGTCCGGGATGTCGAGGCCTTCGTTGAAGAGGTCGACCGAGAAGATCACCTGGAGCGTGCCCGATGCCAGGTCCTTCAACGCCTGCTTGCGCTGCTCGGCCGGCGTCTCCCCAGACAGAGCGATGGCCGCGAGGCCGGCCGTTCTGAAGACCTCAGCCATGAAGTGAGCATGGGCTACTGACACGCAGAACCCCAACGCTCGCATGGTGCTGGGATCGGACAGCTTCTCGCGCACGGCCTTCACAACTAGCCTGGCACGTCTGACGTTGCTCGACAGCACATTGCTCAGCGCTGCTGGGTCGTACGTCCCGCGCTTCCACTCCACCGTGCTGAGATCTGTGGAGTCGCTGATTCCGAAGTAGTGGAAAGGGCTGAGTAGATCGTTTTCGAGCGCCTCCCACAGGCGCATTTCGGCTGCGATCCGGCCGTCGAAGAACTCGTCCTGAACGTTCTTGCCGTCCATACGCTCAGGTGTGGCCGTGAGCCCTAGGAGCTCCAACGGCTGGAAGTGATCGAGGATCTTACGGTAGGTCGGTGACGTGCCGTGGTGGAACTCGTCGATGACGATCACGTCGAAGTGATCCGGGGCGAGGCGATCCAAGCCCTTTGAGCTCAGCGACTGCACGCTAGCGAAGACATGCGACCAACGCTCTGGGATTTCACCGCTGTGTAGCGATTCGCCGAAGTTCGCGTCCACCAAGACGTCTTGGTAGGTCCTCATTGACTGATCGAGGATCTCTTTACGGTGGGCGACGAAGAGTATCCGCAGGTCACGGCCGTGCTTCTTGCGCAGTTGCTTGTAATCGAGCGCTGCCATCACGGTCTTGCCTGTGCCTGTTGCCGCCACCAGCAGGTTCCGGTGTCTGTCGTGCACTTCTCGTTCGACTTCGAGCCGCTCCAGCATGTCGCGCTGATGGGGATACGGTCGTACCTCCAGCCCTGACAAGGTGATCCTGCGCTGGGCCACGGACGTCGCCGAGGTACCGTCCGCAATCGCTAGGGCCTCCTGTAGGCGTTCGCCATCGGCCCTCGGGTCGTACGTCTCGAAGGACGGGTCGCTCCAGTAGGCGTCGAAGGTGGCCTCGAACTTGCGCATCACGTCGGGTGTGGCGACAGAGGAGAGTCGGACGTTCCACTCCAGACCATCGAGAAGCGCAGCCTTGGACAGGTTGGAGCTCCCTACGTATGCCGTGTCGTATCCGCTCTCACGGCGGAACAGCCACGCCTTGGCGTGCAGCCGCGTCGAGCGGGTCTCGTAGTTGACCTTGACCTGAGCGTTGAACTCTTCCACTAGCCGATCCAACGCACGCCGCTCGGTTGCGCCGATGTAGGTCGTCGTGATGACCCGTATCGGTACCCCTCGTGCATGGGCTGCCTTCAACGACTGCTCAAGGATCCGCAGTCCATGCCACTTCACGAAGGCACACAGCAGGTCCACCCGGTCAGCGGTGGTGAGTTCCGCGCGCAGTTCGAAGCCGAGGCTCGGGTCTTCCGGCGAGTTGGTGATCAGAGCAGCATCGGAGAGCGGGATACCTGGGCGTACGGCAAAGACGCCGGGTGCCTCTTGCCGGGTGATCGCGAGGAGTTGGCGTGGTCCGTCTGCGATCAGGTCCACCCACTCCTTGGCGCCGTGCAGTGTGCTGAGGGACTCCAAGATGTGGTTCGCCGCGTGGACCCGCTCCTCTGCCGGAAGGTTCTGCAACACACGCCGAACCGTCCCCCCAACGTGCCGCGCTAGGACGTGTGGCACAGACTCGGGCCCTACGGCCTCGCTGACCGGATGCCATCCGAGACTGACCAGCTCTTTCAACTGCTGCTCAAAGCGGAGCGTGATCAGCTGCTCGTACAGTCCATCCGCTGGGGCAGAGATGTCGGTGCGGCTCTCAGACACAGCAGGCTCCCCCGATTGATCGCGACGATCGACAATGAGGCTGTTCTACCAAGAGGCACTGACAAGGGGCCCCGGGGTGGGCAAACAGTGTCCAGGGCTGGGCAGGGTCGGTCGTCAGGATGCGCGACGTAGATCTTTTTAGCGACATAACTGATCGTTTCGAGTTACGTTTTGGGTGTGCACTTACGTGACCTGCTCATACGCATAGCGGAGACCTACGACCCGAAGGCTGGTTCGGCTAACGGCGTGTCAGCCCAAGACCTCCTTCGGGAGGTCGAGGGGATGTCCGATTTGCCGTTGCCCCATGGCTTCGTCGCCTCGGGGTACGGAGGGAAGGGATCTGCGAGCAGCACTCCGTGGATCGGCGTGTTTGGCAAGTCGATCAATATGCAGGCCCAAGAGGGTCTGTACCTCGCCTACATCTTCGACTCGACTCTGGCCTCCGTGACTCTCACGTTGCAGCAGGGCGTAACGAAGCTCTCGGATGAGTACCCCAAGCTGGGCGACCGGCTCAGGGAACTGCGGCGGCGAGCAAGGCACCTCAGGGCAGGTATAGAACCCGAGCTGGCCATGCATTGGGCCCACACGCCGGCCTTCCGCTCCAAGCTCGAACGCCCCCGGGCGTACGAGGCAGCGAGCGTGGCAGCCCGCCGGTACGAGATTGCGAGCATGCCAGCGGAGGAAGTCCTCGCAGAGGAGCTCCATATGGCATCTCTGCTTCTCCGCGACGCTGCCGCGAGCCATCGGGTCTGGCTCCAACAGCCGAGGGAGAACGAGCCCATCGTCTACGAGGGTGAAAGTCACCGCTTAGGCGATGACCCCCTCGACGGTTTCCGTCCGAATGACAGCAGCGACTACTACGTCCACATCAAGGGCGGCCGTCGACGCAGGGAACGTCACCACGAAGAGCTCATCAAGGACTTCGGCCTTCACGTCGTCACGCGTGGGTATCAACCGATCACACAGGGTATGTATCCGCGGGACCTGGTCCTGCGTCGCCCCATCGTGGATCAGCAACGCTCCTGGCTTGTGGAGGGCAAGGCCATAAAGCGGGGCAACGCGACCCAGGCCGTTCGTGAGGCCGTGGGGCAGCTTTATGAGTACAGCTTCTACTGGCACCAGAAGCGCGGCGAGCCGAAGCCGCACCTTGTGGCCCTCTTCACGGAAGGAATAGGGCACTATGCCGAGTACCTAGAGGAACACGGCATCGCGTCCATCTGGCGCGCTGAAGGCGGGGCTTGGGTGGGTTCTCCCACGGCCGTCTCATGGGATCTGGCCGTAGGAGCCTGACCAGGCGTACGAACCCCGGCGACATTCAGTTGCCGTAGTGGCCACCCGCTTCTCGGCCAGTGTCGTCCCTCCGCGCCCCGCCCCAAGGGCGCTTCACTCCGCTGCGCTGCGTTCCGCGTCGGCTGCGCCGATGGCCCTGCGGGCCACCCTTGACCCGGGCCGCTCCAGCACGGGAGAGAAGCGAGCGGGCGGCCCGGGGAAGCGGGGTCCAGGGTCGGTGGCGCTCCAGTGCGGTGTGCAGGTGCCCGGCGTGACGGGCGCGTCAGCGGTTCCGCGCACGCCGGGTTGGCTCAGCGGCGACCCGCAGGGGGACGTGGAGTCGGAAATCAGGCAGCGCTGCCATGGCACTGGCCGTACGTCGCGCCCGAGCCGCACCAGCAAGCCGCCCCCTGCTGCGGCGGCCACGCCACCGCCCGCCCTCGTGCCGCAAGTGTCGTCGCGTACTGAGGGAGGAGCGTCGCGTCGCCCGGGGAGGAGAGTTCCGAGGCGGCGAAGGCCTCGTAGGACGGGACCGTGCCCGTGACGATGCCCAGGTTCGGGGTGCCGGAGGAGGACAGTTCGCGGAGGGCCGTCTCTATGGTCGCGAGGTGTTCCTCGTGGGTCGGGTACTCCGTCGACAGCGACGGATACGCCTCCAGGAGTTCCGTGAGCTCGCCCGCCGGCCAGTGCAGGATCGCCACCGGGAACGGGCGGGACAGGGCCTCCCGGTACGCGCCCAGTTCTGCTCGGAGGCGGAGGATCTCCGCCTCCAGTTCCGCAGGGTTCTCCGAGCCCAGGGACCACACGCGCTTGGGGTCGTGGAGTTCGTCCAGGGTGATCGGGAGGGAGTGGACGGTGTCCGCCAGGGCGTCCCACTCGTCGTGGGACCTGCCCAGCATGCGCCGTACGCGGTGGCGGCCGAAGAGGAGGGGGTGGGTGGCGTAGGGGGGCTCCGCGACGTCCGTCAGGAGGCGGTGCACGGCCTCCGTGAACGTCTCGTGGGCCGCTTCCAGTTCGTCGTGGGCTTCCAGGGACTCCGCGACGATCACCCAGGGGGCCGGGTCCTTGGGGGACGCCACCCGGACGCCCTCGATGATCGCGCGGGCCTCGGCCTCGTGGCCGTACTCCCAGAGGTTCGAGGCCTTGAGCGCCCGTACCAGGTGGGGGTTCTCCAGGCCGTCGGGGGAGGCGAGGAGGCGGTCGTAGAGAGTCGAGGCGGTGGGGCGGTCGCCGGAGAGCTCCAGGTGGGCCGCTGCCCGCAGCAGCAGGGCCTCGGCGTCCTCGGGATACAGGCCGGCGGTCCGCTCCAGGCGTGCCGCCTCGGCGGTGTGGTCGACGTTTTCGGCAGGCGTGTCGGGGCGCATGGGGGACACCGTACTGCCGGCAGGTGACGAGCGTGAGAGATGCGCAGGCCAGACCACCCGGCCTCCCGACTTCCCATGCTCGCCACCCAGATTTCACGGTTCGCCCCGAACCGCCGCCGCAGACCTACAGCGTCACGCCGTCGATGTGCAGGGTTTGGACCGACTTCGCCGCGAATGGGATGCTTACCGACTTGCCGGACAGGCGGATGTCGGAGCGTGCCGTATAGAGGTCGCTGCCGCCCGTCGTGACCGTGTTCCAGCGGGGGACCAGGCCGCCGGAGCCGCCCGTCACCGTCGAGAAGCGGGAGAGGTCGAAGGTCAGGGTCTGGGCGGAGGTGGCGGTGTTCACGGCGACGATCACCAGGCGGCGGTTCGTCGCGTCGTACGCCGCCACCGCGTAGCTCACGCCCGTGTCCATGATCGTCATGCCGGGGCGGATGTGGCGGCTGAACTGGGCCATCACGTAGTGCTTGGTCTGGACGGTGGTCGGCTGGAGGGTGTTCGCGTCGTAGGCGATCATCGCCCAGCCCGTCGACGGGTCCATGACCTGCCAGTAGCACCAGGCCGTGGGGTGCAGCCAGCGGAAGTCGTAGCAGAGGTTCGACGCCATGGTCAGGCCCGTGCCGTCACTGTCGCCCGTCTCGGAGTTCCACAGCTTCTTGCGGGAGGTGGTCACCACGTCCGTGTAGAGGAGGTCGCGGCGGCCGCCCGAGCCCTGGTAGCCGTGCACGTTGACCTGGGAGACCAGGGCCTTGGTGGAGGAGTTGAAGGACGCCCACGTCGAGCGGGCGGTGTCGTAGTTCGTCTCGTCCGAGGCGGCGATGCGCAGGCCCGTGAGGCCGCGTTTGTCCAACTCGCTGCGCATGTAGGGGAGTACGGCCGCCTGGACCGCCGGGTCCATGTGGCAGCCCTCCTGGGTGCCGGTCGCGGTCCACCAGGTGGAGGCCGGCTCGTTGAAGGGGTCGACCGTCGCGAAGTTCACGCCCCAGTTGTTCTTCGCGTACAGGGCCGTCGCCGCCAGGTGGGAGGCGTGCTGGCGGTAGTTCCAGGTCTGCAGGTTGTTGCCGCCGCCCGCCGCGCCGGAGGGGTTGTGGTTGGCGCACATCCACCACATCGGGGAGTTGGCGAACAACTCGGTGATCGCGCCCCGCTGCGTCGCCTTCACCAGCATCGCGCGCTGGTTGGCGTCCGCCGACCACTTCCATGCCGAGGAGGTGGGGTCCTCGTTGTTCCAGTCCTGCCAGAAGCCCTCGATCTGCTTGAAGGCGGGGATGTTGGGCGACTTGACCATCGTCTCGCCGCCGACGCTGTTCCAGCTGCACGCGCCGAGGTTGTAGCGGGCGATGTTGAGGCCCAGGCCGGGAAGGGAGCGGCCGTTGTACGTCACGGACTTGGTGGTGAAGAACAGGTCGGCGAAGTCGTCCCGGGCGCCGAAGACGTTGGCCCACCAGGCGAGGGAGGTGCCCCAGCCCTCCCAGGTGCCGTACGTCGTCGACGGGTTGACGGCGATCGTGGCGTCCGCGTGCGCGGTGCCCGTCGCCAGGGCGCTGCCGAGGAACGTACCGCCTGCTGCGGCCAGCAGGCTTCTGCGTCGGATCACGGCTCCTCCGTAAGGGAGTTGAGGGCAGACGCCGGTCCCCGGCCCGGCGTCGCAGGGGGTGTCCCGTTGTCGGTGACGAGAAGCATCGGGTGTGGCGGGTGGGTTGTCGAGAGTTCTGACGAACCTTCCTCAAACCCGTGTACGAAGTCGCGGACACGCTCGCGGGGGTGATCCTGTATAACGAACAACAGGACATACACACGTACGAGAGGAGGGGCAGCCGATGAACCGGAAGTGGGCGACTCTGCGTCCCGCCCTCGCGCTGCTCTTCCTGCTCGTCGAGGTGGCGCTGCTCGACACCGGCAGCCTCTCCGCCACCGTCGCGCTCGCCGCGACCGCCGCCGCCTCGTCCGCCCTCGCGCTGTGCGCCCTCGTCGCCTCGCGCTGCGCGCCCGCCGTGCCGCGTACGCGGGTGCGTACGGCCATCCGCGACCGTGATCTCCGTACGGCCTTCCTGCCGCAACGCGACCCCGACGCCCGGGGCCGTACCCGGCCCCGGGCACCCGGTCACGCCCTCCGGGCGACCGTCGCGTAGGGGCACATCCACACAGAGGTGACCCCGCGCGGGTCGTCATGCCGCCATGACCTGTTCCGGCACGACGAGACCCCCGGAGGGCTCACCCATGTCCGTCTTCGCCAGCCTGGTCGAGCACCTTGCCGACCTGCTCCAGCCGTTGTTCGGCGCCTCGGCGGCCGCCGCGGCGATCGTCCTGTTCACCGCGCTCGTACGACTCCTCGTCCACCCCTTGTCCCGGGCCGCCGCGCGCGGACAGAAGGCCCGGACCGCGCTCCAGCCGAAGATCGCCGAGCTGCGGAAGAAGCACGGGAAGAACCCCGAGAAGCTCCAGAAGGCCGTGCTGGAGCTGCACGCCGAGGAGAAGGTGTCGCCGCTGGCCGGCTGCCTGCCGGGGATGCTGCAGATTCCCGCGTTCTTCCTGCTCTACCACCTGTTCTCCAGCGACACGATCGGCGGAGAGGCCAACGTGCTGCTCGGCCACCAGTTGTTCGCGGCGCCGCTGGGGGAGCGGTGGACGGACGCGCTCGACGGCGGTCTCCTCGGTGGCGCGGGGCTCGTGTACGCCGGGCTGTTCGTCGTCGTGGCCTGCGTCGCCGCGTTCAGCTACCGGCTCAGCAAGCGCATGATGGCCGCGAACCCGGCCGCCCTGGCCGGTGCCGGGGAGCAGGTGCCCGGGCTGGGGGCGGTCACCAAGGTGATGCCGTTCATGTCGTTCTTCACGCTCGTCACCGTGGCCGTGGTGCCGCTGGCCGCCGCGCTGTACGTCGTGACCAGTACGACGTGGAGTGCCGTCGAGCGGGCCGTGCTGTACCGGTGACCAGGCGGGCGGGGTCCAGTACGTGAACGGGGTATTGCGGTGTGCACTCCCAGCTTGGAGGATCGACCAGTCCTCCGATGGCTGCCCCGCCGCATCCGGGTCGCGCTCATCGGCCGGGCGCCCGCGATCGAGGGAGATTGATCATGAAGCTGCTGCGAGTCGGTACGGCGGGGGCGGAGCGGCCCGCGCTGCTCGACGCCGAAGGGACCCTGCGGGACCTGTCGGGCGTCGTCGCTGACATCGACGGCGCGCTGCTCGCCGACGAGGAGGCGCTCGGCCGGGTCCGGGCCGCCGCCGACGCCGGTGATCTGCCCGTACTGGACGCCACCGGGCTGCGGGTCGGCCCGCCGCTGGGGCGGATCGGCAAGATCGTCTGCATCGGGCTGAACTACCACGACCACGCGCGCGAGACCGGCGCCGAGCCGCCCGCCGAGCCGGTCGTCTTCATGAAGGCGCCGGACACGGTGGTCGGGCCGGACGACACGGTCCTCGTGCCGCGGCGGTCCCTCAAGACCGACTGGGAGGTCGAGCTGGCCGTCGTCATCGGGCGTACGGCCAGGTATCTGGAGTCCGCGGAGGAAGGGCTCGCGCATGTCGCCGGGTACGCCGTGGCGCATGACGTGTCCGAGCGGGAGTTCCAGATCGAGCGGGGCGGGACCTGGGACAAGGGGAAGAACTGCGAGACGTTCAACCCGCTGGGGCCGTGGCTCGTGACGGCGGACGAGGTGCCCGATCCGCAGGCCCTGTCCCTGAAGCTCTGGGTCAACGGGGAAATGAAACAGGACGGGACCACGGCCGAGCAGATCTTCCCGGTGGGGGAGGTCGTGCGGTACCTCAGTCAGTTCATGACGCTGTACCCCGGCGACGTCATCAACACGGGGACACCGGCGGGGGTTGCCCTGGGAGCTCCCGAGCCGAAGCCGTTCCTGCGGGCCGGTGATGTCGTGGAGCTCGAGATCGAGGGGCTCGGACGGCAGCGGCAGGAGTTCAAGGACGCGTAGGCGCTCCGCTGGGAGGGCCGGGGAACTGCGGTCCGTTTGCGGCTGCGGGCAGTCCGTGGCCGGTCGCGCAGTTCCCCGCGCCCCTTGGGGCGCTCACCTCACGCCAGTGCGGAAGCCAGGTCGCGCCACGCCTTCCTCGGGAGGGCGTCGCGGGGCTCGCCGGTCAGGACCTGGAGGGCGACGTGGTCCGCGCCCGCCTCGAAGAAGGCGTCGATCTTGGTGCGGATCGCCGTGTCGTCGCCCCAGGCGAACAGGGCGTCGACCAGGCGGTCGCTGCCGCCGTCCAACAGGTCGTCCTCGGTGAAGCCGTGCCGGAGGAAGTTGTTGGTGTAGTTCGGCAGGGGGAGGTAGATCTCCAGGAACTCGCGGGCCAGGGCGCGGGCGCGGGCCGGGTCCGTCTCCGGGACGACGCCCAACTCCGGGGCCAGCAGCGGGGCCTCGCCCAGGATCTCGCGGGCGTGCGCCGTGTGCTCCGGGGTGACCAGGTACGGGATCGAGCCCGCCGCCCGGTCGCGGGCCAGCCGCAGCGACTTCGGCCCCAGGGCGGCCAGGAGGCGCCGGTCCGACGGCACTCCGGCGGCGTCCAAGCCGTCGAGATGCTCGACCAGGGCCGAGTACGGGCGGGCGTACTGCTCCACCCGCTTGGCGTGGCTCACCCCGAGGCCCAGCAGGAACCGCCCGGGATGGGCCGACTCCAGTTCCGCGAACGCAGTGGCGGCGGCGTCCGGCTCGTGCTGCCAGATGCTCTGGATGCTGGTGCCGACCGTGAGCTCCGAGGTCGCCTCGATCAGCGGGGCGGCGTTGGCGGCGGAGCTGTTGCCGCCCAGCCAGACGGCGCCGAAGCCGAGTTCCTCCAGTTCGGCGGCGGCCTCGGCGAGTTCGCCGCGCCGGTCCCGGTCCTCCGAGCGCAGACCTACGCTCCAGATGCCGTACCGGCCGACGGTCTCCTTCAGGGGGGTGCTCATCGGTGGGGTTCCCTCCGGTTGGGGCGCCGTGCTTGATCACGCGTACGCAGGTGCCAACCGGAGGGAGTCCCCGCTAATTCCGGGCGCGGACCGGCACTGGACCTAGCGCTCCAGGAACCGCTCCAGCGCCTCGACCACGAGCCGGTGGTCCTGGAGTTGCGGCAGTCCGGACACAGTCACCGCGCCGACCACGCCCACGCCCTCGACGGTGATCGGGAAGGAGCCGCCGTGGGCCGCGTAGGTGTCGGGGTCGAGGCGCGAGGACTCCTCGAAGGTGCTGCCCTTGGCGCGGAAGCGGGCGCCGACCAGGTAGGAGGCGGAGCCGTAGCGCTCGACCACTCGGCGCTTGCGGGCGATCCAGGCGTCGTTGTCCGGGGTGGAGCCGGGCAGCGCCGCGTGGAAGAGCTGCTGGCCGGCGCGGTGGATGTCGATGGCGACCGGGGCCTGCCGCTCCCGGGCCAGCTCGACGAGGAGCGAGCCGAGCGCCCAGGCGTCGTCGTACGTGAACTGGCGGAACACCAGCTGGCGTTCCTGCTTCTCCAGCTCCTCCAGGCTCGGGGTGAGCTCCGGGTGGAACTTCGGGGTGAGCCCCTGGCTGTGCGAGGGGTTGCTCTTGTGGGTCACAGGGTCACCGTCACCTTCTCGAGGGCCGAACGACGAGCGGCCTCCAGTACGTCCAGGGCGGCGGCCGCCTCCCGCGCGGTCACCGGGTTCGGGGCGCCCTCCAGCAGCGCCTTCGCCACGGCCGCATAGTAAGCGGGGTAGTCGCCCGGGAGGGTGGGTTCGGGTCGGCCGCCGCCGGTCACCGGGGACTCGCCGGAGCCGACACGGCCCCACAGCGACTCGGGCTCCGCACCCCAGTCGGGGCCGGGGCGCAGGCCCTCCCGGAGCGCCGCCTCCTGCGGGTCGAGGCCGTACTTGACGTAGCCGGCGGTGGAGCCCAGGACGCGGAAGCGGGGGCCGAGTTGGGCGGTGGTCGCCGAGACGTAGAGGTGGGAGCGGACGCCGTTGGTGTGCGTGATGGCGATGAACGTGTCGTCGTCCGTCTCGGCGCCCGGGCGGCGGATGTCCGTCTCCGCGTACACGGAGGCCGCCGGGCCGAACAGGACCAGGGCCTGGTCCACGACATGACTGCCGAGGTCGTAGAGCAGACCTCCGATCTCTGCGGGGTCGCCGGACTCCCGCCAGCCGCCCTTCGGCTTCGGGCGCCACCGCTCGAAGCGGGACTCGAACCGCCACACGTCGCCCAACTCGCCCTCGTTCAGCAGCTTGCGCAGGGTGAGGAAGTCGTTGTCCCAGCGGCGGTTCTGGAAGACGGAGAGGAGCAGTTCGCGCTCCTCGGCGAGGGCGGCCAGCTCGCGGGCCTCGGCGGCCGTGCCCGCGACGGGCTTGTCGACCACGACCGGCAGGCCGGCCCGCAGCGCGGCCGTCGCGAGCGGCACGTGCGTCTTGTTCGGGGACGCCACGACGATCAGGTCCAGCTCGGCGGCCCGCTCGAACAGCTCGTCCGGCGTGGCGGCGAGGCGTACGTCCGGGAACTCGGCACGGGCCTGCTGCTGCCGTTCCGGGTTCGAGGTGACCACCGTGTCGAGGGCGAGGCCCTCCGTGGCGGCGATCAGCGGGGCGTGGAAGACGGAGCCGGCGAGGCCGTAGCCGACGAGGCCGACGCGGAGGGGCGAGCCGGGGGCTGTGCCGAGGGGTGTGCCAGTCATGCCACCCACTTTCGCAACGCTGTTGCCAAAGTGCAAGCGCCGGGGACAATGGGTGACGTGAACAGGGCGGACGACCGTACGGGCGGAGTGGGCGGCATGCGCGGGGCGGGCGGCGCGGGGACAGCCGGGGCAGCCGGGGCAGGGGGCGGCGGGGCGAATCTGCTCGCCCTGCGCAGCCACAACGCCGCGCTGGTCCTCGACCTGCTGCGGACGGCCGGGGACGAGGGCATCAGCCGGCTCGAACTCGCCGAGCGGACCGGGCTCACCCCGCAGGCCGTCAGCAAGATCACGGCCCGGCTGCGGGAGGACGGGCTCGCGGCGGAGGCGGGACGCCGGGCGTCGACCGGGGGCAAACCGCGCACGGTGCTGCGGCTGGTGCCGGAGGCCGGGCACGCGGTCGGGGTCCATCTGGACCGGGACGAGGTGCGGGTCGTGCTCGTGGATCTGCGGGGAACCGTGGTGGGGGAGCGGCGGGCCGCGCTGGACCTCGGGGCCGGGGCGGAGGCCGTCCTGGGAGCGGTACGGGAGGCCGTGGCCGGGGTACTGCCGGCCGGGCTGGAGGGGGCCTCCCGGCAGGGACCGGCCGGGCTGGACCGGGCCTCCCGGCAGGGACCGGCCGCGAGCCCGGCCCTGCTGGGGGCGGGCGTCGCGCTGCCCGGGCCGCTCGATCATGCCCGGGGTGTGCTGCACCGGGTGACCGGATTCCCCGAGTGGGACGGCTTCCCGCTGCGGGAGGCGCTGGCGGAGCGGCTCGGGGTTGCGGTCGTGGTCGACAAGGACACCAACGCGGCGGCGCTGGGCCTCGCCGCCGGGGGTGAGGGCGGCTCCTTCGCCTACCTGCACCTCGGCACGGGGCTCGGGGCCGGGCTGGTCATCGGCGGCAGCGTGCACCGGGGGGCCAGGACCGGGGCCGGGGAGTTCGGCCACCAGGTGATCCAGCTCGACGGCCCGCCCTGCACCTGCGGGAACCGCGGCTGTATCGAGGCCCTGTGCCTCGAAGCGGTGGCGCGCGGCGATCTGGAGGAGGCGGCGCGGGTGCTCGGGGCCGGGGCGGCGAACCTCGTGGGGCTGCTCGACATCGACATCGTCCTGCTGGGCGGCCGCACGGTGGCGGCGGCGCCGGAGGCCTTCACGGGCGGGGTCGGCGCGGTGCTGAAGGCCCGGGCCCGGCGAACGGGCCAGGACGCCGTACCGGTGCGCGTCGCGGCCGGGGGAGACGGGGCCGTGGCGGTGGGGGCGGCGCAGCTGGTGCTGGGGCCGGTGTTCGGGCGCGGGGGTGGATGAGGCCGACCTGCTGGTGTCGGGGGGGCGGGGGCGGCTCAGTCGCCGCTCGGCGGGTGCTCGGACGGCGAGGGTCGAGGTCCGGGCGCAGTGGCCCTGGCGGCCCTGGAAGCCTTGGTGGTCTCGGCGGTCGCGGCGGGGAAGATCCTGGCCAGGTGGTAGTCCAGCACCGCCCGTACTCCCGCGAGGGAACGGCGTTCGTGCAGGACGTCCAGGCCCAGCCCGAAGGCCCCCGACACCAGCAGGTCGGCCTCGTGCGCCCGGTCGATGCCCGCAGCCGTGCTCCCTGCCGCCTCGCCGGCCCCGATGATGTCCGCGACGAGCCCCTCCAGCGGCTGCTCGGCCGTCAGGAAGACCGCCGCGAGCACGGGATCGGTCAGGCTGCGCGCGTAGTACGCCGTGAACACGCGCAGCGCGAAGGCGCGTTGCTCGTCCAGCGGCAGGAACTCGTCCAGCACCGCCCGCAGCAGCGCGCACGGGTCCGTCATGTCGTACGGGATGCGCGCCCGGGCCAGCCGCTCGTTCTCCTCGTGCAGCAGGCGCAGCGCGTCGACCAGGAGGGCGTGCTTGGAATCGAAGTGGTACTGCACGACCCGCAGTGACACCCCGGCCTCCGCCGCGATCCTGCGCATGCTCGCGGCGTCCAGGCCCTGCCCGGCCGCGATCCGCCACACCGCCTCGGCGATCCGGCGCCGCTGCCGCGCCCGGACGTCCGTCGGCCGGGACGCGGGCGGCGTGCCCGGCCCGGGCAGCGGCTGCCGACGCCGGCGGTAGGCCCGGCCCTGACAGCTCCGGGAGCAGTAGACGGGCGGACGGCCACGGCTCGGACGGGCCAGGGACCTGCCGCACACCGGGCACGCCCGCATCTTTTCGTCACGCATCTCTTCACGATAGCGCGTTGAGAAAGTGTGACGTAAGTCGGAAATTCCTTCCGCTGTACGGCCGACACGCTTCCACTGATTGATACGTTCGTAACGTCACTCTTCGCGGAAAGGAAGACCATGAAGTACGACGTCCTGCAGGTTCTCGCCATGCTGCTGCTGGCGGTGTGCATCCAGGGGCTCGTCCGGCTGCTCGTCGACGGCGAGCGGGGTCTGCTGGGCGGACTGCCCGGCGGCTTCGTCCCGCTGCTGCTGACCTACGCGGTTCTCACCGCGGTCGGCGTCCCCTTGGCGGCCTGGGCCCACACGCGCGCGAAGGCCCTGGGGCGCCGCTAGGGCCTGTCCGGCAGACCCTGGGGTCTGTCCGCCGACCGGGCGGATCCGCGCCGCCGTTCGGGGCCGACTCGCCTCGCCGACGTCTCGCGCTCCTCGCCGCTCGGAATGTCACATCATCATGCGACCTTGTACGCCCGCTCATCTCTGCCTGGCGGCGGCAGCGGCGGCTGCCGTCCTGCTTCCCGGCGCTCATCCGGCGTACGCGGACGCCCCGGCGCCCGCCTGTGCCGCGCCCGACGACCACACCTTCCCGCTCACCACCCGCATCCACGGCGGGCCGGACTCCTACACGGCCGGGGGCGGGTTCGGGACCTGGTACGTCGACCTGACCAACACGACCGACCGGACCTGCACCGGGATCCACCCCGTCGTCGTGCTCGTCGACGACAAGCGGGCCCTGGAGCCGTCCCAGCCGCACCTCGAGTTCTTCGAGGGGGCACAGGCCCACCCCGTGCGGTTCGAGAAGACCGGCGAGGACGAACTCGTCGGGGCGTTCACCGACGAGGAGGACCGGTTCGCCGGGTTCACCGTCGGGCCGGGCAGGACCGTCACCGTGAAGGTGCGGCTCACGCTCACCTCGGACGCCGTGCCCAACGACGTCACGGTCAACGCCGCCGTGGTGCAGCGGCACGACGACGACGGCGACTGGGTCGGGCAGTCCAACGACTACCGGTTCGGCATCGACGGCGGGGCGGGGACCGACACCGACTCCGGCACCGGCACCGACGCCGACCCCGACACGGGCACGGAACCCCGCCCCGACTCCGACGCCTCCGTGCCGCCCCGCGAGGACCGGTTCCCCTTCGCGGAGGAACTGGCCCGCACCGGTACCGGCACTCAGGTCGCCGCGGCCGCCGCGGTCCTGCTGCTCGCCGGCGGTGGGGCGCTGCTCGTCGCACGCCGCCGCCGCTGAGCAGGCCGTCCCGCCAGTCGGGACGCCGCACACGGGCCATTCCGCAAAGATCCCGCCACTGTCTAGGCTGGGTCGCACGCTGGACCGCGTACGGCAGGAGATCCCGCACATGGCAGACCGCAAGCCCATCGAGTCGTGGCTCACCGACATGGACGGTGTGCTCATCCACGAGGGCGTGCCGATCCCCGGCGCCGACGCCTTCCTGAAGAAGCTGCGCGAGTCCGGGAAGCCCTTCCTGGTCCTCACCAACAACTCGATGTACACCCCGCGCGACCTGCACGCCCGGCTGCGCCGCATGGGCCTGGAGGTGCCGATCGAGTCCATCTGGACCTCGGCCCTGGCCACCGCCCAGTTCCTGGACGACCAGCGGCCGGGCGGCTCGGCGTACGTCATCGGCGAGGCCGGGCTGACCACCGCGCTGCACGACATCGGCTACATCCTGACCGACCACGAGCCGGACTACGTCGTCCTCGGCGAGACCCGCACGTACTCCTTCGAGGCCATGACGAAGGCGGTGCGGCTGATCCTCGGCGGCGCTCGGTTCATCTGCACCAACCCCGACGAGACGGGCCCCTCCACCGAGGGCCCGCTGCCGGCGACCGGCGCGGTGGCCGCGCTGATCACCCAGGCGACCGGCAAGAAGCCGTACTTCGCGGGCAAGCCGAACCCGCTGATGATGCGGACCGGGCTGAACGCCATCGGGGCGCACTCCGAGAGCAGCGCGATGATCGGCGACCGGATGGACACCGACGTGCTGGCCGGCATGGAGGCCGGGATGCAGACGTTCCTGGTGCTCACCGGCCTGACCCGGCCCGAACAGGTCGAGGACTTCCCGTACCGGCCGTCGCAGGTCGTGGACTCGATCGCGGACCTCGTCGACCGGGTCTGACCCCCGGGCGGCGGAAGACGGGGCTCAAACCCGTCGTCACCCGTACGGAGCAGCCGCCGTGTCCCCGAGGATGCGGCGGCCCGCTGTGCGGGGGAGGCTCCAGGCATCTGGAGGTTCACGATGGGTTCCCTGAGAGTCACTGTCTGTACGAGCGCCCTGGCCGTCGCCGCCCTCGCCCCGGCGGCGTACGCGGCGGACGCGGGGAGCGTCTCGGTGACCCCGGCGACCCCCGCCCCCGGCAGTGACGTCACGCTCCGCGTGACCGGCTGCGCGCAGCGAACGGCACTCGCCGCCTCGGCGGCGTTCGTCGCGGACGCACGGCTCACCGTCACCGGCGCACGCGAGCTCTCCGGCGAGAGCCGCGTCCGCTCCACACTCGAGGCGGGTTCGTACGCCGTGCGGGTCACCTGCGGTGCCACGCTACGGACCGGCACGCTCACCGTCCGGGACGGCGCGGCGGGGCGGTCCGGGGCCGCGTCCGATCCCGTGCCCGAGGCCGCGTCCGATCCCGTGCCCGGGGCCGCGCCCGTTCCCGTGCCCGGGGCCGGTGGCCGGCCGCCCGCCCCCGAAAAGGGCGGACAGCCGTCCGCTCCCGGCGTCGACGGGGAAGCGCACCTGCCCAGCGCACCCGCCTCACCCGTCGCCCCCGTCCAGGCGGGCGGTGGCGGTGCCGCCGATCTCGTCGCCGCCGAGGAGCGCGGCGCCGCTCCCGGTACGGCGCAGGGCGTGACCGGCCTGGTGCTCGCGGGAGTGGCCGCGGTGGTCGTCGCGGTGCGCGGTGTCCGCCGGGGCCGCGGAACGGACTGACCATGCAGGATCGCGATCACGTTCAGGGACGCTTCTCGGGCACCGGCCGCCTGCTGACCGGCATGGCCTGGGTCGTGCTGCTGCTCGGACTGTGGCTGTGGGGCCGCGAGGTCACCGAGATGCGGCACGGCATATCCGCCCCCACCACGGGCGACATGGCGGCGGCCGGACGCCCCCCGGACATCAAGCTGCCGCCCGAGCACCGCCCGCTGGGCGACGCTCTGCCGCAGCGCCTCGACATCCCCGGGCTCGACGTCCAGGCCCCGGTGGTGGCGCGCGGCCTCGACGCCCGCGGGGCGCTCGATCCGCCGCCGTACGACCAGCCGGGTGTGGTCGGCTGGTACGCCGGCGGGGTCGCGCCCGGGGCGCCGGGCACCGCGCTGATGGTCGGTCATGTCGACACCGACACCCGGCCCGCCGTCTTCTACAAGGTCAGTGCCATGCGGCCGGGTCAGACGATCCGGGTGATCCGGGCCGACGCCAAGGTCGCCGAGTTCACCGTCGAGTCCGTCCAGGTCCTCACCCGAGACCGCTTCGACGCCCACCAGGCCTACGGACCCCGCGAGTCGGGGCGGGCCGAACTGCGGCTGGTCACCTGCGGCGGCAGCTTCGACCGTACGACCCGCAGCTACACGGCGAACGTGGTCGTCTCGGCGTACCTGACGGGAACCGGGCTCTAGAGGTCCGGCGCGGTGAGGTGCGGCCCGGTGCGGCCACCCGACGACACGGCGGGTGAATCTTTGGCCGAAGGCCGGGCACCGCTGGGGAAGACTCCAGAACCAAAGGGCCGCCCTGGCCTAGAGGTTGGATAACGCCAAGTCCCGACACGGTGGCGCAGCGTCATCCACGCAGGTGGGGTTCGCCTCGTGGGTGTCGCGGGACGTATGTCAGGATTGAGACTTGGAACGGTGCATCAAGGGGGAGTTGGATGTACGGCAGTAGGGGGGCAGGGGCGTCCGCCGGAAGGCGGATGTCCGCAGTGGTGCTGGGGGCGGCACTGCTGATCACGGGGTGTTCCTCCTCCGATGGAGGAGACGGATCGGACGAGCCCGACGCGGGCGCCGGAATCACCCAACAGCCCAAGGAAAAGGCCCCTTTCTGGGTCAATCCGGACGGGACCGCGGCCCGGGAGGTCGCCGCCCTGGAGAAGGCCGGCAAGAAGCAGGACGCCGAGCAGATCCGCAAGATCGCCGAGCAACCGGTCGCCGAGTGGGTCGGCCCGGACGATCCGCAGGAGCAGACCAAGGGCTTCACCGAGGCCGCCGACAAGGCCGGCCGTACGGCCCTGCTCGTCCTCTACAACATCCCGCACCGCGACTGCGGCCAGTACTCGCAGGGCGGCGCCGCCGACGGCAACGCCTACCGGGACTGGCTCGACGGCGTCGCCGCGGGCATCGGCGACCGGCCCGCCACGGTCGTCCTGGAACCGGACGCCCTGCTGCACCTGGTCGACGGCTGCACCCCGGAGCAGTTCCACGAGGAGCGCTACGACCTCCTCAAGGGCGCGATCACCAAGCTGAAGTCCCTGAAGAACACGAAGGTCTACCTGGACGCGGGCAACGCCGGCTGGCAGAACCCCGACCAGATCTTCGAGTCCCTGAACCGCGCGGGCATCGCACAGGCCGACGGCTTCTCGGTCAACGTCTCCAACTTCTACTCCACCGAGGACTCCATCGCCTACGGCAAGCAGCTCTCCGCCAAGGTCGGAGGCAAGCACTTCGTCATCGACACCAGCCGCAACGGCAAGGGCCCCTACGGCGCCGGCAACCCCGACGAGCGCTGGTGCAACCCGCCGGGCCGCTCCCTGGGCGAGACCCCGACGACGAAGACGGCGGACCCGCTGGTCGACGCCTACCTGTGGGTGAAGCGGCCGGGCGAGTCGGACGGCGAGTGCAAGGGCGGGCCGAAGGCGGGCCAGTGGTGGGCGGACTACGCCCTGAAGCTGGCGAAGGCCACCGGCTGACGCACCGGCCAAACGAAAGGGGCGCCCTCCCCGCGGGAGAGCGCCCCTGCAAGCCGATTCCTACGGCACCTTGACCCACTGCGCCTTGCTCGGCGTGCCCTGGGCGTCGGTCACGAACATCATGTACCAGCCCGCCTGGACCAGGTTCCGGTTCTCCGGCACGGTCACCGTCAGCTGGTCGCCGGACGCCTTGAAGTCCAGGGCGATCGACCGCTGGTCGACGTCGGTGACGTGTGTGGCGGCGCTCGGCCGGATCAGCCGGACCTTCTTGACCTTCGCCGCGTCCGACGAGGTGAACGTCCCCGTGCCGCCGCGTTCGATGGTCTGCGGGCCGCCCGAGAGCGAGGGCCGGTCCCCGTCGCCGTACAGGTAGGGCGGCGTGTAGATCTCGATGCGCTGCTCGAACTCGCCCGGCTTGGTGTTGGCCGCGTCGGCGTAGAGCGAGTCGGAGCCGAAGAACATCAAACGTCCGTCGGGCAGCAGGATCGACCCGGAGTGGTAGTTGCGGCCCACGAGCGGATCGGCGACGCGCTTGAGCTCGTTCTTCTCCGTGTCGTAGAGCCGCGCCTCGAAGATGTTGGAGTCGCCGCGGCCCCGGTAGTCCTCCGAGCCGCCCGAGATCAGCACACTGTCGTCGGGAAGGATCGAGGCGTTCGGGTAACGCGTGCCCTTGTCCAGGGACGGGCCGTCCACGAACCTCGGGTTCGCCTTCTTCAGGTCGACGATCCGGGTCTTCTCGCTGGACTTCTCGGACTCGCCGACGCCGCCACCGCCGACCACCATGTACTTCTCGTCCTGCGCCGGAGGCAGCAGCACCGTGCCGGACGTCTCCATCAGCGTGGGGTCGCTCAGGCCCGGGACCTTCGAGAACTTGTTGGTGTCCACGTCCCACACGCCCGGCTCACGGCCCACGTTGTCCGGCCCGTAGCCCGCGTTGGAACCCGAGTAGAAGACCTTGCCGTTCTGCATGAGGAACAGCGCCGGGTAGGTCGGGAACTGCCGGACCTTGTCCGTGTAGGTCCACTTCTTGGTCTTCGGGTCGAAGATCTCGTTCTTGCCCGGGACCAGCTGGCCTATGTCGTCGAGGCCGGAGACGCTGAGGATCTTCCCGTCGCTCAGGGTGGTGAGCGTCGGGTACCAGCGGGCCTCCTTCATCGGGTCGACCTTGATGTACTTCTCGGCCACGGGGTCGAACTCGAAGGCGTCCCGGATCCCCTGGAAGTCCTTCTTGTCGAGCGCGAGCTTCTGCGCGATGCCGTAGGTGTTCTTGGCGTCGGCGCCCTTCAGGCCGTGCACGCGGTAGTTGTCCTGCGTGCCCGTCTCGTACTTCTTGCCCCGCTGCTGCGCCTCGACGTAGATCCGGCCGAGGCCGGGGTCGTTGCGCAGGAACTTGCCGGTCGCCTTGTCGAAGACCTTCTTGGCGCGCGGCACGAGCACCGGGTCCTTGGAGACGAAGGTCTTGCCGTTCTTCTTGCCGGTGAACTTGGTGCCCGCGGGCAGGGTGATCGGCGCGTCCGGGTTCTCGTTGTGGACGATCATCAGGCCGCCGGCCTTGGTGACGTCACCCTGGAGCTTCTCGTAGCGCTTGGTGCCGCCCGCGATCAGCAGATTGCCGTTGGCGAGCTGGGTGTGGCCGGTGCAGAACAGGTCGGCCGGTGTGGGCACCTTCTTGATGGTGCCCTTGACCGGGTCCCAGATCCGGGTGTCGAACTTCTTCGCGTCGAAGTTGTCCTGGTCGTTGCCCGATCCCGCGACGAGCAGCACCTTGCCGGTGCGCAGCAGCGCCGCGTGGATGGTGTTCTGGCGGTACTCCTCGGGGAAATCGATGATCTCCCACTTGCCGTTCGCGGCTTTGTACTCCGGCTTGTTGATTTGGTACTGGTGGTATTTCTCGGTGCTGAAGCGGTAGAGCCACGGCCCGTTCATCCCGGCCAGCGCGAGTACCACCGCCGTGCCGATCGCGAGTCGACGGGCCCGGCGGCGGCCTGCACGGTCGTTCATTCCTTACGTCCCCCAAGTCCACCAAGGGCGATCTGCATGGTCTGGTCGGATCCCCCGACCTCCCCGTGTGCGCCCGGGGTTGCGGCCCAAGTGGGCTTCTGCTGCGGGGTGTGCCCCGACGGCTGCTGCGGGATGGGCAGCGGCTGCGTCCGGTTCGGACCCGCAGGGTCCTGCGGCTGTCCCGCGGCATGGGCGCCGGGCTTCTTCGCGTCCTGCCGCAGCTGCCAGCGCCAGGCGAACACCGGCGAGGCGGTGATCAGCAGCGCGAACGTCGCCCAGATGATCATCGCGGGGTGGGAGTGGCCGAAGACGAAGCCGGCGGTGATCGAGGCCGCGAAGATCAGGATGAAGTACCAGTGGTAGCGGAACGTGCCGAACCAGCGGTCCGGGCTCGCCGAGTCGCCCTTGGGCGTGACCACGAACTTGCTCTTGCGCCGCAGCACGGAGTCGATCAGCGCCTTCGCGTACAGCGGCGCCGACAGCGCGGACATCACCATGCCGGCCACACCGCCGGAGCCCTCCGGCTCGTGCGGCGAGACGTTGTGCCGGCGGTTCCAGACGTACAGGCCGATCTGCAGGGCGGAGGCGTTGCCGTAGAGCATCAGCCAGACCGCCGGGTCGATGTTCACACCCGAGGCGCCCAGGCCCAGGAACAGGCAGCAGCTCAGCGCCGCCAGGATCCAGTTCAGGGCCGACATCGGATAGAAGATGATCATCATCGTGTAGTTGAAGAGCTTGCTCGGCGGCAGCGAGTACCAGCCCTTCCAGTACTGCCCGATGATCGTCTCGTACGTCCCTCGCGACCAGCGCATCTGCTGGGTGAAGAAGTCCGTCCAGGCGCTGGGGCCCTCACCGACCGCGAGCACGTCCGGCGTGTACACCGAGCGCCACTTGCGGCCCGTCGCCGGGTTCTTGTGGCGGTGCATCTCGAAGCCGGTCGCCATGTCCTCGGTGATCGAGTCGTACAGACCGCCGATCTGCTTGAGCGCCTTGATGCGCACCGCGTTGGACGTGCCGACGAACATCGGGGAGCCGTAGCGGTTGCCGGCGCGCTGGATCAGCGCGTGGAAGAGGAACTGCTGCGACTCGGCGGCCTTGGTGATGGGGTTGTCGTAGTTGCCGTAGACCTGCGGGCCGATGACGAAGCCGACGTCCGGGTCGCGGAAGAAGCCGAGCATCCGCTCCAGGTAGTTGGGCAGCGGCACGTGGTCGGTGTCGACCGAGGCGAAGAAGTCGTAGTTGTCGCCGTGCGCCTCGAGCCAGGCGTTGTAGTTGCCGTGCTTGGTCTTGGCGCGGTGCGGACCCTTGGCCTGGTTCCACTTCGCGACGCCCTTGCGGGAGAAGTGGTGCACACCCAGGCGCTCGCAGACCGCCTTCACCTCGGGGTCGTCGCCCTCGTCGAGCAGCCAGACGTGCATCAGGCCCCGGTGGCGGATCTTCACGGCCGCCTCCAGGGTCTTCGTCACCATCTCCAGCGGCTCCTTGCCGGGCACGAAGGAGGTGAGGAAGGCCACTCTCGTTCCGGTCTCGGGCACCACCGGGATCGGGTCGCGGGCGACCAGCGTGGCGTGCGCGTTCGACAGCACGTTCATGCAGCGGAAGAACTCGATCAGGCCGATCGAGACGAGCATGACCATGTCGAGAGTGGGCAGCCAGTCGAAGGCCGGGTAGTCGCGCTCGGTCCAGTGCTCGGGCTGGAGCAGCCAGAACAGCAGCACCAGGGACAGCACCGGGGCCGCGGCCAGCATCAGGGCGACGCGGATACGGTGCGGCTCCTGCGAGATGAGCGAGCGGTACTGCACCTTGTACGGCTTGCTCGGATCCGGCTGGGTGAGGGGACCCGCGAGCCGGCTGTAGTGCTCGTAGTCGTACCTCGGCAGAGTCTTCTTGATCCGCCGGAACGTCCCCGTGGTACTCATCCGGTGCGACGGCACCCTGAGCTGAGTGGTCTGGGACGGGTCGTGGTCCTGCCGGGCACCCGTGGGCCTCGACGTCATGAGTCATCCCCCCACACGCGGACATCCGCGTGTTTCGTAGCTTCCTACCGTCTGCTGCAGGTCCCCCTCGACCTTCACAGACGTATCAGTGGTGGATCGCAGTCACCACGTCATCCACACCCTATAGACACGGCAACGCGACCTTCCGGTTGCATGATGCCCCCCTCGGCATCGGTTCATGAACGGGGCCCCTACTCCCGCCCGAACCGCAACCGGCCCTAAAGCCCCCCAACTGCCGCGAACGCGCAGCATCTTGTAAAACCAGAAAACCAGGGTTCTACGGCGTCCATCATGATCGCAAGATGCGAAACACGGTGGTTACCGGTCATACGCGTTCATTGTTGCGGGTGTGGGGACCCTGTGGAGCCGTTGTGGACAGGCGGGCGCGGATGTTGCCGAAGTGCTCTCTTATGGCCTCCTCCGCCCGCATCGAGTCGCCGGACCGCACCGCGTCGAGGATCTCCCGGTGCTGCCGGCAGGTCACCTTCGGGTCCTGCGGCTCGCCCCCGAGGTCCGTGCGGACCCGGTGGAAGGCGTCCCAGAACGCCTCCAGGACCTCGCACAGCAACACGTTGTCCAGCCCCCGGTAGAGGGTGGCGTGGAAGGCCCGGTCGGTCTCGGCGAGGCCGGCTCCCTGCGCGGCCTGCTCTTCCATACGGTCGACGAGCGCGTCCAGTTCAACGAGGTCCGCTTCCGGCATCCGGCCGGCGAGCCGGGACACCAGGCCCGTCTCCACCGCCTCCCTCAGCTCCAGCAGCTGGAGCAGGGAATCCTCGCCCCGGTAGTGCCCGGCGACCGTGCGGAAGGCGAGGCCCTCGATCATCGGGGCCAGGGACATCGGGCCGACGTAGGTGCCGAAGCCGTGCCGGATCTCCACGATGCCCATCGCCTGGAGCGCCTTCAGTGCCTCCCGCACCGAGTTCCGGCTCGCGCCGAGGTACTCCATCAGCTCGGGCTCGGTCGGCAGCGGGGCCCCGGAGGCCAGCCGGCGGTCGATGATGAGCTTCTTGATCCGCTCCTGTAGGTCACGCGCTGCCATGGCGAGAGGGTATCCGGCCAAGCCCGAACGGGGACCTCGCAAGGACATACAAAGCCATCACGCGGACGGGAACGGACAAACGGAAGGCCCCTCGCTTCCGCGAAGGGCCTTCCGGTCGGTGCGCCGCCAGGGACTCGAACCCCGGACCCGCTGATTAAGAGTCAGCTGCTCTAACCAACTGAGCTAGCGGCGCGCGCTGACGTCGTAACTCTACAGGACGCCGCGAGGTGCTCCCGACCACCCGCCCGGCCCCGGACGCTCCCCCCCCCGGAAGGCGCCCGCGTACATCATTCGGACCGTCAGCATGCGCGTGCGGAAGACAGTTGCGAAACTGACGACGCGCGCCTTCCGATGCACGGGCGCCGTATTTTCCGCCGGAAGTGTGAGGGGAATCGCATGGAGTCTCCGGTATTCGAGGAAATCGACCCCGCGAGCGACTGCGACTGCCCCGGCTGCGTCCACTGGCGCCGCGCCCTGCCGCATTCCTGGGCCGGCCGCGCCGGCGCCCACCCGGCCGCGCACCGCGCTCTCGCCCTGGCCGCCATGGCCTCCGCCGCACTCGGCGCGGGCCACGCCGTACCGGCCGCAGCCGCCCCGCACGCACCCCACCGTCCGGGTATCCCCGCAGGTGAAGAGCCTGACACCCCCCAGGGCGTCACGGCCCCGCTGCACGGCCCCGGCGGCCGTCCGGCGAAGCCCACCGCCGCCCCCAAGCCCACCGCCATCACCCGCACGGAGATCATCAACCGGGCCAAGACCTGGGTCGCCGCGAAGGTGCCGTACAGCATGAGCGCCTACTGGTCCGACGGTTACCGGCAGGACTGCTCCGGCTATGTGTCGATGGCCTGGCAGCTGCCCGGAAACGAATGGACGGGCAGCCTCGCCCAGTACGCGGAGAAGATTTCCAAGGAGGAACTCCAACCGGGCGACATTCTGCTTTTCCACAATGCGTCCGACCCCGAGAACGGCTCGCACGTCACCATTTTCGGCGGCTGGACGGACGAGGCGCACACCCACTACACCGCCTACGAACAGACCCGCCCGCACACCCGCCGGGCGTCCACCCCGTACGCCTACTGGAACAACTCCACCCGCTATGTGCCCTACCGCTACAAGGGCGTCACCCCCGAGGAGCCGGTCCCCGGGAAGGACGGCGGTCAGCCGGGCGCCCCGGCCGCCACGCCGTATCCGGGAGCGGCGTATTTCGGCCCCGGCGCGAACAACAAGTACGTCACGCTGCTGGGCCGCATGCTCGTCGCCCGCGGGGCCGGAGCCTCGTACGCGTCGGGCCCGGGGCCGCGCTGGACGGACGCGGACCGGCGTGCGACCCGGGCCTTCCAGCTGGCTCAGGGCTGGACCGGCGCGGACGCCGACGGGCTGCCCGGCCCCCGCACCTGGGAGCTGCTGGTCACCGGTGAGGGCAAGGACGTGAAGAACGGCGCGGTCGGCCCGCCGCCCGCCTCCCACGGCGTCCCCGGCTACCCGGGGCGGGCGATGTTCCGGCCCGGCGCCGACAATTCCTACATCACCCAGCTGGGCAGGCAGCTCGTGCGGAAGGGGTTCGGCAGGTTCTACCGGGTGGGACCGGGGCCGCGCTGGAGCGAGGCGGACCGGCGTGCCGTCGAGGCCTTCCAGCGCACCCAGGGCTGGCGGGGCGGCGCGGCGGACGGCTACCCGGGGCCGGAGACCTGGCGGCGCCTCTTCTCGTAGGGCCCCCGGCCCCCCGGCCCCCTTCGGGTGGGCCTCGAATGCCCGGTCGGGCCCCTCCTGTGGGCCTTGCACCCGGGACCACCGTTGTGACGCATCTGGCGCGGAGGCTGGAGGCACGCATGAGTACGACCACTTCCCACACGTCCGAGCCCGACGGACCGGCCGACGGACCGGCCCGGCCCGCCCGGCTCATCCAGAACGAGGCCACCACCGAGATCCCCGTCCACCTGCTCTTCCGCGACGACCCGGACCCGGCGCCGGTGCCGTTGCGACCGGCGGTCGTCGGCCGCAGGCAAGGCACGGGGGAGCAGCCGCGCTTCAGGCGCCCCGCGGTCACCCCGAAGCGCCCGGTTCCGCAGGTCGATCCGGACCTGGTGGAGCGGCCCGCGCGGGTCCTGCCCGGCGCCGCGGGCGTACTGGCCGGGGCCTGCGGAGCAGCCGGGTGCGTGGCCACCTCCTGGTGGGCCGGGGTGCTGCCGCCGCTCGCGGTGGAGGCACTGCGGCTGCCCGCGTACGCCGGGGCCGGGCTCGGTCCCGGACAGTGGGCGGCGTACGCGGGAGCCGGGGCGCTCGGGCTGTTCGGGCTCGGCGGGCTGGCCCGGGGCCGCACCGGGCGGGCCTGGGTGCTGGACCTGTTCGGCCGCTACCGGGGGACCGTCCGGCGCTCCGGCCTGCTGTGGGTCAACCCGCTGCTGCTGCGCCGCCGGATGGACGTACGGCTGCGGCACTGGCGCAGCGAGCCCGTGCCCGCGGCCGACGGGGGCGGGGTCGCGCTGCGGGTCGTCGTGCTGGTGGTGTGGCGGGTGCGGGACACCGCCCGGGCCATGCTGGGGGTCGAGGACCACGAGACGTATCTGCGCGAGTGCGTCGAGGCGGCTCTGGCCCGGGTGCCGGTGCAGACGCCGGGCGGGCCGAAGGGAGCCGGGGACGCGACGGCCGAGGCGCTGACCCGGCTGGTGGCGGCGGACGCGGCTCCGGTCGGCCTGGAGGTGTTCTCCGTGCAGCCGGTGCGCGTGGAGTACGCCCCCGAGGTCGCGGCCGCGATGCACCGCCGCCGGATCGCCGCGCTGGACGCCCAGCACCGGGCGAGCGTGCTCACCTCGGTCGTGGACTCGGTGGAGGACACGGTGACCCGGCTGACCATGCGGGGGCTGGTCGAACTCGACGACTACGAGCGGAAGGTGCTGGTGAAGGACCTGACGGTGGCGTTCTGCGCCGGCCGGGGGGAAACAGCTCCGTGATTGGTATGGACATGTTCAACTAGCGGCCATAATCTCGAACTTGGTCTAGACCTACATGCACGGCTCATTGAACATCCCCCACGTTCTCCAGGAGCGGCAGCATGCGCACAAGGACCAAGTTGTCCGCAGCCGCGGTGGGACTGGCCACGACCGGAGCCCTCGTGCTCTCCTCCGGCGGCGCCAGCGGCCACGGCTACACCGACCTCCCCATCAGCCGGCAGAAGCTCTGCCAGAACGGCACCGTGACCAACTGCGGCTCGATCCAGTGGGAGCCGCAGAGCGTCGAGGGCCCGAAGGGCTTCCCGGGCTCCGGCCCCGCCGACGGGCAGATATGCAACGCCGGCCTCGGCCACTTCAGCCAGCTCAGCGCACCGCGGACACCGTCCGGCGGCGCCTGGCCCGCCACCAAGGTGACGGGCGGCCAGAACTACACGTTCCGCTGGCAGTTCACCGCCATGCACGCGACGACCGACTTCAAGTACTACATCACCAAGCCGGGCTGGAACCAGAACCACAACCTCGCCCGGTCCGACCTCAACCTCACCCCGTTCTTCACGGTGCCGTACAACGGGCAGCGCCCGCCGTCCACGCTCTCCCACAGCGGCAGGCTGCCGTCCGGGCTGAGCGGCCGTCACGTCATCGTGGCCGTATGGACGATCGCCGACACCGCCAACGCGTTCTACGCCTGCTCGGACGTGACCTTCTGAACCTCTGAGGTTCCCTTGAGTCACCGGTGCGGCCGGCGCGGGTAGGTTCCTCCCACGCCGGCCGATCGGGACCGGCGCATCGACCTCGGGGGATGCGCGATGGATGTGATCTTCTACGTCGTGCCCGGCCTGATCATGGCCCTGGCCGTCTTCATGGCCTACCGGGTCGTGCGGCGCTGGCTGCAGATCCGGGGCGCCTGGAACAGCGGCCTGACGGCCGAGGGCCGCTGCCTGCGGACCTTCACCACGGTCGGCGGCGGCCACGGCGGCACATCGGTCCGCACCACGCTCCACCATGTCTACGAGTTCATCGCACACGACGGCCGGGTCATCCGCTTCGAGGAGGACGGCGGCCCCGCGACGACCGTCGAGGGTGACTACGTCACGGTGTACTACGCCGGCGGCCGGCAGGTCGTGGCCACGGCCCAGGCACCGAGCAGGGCGAAGCAGGCGGTGAGCGCCATCGGCATCCTGGCGTTCCTCGGTGTGGTCGTCGTGTTCTGCGCCGGCTTCGTCGCCGCGTACAGCCAGACCTTCGGCCCGTACAGCGACTTCGTCTTCAGCGTCGACAGCCAGACGTCCGTGACGCCGTGACCCTCCACATCTGACGGTACGTCAACTAACGTGCGCGCCCATGGACTCCAGGGCGAGCACGGTCGCGGAACTCATCGCCGCCCGCTGGGGCGACCACCGCCCCGGCCTGCGCTGCGAGGACCGGACCCTGACGCACCACGAGGTGGCGGCGGGCGCCGCGGCCCGGGCGGCGCTGCTCACGGACCTCCTGCCTCCGACCGCCGAACCCCACCTCGGCGTGCTGCTCGACAACACCCCCGAGTTCCCGCTGTGGCTGGGCGCGGCGGCCCTGGCCGGGGCGGCGGTCGCCGGGGTCAACCCCACCCGCCGCGGCGCCGAACTCGCCCGCGACATCCTCCACACCGAGTGCCGTGTCCTGGTCACCGAGAGGTCCCAGCTGCCGCTGCTCAAGAACCTGGACCTGCCGGGCGTACGCCTGCTGGTGACGGACGCGGCCGAATACACCGAGCTCCTCACCCCCTACGCGGACGCCCGCCCGGACCCCTCGCGCGCCACCCCACGCGACCGCTTCCTGCTCTACTTCACCTCCGGCTCGACGGGCGCCCCCAAGGCCGCGCTCTGCTCCCAGGGCCGCCTGGCAGCCGCGGGCCGCTCCCTGGCGGACCAGTTCGCCCTGTCCGCGGACGACGTCCACTACGTCTGCATGCCGATGTTCCACGGCAACGCGGTGATCGCCGACTGGGCACCCGCGCTGGTGACCGGGGCGACGGTGGCGCTGCGCCGCCGCTTCTCGGCGTCCGGGTTCCTGCCGGACGTACGCCGGTACGGGGCGACGTACTTCACGTACGTGGGCCGGGCGATCCAGTACGTCCTCGCGACCGGGCCGCTCCCGGACGACCGGGACAACTCGCTGCGCCTGGGTTTCGGCACGGAGGCGGGCACGGTGGACGCGGCGGCCTTCGAGCGGCGCTTCGGGGTGCGGCTGGTGGAGGGCTACGGCTCGTCGGAGGGCGGGGCGGCCGTCTCCTGGTCACCGGGCACACCGCCGGGCGCCGTCGGCCGGGCGGCACCCGGGCTCGTCGTCCTCGACCAGGAGAGCCGCGAGGAGTGCCCGGCGGCCGTCTTCGACGGGGCGGGGCGGCTGCTCAACGGGGACGAGGCGATCGGCGAACTGGTCAACCGGGGCCCCAGCCCCTTCGAGGGCTACTGGCGCAATCCCGAGGCGGAGGCGGAACGCCGCGGGTGGGGGTCCCCCCGCCCGAGCGAAGCCGAGAGTGGGGGCGGCTGGTACTGGACGGGAGACCTCTTCTACCGCGACACCGACGGCTACCTCTACTTCGCCGGCCGCACCGACGACCGCCTCCGCGTCGACGGCGAGAACCTGGCCGCCGCGATGATCGAGAACATCCTGGCCCGCTACGAGGGGGCGGATGCGGTCTGCGTGTACGCGGTGCCGGACCCGGTGACGGGCGACCAGGTGATGGCGACGATCGCCGGCTCGTTCGATCCGGAGAGCTTCACGAAGTTCCTCGCCGCTCAGCCCGATCTCGGGACGAAGATGGCGCCCCGGTTCGTGCGGGTCGTGGAGCGGATGCCGGTGACGGCGACGAACAAGATCCACCGGGCGGTGTTACGGAGAGAGGGCTGCCGCTGCGCGGACCCGGTGTGGTGGCGGGGGCCGGGGGAGTGCGCGTACCGGCTGCTGGATCCGTAGGCCTACGACGAGAAGGGGCCCCTCGCTCCCACGAGAGGCCCCTCATCCGTGCGCCGCCAGGGACTCGAACCCCGGACCCGCTGATTAAGAGTCAGCTGCTCTAACCAACTGAGCTAGCGGCGCATGACTCTCGCCTGCCCCCGGAATCGTGTTCCGCGGCGGGCGACGGAGAAAATAATACCCAATGCCGGGGGGTGCTCCGGACCACCCGGCATTGGCCCTAGATCGCCATGGAGAGCAGTACCGGTGCCGCGTTGCGGTTGAGGGCGTCCGCGGCCTGGCGCAGGCGGTGGGCGTGCTCGACCGGGAGGGACAGGGCCAGGCAGCCGACGGAGGAGCCGGCCGTGATCGGGACGGCCGCGCAGACCGTGCCGACCGCGTACTCCTGGAGGTCCAGGACGGGCACGGTGGGCGGCTGGGCCTCCAGGCGGGAGAGCAGGAGCCGGTCGCTGGTGATGGTGCGCGACGTGAGGCGGGCCATCTTGTGCCGGGCGAGGTGGTCGCGGCGGCCGGCGTGGTCGAGCTGGGTGAGCAGGCTCTTGCCGATGGCGGTCGCGTGGGCCGAGGAGCGGAAGTCGACCCACTCGTTGACCTTGGGCGCGGCCGGGCTGTCGGCGTACTGGGTGATGCTGATCTCGCCGTCGACGTACCGGCTCATGTAGACGGCGGCGCCGACCGAGTCGCGCAGCCGGTCGAGGATGCGCTGGAGCTTGTCGCGCAGGGCCTGCTCACGGTGGTGGGCGGAGCCGAGTCGGGCCAGGGTCTCGCCCGTGACGTACGCGCCGTCGGTGATCTGCTCCACATAGCCCTCGCGGCGCAGCATGCGCAGGAGCGCGGTCAGCCGCTCCGGTGTGATGCCGGTGTGCCGGGCGATGTCGTCCTCGGCGACACCGCTGGAACCGTGCGCCACCGTCTCCAGGACGCGCAGGGCTTCCTGGGCCGAGTGGTACGGGGTGGTCGGCTCGTGCTTCAGCGCCACGGTGGTCTCCCCCTGCGCTTGCTGTAGGGCCGTAATCCGGACAGCGAATCTTCTCCACGATAACCGGCAAAGGGCGTGCGGAGAGCGGGGGTTGACAAGATTCCCGAGGCCCCGGACTGGGGCAATGGCACTCTGACATATGCCAGAAGCATGCCCCAGTCGAGGGGTCGGACGTTCTGCCTGCTCACAGGCAGTAGTCACAGCACTGCGCTGAGGAACTCCCGTGTCCGGTCCAGCTCCGGGTCGCTGAAGATCTTCTCCGGCGTGCCCGACTCGATGATCCGGCCCGAGTCGAACATCAGTACCTGGTCGGAGATGTCCCGGGCGAAGTTCATCTCGTGGGTCACACAGAGCATCGTGATGTCGGTGGAGCGGGCGATGTCCCTGAGGACGTCGAGGACGCCCGCGACCAGCTCGGGGTCGAGCGCGGAGGTCACCTCGTCCAGGAGCAGCACCTGCGGGCGCATCGCCAGGGCCCGGGCGATCGCCACCCGCTGCTGCTGGCCGCCGGAGAGCTGGGCCGGGTGCGCGTCGCACTTGTCGGCCAGGCCCACCAGGTCGAGCAGGCCCTTGGCCCGCTCCACCGCCTCGTCCTTCGACATGCCGAGGACGGTGACCGGCGCCTCGGTGATGTTCCGCAGCACCGTCATGTTCGGGAACAGGTTGAACTGCTGGAACACCATCCCGATCTTCTTGCGGACCTCGCGGACCTGCTTGTCGGGGGCCGGGAACAACTGCTGTCCGTCGACCGTGATCGTGCCCTCGTCGGGCTTGAGCAGGGTCATCAGCAGCCGCAGGATCGTGGTCTTGCCGGACCCGGACGGCCCGATCAGGGTGACGTGCTTTCCGGCGTCGACGGAGAAGTCCAGGTGGTCCAGGACGGTGTTGCTCCCGAACCGCTTGGTCACCTGCTCCAGCCGGATCAGCTCGCCGGTGCTCCTGGCGGGGTTCTTCTCTGGATTGGGGAGAGTGTCAGTGGGCAAGGCGTCGCTCCAGGGCTCGCAGGGCAAGGGAGGCCAGGTAGGAAATGACGATGAAGGCCACGCCGATCACCGTCAGCGGCTCGGTGAACTGGAAGTGCTCCTGCGAGAACAGGCGCGCGTGGCCCAGCATCTCCAGGACGGTGATCGCCATCAGCATCGGCGTGTCCTTGAGCATCGCGATGACGTAGTTGCCGAGCGCGGGGATCACCCGGCGCACCGCCTGCGGCAGGATCACCGCGGTCCACGTCCGCCGCAAGGGCAGGTTCAGCGCCGTCGCCGCCTCCCACTGGCCGACCGGCACGGCCTCGATACCGGCCCGGTAGACCTGCATCGTGTACGTCGAGTAGTGCAGCCCGATCGCGAAGACGCCGGTGGTCAGCGCCGAGAAGGTCAGGCCCCACTCGGGCAGCACGTAGAAGAGGAAGAACAGCTGCACCAGCAGCGGGGTGTTGCGGACGAACTCCGTGACCGCTCCGACGGGCCAGGTCACCCACCGCGAGGGCACCCGCATCAGCAGCGCCCACACCAGGCCCAGCACGAAGGAGATCAGCGAGCCGAGAAGCAGGATCTGGAGGGTGACCACCAGGCCCTTCCAGAAGTCCGGCATGAAGTAGTCGGAGACCGCGCTCCAGTCCCAGTTCATCGGACCCCCTCCACCACGACCGGCTCAGGCGCCCGGGTCTTGCTGTCGGGCTTCTTCCCGACACCGGCCTTGAGCTTCTTCTCCAGCCCGCGCATGACCCGGGTGAGCAGGAAGGCGATCACGAAGTAGATGAGCAGGATGTACGTGTAGATCTCCGCGCTCTCCTGAAGCGCGAGGCGCACCAGGTTGCCGCTGAACGCCAGGTCGCCCATGCCCATGATCGACACCAGTGCGGTGCCCTTGAGCAGTTCGATGAGCAGGTTGGAGAACGGCGGGATCATCTCCGGCACCGCCTGCGGCAGCAGGATCAGCCGCATCCGCTGCCAGGGCGTGAAGCTGAGCGCGATCCCGCCCTCCTTCTGCGCCGGGTCGACCGCGCTCAGCGCGCCGCGCACGATCTCCGAGCCGTAGGCCCCGTAGGTCAGGCCGAGCGCGAGCGTGCCCGCCCACAGCGGCACCAACTGCCAGCCGAAGGCCGGGGGCAGCACGAAGAACACCCAGAAGATCATCACCAGGGCCGAGGTCCCGCGGAACACCTCGGTGTAGAAGCCCGCCAGGAAGCGGACGATCCACAGCCGGTGGGTGCGCGCGACGCCGACCACGAAGGACACCGCGGCGGCCAGCAGCGTGCTGCAGACGAGCAGTTGGATCGTGACCCAGATGCCCTTGAGTACGAGTTCCCAGAGTCCCGAGGTCATCCGCCGCACAGCTCCTTCGCGGTCAGATCCGTCATCTCGGCCTTGGTGAAACCGAAGGGCTGGAGGATGCGGAACAGTTCGCCGCTCTTCTTGAGCTTGCGCAGCTCGACGTTGAAGGCGTCCCGCAGGTTCGTCTCGGTGGGCCGGAACGCGAAGGCGCCTCCGTCGACGTGCGGCTTGCCTTCCACGAGCGGCGCGAACGGCTTGGTCGCCTCCGCCTTGGCGGACTTCTTCACCACCTCACGGGCGGTGAGCGCCGTACCGGCGAACACGTCCACGCGTCCCGCCTCGACGGCGTTCAGGCCCGCGACCTGGTCCGGGACGATGAGGATGTCGCTCTCCTCGTACCCCGCCTCGACGGCGTACTGGATCTCGGCGTAGCCGGTCCCGGTGGCGAACTTCGCCTTCTTCGCGACGACGTCCTTGTAGCTGTGCAGCCCCTTCGGGTTGCCCTTGCGCACGATGAAGGCGTCGAGCATCTGGTAGTCGGGGTCGGAGAAGATGACCTGCTCGCAGCGCTCGGGGTTGACGTACATCCCGGCGGCCACGACGTCGAACTGCTGTGAGTTCAGGCCCGGGATGAGCGAGCCGAACTCGGTCGGCACGGGCTGCACCCGGTCGACACCGAGCCGCTTGAAGATCACCTTGGCCAGTTCCGGCGCCTCACCGGTGAGCTCGCCGTTCTTGTCGATGAAGCCGAACGGGATCTCGCCGGCGATGCCGAGGCGGACGACGCCCGCCGCCCGGAGCCGGCCGAGCAGGTCACCGCCCTTGACGTCCGACGCGGTGGCGACCCTGCTGCATCCGGCGGCGCCCAGCGCGCCGAGCGCCGCGACCCCCGCGAGCAGCGACCGGCGGGTGGGCCCGGAGTCGGGCCGGGATATGGGTTCGGGACCTCTGAGTGGGCTTCTCTGTGGTGGAGCCATGGGCGCGCGGCTACCCGACCGAACCCGAGTTATGCCGATCTTTTCAAGCCCCGCACTCTCCCCGTGCGCTCTTGACCGCAGCGCCGGTGGGCACTCCCATGGAGGGCATGGCTGATCGCTACATCGAAGTCTCGCTGGTCAAGCGCGACGTGACCTGCACGGCCAGGCTGCTGGACGACCGCGCGCCGATCACCTGCGCCGCCGTCTGGGATTCCCTTCCGCTGGCCGGGGACGTCTACCACGCGAAGTACGCACGCAACGAGATCTACGCCCTTTTCCCACCCTTCGCCCAAGCCGAGCCACCCCTGGAGAACCCGACCATCACCCCGATTCCCGGCGACCTGTGCTATTTCACCTTCGCCGGGGCGGAGTTGGGGACCAAGGCCTACGGCTACGACCGCGAGGTCCGCGCCGGGACCACCCTCGTCGACCTGGCCCTGTTCTACGAGCGCAACAACCTGCTGCTGAACGGCGATGTCGGCTGGGTCCCCGGCATCGTCTGGGGCCAGGTCGTCGACGGCCTGGAGAACATGGCCGAGGCGTGCAACGACCTGTGGAGGTCGGGAGCGGCGGGGGAGTCGCTCAGCTTCCGGAGGGCCTAGGCCGGCCGGCGGAGGCCACCCGGGCCTCGTACAGCGCGTGGGCCGCCCGCAGCACCAGATCGTCCCGGTGCCGGGCGGCCACGAGCTGCAGACCCACCGGCAGACCGTCCGCGTCGACACCGACCGGCACGCTCGCCGCGGGCTGCTGCGTCATGTTGAAGGGGTAGGTGAACGGGGTCCAGCCCGTCCACCGCCGGTGGCCGGATCCCTTCGGCACCTCGGCGCCCGCCTCGAACGCCGTGATCGGCAGGGTCGGCGTGACGAGCAGGTCGTAGGTGTCGTGGAAGCGGCCCATCCGGCGGCCCAGGTCCATCCGGACGTCCACCGCGGCCAGATAGTCCAGCGCCGAGTAGCGGGCACCCTGCGCGCAGATCTCCCGCAGGCCCGGGTCCAGCAACTCCCGCTGGTGCGGGCCCAGATGCTGGGTCACCCGGGCGGCCCCGCTGAACCACAGGGTGTGGAAGGCCTCCACCGGGTCGGTGAGGTCCGGGTCGGTCTCCGTGACGTACGCGCCGAGCTCCGCCAGCCGCTCCACCGCCTGCCGCACCGCCCGCGCGACCGCCGGCTGCACCGCCACCTGCCCGCCGAGCGACGGCGAGTACGCCACCCGCAGCCCGCGCACCCCGCCCGCCAGACCGTCCGTGTACGGACCGGCCGGGGCCGCGAGCGCCGACCAGTCGCGGGAGTCCGGGTGGCCGATGACGTCCATCAGCAGGGCAGCGTCCGCCGCGTCCCGGGTCATCGGCCCGACGTGCGCCAGCGTGCCGAACGCGCTCGCCGGATAGAGCGGCACCCGCCCGTACGTCGGCTTCAGCGCGAAGATCCCGCAGAACGACGCCGGGATCCGGACACTGCCGCCGCCGTCCGTGCCCAGCGACAGCGGTCCCGCGCCGAGCGCGACGGCCGCCGCGCTGCCGCCGCTCGACCCGCCCGCGGTGCGCGAGGGGTCGCACGGGTTGCGGGTCACCCCGCTGAGCGGTGAGTCCGTCACGCCCTTCCAGCCGAACTCGGGAGTCGTCGTCTTGCCGAGGAAGACCGCCCCGTGCTCCCGCAGCCGGGCCACGGACGGCGCGTCCTCGTCCCAGCGCCCCGCCGGATCCACGGCCCTCGACCCGCGCAGGGTCGGCGCCCCGCGCTGGAGCAGGATGTCCTTGACGGTCACCGGCACCCCGTCCAGCAGCCCGCGTGGCTCACCGCGCCGCCATCGCTCCTGCGACTCCCGGGCCTGCTCCAGCGCGTCCTCGGCGGTCAGCCGGACGAAGGCGTTCACCTCCGGCTGGATCGCCTCGGCCCGCTCCAGCGCCGCTCGGGTCGCCTCCACGGGGCTCCACTCGCCCTTGCGGTACCCGTCGAGGAGCCGTACGGCGGTCAGGTCGGTGAGCTCGGTCATCCACCCTCCAAGGAACGTCAGTGACCCGGTACGTACCCACGCTGCTTGTCGACCACGTTCTTCAGCGGCTTGCCCGCCTCCCACAACTCGTACAGCTCCACGAACTGGACGCCGAGTTCGTCGCGCCAGCCGACGATGTCGCCGCTCATGTGCGGGGACACGATCAGGCCCGGGGCCTGCCACAACGGGCTCTCGGCGGTCAGGGGTTCGGCCTCGAAGACGTCCAGGGCGGCGCCCGCGATCCAGCGCCTCGCCAGCGCCTCGGCGAGCGCGTCCTCGACGACGAGTTGCCCGCGGCCGATGTTGACGAACCGGGCGGACGGCTGCATCAGGCCGAAGCGGCGGGCGTCGAACATGCCGTGTGTCTCGTCCGTGAGCGGCGCGGCCGCGATCACCCAGTCCGCGCGGGCCAGCAGCCGGTCCAGGTCCTCCGGGCCGTGCACGCCGGAGCGTGCGGTGCGGCCCACGAGCGCGGTCGTGATGTCGAGCGCCCCCAGCGTGCGGGCGATCGCCCGGCCGATCGGCCCCGAGCCGACCACGACGGCCCGGCTCCCTGCGATCTTGTGCGTCTCGCGGTGCCGCCAGGTCCGCTCGCGCTGCAGCTCCAGCGTCCTCGGCAGATCCTTGGCCATCGCCAGCACGAGTGCGGCGACGTACTCGGCGATCGGCTGGTCGAAGATGCCGCGTGCGTTCGTCACCACCGTCTCGGAAGCGGCGAGTTCCGGACACATCAGATGGTCGACGCCGGCGCTCGCCGTGTGCACCCAGCGTGGCCGCGGGCCCTCGCCCGGCCAGGCGTCGCGCACGGCGCGCGAGGTGAAGTCCCACACCAGGAGTGCATCCGCACGCGGGAGGCGCTCGGCGAGACCCGCCGCGTCGGTGTGTTCGATACGTGCGCGGCCGGTGAGGCGGCCGAGGCGGGGGAGAGGATCGGCGTCCAGGACGAGCAGGGTGGGGGTGGGCATGAGCAGCCGTTTCTCCAGCCGTTCGGCGGGGCCGGCCGGCCCCGGGGGGCCGTTCGGTGACGACGAGTTAACCCGGTGTTGACCAAGGAGTGATCCGGGCGGATTGACCACGCTCGCACCCGAACCTACCGTCGTCAACACGGGCGTTCCCACGATCCGTTGCACACTAGTTGCCCAGCGTGAGGCCGGTGCCTGCCATGGACGTCTCATTTCTCGGCGGGCCCAGCCCGCAGCGCGGGGTCGGCGTCGTCGCCCCCTTCGACTTCGCACTCGACCGCGAACTGTGGCGCTGGGTGCCGGACGACGTCTCGCTCCATATGACCCGCACACCGTTCGTGCCGGTCGAGGTGAGTCTCGACCTGGCGCGCCTGGTCAGCGAGCACGAGACGCTGAGCGAGGCGGTCCGCACGCTCAACGCGATCGCCCCCGAGGTCGTGGCCTACGCCTGCACCTCGGGCAGCTTCGTCGGCGGCATGATGGGCGAGCGGGCGATGTGCGAGGCGATGAGCCGGGCCGGGGCCGTGCCGGCGATCACCACCTCCGGCGCGCTGCTGGAGGCCCTGGTGGAGCTGGACGTGCGGCGGGTGGCGCTGGTGACGCCGTACACGGTCTCGGTGACGCAGTCGCTGGAGGCCTACGTCGCCCAGGCCGGCGTCACGATCTCCGGCTGCGCCTTCATGGGGCTGACCCGGCACATCTGGAAGGTCCCCTACCGCGAGGTCGTGGACATGGCGCGGCAGGCCGTCCGCGGCGACGCCGACGCGCTGTTCATCAGCTGCACCAACCTGCCCACGTACGACGTGATCCCCCAGCTGGAGGCCGAGCTGCGCATCCCCGTGATCTCGGCCAACCAAGTGACGATGTGGGCGGCACTGCGCCGACTGGGTACCCGTGCGGTGGGGCCGTACCAAGCGCTGATCAATCCGGCGGCGCGTTCCGGCCCCGCAGCGCCGGGGGCGGACCCCGGTCCCGTACTGCCGGAAGAAGAGCAGCAGCAGGAAGGCTGGACATGACAGCACTGGGATTTCTCTACCCGGGCCACTCCGCCGAGGACGACTATCCGCGCATCGAGCAGTTGCTGGGCAGCGACATCCGGGTGGACCTGGTGCACACCGACATCGGTGAGGACGCGCACCGGGTGGACGCGCTGCTCGAGATGGGTTCCGCCGGCCGGCTCGCGGCGGGCGTCCAGGAGCTGCGGCACGCCGGTGCGGATGCCGTGGTGTGGGCGTGCACGAGCGGCAGCTTCGTCTACGGCTGGGACGGCGCGCAGGAGCAGGTCCGCGCCCTGGCCCAGACGGCCGGCATGCCGGCGTCGTCCACGTCCTTCGCGTTCGTGCACGCGGTGCGGGAGGTGGGGGCGCGCAGGGTCGCGATCGGTGCGACGTACCCGGAGGATGTGGCGCAGCTCTTCGCGGAGTTCCTCCGTGCGGCCGGTGTGGAGGTGGTGTCGGTCAACAGCTCCGGCATCATCACGGCCGCCGAGGTCGGCACCTGGGGTGAGGCGGAACTCCTCGCCCTGGCCCAGAACTCCGACCACCCCGATGCCGAAGCCCTTCTCCTCCCCGACACGGCCCTCCACACGGCGGCCCACATCCCGGCCCTGGAGAAGGAGCTCGGCAAGCCGATCCTCACCGCCAACCAGGTCACGGTCTGGGAGGGCCTGCGCCTGGCGGACCGGCGGGTGAACGCGCCGGAGCTGGGAGCGCTGTTCACGAGGGAGCCGATCGTCCAGGCCTGAGGCCGAGGCCCTGTTCGCCGCCGCCTGCGGCAACTGCCGCAGGCGGGCGAGCCAGGACGGAGGGGAACGCAAAGCCCACGACTTCCTGCGGCGCTGCGATCACGCACCCGAAGAGCCCCACCGCGCAAGCGCCGCGCCAACGCTCGCGAAGACGAGGTCCGTTGCCGCTCACGGCTTCTCCTCCGAGGTTCCCTTCAGGTGCTGAGCCTCACCGGTCCTCGTACGACGCCACCGAAGCACGCGTAGCACCACGTAGGAGACGAGGGCCGCCGAGAAGGCCACACCGGCGGCCAGCCGAGCGGCCCACCAGGCGGTTCCGCCCGGGTCCCCTACGGCCTCGACCAGATTCATGCCGGCAGCCACTGCGAACGCTGCTTTGAGGCACGCGGCCGCTCGGGCCACCGGATACGCCGGGGGCGCGTTGCCCGACTCCGGGTCCATGGTGCTCCGACCTCCTTCGAACGAGAACTGCCGGCACACGCTGACACGCGAACCGCGGACACACCGGCCCTCCATGCCCGCGAACGCTCCTTCCAAGCAGGCCGGAATCGGCCCTACCTCTTCATCGGTGCATGGATGAGCAAACAGGGGCATAGCGGCCCGCGAGAGGTGAGGAACCCTCAACTCCGCCGCATCGCACGGAACTTCGGTTGACCGAAAGCGCGTTCCCATCCAGGCGCCCATTCCGTGCACACTGGCCACGTCCGCAGCCACCCGTGCCCTGTGACCCCATGAAGGACGGTCCCTGATGGCCGAACCGGACCTGCTCAGATCCGAGGCAAGCGCTGTCCGCGCCGTCGGGCGCCTCCTGTGCTGGAGCCTGGCCGCAGCCATGATCACCGCCGCCGTCGACGCCGTCCTGGATCCGCAGGCCGCCTGGTGGGCCGCGGCCTGGTCGCTGCCGTGGTGGATCTTCGGCGCGACCGCCCTCGCGTGGGCCGTCCTCCGGGCCCGCGAGAAGGCCGACCGCCGACCTCCGCACGACACCGTGCGCGGTGACTGGGATCAGGCCGCCTGACCCTCCCGCCGCACCCCCGGGAATAACCGGAGACAGTCCCCTGTTAGAGCCGGAACGACAGCAAACGGCCCACAGCAGGAGGCACCCCACCGTGGCGGCAGACGAGATACGCGGCGCAGCACAGGGCGGCGCCCCCGTCCCCCTCTCCGTACTGGACCTGGTCACCGTAGGGGCCGGCCGCACCGCCTCCGACGCTCTGCGCACCAGCGTCGACCTGGCCCGCCTCGCGGAGAACCGCGGCTTCCACCGGTACTGGGTCGCCGAGCACCACTCCATGCCGGGCGTGGCGTCCTCGTCCCCGGCCGTGATCCTGGCCCACCTCGCCGCCCACACCGACCGCATCCGGCTCGGCTCGGGCGGTGTGATGCTGCCCAACCACGCCCCGCTCGTGATCGCCGAGCAGTTCGGCACGCTGGAGGCGATGGCCCCGGGGCGTGTCGACCTCGGCCTCGGCCGCGCCCCCGGCACGGACGGCGCCACGGCCGCCGCCCTGCGCCGCGCGGAACGCCTCAACGAGGGCGCCGACGACTTCCCGCAGCAGCTCGCCGAGCTGACCCGCTTCCTCGACGACGACTTCCCCGACGGCCATCCGTACCGCCGCATCCACGCCGTCCCCGGCCCGGTCCAGGCCACGTCCCCCGGCGGCGTCCAGTCCCCGCACCGGCCGCCCCTCTGGCTGCTCGGCTCCTCCGGCTTCAGCGCCCGCCTGGCCGGTGTCCTCGGGCTGCCCTTCGCCTTCGCGCACCACTTCTCGGCGCAGAACACCGTCCCCGCCCTTGACCTGTACCGGGAGTCCTTCCAGCCGTCCGCCGTGCTCGACGAGCCCTACGCCCTCATCGGCGTCTCCGCGCTCGCCGCCGACGAGGAGCGGGAGGCCCGCCGGCAGGTGCTGGCCGCCGCCCTCAGCATGGTCCGGCTGCGCACCGGCCGCCCCGGCCTCGTGCCCAGCCCGGAGGAGGCGGAGGCCTACGAGTTCAGCCCCATGGAGCGCGACTTCGTCGACTCCTGGAACGCCAACGTCATCCACGGCACCCCGGACGAGGTCCGCTCAGGCCTGGACGACCTCGCCAAGCGCACCGGCGCCGACGAGTTGATGATCACGGCCAACGCGCACGGCGGAGACGTCCGCGTACGCTCCTACGAACTCATCGCCGACGCCTACGGCTTGCCGACGCCCGCCTCCGCCTGAACGTCCGGCGTGCCCAGCAGCTCGGAGATACGATCCGGCGGCACCGGACGGGAGTAGAGCCACCCCTGTCCGGTGTCGCAGCCGATGCTGCGCAGCCGGGTCGCCTGCGCCGAGGTCTCCACGCACTCGGCCGTGACGGTCAGCCCGAGCCGGTGCGCGAGCTGGATCATCGCCTCGACGACGACCTCGTCGGCCGGATTCGCCCGGGCGGCCGCCTCCCGGTCGTCGTACTGGAAGCCGCGCACGAAGGATCCGTCCAGCTTCAGCACCGACACCGGTAGCCGGCTCAGGTACGCGAGGTTCGAGTAGCCGGTGCCGAAGTCGTCGATGGCGATGCGTACGCCCATGTCGCTGAGCGCCTTGAGGGCCTGCAGCGGGCGGCCCGCCGAGCCCATCACCGCCGACTCCGTCAGCTCCAGCTGGAGCAGGTGCGGCGCGAGGCCCGTCTCGGCCAGGGTCTCGGCCACGTCCGCCACCAGGTCCGAGTCCCAGACCTGGCGCACCGCCACGTTCACGCTGACGAAGATCGGCGGCTCGTCCGGATGGTCCAGCTGCCACCGGCGGGCCTGCCGGCAGGCCGTACGGAGCACCCAGCGGCCCAGCGGGACGATCGAACCGTCCTCCTCCGCAAGTCCGATGAACCGATTCGGCGTCAGTACGCCGAACTGGGGATGGTTCCAGCGGACGAGCGCCTCCACCCCGTGCAGCCGGTCGTCCTCCATGCCGACCAGCGGCTGGTACTCCAGCCGGAACTCGCCCCGCTCGATCGCCGGCCGGAGCGTGGAGGCGAGGGCCTGGCGGGTCATGCGGTGGGCGTTGCGCTCCGGGTCGAACAGGGTCCAGCGGGCCTTGCCGTCGGCCTTCGCCCAGTACAGCGTCGTGTCCGCCGCCTGCATCAGCGCGGTGGGGGTGGTGCCGGCCGCGTGCCGCTCCACGACGCCGATCGAGGCCGAGACCGACAGCCGCTGGCCGGAGATGTCGAACGGGTCCTGGACCGCCCGCAGCGCCGACTCGGCCAGTTCGGCCAGTTGTTCGGTGCCCGTGGAGTCCTCGACCAGCAGTGCGAACTCGTCCCCGCCGAGCCGGGCCACCAGCGGGATGCTGGTCCGTGAGTGGCCGGCCTCGTCCGCGCAGCGCATCAGGCGCTCGGCGACGGCGGCCAGCAGCCGGTCGCCGACGCGGTGGCCGAGGGTGTCGTTGATGGCCTTGAAGCCGTCCAGGTCCAGGTAACACAGCCCGATCCGGCCCGTGCCGCTCTGCTCGTACGACTCCGCCTCCAGTGCGGCCGACAGGCGTTCGAAGAACAGCGTGCGGTTGGGCAGCCGGGTCACCGGGTCGTGCATCTGCAAGTGCCGCAGCCGGGCCTGGAGTTCCCGGCGGGCGCTGATGTCGGCGACGGACAGCAGTACGCCGCTGTCCTCGGCGGGCAGCGGGGCGACCGTCACCTGCACCCACAGCGAGTGCCCGTCGGGGTGCTTGAGCCGGCGCGTGCAGCGCAGCCGGGACTGCCGTCCGCGCAGCACCTCGCGGTAGGCGTGCCAGGTGCGGGTGTCGGAGGTGAGGTCGACCAGGTCGGCGGCGACGGACCCGGCGAGCCCGTCCGGGCTGCCGCCGAGCAGCGCGGCGAGCGAGTCGTTGGCGCTGACGACCGTGCCCTCGCGGTCCACGACGGCCATGGCGAGCGGGGCGGCCGTGAAGACGGAGCGGTAGGGCAGCCGGGACGGGGGCTCGGTACGGGGAGACGTGTCGATCTCACTCTCTGTGACGACCGGCCGGTCCAGGTCTGCCGCGGGCGCCGGCCCTTCGGAGGTTCCGCTCACCGCTCGCTCCCGCATGTATTCGATCTCTGTCCGTGCAGGAAAGGTCAGGAAAGTGTGCCGATCATAGAGGCTGGCCCCAGGGCCTTCCAGCCGGTGTCCAGTCTTCCCGGTCAACCGGCCCTTCTGCCAGATCGTTTCTGCACGCACCTGGACGGCTTCTTCAGGCCCCCGACCAGTTGTGACGTTCCGTGAGTACTTCGGGGGTGTCGGCTTCCGCGATTTTTCGTCCCCTTCACCCGACCGGTGCAGGCAAACAGGACGCGGTACGACAAATCATCACAGGCTGGGTGCGGTGTCCCGCGAACCGTACCCGGAGGTACCCGTGCCGCGTCCGTTTCCGCGCGCCCGACTGCGCAGCACCGCGGCCGTGTTCACCACCATGTCGGCGCTCGCCGCCACCTCCCTCGGCACCGGCCCCTCGGCCGCCGAGCCCGACTCGGTCACGCCCTGCGCCCTGACCCGGACCGACGCCCACCACTCGGAGGGCCTGGACACCTGGAACGCCGCCTATCCGCGCCCGGCCCGGGCCCTGGACGCGGTCATGGTCTTCCTGTCCTTCCCGGACTCCCACCCGCTGACCACGCCGCAGGAACTGACCGCCGACCACTTCCCGGACACCACCCGCTTCTTCGAACGCGCTTCCTACGGCCGTTTCACCCTGCGCCCACACGCGCTGGGGCACTGGATCCAGATGCCGAAGCCGTCCACCGTGTACGACATACAGCGCGACTGGAGCCCCACGCACCGGGCCGCCTACCTGCGCGACGCCCTCTCCGTGACCGACCCCCGGGTCGACTTCTCGCGCTACGACGTCGTGTACTTCGTCGCCGACCCGGACGCGCCCGGCGTGGACTCCGACGCGACCAAGGTGGTGAACCTGACGAGCCCGCTGCAGGCCGACGGCACCGACCTGCGCCGGATCGTCACGGTGTTCGAGCAGCACCCGCCGGACCGGCTCGTCCTCGCCCACGAGACCGGGCACGTGTTCGACCTGCCCGACCTGTACCACCGGCCCGCGGACGGCAAGGGCGACTGGGACACGCACGTCGGCGACTGGGACCTGATGGGCAGCCAGTTCGGACTCGCGCCCGACCTCTTCGCCTGGCACAAGTGGAAGCTGGGCTGGCTGGATCCGCACCAGGTGCGGTGCGTACAGGACGCCGGGCCCGCCCGGCTGACCCTGGAGCCGCTGGCGGCGGGGCCGGGGGTGCCGACGACGGGGGCCGCGGGGGCGCCGGCCTTCGGTCTCGGGTGGGGCACCAAGCTGGCGGTGGTGCGGACGGGGCCCGACAGTGTGCTCGCCTTCGAGGCGCGGGGGCCGGTGGGCAACGACGAGGCCGCGTGCCGGCAGGGGGTGCTCGTGTACCGGGTGCGGGGCGGGGCGCAGTCCGGGGGTGGGCCCATCGAGGTGATCGACGCCCATCCGCGCACCGACGCGTGCTGGGAGGACTCCGTCTACCCGCCCCTCGCGGACGCGCCGATCGGCATCGGGGAGAGCTTCACGGTGCCGGGGGAGGAGGTGCGGGTGGAGGTGGAGGGGCGTACGGCTTCGGGGGCGTGGACGGTGAAGATCGCCGTGGGCCGTTGAAGCGGGCGCGGGCCGCCGCAGGCCGCGCACGGATACGCAAAAGGCCCCTCGCTTTCGCGAGGGGCCTTCCGGTCGGTGCGCCGCCAGGGACTCGAACCCCGGACCCGCTGATTAAGAGTCAGCTGCTCTAACCAACTGAGCTAGCGGCGCCTGCTGACGTCGTAGACCTTAGCATCCTGGTCGGCGGGAGGAAAAATCGAAATCCGCACCCCCGAGCGGGCCGCCCGGACGGCCGCCCAGAGCAGTACCTCGGGACCGGGCAGCCAGGGCTGACGGGTGTCGGGAGCGACGAGCCAGCGGGAGGCGCAGCGGTCGGGTGAGGTGCTCTCCGACGGCGCCGGGACGGTCACCGCGTCGCCGGTGCCGTGGCACAGCAGCGGCGGTACGGCGTGCGTACGGTTGGTCTCCCGGCTGTCCCGCCCGCCCCACTCCTCCCACTCCAGCAGCGCGGGGAGTCGCTGAGCCGTCCCCGGGGCGGCGAACAGCAGCATCCGGCCCCGGAACTCCGCGACCGGCCCCGAGCCGGGGCCGTCGTCCCACAGCCGGTCGAGCATCCGCCGGCCGAACATCGCGGGCGCGCTGACCATGTCGAAGACCGACCCGCAGGGCAGCACGACCGGTGCGCCCGGCCGCTCCTCCCAGAGGGCGCGGGTGCTTCGCGGATACGTTCCTGCCGAGGCGAGCCAGGCGGCCCCGTCCGGGGTGACATCGGAGGCGTTCCATGCGCTGCTCATGGCATCCAGGTCTACCCGCCGTGAGCGACCGGCTCCCGAGGGTTGCGGGAACTCGGGACAGGAGGGGGTGGGAGGGAGTATCTTGCCCGCCTGGCATATGCCAGGTGATCGGGAAGGGGCCGTGTCAGGCGGTGTCGCCGGGCCCCCGGCCCTCGGCGTCGCCCCGCATCAGATCCCGCCCGAACTCGACCATCTTCTTGGCGTAGTCCTCGGTCCACTCGGCCCGCTCGGCGATGTCCGCCGTCGTCAGCCGGTCGAACCTCCGCGGGTCGGCCAGCTGCGCAGCCGCCATCGCCTGGAACTCCACCGCCCGGTCCGCCGCGGCCCGGAACGCCAGCGTCAGCTCCGTCGCCCGGGCCAGCAGGGCCCGGGGGTCGTCGATCGACTCGAGGTCGAAGAAGTGCTCAGGGTCGGAGGCCGCCTCCGCAGGCTCGAAGAGCAGGGGCGCGGGGCGTAGCCGCGGTTCGTTCCGACGCGGCGTGGGCTCCGCCATGTCTTCTCCTCCTCGTACGTCGCGCTGACCCTCCCGGTCCAGTGGGCCACCGTCCATTGTCTCGCGGGCGCGCAAGTGGGCATCGCGGTTGTGGATACGGCTGCCACACCACCCGGCGTTCGTCACCGCCTCCGGGACGCGCCGTGTTCCGGCCAGATCACGGCCGCCTCCGGCCGGCGGGGGTGGGGGCTTGTGCCGGCGTAGGTCACGGTCACGGCCGCCACACCACCCGGTGCTCCGCCAGATGCGCGAGCACGGCGTGATTCGCCTCCCAGCCATCCGGGCTGTGTCCATCGGCCGCCTCCGGCGGCGTGCCGGCCTCCGGCCGGCGGGGGTGGGGGCTTGTGCCGGCGTAGGTCACGGTCACGGCCGCCACACCACCCGGTGCTCCGCCAGATGCGCGAGCACGGCGTGATTCGCCTCCCAGCCATCCGGAAACTTCACCACCGTCCCCAGCTGCACCGGCTCCGTCGACGGATAGTCGTCCAGCAGGTCGGTCACCCCCGCTCGGCAGACCACGATGCAGGCGTGCCGGTGGCGGGAGGCCAGGACGCAGAGGCGGCCCGTCTCCAGGTGGAAGGCCGTTGCGTCGGGGCGGCCGGAGAGGGGGTGGAGGACCACCGTGACGTCGTACTCGCGGCCCTGCAGCCGGTTCGCCGTGTCCACGACCACGTCGGTGACGCCGAGGCCGGCCAGGGCCGCGCGGACCGCGGCCGCCTGGTCCCGGTGGGCCGTGCCGACGGCGATCCGGTCGGCGGTGAGGGCGGAGGGGGCCGAGGAGCGCTCCGAGGTCGCCGCGCCCGCCCGGTCCAGCAGGCGCCGTACGACCGCGGCCACCGCCCGGACCGCCTCCGGGTCCGTGCGCGGAGTGTGCCGGGCGGGCAGTTCCAGCAGGCCCCAGCCCGACTCGGCCGCCTCGTCGATCACCCGGTCGGGGCCCGAGCCGTCCGACGGCACCCCGAAGGCCAGGGTCCGGTCGCCGGGGCCGGTACCGCTGCGGAACGGTGTGTACGGGTAGAACGCGTCCGAGACCAGGGGCGCCGCCGAGGCCGGGAGCCGCCAGGAGACCGGCAGACGGTGCTGGGGCAGGTCCGGGTTGTGCGCGAGCAGGGTCGTCACCGCCGAGGCCGACGGGTCGTACGCCAGGCCCGCCCACTGCTCGCTGCCCACGATCGCGAACGGGTCGAGCTGCCCCGGGTCGCCCACGAACAGCGCCCGCTCGAACAGCCCGGCCACGGCGAGCAGCGCGTCCGAGCGCATCTGGTAGGCCTCGTCGACGATCGCGTGCCGCCACGGCTCGTCGACCTTCACGTGCGCCCACTTCGCCGCGGTCGAGATCACCACGGCCAGCCCGGCGAGGTCGCCCGCCTTGGCCGACTTGCGCACGTTCGGCAGCTCGTCGAGCGCCTTGTCGTACGGGTCGGAGTCGCTGCTGTGCAGCCGGCCCACCGGCAGCTCGGGGTTCTTCTCGGCGAGCCGCAGGACCAGGTCGTCGACCTGGGCGTTGGTCTGCGCGACCACCATCAGCGGGTGGCCCGCCTCGGCCAGTTCCAGGGCCGCGCGGACGACCAGCGTGGACTTGCCCGCGCCCGGCGGGGAGTCCACGACGACACCGCGGGCGGTGCCGTGCAGCGTGTCGTGCAGGATCGCGTCGGTGGCCTGTGTCGCGGCGGCAGCGGGATCGAAGACCGTCGTCACAGCACATCCTCCTCGGTCACCGGGTCGGCCGCCTCGAGCGTCAGCTCGCCGGGCGGCCCGCCGTGCGTCCACGGCGTCTCCTCCGGGTCGGGCAGCTTCGCGCCGCCCCGCTGCTCGTGCTCGAAGAGCGTGAAGCAGACCCGGTCGCCCTTCTCCGGCACCGAGCCCGGCTCGGGCTCCTTGCCGCGGCCCATCTTGTCGAGAACCCGCAGCACCACGTACGCGCCGTCCTCCTCGGCCGCGACGAACTCCGCCGACTGCGGCTTCCCGCCCAGCGACCGGTACACCTTCGTCCGCTCGCCGAGATGCGGACGGTCGTCCGTGCGCACCGTGACCAGGGGGCGCGGGCTGGGCCGCTTGCCCTCGCTGTACGCCATCACGACGTCGGTGACCTCGCCCGCGAACGCCTCCCCGGACAGCCGCCGGCCCGCCATCACCAGCGGGTCATCGAGGGCCTCCTGCGCCTCCAGCCGGGCCTGTTCGCGCTCGCGCGTGGCGAGCTTGCTGGCCGCGGTGACCGCGTCGTCGCGGCGCGGCTGCGGAGGCTCACCGGCCAGGACCCGGTCGCGGTGGCCGGTGAACGACCAGCGGTCGCGGGTCCAGCGCTCCTCGACCCGCGCCCCCTCGGGCAGCTCCCGCAGCAGGTCGAGGCCCCGCCAGATGGCGTCCCAGGTGGGCCGGGTGCGACTGAGCACCAGGTCGCGGATCTCCCGCTCGGCCGCGGTCAGCACCCCGAGCCGGTCGTCGGCCTCCAAGCCGTCCTCGGCGGCGGCGAGGGCCGTGCGGGCTCGGTCGTAGCGCTCGATGGCCGGGGCGAGCAGCTTGTTGTCGAACGCCGGGTCCGTCGCCGGACCGGCCGGCGGGCAGGTCAGCTGGCCCTGCGCGTCCCGCTCCAGCTCGGCCCGCAGCGCGGCCTCGGCGCCGGTGACGCCCGGCGGCGGATCGATCCAGGCCAGCAGCGCGCCCAGATGCTGGTCCTCCAGGGTGGACTGCCCGGTCACCCAGTGCCGGCCCAGGACGTCGGTCATCGCCAGCAGCAGCGAGGAGCCGGGCACCCGGGCCCGCTCCCCGAAGTGCGTCAGCCACCTGCCGAGCAGCGGCACCCGCGGCGGCGCCGGATAAGGGGCCTCAGGATCCTGCTCCGCCGTACGCCGGAACCGCGTCGAGCGCCCGAGCAGCCGCACGAGGTCGATGCCCGCACGGCTCGGCACGATCAGCTGCGGCGCGTCCGCGCACAGGTCGACCTCGACCTTGACGCGCTTGCCGGTCTCCGGGTCGGTCTCGCTGCGCTCGGCAGCCTCCACGGCCTCGGCGAACGAGTCGACGTACGGCAGCACGATGTCGGCCAGCTCGGCCAGGAACGCGAACCTGAGGTCGCGGTCGCGGGGCTGAGGGACGGCCAGCAGACGCGGCGCGTCCCGGTCGGTGCCCACCAGCGCGCCGAGCGGGGCGCCTGCCTCACCGGCGGTGGTCAGCGGCACGAACACCAGCGGACGGTCGCCGAGATGCCGGTGCCGGACGGTGGCGGCGGGCTGGGCGCGGCCCGTACTGACGGCTTCCAGGCGGGCCAGGGTGGAGATCAGCGACACGCCGCCTCCAGCGCTTCGGCGCGCAGGGCGGCCGCCCGCCGCAGGGCCGCCACGGCCGGGTCGCCGGGATCGCCCGCCTCACCGCGGGCGGCCGCGAGGACCTCCTCCACGGTCGTCAGGCCGCCCAGCTCCGCCCGTACCGGACGCCCGAGCGAGGTCACGGCGCCCTCCTGGCGGGACCGGGTCCGGCAGTGGAAGGCCAGCTCGCACGCGGACAGGCACTCGGGCGCGTAGGCCGCCGGGACGGACTCCACGGCCGCCGTCAGCTCCTCGGCGGGCAGCTCGGGCGAGAAGCACGTGCCCTCGGGGAGCGCGTCGGCGATGTCCTCGATGCGGGTCAGCCGGGCCAGCTGACGGGCCGTCACCGCGCGCTGCTTGCGGATGTCGACGGCCGACGCGGCCGGCAGATTGGAGAAGTCCCTGGGGCAGACGAGCAGCACCCGGTGCCGCACGCGCGGAGCCGGATCGAGCCGGGCCGCGAGCTCCTCCAGCGCCAGCACGTACACCGCCGCCTGCCGGGCCGCCGCCCCGACCTTCGCCGGGTCCGCCGAACCGTCCAGCAGCGGGAAGGACTTGATCTCCACCACCGTCCAGCTGCCGTCCGGATGCACCACCACCGCGTCCGGCTCCAGGAACGCGGCGGAGCCCGCGACGTCCAGCGCGAGCATGGGATGGTCGAGCAGCGTCCACACGCCCGGGTGCGCGGTGGCCTCCCGCAGTTCCAGCTCCGTGCGGGCCGTGCGCCCCTGGGGGCCGGTCGCCGTCAGGTCGGGCACGCGCGCGTCGGCGGGCGGCTCGGCGGACCCGTCGAGCTTCTCATGCACCAGCCGCAGCAGCTCCGCGCCGCCGTCGGCCTTGACCTTCGCCTCGAAGGCGTTGCCTCTGGTGAGCGCGAACTGCGACTGCCCGAAGGCCGACGGCGAGCCCAGCGCGCTCGCCAGGGCCGCCTTGTTCACCCCGGCGCCGTCGAGGATCGCGCGCCGCGCACAACCGGGGTTGGCGGCCAGGGCCGCCAGGGCGCGCGCGTCCAGCGCCTTCGCGGGTACGTCGGGGCCGCGCAGCTCAGCGAGCCGCTGCCGGAGCCCCGTCCCCCGCGTCCTGGGGAGAGGCACCCGGCTCGGCTCCCGCTCCGGACCGCGACTCGCGCTGCCGTGGAATTCGCTCACCCGCGGAAGTCTGGCATCCGGCACTGACAATCGAGGAACCCGCGGCGGAAGAGTCCGCCGTGACCGGTGCGGCCGCCGGCACGAACCGTGCCTTGACCCGGTCCGCGGTGCGCATCACGAAGGGTGCCAGCAGCAGCCCGGCCCCCATGACGGCCGCGCCCGCGGCCGCGTCGAGGAAGTAGTGGTTGGCGGTGCCCATGACGACGATCGTCGTGATCAGCGGGTAGGCGACACCGGCCGCCTTCGCCGCGCGCGTACCGCCGTGGCGCCACAGCATCACTCCGCACCACAGGGCCCAGCCCACGTGCAGACTCGGCATGGCCGCGTACTGGTTGGTCATGTCCCCCATGCCGCGCGGTGCGCTCGCCGCGCCGCCCCACCAGCCGTAGGAGCTGTACTGCGCCATCGTGTCCACGAAGCCGTGGCTCGCGTCGAGGAGCCGGGGCGGGCAGGTCGGCAGCAGTGTGAAGCCGATCAGGCCGATGAGGGTGGACGTCATCAGCCAGGTGCGCGCGGCGCGGTACCGCACGGCCCGGGAGCGGAAGAGCCACACCAGGACGGCCGGTGTGACCAGGTAGTGCAGCGACGCGTACCAGAAGTCGGCGGGTATGCCTATCCAGGCCTCGCGCGTGAAGAGGCGGTTGAGCGGGTGCTCGAAGTTGAGATACAGCGCCTTCTCGAAGCGCAGGATCGTCAGACCGTGGTCGACGGCGCCGGAGACGTCGCCGCGGGCGAGGAGCCGGCCGGCCGAGTAGAACGCGTACACCAGCAGGATGAGCGGCAGCTCGGTCCACCAGCGCAGCCTGGGCGCGGGGGCCGCCTCGGTGCCCGGTGTCTCGGTGTGCGGCATCCGATCGTCCTCCCCCTTCGTCATCACGCGTAGCCCGGTCGGCCGTGCCACTTTACGGCGTGGGCGCGCGCCCCGGGGGGCGCCTCCGGCCCTCAAAGACGCAGAGATCGCCCCCCGGGTTGCCCGCGGCGGGCGTGCGCGATGATGGAGGAGTTCCCCTTGCGTTGTTCTTCCGGAAAGGTGCCTCATGTCTGCGCGCATCCTGCTGGCCCGCCACGGACAGACCGAGTGGTCCCTGTCCGGCAAGCACACGGGCAGGACCGACGTGCCGCTCCTGGAGGAAGGACGACGCGGCGCGAAGCTGCTCGGCGAGCGCCTGCACCGGGCGCCGTACGACGGCCTGGCCGGCGTCGAGGTGCGCACCAGCCCGCTGGCACGCGCGCGTGAGACCTGCGAACTGGCCGGCTTCGGCGACCGCGCGCGTACCTGGGACGCGTTGCTGGAGTGGGACTACGGGACGTACGAAGGCATGACCCCCGCGGACATCCAGGCCGTCCGGCCCGGCTGGCTGATCTGGCGCGACGGTGTCCCGGGCGGGGAGTCGCTCGCCGAGGTCACGGCCCGGGCCGACGAGGTGGTCTCCTGGGCCCGCTCCGAGGACCGCGATGTCCTGGTCTTCGCCCACGGGCACATCCTGCGCTCCCTCGGGGCGCGGTGGCTCGGCCTCCCGATCGACTTCGCGGCCCGGATACGGCTGAACCCGACCTCGCTGTCGGTGCTGGGCTGGGCCTACGGGGAGCCGGCGATCGAGAGCTGGAACGACCTGGGGCACCTCGACCAGGGAGGGCCGGACGTCGCACGGCAGACGTGACGTTCGCGACAGTCCCTGGGTGTGCTGTCCTGGGACGCCTCCCTAGGCCATGCGCGGCGACGAGGCGTGCCTCTCCAGGAACGCCGACACCCCGGACGCCCTGCGGTGCGGTGACAGCACCCGCGCCGTGGCCGCCAGCATGGTCTGGACGCGGGACGACTGGACCTCCTCCAGCAGATCCAGCACCCGCATCCCCGCCACCGCCGCCTCGTCCGGCCGGCCACCGCGGGCGAGGTCGTCCGCCAGCTCCGCCGTGTACAGGGCGATGTTCCGCGTGAAGTGGGGATCCTGGAGCTCGGCGGCCCGGCGCGCGTGCCGTGCCGCCCGGGGCCAGTCGCCGAGCGTGGACCAGCACTGCGCCTCCAGGCCCTCGAGTTCGGCCTCCCCGTAGAAGCTCATCCACTCGGGGTCGGCGTCCGAGGGGCCGCGTTCGAAGTAGGCCTGCGCCCGGGCCAGTGCCTGTTCGCAGCCGACCCGGTCGGCGAGCCCCGCCCAGCCGCCCGCCTCGCGCAGCGCGAGCAGCGACATCAGCCGGGCCGAGCCCACGGGCCGGGCGACCCGCTGCGCGGCCTGGGCGGCCCGGACCGCCTCGCGCGGCCGGCCCGCGTCGCGCGCGAGGAACGCCGTGTTGCAGAACGCGTGCGCCTCCAGTCCCGGGTCCCCGGTCATCCGGGCGGTCGCCAGGGCCTCCGCGTAATGGGAGCGGGCGTCGTCGAAGCGCCCCGAGTCGTGGGCCAGCCAGCCCACGGAGATGGCCAGTTCACCGGCGCCGGAGTAGAGCCGGTCGGCGGTCGTCTGCCGGGTCGCGCCGGCGTCCAGCAGGGCGTAGGCGGCGCGCAGCGGGGCGGCGGCGCGGCGGTAGAGGCCGTCGGCCCCGTGCCGGTCGTCGAGCAGCCGGATCCGGCGGACGGCTTCTTCCAGGGCACCCGCGTCGCTCGCCCCGGCGCGGTGCACGGGGCGCTGTGCCGCCGCGGCGTCGAGGGCGAGGCCGACAGGCCCCAGTGAGGCGGCGGCCACCGTGGCGCCTCCGCCGGTCATGAACGCGCGACGTAGCACGTCGCTCTCCTCGTAGGTGTCGTGCGGGTGGTGCGGGTCGTACGGGTTCTGCGTTTCATACGGCTCACACGCCCCGCTGGTCTCACTCGTGGCGTTTGCCGGGTTCGCGGTGCGCGTCGGGGGCGCGTCCTCGGTGTCGCGCGCCCGGCGTCCGCGTACCGACGAGCGGGGCGCGAACCCCAGGTCGGTGAGTGTGCGGCCTGGGAACATGTGCAGGAACACCCGTTCGTATGCGTAGTTGGGGCAGCGGATCTCGCCCGCCTCGACCCGGCCGATGTACCGCGCGTCACAGCTGACCTGCTCGCCGATCTCGAGCCCGGCCCGGCGGATCGCCGCGGCGAACTCGGCCGGCGAGCGCTGTCCGCGCAGTCGCCGGAAGACGAGGTTCGGCCGTGGCGGCCGGTTGGGTTGAGACGAGGTCACCGTTGACGACGCCATGGCCGGGTCCTCCCGTGCGAACCGTCGAACCATGCCGGGTTCAGGGCGACGTGTTGCGAGTTGTCCGCATGGTCTGCCCCGTGTCCGGCGAGCAAGAACGTACCTGCTGTGATGGAGCCACCACGCTGGGTTTGGCTACAAACCGGATATCTCATCCGTGATCTGCCATGAAGTGCCATCCTTTGCGGCTGACTTCCGCCGTAGCCGTTGACGGCCTGCCGCGTTGAACCTCGCGGACCGGGAGGCCCCCGACTCCCGACCGCTCGTCCAAGCAGGGGTTTTCGTGGTGGAGGCCGGGATGGACACCAGCCGGATCAACGATCCTCGTACGCCGCCGAGTGCACCGGCGGCCGGCTGCGATGTGGTGACGGTGCCGGCGCGGCAGGGACTGGAGGCGGTCGACATCCTGCGGCGCGGACCGGGGGACGCGGTGGGACCCGTCCTGCACGACGACGACGGTGACACCCTGGGCTTCCTGGTGCCGCCGGGGACGGCCGCCGCGTGGGACGTGCCGGGGAGCACGTGCACGGAGACGGACGGACGCGGACCGGCCCTAGCGCCCGAGCCTCCCGTGGCGGGCTCGGACTGGCTGCTGCCGCCCGGCGAGGCGGACCTCGCCACCGACCCCGCGGTGCTGCGCGAGGCCCTGGGCGAGGCCGCCCGGATGATCAAGGCGGCGGACAGCTGCCGCTGAGGCGCCCTCGGACGCCGGAGCGTACGCCCTGCTTAGCAGCCCACCCCGATAATGAACCCATGGGAAAGTCCAAGGGCGGCCGGCGCAGACAGGCCGGTGCGGAGGCCGTCGTCGAGAGCGTCGACGGCGGGCTCGCCGAGCTGATCCCCGACCGCGAGCGGGCCCGGGCCTGGACCCTCGTGATCGACGGGGCCCCGCAGTCGCACGTCGACCTGGACGACCCGGCGTACCTCTCCTTCGAGTACCAGCGTCGCCTCGGGCACGTGATCGACCTCGTCGCCCCACCCGGCCGCCCCCTGCACGCCGTGCACCTCGGCGGTGGCGCCCTCACCCTCGCCCGCTACGTCGCCGCCACCCGGCCCCGCTCCACCCAGCAGGTCGTCGAACGGGACGGCACCCTCGTCCAACTGGTCCGCCGTGAGCTGCCGTTGGATCCGAACGCGCGGATACGGGTGCGCTCCACCGACGCCCGCGAGGGCCTCGCCAAGGTGCCGGACGGCTGGGCCGACCTCGTCATCACCGACGTGTTCAGCGGGGCCCGGACACCGGCCCATCTGACCTCGACCGAGTTCCTCGACGACGTGCGCAGGGCTCTCAGACCCGGCGGTGTCTACGCGGCCAACCTCGCCGACGGACCGCCGCTCGCCCACCTGCGCGGCCAGATCGCCACCGCCGCCGTCCGCTTCGAGCACCTCGCACTGGTCGCGGATCCGGCGGTGCTGCGCGGCAAGCGCTTCGGGAACGCCGTGCTGGTCGCCTCCGACCACCCCCTGCCCGTCGCCGAGTTGACCCGCCTCGCCGCCTCCGACCCGCACCCCGCCCGGGTCGAGCACGGCAGGACGCTCACGGACTTCACCGGTGGGGCCGCGCCCGTCACGGACCTCGCGGCGGTGGCGTCGCCCGCGCCGCCCGCGTCGGTGTTCCGATGAACGCGCACGGCACCCGGCGGCCCCGATGAACGCGTACGGCACTCAGTAGGTCCCGATCTCCACCCGCGGCGGCCCGTCGTGCCATGTGCAGAACACCGACACCCGGTCCGCGCCCGAGGAGAACTCCACGCGGATCCAGGACTCCGTCTTCCACACCTGCATCGACCAGCCCGCCCCGGGCGTCGCCGAGACGAGCGAGGCGGAGGTCTTCCCGAGGTCGAAGATCGCCCGGCCGCCGTCGGTGTCGTAGCTCTTGACCCGGCCGGAGGCGGCGGGGGCGGTGCTGGGCGAGGACGAAGGGGTGGGGGAGGGGCTCGGTCTGCCGGACGTGGACGCAGCAGGCGTGCTCGGCTCCCGCCGCTTCGGCGGAGGCGTCCGCTCCGGCGGCGTGGCCAGCGCCTTCGGCTCCGGCGTGGACGCGTCGGCGGCCTTGATGGGCAGGGCGCGCGGCGGGTCGTAGGCCGTTCCCGCCATCACCGTGTGGACACCCCACCACGACAGCGTGACCGCCGCGCCCGTGGCGAGCAGCCAGGCCAGTACGTGTACGAGTCCTCTGCGCATCGCGGGCCATACTGCCTCACGCGTCCCACGCGGTGCCCACAAACAGGGGTGTACCGGGGCCCGTTGTCCCCACGAGGAGAGTTGTCCACAGGCCCGCACCCGGCTGTTCGAGATGGCGTACGGTGCGGCGCATGGCAAGTGTGCTCGTGGTCGAGGACGACCAGTTCGTACGCTCGGCGCTGATCCGGCACCTGACCGACGCCTCGCACACCGTGCGCAGTGTCGGGACGGCGCTGGAGGCGCTGCGTGAGGTCGCCCATGTCCGCTTCGACGTGGTGATCCTGGACCTCGGACTGCCCGATCTCGACGGGTCCGAGGCCCTGAAGATGCTGCGCGGGATCACGGACGTGCCGGTGATCGTCGCCACGGCCCGGGACGACGAGACGGAGATCGTCCGGCTGCTGAACGCCGGGGCGGACGACTACCTGACCAAGCCCTTCTCGGTCGAGCACCTCGCGGCCCGCATGGCGGCCGTACTGCGCCGCGCCCGCTCCGGCGCCGGCGAAGGGGAGCCGTCCCCCGTCATCCGGGTCGGCGGCCTGACCGTCGACCCGCTGCGCCGCCAGGCCGAGCTCGACGGCGCCCGGCTCGACCTCACCCGCCGCGAGTTCGACCTGCTCGCCTTCCTGGCCCGCAGGCCCGGCGTCGTCGTCCCCCGCAAGGAGCTGCTCGCCGAGGTGTGGCAGCAGTCCTACGGCGACGACCAGACCATCGACGTCCATCTGTCCTGGCTGCGCAGGAAACTGGGCGAGACGGCGGCCAGCCCGCGCTATCTGCACACCCTCCGGGGCGTCGGCGTGAAGCTCGAACCACCGGGGGCGGGGGCGCCGCGATGAGGTGGGCCCTGGTCAAGGTGTCGCTGGCGGTGACCACCATGGTCGTGCTCGCCTTCGCGGTGCCGCTCGGACTCGTCATCCGCGAGATGGCCCGCGACCGTGCCTTCTCCAACGCCGAGCGGGAGGCTGCGGCCGTCGCCCCCGCCCTGTCCATCACCACCGACCGCGACCAGCTCGAACGGGTCGTCGCCTCGGCCGGTTCCGACGCCGGGATGGCCGTGCACCTGCCGGCGGGCGACGGCCAGGACGCCCTGGAGCTCGGGCGGCAGCGTGCCGCCGACGAGGACATCGCGGCCGTGCGGAAGCTGGGCCGCGCCTCCACCACCGGCGTCACCGGCGGCTCGACGCTGCTCCAGCCGGTCGCGCTCAGCACCGGCAAGATCGCGGTGGTCGAGGTGTACGTGCCGGAGTCCGACGTCACCAACGGCGTGGGCACGGCCTGGGCGGTGCTCGCCGCGGTCGGGGTGGCGCTGATCCTCGGCTCGGTCGCGGTCGCCGACCGGCTGGGTGTCCGTATGGTCCGGCCCGCGCAGCGCCTGGTCGAGGGGGCGCACGACCTGGGGGAGGGGCGGCTCGGCGCCCGCGTGCCCGAGGAGGGCCCGACCGAACTGCGGCTCGCGGCGGTCGCGTTCAACTCGATGGCCGACCAGGTCGTCCAGCTCCTGGCGAACGAGCGGGAGCTGGCGGCCGACCTGTCCCACCGGCTGCGCACGCCCCTGACCGTGCTGCGGCTCAACACCGCCTCGCTCGGCGAGGGACCGGCCGCCGACCAGACCCGGACCGCGGTGGAGCAGCTGGAGCGCGAGGTCGACACCATCATCCGCACGGCCCGGGAGGCCAAGCCGCAGACGGCCGCGGCCGGTCCGGGCGCCGGATGCGACGCGGCCGAGGTGGTCCGGGAGCGGATGGCGTTCTGGTCGGCGCTCGCGGAGGACGAGGGGCGCAAGTGGCGGGTGGCCGGGGCCGACCGGCCGGTGCGCATACCCGTGGCCCGCGCCGACCTGGCCGCCGCACTCGACGCGCTGCTCGGGAACGTCTTCCGGCACACCGCGGAGGGCACCGCCTTCGCGGTCGACGTGCACAACGGCGAGGACGCGGTGATCGTCCTCGTCTCCGACGCGGGCCCCGGCATACCCGACCCCGAGGTCGCGATGGCGCGAGGACGCGGTTCCGGGAGCGACGGCTCGACCGGGCTCGGCCTGGACATCGTGCGCCGGCTCGCGGAGTCCACCGGCGGGGACGTACGGATCGGCTCCTCGGTGCTCGGCGGCACCGAGGTGCGGATCTGGCTCCAGCTGGACGGCCGCGCCCCCGCGAGCAGAGGGCACCGGCAGCTGCGGCGTCGCCGCCCCGGCAGGCTCGCTGCCGTGTACAGCCGCTCCCGGTCCACCTGAGCGCTCGCGGGTCGCCGCCTTTCGGGACGGTCACGTTTCGACAAATGAACGGGACGACTCTTGACGTATGACCGGACATGCGGCTGTCATTGCGCCACCGTGTTCGGTCAAGTTGATTTCTGGTCGATTACGACTGGATTTCACGCCACACCCTCGTGGCCGAACCCTGCCTTCAGGAGCCGTTCATGCACGACCTCTCTCCCTCCGGTCTCTCCCTCCCCGCCACCAGCCGCCGCACCCTGCTGCGCGGAATGGGCGGCGCGGCCCTGCTCGGCGCAGGCATACCCCTGCTGAGTGCCTGCGGCGGCAGCGGCTCGTCCGCCGACCCGAAGACGGTCAGTCTCGGCTCCAACTCGTCCGACGCCGTGCCGAAGAAGGCGTTCGCCGAGATCTACGCCGCCTTCACCAAGAAGTCCGGCATCAAGGTCGACGTGAACACCAAGGACCACAACACGTTCCAGGAGCAGATCAACTCCTATCTGCAGGGCACGCCCGACGACGTGTTCACCTGGTTCGCCGGCTACCGCATGCAGTTCTTCGCCTCGAAGAAGCTCGCCGCGCCGATCGACGACGTGTGGCAGAAGATCGGCGGGAACTTCCCCGAGGCGATGAAGAAGCTCAGCAAGGGCGAGGACGGCAAGTACTACTTCGTGCCGCTGTACACGTACCCGTGGGCGGTCTTCTACCGCAAGAGCGTCTTCGCCCAGCACGGCTACGAGGTCCCCACCACCTGGGACGACTTCGTCGCCCTGTGCAAGCGGATGCAGAAGGACGGGCTCGTCCCGATCGCCTTCGGCGACAAGGACGCCTGGCCCGCGATGGGCACGTTCGACCAGATCAACTTCCGCACCAACGGCTACGACTTCCACGTCGAGCTGATGGCCGGCAAGGCCTCCTGGACCGACGCCAAGGTGCGCAAGGTCTTCGACCACTGGACGGAGATCCTGCCCTACCACCAGGAGGGCGCGGTGGGCCGCACCTGGCAGGACGCGGCGCAGACGCTGGTGGCCAAGAAGGCCGGCATGTACCTGCTGGGCACCTTCGTCGGCCAGCAGTTCACCGACAAGGCCGACCTGGACGACCTCGACTTCTTCGCCTTCCCGGAGATCGACCCGCAGTTCGGTCAGGACACCGTCGAGGCGCCGACCGACGGCTTCATGCTCTCCAAGGCCCCGAAGAACCGTGCGGGCGCCGCCAAGCTCCTCGAGTACCTGGGCACGCCCGAGGCCGAGGAGATCTACCTCAAGGCCGACTCCAGCGTGGTGGCCGCCTCCACCAAGGCCGACACCTCCTCCTACACCGCGCTGCAGAAGAAGTCCTACGAGATGATCTCCGGCGCGAAGAGCCTCACCCAGTTCATGGACCGCGACTCCCGCCCGGACTTCACGTCCACGGTGATGCAGCCCGCGCTGCAGAACTTCATCCGCAACCCGAAGAACGTCGACAGCATCCTCTCGTCGATCGACCGCCAGAAGAAGACGATCTTCGCCTCCTCCTGACCGCCGAAACGGAGACTCGACGACTCGGATCCGACATGACTGCCACCCCCGCGAAGGCTCCGGAGCCGGCCACCCAGCCTGCTCCGGGGCCCGCCCCCACGCCCGCGCCCGCCAAGGCGCCCCACGGCCACCGGCGGCTGCTCACCCGCCGCGACCGCCTCACGCTCGGCCTGATGGCGGGCGTGCCCACGATCCTGCACGTCGCCCTGGTGTGGCTGACGGCCCTCGCCTCGATCGCGCTGGCCTTCACCACCTGGGACGGCATCGGCTTCGACTCCATCAAGTGGGTCGGACTGCAGAACTTCAGGGAACTGTTCACCAGCAACCCGCAGTTCTGGCCCGCCGTCGAGCACAACGTGATCTGGTTCGTGGCGCTCATCCTGCTGCCCACGCCCTTCGGCCTGTTCCTCGCCGTGCAGCTGGACAAGAAGATCCGCTTCAGCTGCGTCTACCAGACCGCGTTCTTCCTGCCGGTCGTGATGTCGCTGGCGGTCATCGGGTTCGTCTGGCAGCTGATCTACAACCCGGACACGGGCCTGATCAACAGCATCATCGGCGCCAACAAGCCCGGCCACTACATCGACTGGATCGGCGACCCGGACCTCAACCTCTGGGCGATCCTCGTCGCCGCGTCCTGGCGGCACGCCGGCTACATGATGATCCTGTACCTGGCCGGCCTGAAGAGCGTCGACCCCGCCCTGCGCGAGGCCTCCGCCCTGGACGGTGCCAGTGAGTGGCAGACGTTCAAGAACGTCATCTTCCCGACCCTGCGCCCCACCAACACCGTCGTCCTGGTCGTCACGATCATCGAGGCACTGCGCGCCTTCGACCTGGTGTTCGTCTTCAACAAGGGCGCCCAGGGCACCGAACTGCTGTCGATCCTGGTGACCAACAACATCATCGGCGAGTCCAGCCGCATCGGATACGGCTCCGCGATCGCCGTCGTCCTGCTGGTGATCTCGCTCGCGGTGATCATCCCGTATCTGATCGCCACCTTCCGGAAGGAGCGGCGCGCATGAGTACCCTGAGCGCCCCGCGCAAGCAGCGCACCCCGATCCGCCCCGCCCGGGTCCTGCTGCACACCTTCCTCGTCGTCACGGCGCTGGCCTGGCTCGCCCCCCTGCTGTGGGCGTTGCTCGCGGCGATGCGGCCGTACGCGGAGACCAGCACCAAGGGCTATGTCTCCTGGCCCGACAAGCTCACCTTCGACAACTTCACCAACGCCTTCCAGCAGTCGGACATGCTGCACTACTTCGGCACCACGCTGCTGATCGCGGTCCCGGCCGTGCTGCTGACCCTGCTGCTGTCGTCGATGGTCGCCTTCTACGTCAGCCGCTTCGACTTCCGGCTCAACCTGTTCCTCCTGCTGGTGTTCACGGCCGGCAACCTGCTGCCCCAGCAGGTCATCATCACCCCGCTGTACCGGCTGTACCTGCTGATCGACCTGCCCGGCATCACCATGAGCGGCAAGCTCTACGACTCCGCGCTCGGCCTGGTGCTGATCCACGTGGCGTTCCAGTCCGGCTTCTGCGCCTTCGTGCTCAGCAACTACATGCGCTCCCTGCCGCACGAGCTCACCGAGGCCGCCCTGGTCGACGGCGCCTCCGTCTGGCGGCTGTACTGGCAGATCGTGCTGCCGCTCTGCAAGCCCGCGATGGCCGCCCTCGCCACCCTGCTGTCCATCTGGATCTACAACGACTTCTTCTGGGCCATCGTCCTCATCTCCACCGGCGAGAACATGCCGATCACCTCGGCGCTGAACAACCTCTCCGGCCAGTACTTCACCGACCCCAACCTGGTCGCCGCCGGCGCCCTGCTCACCGCGATCCCGACCCTGATCGTGTACTTCGCGCTCCAGCGCCAGTTCGTCAGCGGCCTGACGCTCGGTGCCAACAAGGGCTGACCTCCTTCGCCGAAAGAGACCACCGTGCAGCACCCCTTCACCCCCGTCACCGCCGTTCCCGTGGACCCGCGTACCGCGCGGGTCCACGAGGAGGGCTGGCAGTCCTGGAGCCCCAGCGGCGCCTACGCCCTGGACGCGACGCCCTACCGCCCGGCCAACGCCAACTGGGCCACGGTCTGCTACCGCCCCGGTGTCACCGCGCCCGCAAGCACCTTCCAGGGGGAGGGCCTGCTCGCCCTCGACCCCGGCGACGGCTCACCGGTCCGGCTCTGGGCCGCGGCCGAGCCGACGCGTGAGGTGCCGTCGATCCGGCTGGCCACCGGGGCCGGACGGGTCGCCGAGATCAGCGCCGACGGGCCGGTGAAGGAGTGGACCGGCCCGGACATCCAGTCGGTTCTGGGCGACTGGGCCGCCGGCCTCGGCCTCGACGCCCCCCGCCCGGCACCGACCGTCTGGTGCTCCTGGTACGAGTACTTCACGGCCGTCACCGAGGACGACATCCACGAGAACCTCCGCGCGATGGACACCCTCGACCTGCCCGTCGACGTCGTCCAGATCGACGACGGCTACCAGCGGGCCCTCGGCGACTGGCTCACCCTCTCCGGCCGCTTCCGCTCCCGCGCCGGAGTCGCCGAGAAGATCCGCTCCCGCGGCCGCCGCGCCGGCATCTGGACGGCCCCGTTCCTCGTCGACCCGGCGAGCGACCTGGCCGCCGCGCACCCCGACTGGCTGGTCCGCGACACCACCGGCGGCTTCGCGCACGCCGGCCGCAACTGGGGCCACGACCTGCGCGTCCTGGACACCACCCACCCGGACGCGGCGGCGTACCTGACCGGGGTCTTCACGACCCTGCGCGCGGAGGGCTACGACTACTTCAAGACCGACTTCCTCTACGCGGGCGCCCTGGACGGCGTACGCCACGCGGACGTCGACGCCCTCACGGCCTACCGCGCCGGCATCGACCTGATCCGCGAGGCCATCGGCGAGGACGCGTACCTCCTGGGCTGCGGCGCGCCCCTCCTGGCCTCCATCGGCCTGTTCGACGCGATGCGCGTCAGCCCCGACACGGCCCCCCACCGCCGCCCCGAGGCCGATGACTACAGCCAACCCGGCCAGGACCCCGCCGAGTTCACGGGAGCGGCCCGCCAGTGGCAGCACAACCGCCTCTGGATCAACGACCCGGACTGCCTGATGGCCCGCCCGGCGGTCGAGACGCGCGAACAGTGGGCCGCGCACGTGGAGTCCACGGGGGGCCTGATGGCCTCCAGCGACCGCCTGCTGTCCCTGGACCAGTGGGGCGTGGAGACGACCCGCCGGCTCCTCGAACGCGTCACCAGGTGACGCGCACGGTCACTTGCCTTCTTCCGGGCCGTACCACTGGAGGGCTTGGCCGGTCACGGCAGCGATGCACTCGAAGTCACGATCGCGATGCAGCAGGGTGAGCCCCTGCAACTCGGCGGTCGCGGCCACGACCAGGTCCACCGGCCCTGCGCTGCGATGCTGTCCGCGCTTGGTCAGTGCCTCCTGAACCCGCCAGGCGCGGTCGTAGGCACGGTCGTCGACGGCTACCCACCCGAAGATCAACCGCAGGTCCTCGATCCCCCGGGCACGGTCCTGGGCGGACCGCGCACTGTAGAAGAACTCGAGCTCGGTGATCGGACAGGTAGCGATGAGCCCGGCCGCTGCGGCCTGATCCCAGCCGTACTGCTCGGCATCGCGCCGCAGGAACCGGGCGAGCGCACTGGTGTCGATCAGGAACTGCGCCGCGTTCATCGACGGTAGTTCCCCTTGTCCTCGAGAAGCTCGAGGTCAAAAGCGCCGTCGGCGGCCGCGGTACGCAGGCGGGTGAGAGCCAGCGCCCGTCGGCGGTTCTCCAGCACCTCGCGCAGAGCCGTATTGACGGTGTCCTTCTTCGTGCTCGTCCCGAGCGCCTTGGCCACGTCGGCGAGCAGGTCGTCGTCGAGATCGATCACTGTGCGGCTCATCGATGCACCTCCTCGTATATCGAAGATGCTACCGATTATATAGAGCTTTGCCGCGCGATCGCCCCAGGTCAGTCCGGACAGCCGCCCCGACGGAGGGACGGAGGGGCGCGGCACTCCCCTAATCGTGCCGCGCCCGCGTCCCCCGCCGGTCAGACCGCCTCGACCTCGGGCAGTGCCCCGGACCGCGCCGCCCGGCCGTACCACTGGGCGCTCGTCTTCGGGGTGCGCTCCAGCGTCGCGTAGTCCACGTACACCGCGCCGAAGCGCTTGCCGTAGCCGTACGCCCACTCGAAGTTGTCCATCAGGGACCACAGGTAGTAGCCGCGGACGTCCGCGCCGTCGGCGATCGCCCGGCGGACCGCCGACAGGTGGCCGTGCAGGTAGGCGACCCGCTCCGGGTCGTGCACCCGGCCGTCGGAGTCGATCTTGTCGTCGTAGGCCGCGCCGTTCTCCGTGATGTAGAGCGGCAGGCCCGGCGCCTCCCGGGTGTAGCGCATGATCAGCTCGTGCAGGCCGGTCGGGTCGATCGTCCAGCCCATCTCCGTGCGGTCACCGGGCGTCTGGTGGAAGGCGACGTCGTCCGCGGCCGGCCACGGCGAGTGGTCGCTCGCTCCGTGGCCGTCGGCGCGCGGCGCCTGAGCCGACGCGTCCGCCGCCGAGACCAGCGCGGGCGTGTAGTAGTTCAGGCCCAGCGCGTCCAGCGGCTGGTTGATCAGCACCAGGTCGCCGTCGAGGACGTGGTCCCAGTCCGTCAGGCTCGCCGTCGCCACGTACAGCGACTCCGCGTAGGCACCGTGCAGGATCGGCCCGTGGAACACGCCGTTGGCCAGGTCGTCGATCCTGCGGGCCGCCGCCAGATCCGCCGGGTCCTGCGAAAGCGGCCTCACCACCGAGGAGTTGAGGCTGATCGCGACCGTGTTGCGGGCCGGCATCACCGACCGCAGCGCGGACGCGCCCAGCCCGTGCGCCAGGTTCAGGTGGTGCGCGGCCCGCAGCGAGGCCGCCGGGTCCGTACGGCCCGGGGCGTGCACCCCGGAGGCATAGCCCAGGAACGCGCTGCACCACGGCTCGTTGAGCGTGATCCACTGCTCCACCCGGTCGCCCAGCGCCTCGCCGACGATCTGCGCGTACTCCGCGAACCGGTACGCCGTGTCGCGCTCCGGCCAGCCGCCCGCGTCCTCAAGCTCCTGCGGCAGGTCCCAGTGGTAGAGAGTGACGGCCGGCTTGATGTTCTTGGCCAGCAGCTCGTCCGCCAGCCGCCGGTAGAAGTCCAGGCCCTTCTGCACGGCCGGGCCCCGGCCGGTCGGCTGCACCCGCGACCACGAGATGGAGAAGCGGTAGGCACCCAGGCCCAGCTCCGCCATCAGCGCCACGTCGTCGCGGTAGCGGTGGTAGTGGTCGACAGCGATGTCACCGGTGTCGCCACCGGCCGTCTTGCCCGGCGTATGGCTGAAGGTGTCCCAGATCGACGGCGTACGGCCGTCCTCCCGCACCGCACCCTCGATCTGGTACGCGGACGTCGCCGCGCCCCACAGGAAGGCGGGCGGGAAGGTCACCGGAGTGGCCGGGTTCTCGGAGTCAGGCATGGAAGCGCTCCCAAAGGGGTCGAGGAGACCAATGGCGGAGAAGAAGGGGGAGGGGGAGGGGGGAAGGAAGAGGGGCCGGAGCGGCGCCGGCCCGGCCCCCGAGGAGGAATCAGCCCTTGACGGCGCCCTGCATGATGCCGCCCACGATCTGCTTGCCGAAGATCGCGAAGACCAGCAGCAGCGGCAGCGTGCCCAGCAGCGCGCCCGCCATGATCAGGGACTGGTCGGGGGTGTAGCCGCGGCCCAGGCCCGCGACGGCGACCTGCACGGTCGGGTTGCCGGTCTGGGTCAGGACCAGGAAGGGCCACAGGAAGTCGTTCCAGGTCTGGACGAACATCAGCATGCCCAGGACGGCCATCGCGGGGCGGGCGGTCGGGAACACCACGTGCCACACCACCCGCCAGCTGCTCGCGCCGTCCACCCGGGCCGCCTCGATGATCTCGTCGGGCAACGCTTGGATCAGGTACTGCCGCATGAAGAACACCCCGAACGCGCTCACCAGCGACGGGAAGATCACCGCCTGCAGCTGGTCGGTCCAGTCGAGCTTGGCGACCATCATGTACAGCGGGATGATGCTGAGCTGCGGCGGCACCATCATCGTGCCGATGACCACCAGCATCGCCGCGCCGCGGCCCTTGAAGCGCAGTTTGGCGAAGGCGAACCCGGCGATCGTCGACAGGAAGACGATGGTGAGCGCCGAAGTGCCCGCCACCAGGGTGGTGTTGAGGAACGCCTCGCCCAGGTTGGCATCCGTCCAGGCCACTTCGAGCTTGTCGAACAGGCCGGAGCCGAACCAGAACGGCGGCGGGGTCTGCGCCAGGCGCTGGTTGTCGCGCGAGGCGGCGATCGCCGTCCACACCAGCGGGAACAGCGAGACGATGGTGAACAGGGCGAGGATGACGTAGGCCACGGGGCCGGCGTGCAACTGCCCGCCCGCGCGTGCCGCCTTCATGCCACGTGAGCGCTTCGGCGGCTCGGGGACCGCGTCTGCCGGGGGTTTCGTCAGGGTCGTCGTCACGGCCGGTTCTCCTTAGCTACTGGCGCGCAGCCGGCGCGAGATGACGTAGTTGACGATCCCGATCACGATGAGGATCAGGAACATCGTCCAGGCGATGGCGGAGGCGCGGCCCAGGTGCTGGTTGACCCAGCCCTGCTCGTACAAGTACAGGCCGAGCGTCTGGAACTGGTGCTGGGACCCGCCGGAGGCGCCCTTGTTCGCGTCGAAGAGCAGCGGCTCACCGAACACCTGCGAGGCGCCGATGGTCGACACCACGACCGTGAACAGGATCGTCGGCCGCAGCGAGGGCAGCGTGACATGGAGGAACTGGCGCCAGCGGCTGGCTCCGTCCAGTGCCGCCGACTCGTACAGGTCGTGCGGGATCGCCTGCATCGCGGCAAGGTAGATCAGCGCGTTGTAGCCGGTCCAGCGCCAGACGATGATGGTCGACACGGCGATCTGGGACGGCCACTTGTCGTTCTGCCAGTCGATGTTGTCGATACCGACCGCGTTCAGCGCCCAGTTGATCATTCCGTAGTCGCGCCCGAAGAGCAGCACGAAGACCAGCGAGGCGGCGGCGATCGAGGTGGCGTACGGCGCCAGCATCACGACGCGGTAGAACGTGGAGCCGTGCAGCTTGTAGTTGAGGATGTGGGCAAGGCCCATCGCCATCAGCAGCTGCGGAACCGTGGAGATGATGCCGATGGTCAGGGTGTTCTTCGCCGCGTTCCAGAAGAAGTCGTCGTCGAAGATGCGGGTGTAGTTGCGCATGCCCACCCAGGACATGTCCGTGGGCGCCGTCAGCTCCACCTGGTGCAGCGAGGCCCAGCCGGTGTACAGCAGCGGGAACAGGCCGAACGCGAGGAAGAGCAGGAAGAACGGCGAGACGAAGGCGTACGGGCTCCAACGCATGTCCCGCTGCCAGCGGCGGGAGAGCTTCGCGCGCTTCTTCCTCGCAGCCTCCTCGACCTTGTCAGCCGGTGGGCGGCCCGGGGCCGCGCCCCCCTCCTTCACGGGGGGCGCGGCGGCGTCGTGCCTGGTTGCCATTCCGGTCACTGGTCCAGGTTGTTGTCGATGGTCTTGACGGCCGTGTTCCACGCCTCCTCGGGCGACTTGCCCTGGGTGACGAGGATGACGCCGTTGTCCGTCAGACCCTGCTGGATGATCTGGTCCTTCGGGCCGATCGTCTGCACCGGGCTGCTCTTGGCGGCCGCGGCGAAGATGGTGCCGATCGGCGTGTCACCGGTCATGTCGTTCTTGGCGTTCTTCACGGCGTCCGACTCGTAGGCCGCCGGGGTGCTCGGGAAACTGCCCTGCACGGCGAAGAGCTTGGCCTGCTGTTCGGGCGCGGTCAGCCAGGCAGCCAGCTTCGCGGCCTCCTCGGTGTTCTTGCCTGACTTGGGAACGGTCAGGAAGGAACCGCCCCAGTTGCCGGACTTCGGCGACGCGGCCACGTCCCACTTGCCCTTGGCGTCCGGCTGCGACTTGCCCTTGATGTAGCCGAGCATCCACGGCGGGCAGGACATCGCGGCGAACTTGCTGTTGGCGATCGTGGTGTCCCAGGCGGGCTGGAACTGGGTCTGGTTTCCGATCAGTCCGTCCTTGGCGGCCTTCGCGGTGAGGTCGAACGCGTCCTTCACGGCCGGGTTCGACTTGTAGATGACCTTGCCGGAGGAGTCGTAGAAGCGGTCCTTCTCACTGCTGAGGATCGCCTGGAGCAGGCCGCCGGGGGAGTCCAGGAAGGTGGTGCCCTTCGGGGCCTTCTTCTTGTAATCCTCACCGACCTCGACCAGCTTGTTCCAGTCGCCGGCCCACAGCTTGGCGACCTCCTCGCGGTCGGTGGGCAGACCGGCCTTCTCGAAGAGGTCCTTGCGGTAGCAGATGGCCATCGGGCCGACGTCCGTGCCCAGGCCGACGGTCTGACCGCCCTCGGAGGTGGCCTGCTGCCACTTCCACTCCAGGTAGTCGCTCTTCTTGCCGTACTTGGAGAGGTCCAGCAGCTTGGCGGACTGGGTCTTGACGACCTCGGCGATGTTGCCGACTTCGACGCCCTGGATGTCCTGAAGGCCGCTGTTGGTGGTCAGGTGGTTGACCAGGGTGGGGTAGTAGTTCTCGTTCCGCTCGACGACCGTCTGCTGGATGTCGATGTTCGGGTGGAGCTTCTCGTACTCCTTGTAGAGGCCGGCCTCCTCGAACCCGAAGGTGCCGAAGAGTCCCAGGGTGATCTTGGTCTTGCCGCTGCTGTCGCCGCCCGACGAGGAACCGGAGCCGTCGTCCTTGCCGTCGTCGGCACAGCCGGCCAGCAGCCCGGCGCCCAGCGATGCGACGGCCGCGACGACCATCGCCTTGCGGGCGGTTCGGATGCGTGCTCGCATGTCGTCCTCCTGTTGCCCTGACGTGCCGACCCCCCGGCCAACTGCATTGTCGGACCGTTTTACGCGCTTACGGCTCGGGTGGGGAACGTGCGGGTTGTGTATGTGTCAGGTACCGTGGGAGCGCTCCCACCAGTGATGTGTTGAAGAGTCCCCGGTCGCGGCGGGGGTGTCAAGGGACCGGACAGCTCTATATAGCTTCGAGACATTTCCGTCGCCGCGGCCATGTCCCGGGAGGTTCGGACCTGTTGGCGAGAAGTGGGGGCGATGGTCGGACAGTCACTCGTTCGAAGGAGGTTGATCTGTTCGCATGCGAAGTGCCACGCCCATCCGTAGCGTCCGTGAAGTGAAAATGGTGGTCCAGGTCAAGCTCCTGCCGACGCCGGAGCAGGAGGCTGCGCTCCGGTCGACGCTGCGCGTCTGCAACGAAGCCGCTCGCTGGGTGTCCGATGTGGCGTTCAAATCTGACGCCTTCAAGAACTTCACCCTGCGCAAACAGTGCTATGGCGAGGTGAGGGGCCGCTGGGGGTTGGGAGCCCAGGCCGCCCAGCACGTGATCAAGAAGGTGTCCGACGCCTACACGGTCCTGCGTGCAAGTCTGAAGGCATCCAGTGGCGGCACGAGGGGATCAAGGGCTTCCTGCGGAACCGTGCATCGACCGATCGCTTTCCGTGCGGAGTCGGCCCAGCCGTATGACGATCGCATGCTGTCATGGCAGGCAGAAGCACGCACGGTGTCCGTCTGGACTGTCGAGGGGCGGCTCAAGGGGGTCGCTTTCACCGGTAGCCAGCAGCACCTGGAAACCCTCGCTCGCTACCGGAAGGGCGAGTCGGACCTGGCATACCGGGACGGCATGTGGTTTCTGCTGGCCACGTGCGAAGTCCCGGAGAGCGTGGCCCACGGCGAACCCGTCGACTTCCTCGGAGTGGACCTGGGCATCGTGAACATCGCTGCCACCAGTGACGGCGAGATCTTGTCGGGACGGCACATCAATCGCTGCAGAGTGCGGGACCGCGCCCTGCGGACCAAGCTGAGGAAGAAGAACACCGCATCGGCCAAGCGTCGTGCCAGGCGTCGACCTCGTAAGGAAGCTCGCCGAACGCGGGACATCAATCACAAGATCGCGAAGCATGTCGTGGCCGAGGCTGAACGCACCGGTCGTGGAATCGCTCTTGAAGACCTGAAGGGCATCCGCGAGCGGGTACGGCTGAGAAAGCCCCAACGGGCCACACTCCACGGTTGGGCCTTCGCCCAGCTGGGACGCTTCATTGCCTACAAGGCTCGTCGGGCGGGGGTGCCAGTAGTGTTCGTCGATCCGGCGTACACCTCGCGCACGTGCGCCGAGTGCGGGCATGTGGACACAGCGAACCGGGTCTCGCAGGCCAGGTTCGCTTGCCGGTCGTGCGGATTCGTTGATCACGCGGACCGGAACAGCTCCCGCAACATCCGCGCTCGGGCGTGGGAGTTGTGGCGACGCGGGGCCCGGTCAGTGGCCTCTGCCGTTCCCGGACAAGGGACGGCTGGACGCAAGCGGAACACCACAACCAGTGGTGCCCGCAACGCAAGTCTGGCGGCAGTGGCGACAGGCAGCTGACTTATCGGGCTGTCAGCACAGGTACAGCGAACCTACGGCTGACAGGAAGAAGAAAGCGCTCGGGCGGTGTCGGAGTCCCGGGCCGGTTGAATCGAGCCAGTCGGACCACCGGTCGCACCGGCTCGTTGGGCCGAAACGGAAGGCCGGGGCGAAGAGCCCTCGGCATCGGGCGTCACGGCTGACAAGCCTGTTAAATTCCAGGCCAGTGGCAGAGTGCGGGTGTGGACGGGAAGGCGGAGCCCATGGCAACCCACGGAGCGCGGGGCCGAAGTGGTGGCCGGCCCACCCTCGAAGAGGTGGCGGCGCGCGCCGGTGTCGGCCGCGGCACCGTCTCGCGGGTGATCAACGGCTCGCCCCGGGTCAGCGACGCGACCCGCGCGGCCGTCGAGGCGGCGGTCGCGGAGCTCGGCTACGTCCCCAACACCGCGGCCCGCGCCCTGGCCGCCAACCGTACGGACGCGATCGCGCTGGTCGTGCCCGAGCCGGAGACCCGGTTCTTCGCGGAGCCGTACTTCTCGGACATGCTGAAGGGTGTCGGGGCGGCGCTGTCCGACACGGAGATGCAGCTGCTGCTGATCTTCGCGGGCAGCGACCGCGAACGCCGCCGTCTCGCGCAGTACCTGGCGGCGCACCGGGTCGACGGTGTCCTGCTGGTCTCGGTGCACGCGGACGATCCGCTGCCCGACCTGCTGGCGCAGCTGGAGATCCCGGCGGTGATCAGCGGCCCGCGCTCGTCGGCGGAGACCCTGCCGTCGGTCGACTCGGACAACTACGGCGGCGCCCGCCAGGCCGTCGAGCATCTGCTGTCCCGGGGCCGCAGCCGGATCGCCCACATCACCGGCCGCCTCGACGTCTACGGCGCGCAGCGCCGGGTCGACGGCTTCCGCGAGGCCCTGAGCGACGCCGGCTGCTGGGTGGACGAAGGGATGATCGAGGCGGGGGACTTCACCGAGGAGGGCGGACATCGGGCCATGACCGCCCTGCTGGAGCGCCACCCGGACGTGGACGCGGTCTTCGCCGCCTCCGACGTCACCGCGTCCGGCGCCCGCCGGGCGCTGCGCGAGGCGGGCCGCCGCATCCCGGAGGACGTGGCGCTCGTCGGCTACGACGACTCCGCCATCGCCCGCCACATGGAACCGCCGCTGACCAGCGTCCGCCAGCCCATCGAGGAGATGGGCCGCCGGATGATCGATCTCCTGCTCACGGAGGTCGCCGACCGCCGCCCGCTCGCGTCCCGGGGCCTGGAGCGCCGGCAGATGGTCCTCGCCACGGAGCTGGTGTCCCGGTCGTCGTCGTGAGGCGAGTGACGGGGAACGCGCCTGGCGGGGCACGGCCGGGCAACTGGCGGTGGTGGAACGGGCCGCCCATCCGGACCCGGGTGAACGTTTCGCGGGGGTGGGGGAGTTGATGACGGCGTGGCGAGGGTCGGTGGGCCGCGGTCAGCCAACCCGTACGGACTGAGCCGATCGGCCACGCCCGCCCTCACACCCGGGCCGGTACCGGTCGGCGCAGGAGATATGCCGCTGCCGTCACGACCAGGACGGCCATGCAGGCGATGAACACCAGGCCCGCGCCCTCCAGACCGATCGGGCCGGTCAGGAGGCCGACGCCGATCACGGGCAGGGAGATGCCCGCGTAGGCCACCACGAACAGGGTCGAGATCACTGCCGCGCGCTGGTGCTCCGGAGAGGCGTCGGCCACGTCGGACAGGGCTCCGCGGAACGCCAGGCCCTGGCCGATTCCGCCGACGAGCGCGCTGGCGATCAGCAGGGACATCTGGTCCCACCGCAGCGCACCGGCGAGCAGCGCCAGCCCGGCGAGGAGCCCGGCGCAGCCCAGCGGGAGGGAGCGCCGTACGCCGACCCGGCCGACGGCCAGTTGCCCGGCGGTCGACGCGAAGAAGGCCAGCGCGACGATCAGACCGCTGACGGCGTGGTCCTCGACGTCCAGGGACTCCGCGAGGAAGGCCGGGCTGACCGAGGTGAACACCCCGAACAGGGCGAACCCGACGAAGGAGGCGGTGGCGGCGGGGCCGAACACCGCGCGCACCTGCGGGGGCAGTGCGGGCCGGTGTGGGCGTACGGTGCGCAGCGGCTGCCGTTCCCGTACCGTCTCCGCGAGCCGCAGCAGGACGGCGGCCGAGGCGGCAACCAGGGCGAGGTGGGCGACGAACGGCAGGTACAGCGGCCAGGAGGCGTACTGCGCGAGAAGCCCCGAGAGCAGCGGACCGCAGCCCAGTCCGCCCATGTTGGCGGCCGTCGCCACGAACGTGGCCCGGGAGGCACCGCCCCGCGGAGCCAGTTCCATCACGTACGCCGTGGCGGCCCCGGTGAACAGCCCGGCGGACAGTCCCGACAGCAGCCGCCCCGCATAGAGCCAGCCGAGCCCGGTGGCGCACAGGAAGCAGACGGCGCTCAGCGCCGCGAAGCCCAGCCCGCACAGCAGCACCGGGCGCCTGCCCACGGCGTCCGAGGCGTTGCCCACCAGCAGCAGCACTGCGATCACGGCGAAGGCGTACAGGGCGTACACCACGGTGACCGTCAGCTCGGAGAAGCCGAACTTGTCCTGGTAGAGGGGATAGAGGGGAGTCGGCAGCGTGGTGCCGGCCATGCAGACGGCGAACACCGCCCCGCTGAGCACACACGCGCGCCATCCCCGGCGTCCACCGTCCACACGGCCGACGGTAGCCCCGGCCCGCGGACGCCCTCTTGAGCGGCGCGCTGAAAACGCTTCAGCCGGTGGCCTCTTTCGAGGCCACCGGCTGAATACTCAGGGTGAGTGACGGGACTTGAACCCGCGGCATCCTGGACCACAACCAGGTGCTCTACCAGCTGAGCTACACCCACCATGACCGGCTTGGAGATCAGTGCTGTCCCCGACCGGCCGAGTAAAAGTGTACAGGGTCCGAAGGGGTGCTCGCGCCCGGCTTTCGCGGCGCCCCCCGACGGGCCCCTGTTCTCCCTACTGAGCAGGCAGAACGTGCTTCGCGGCGATCTTCTTCGCGGTGTCCGAGTCGGGCCCGGGCTGCGGGACGAACACGGCCTCGCGGTAGTACCTCAGCTCCGCGATCGACTCGCGGATGTCGGCGAGCGCACGGTGGTTGCCGTTCTTCTGCGGGCTGTTGAAGTACGCCCGCGGGTACCAGCGGCGGGACAGCTCCTTGATCGACGACACGTCGACGATCCGGTAGTGGAGGTAGCCCTCCAGCGTCGGCATGTCACGCAGCAGGAAGCCGCGGTCCGTACCGACGGAGTTCCCGCACAGCGGGGCCTTGCCCGGCTCCTTGACGAACTCTCTCACGTACGTCAGGACCTGGTCCTCGGCGTCCTTAAGGGTCGTGCCCTGCGCCAGCTCGGTGAGCAGCCCGGAGGCGGTGTGCATCTGACGCACCACATCCGGCATCGTCTCCAGCGCCTGCTCCGGCGGCCGGATGACGATGTCCACCCCCTCACCGAGCACGTTCAGCTCGGAGTCGGTCACGAGGGCGGCCACCTCGATGAGCGCGTCGTCCGACAGCGAGAGGCCGGTCATCTCGCAGTCGATCCACACCATGCGATCGTTCATGTGTCTAACCTTACGGCCCGCTGTCACCGGCTGAGCCTCCCGTGCCGGGAAAGACGCGGGGCCCGCGAGGAGACGTGCTCCTCGCGGGCCCCGCTACCGGATCACGGTGCGCTGCGCTGCCCGGGCAGGCTCGCCGACAGGGCCGGGGACTGGCCGACCGAGCTCGCCGCCGCCGTACGGCGGGACTGCAGCGGGACCGGGTGCTCCGGGTGCAGCGCGGCCGGCGCGTGGCCGGACTGTCCCGGATGCCCCGTGTGGCCCGGATGGCCCGGCATGCCGGACCCGGGGCCGCCCGGCGCGCTCTCGGTGTCCTGCGGCCGCTCACCCTGCGGGCGCCGGGCGCGGTACGCGGCCCGGTACGCGGCCGGGGACGAGCCCAGCTGGCGGCGGAAGTGCCCGCGCAGGGCGACCGGCGACCGGAAGCCGCAGCGCCCCGCCACCTCGTCCACCGAGTAGTCCGATGTCTCCAGCAGGCGCTGCGCCTGGAGCACCCGCTGCGTGATCAGCCACTGCAGCGGAGCGCTCCCGGTCAGCGAGCGGAAGCGGCGGTCGAACGTACGCCGGCTCATGTACGCGCGTGCCGCCAGGGTCTCCACGTCGAACTGTTCGTGGAGGTGCTCCAGCGCCCAGGCGACGACCTCGGCCAGCGGATCGGCGCCGATCTCCTCGGGTAAAGACCTGTCGAGGTAGCGCTCCTGCCCGCCGCTGCGGCGCGGTGGCACGACGAGCCGCCTGGCCAGGGCCCCGGCCGCCTCGTTGCCGTGGTCCGTGCGCACGATGTGCAGGCACAGGTCGATACCCGCGGCGGTGCCCGCCGACGTCAGCACGTCGCCGTCGTCGACGAACAGCTCACGCGGGTCCACGTGCACCGACGGATAGCGCTTGGCCAGCGTCGGCGCGTACATCCAGTGTGTCGTCGCGGGGCGTCCGTCCAGCAGGCCCGCCGCCGCGAGGACGAAGGCGCCGGTGCACAGCCCGACGATGCGGGCACCCTCCTCGTGGGCGCGGCGCAGCGCGTCGAGCGCCTCCTCCGGTGGCGGAGAAGTGATCGAACGCCAGGCCGGTACGACGACCGTGCCCGCGCGTGAGATCGCTTCCAGGCCATGTGGCGCGGTGAGTTCGAGTCCCCCTGTGGTCCGTAGCGGACCGTCCTCGCCCCCGCACACCAGTAGTCGGTAGCGCGGTACGCCGGCGTCCTGGCGGTCAACCCCGAACACCGACAGCGGTATGGAACTCTCGAAGATGGGGCCGCCGCTGAACAGCAGCACCGCGACGATCTCCTTGCGGCGTCGCCCGGAAAGTTTCCGGGCCGCGGCTTCCGGCGCGGCAGTGGAGTCGTGGCTCATACTGCTAAGCCCCCCTCGGTGGTCGCGGCTCCTCGGTTGTGTCGCTCCTGCACGTTTCCCCTCGGTCCTGCACGAGTCCCCCGCCGTAGACAGTCAAGATCGAATCTACTGTGTCCCGTCATGCCGAAGTGGCCGGTTCGGCACTCGGCACATTGTCGACTTGGCAACTTGGCGTGAAGCATTCGATCACGAAGCGTTGCACTCGTGGGGCGTGCAGGGAAGTGCGCCTTGTCGCGGTGGCCAATCCACGTAGGGTGCGCAGGTCCCCGGAGGCCCTTTCCGTGCAGGTCGAACGGGGGTTGGGGGGTGGTTGGACCGGGTGATGCACAGGGGCGAGAAGTTGGCTGAAAAGCAACGTGCGTGTGCGCGGAAACCGGTCAGCCGACCGGTGTATCTCCTCCGGTGTGCCGTCCGCCACGGTGCGACCCCGTTCCGGTGCGGTGGTGCCGGCCCCGGTGGGGTGCCCGGTCCTCGGCCGCGAGCCGCGCCGCGCCGCGCTCGGACTGGCGCAGCAGGACCCGGCAGGCACCCGTGACGGCCGCGAGCCCGAGGGCCGTGCCGGCGGCGCCGGCCAGAGAGGCGCCACAGCCGAGGAGCACCACGGGGACGAGCAGGCAACTGAAGGCGGCCCAGCGAACCACATCCGTCGCGGTGTCCCGCGGCGGCGGGGTCGCGCGGTCCGCCTCGGCGGCGGGGCGGGGTCCGGACAAGAGTGCTCCCTGTGGCGTGACTCACGGGGTTCAACGCGTGGCCGGGGCGTCGGTCACTGGCTGCCCGGATCGCACCCACGGGTAAGTGAATCCTGTGCAAACCGCCTGTACAGCGCAGCAACCATTGCGTTACGGGCGGTGCCTCGTGCATGCTCCCTGGAACCCGCACGCACCGTGAGCGGGATCTGGGCTAAGGAGGCGTGCCGCCGTACCCTTGGGGGTATGGGGTTGGGAAGACCATTCCCGGACACAGCTCCGCCGCACACTGTTGTCCCTCCCGTATAAGGATCACAACGCCGAGACAGCCATGGCCGGTCACGAATTCTTCGAACCCGCGGACCGCAAGCGGCCCGTCGCCGATCCCACGGCGGCCGAGCCCCTGGCGGCGGAAGAGCCACGCCATTCCTGCGATCCCGCCTTCAAGCACGGGGTGGTCGTCGGCTTCGACGGCTCCACGTCCAGTGAGCGCGCCCTGGCGTACGCGATCGGCATGGCCCATCGCTCCGGGTCGGGCCTGATCATCGTCCACGTCGCCAACCGGCTGCCGACCACGGTGTGGGCCGGCTGCGAGCCGCCCGTGTTCGTGGACGTGCCGGATCACCGCACCGAGGTGCTCGGTCTGGAACTGGCCTGTGCGGACTACCTCGCCGAGGTGCCCTGGATCCTGGTCGAGCGCGGCGGCGACATCTGCCACGAACTCGAAGAGGTCGGCCGGGAGTACGAGGCCGACGCGATCGTCGTCGGCTCCACGCACGGCATCGTGGGCCGCATCTTCGGCTCGGTCGCCGGGCGGCTCGCCAAGCGGGCGCAGCGGCCCGTCATCGTCATTCCCTGACGTTCACCCAGCAGCAACTCCCTTGTGCGACGCGTAAATCTACTCACGCGTAGAGGTGTTTGTGCCCTTGTGAAGGGCATATACGGGACACCGCACAACTGCACCTGCACGAAGGGAGCCCGCCGTGGACAAAGACGTCTCCGCGGGAAGCGGAATCACGACCGTGGTCGGTCGACTCGCCCTGGGAATCACCCTGTTGGCCTTCGGGCTGGGGCATACCGCTCTGATCGACGGCGTGTCTGCCGCTGACGCCGTGTCAATCGCCCAGTACGTGGGCGGCGTTGCGCTCTTCGTCGCGGGGCTGGTGGCCCTGCGGGAAGGTGACGCCGCCGGTGGTACGGCGTTCTCCGTGCTCGGGGCGCTGTGGTTCACGTGGGCCGTGTCCGGGGGAGCCTCCGGCAACGAGGCTGGGCTGTTCCTGCTGTTGTTCGCCCTCGTGGCGCTGTCTCTCACGCTCGCGGGCGGGGATCAACTCGGGCAGGGCGTGTACGGGTTGTTCTTCGTGTCGCTGGTGCTGCTCGCGATCGCCGAGTTCGCCGGGAACGACGGGCTGGCGAAGGTCGGGGGCTGGTTCGCCGTGGCCGCGGGTGCGGTGGCCTGGTACGCGGCCACCGCGGCGCTCGCGCACTGGCCCACGGCACTTCCGCGACGCGCTGCCGGCCGGGGAGTGACGGCCACCGGTTAGCTGCGCAGGCCGGGGAGTTGGGCGGCTTCCCGGTGATGAAAACGGACCCCCTGTGCTGGGTGGCAGCACGAGGGGGTCCGTCCTCTTCGAGTGGCCTGTGCGGGCGCGTGGGGGTTGTTCGCGCCCACGCGGCGGAGCCGCACATCGATACAGCCCCGCGCCCCTGAAAAGAAGGCCTCTACTCCACCGTCACCGACTTGGCCAGGTTCCTCGGCTTGTCGATGTCCCGGCCCAGCGCCAATGCCGTGTGATACGCCAGGAGTTGGAGCGGGATGCCCATCAGGATCGGGTCGAGCTCGTCCTCGTTCTTCGGGACGACGATCGTCTCGTCGGCCTTCTCCTGGGGCTGGTGGGCGACCGCGAGGATCCTGCCGCTGCGGGCCTTGATCTCCTCCATGGCGGCGCGGTTCTTCTCCAGGAGGTCGTCGTCGGGGACGATCGCGACCGTCGGGAGGGCCGGCTCGATCAGGGCCAGCGGGCCGTGCTTGAGCTCCGAGGCGGGGTAGGCCTCGGCGTGGATGTACGAGACCTCCTTGAGCTTCAGGGAGGCCTCGCGGGCCACCGGGTAGCCCCGGACGCGGCCGATGAAGAGCATCGAGCGGGCCTCGGCGAACTGCAGGGCCAGCTTCTTGACGTCCTCCTCGTGCTCCATGATCTCGGCGATCTGGGCGGGCAGCTTGCGCAGGCCCGCGATGATCCGCTTGCCGTCCCGGACCGACAGGTCGCGGGTGCGGCCCAGGTGCAGGGCGAGCAGGGCGAAGGCGACCGTGGTGTTGGTGAAGCACTTGGTGGAGACGACGCAGACCTCGGGGCCGGCGTGCACGTAGATGCCGCCGTCCGCCTCACGGGCGATGGCCGAGCCGACCACGTTCACCACGCCCAGGACGCGGGCGCCCTTGCGCTTCAGCTCCTGCACGGCGGCCAGCACGTCGTAGGTCTCGCCGGACTGGGAGACCGCGACGTAGAGGGTGTCGGGGTCGACGACCGCGTTGCGGTAGCGGAACTCCGAGGCGGGCTCGGCGTCGGCGGGGATGCGGGCCAGCTCCTCGATCATCTGGGCGCCGATCATGCCCGCGTGGTACGAGGTGCCGCAGCCGAGGATCTTCACGCGGCGGATCCGCCGGGCCTCGCGGGCGTCCAGGTTCAGGCCGCCCAGGTGCACGGTGGAGAAGCGGTCGTCGATGCGGCCGCGCAGCACGCGGTCCACGGCGTCGGCCTGCTCGTGGATCTCCTTGTGCATGTAGGTGTCGTGGCCGCCCATGTCGTAGGAGGCGGCCTCCCACTCCACCGTGGTGGGCTCCGCCGTGGTGCGGGTGCCCTCCGTGGTGTAGGTGCGGAAGTCGTCGGCCTTCAGGGTGGCCATCTCGCCGTCGTCGAGGGTGACGATCTGGCGGGTGTGGGCGACCAGGGCCGCTATGTCGGAGGCGACGAACATCTCCTTCTCGCCGATGCCGAGGACGACCGGGGAGCCGTTGCGGGCCACCACGATCCGGTCGGGGAAGTCGGCGTGCATGACGGCGATGCCGTACGTGCCCTCGATGAGCCGGAGGGTCTCGCGGACCTTGTCCTCCAGCTTGGTCGCCTGCGAGCGGGCGATGAGGTGGGTGAGGACCTCGGTGTCGGTCTCGGAGAGGAACTCGACGCCGTCCGCCTCCAGCTTGCGGCGCAGGTCGGAGGCGTTGTCGATGATGCCGTTGTGGACGACGGCGACCTTGCCCTCGGCGTCCAGGTGCGGGTGCGCGTTGACGTCGGACGGGGCGCCGTGGGTGGCCCAGCGGGTGTGGGCGATACCGGTCGTGCCCTTGAAGCGGGCCGGGACCTTGGCCTCCAGGTCACGGACGCGGCCCTTGGCCTTGACCATCTTCAGGCGGCCGCTCGAAGGGGTGGTGACGACGATGCCCGCGGAGTCGTAGCCGCGGTACTCCAGGCGCTGGAGACCCTCAAGGAGGAGGGGCGCGACGTCACGCTTCCCGATGTAACCGACGATTCCGCACATGTATACGTATTCCTAGCCGTAGACGATGCGCCGCAGCTGCCGGAGCGAGAGTTCCGGCGGTGCCACCGCGCGATATTTGAGATCCGCCTCGATCCGCTCGAAGATCGCCGCGTTGACCAGGCCCTGGGCCTGGAGCTCGCGGTGGCGGCGACGGACGTACTCCTCGGTCGTCTCGTCGAAGTAGGCGAGCACGTCCTGGATCACACGCAGCGCCTCGCCCCGGCCGAGGGCGGTGGATCGCGTCAGATGATCAACGAGTTCGTCGTGCACTCGCTAGATCTTGGGGTACCGGCGGCACTTTCGCAAGAATTCTGCCCGCTTTCGGGCAGGTGCCTGTTGGGATCCCTTGGGGGAACGTTGAACGTGTCATGAGTGCTTGTTCGTGAAGCGTCCATCGGACGTCCGGCATCCCGTTGCCCGAGGCGTCGATTTTTGGACGCCATGGACACTCCTCGTATGGGCGTACCCGAGCGGCTCGCCGAGCGCATGAGCATGGCCGAGCAGCACGAGTACCTGCGCGCCAGATTCTCCCGGCGCACGATGATCAGAGGCGGTGCCGTCACGATCGGCGCCGTCGCGGGTGGCACGTTCGTGCCCGGCGCCACCGCGCGGGCCGCCGTACCGACCGCCCGCACCGCCCCCGCGACCGAGAGCGTCGACGGTGCTCTCGTCGCCCCCTTCGGCCGTCACCTCGCCTACGGCACCGACCCGCGCACGGAGATGACCGTCTCCTGGCAGGTCCCGGTCGCCGTCAAGAAGCCGTTCATCCGGATCGGCGCCCACCCCTGGGACCTCTCCCGCAGGATCGACGCCGAGGTCCGCACCCTCTTCACGCCCGCCGGGGTCGGCGCGAGCGGCAACCACACCCAGTACTACGTCCACGCCAAGCTGACCCACCTGCGCCCGGGCCGGACGTACTACTACGGCGTCGGCCACCAGGGCTTCGACCCGGCCGCACCGCACCTGCTGGGCACCCTCGGCACCTTCACCACCGCCCCCGCGCACAAGGAGCCGTTCACCTTCACGGCCTTCGGTGACGAGGGCGTCAGCTACCACGCGCTCGCCAACAACAGCCTCCTGCTCGGCCAGAACCCGGCCTTCCACCTGCACGCCGGCGACATCGCCTACGGCGACCCGACCGGCCAGGGCAGGACCGACGACACCGGCTTCGACTCGCGCGTCTGGGACCAGTTCCTCGCCCAGACCGAGTCCGTCGCCAAGTCCGTGCCGTGGATGCCCGCCTACGGCAACCACGACATGGAGGCCTGGTACTCGCCCAACGGCTACGGCGGCGAGGAGGCCCGCTGGACCCTCCCGGACAACGGCCCCGACAAGAAGAACCTCCCGGGCGTCTACTCCTTCGTCCACGGCAACACGGCGGTCATCTCGCTCGACGCCAACGACATCTCCTTCGAGATCCCGGCCAACCTCGGCATCTCCGGCGGCACCCAGACCACGTGGCTGGAGGCACAGCTCAAGAAGTACCGGGCCGCGCACGACATCGACTTCATCGTCGTGTTCTTCCACCACTGCGCCTACTGCACCTCCACCTCCCACGCCTCCGAGGGCGGGGTCCGGCAGGAGTGGGTGCCGCTGTTCGAGAAGTACACCGTGGACCTGGTCATCAACGGCCACAACCACCAGTACGAGCGCACCGACGTGATCAAGGGGAACAAGGTCACCAAGAAGCTCCCGATCGGCGGCACCGCCTACCCCGAGACCGACGGCGTGGTCTATGTGACGGCCGGTGCGGCGGGCCGCAGCCTCTACGCGTTCAGCGCCCCGCTGTCGTACGAGGGCAACGAGCACGACGTGGACTCCGTGGCCTCGTTCGTCAACGTCAAGGGCGGCAAGCAGAACGAGACCGTCGCCTGGTCCCGCGTGCGCTACCTCGACTACTCCTTCCTGCGCGTGGACGTCACCCCCGCGCCGAAGGGGCGTCTGGCCACGCTGACGGTGCGCGGCATCGCCGAGACCGGTGACCAGGTCGACCACTTCACGGTGGCGCGCCGGGCCAAGTAGCGCCCCGGGGCCCGGGTGTTACATCCGTTTGAGGATCGCCTGCTTGGCCAGGGCGAACTCCTCGTCCGTCAGCACACCCGCGCGGTGCAGCTCCCCGAGCTCGCGCAGGCGGCGCAGCAGGGCGTCGTGGTCGTCCTCGGCGGACGCGACCGGAGGAGAAGGCAGCTCCGGTCGCGCGTCCACCGGGTGGGTGGCGGCGGCCCGGGCCGGGTGCGGAAGCCTGGCCTGGACCGCCGCAGCGACCAGCGCCATCAGTGGGTCCTTCTTGAAGCCCCACAGCTCCACGGCGTTGGGGTCGTACTTGGGCGGGGTCTTGGTGGGCGCGTGCCGCACGGTGAAGCGCAGGTGGCCGTTCTCCAGGCCGGCGGCCGGGTGCCACTCCACGCCCGTGATGTCGGCGAGCGCGAGCGTGCGGGCGCCGGCGGCGGCCTTGGCGTCCTCCGTCTTCCAGTTCCACTCCAGACGTATGCGCTCGCCGTCGAAACCGGCGGTGCCGTCCCCGGCGGAGAACGACAGGGGGACGGCGGGGCCCGGCAGCAGGTACGCGTCGACCGGGCCGGCGGGGACCTGGTCGAGGAGCAGGGCACTGCGCACCTCGTCCACGAAGTACTCGGCGACGCCGTAGCGGTCGGACTCCACGATCAGCTGGTACGGGTCATGCGGCTCGGTGAGGCGGCCGCCGGTGGCGTGCAGCAGCGGGTCGGCGCCGTCGCGCAGCCGCAGCCTGAGCCGCCCCGCCTTCTTGCCCTGCTCGAAGGAGATGCCGGCCAACGCCCCCAGCGGGACGACCAGTTCACCCAGCTCCCTGCGCAGCAGACTGACGTTCTTGTCCCGTCCGGGAGTCAGCCGTAACGCGTCCCCGTCGAAGGCCCACGTACCGTCCCTCTGGATGATTTCCGCCATGGGGTGGATTGTTCCACCCGACTCACGAGAGAGTGGTCCAGACCTCTTGGAGCTCAACGGCTCGTGAAGGGACACGCTTGTGAGAGATGGCCGTAGACAGCCCCGCAGAACGCTCCGCCTTCTCGGTTCCCTGCTGCTGGTCGCGATGGCCGCCTCGGTGACCGGGGCCGCTCCCACGCCGGCGGCATCGCCCACCCCGCTCGACCGGGTGGTCCCCGCGCCCGCCTCGGTCGCCCCGGGCGGATCCCCGTACCGGATCACCCGCGGCACCCACATCCGCGTCGACGGATCCCGCGAGACCCGGGGCATCGGCGAGTACCTCGCGAGGATCCTGCGCCCCTCGACCGGCTACCGCATCCCCGTCACCGCCCAGGGCGCCGGGGGCATCCGGCTGCGCCTCGCCGAGGGCCCCTTCGCCGCCGAGGGTTACCGGCTCGACAGCGGCCGGGGCGGCGTCACCATCACCGCCGCCGAGCCCGCCGGTCTCTTCCGCGGCGTGCAGACCCTGCGCCAGCTCCTCCCCGCGGCCGTCGAGAAGGACTCCGTCCAGCCCGGCCCCTGGCTGGTCGCGGGCGGCACGATCACGGACACCCCGCGCTACGGCTGGCGCGGCGCCATGCTCGACGTCTCCCGGCACTTCTTCACCGTCGAGCAGGTCAAGCGCTACATCGACCAGCTCGCCCTCTACAAGATCAACAAGCTGCATCTGCACCTCAGCGACGACCAGGGCTGGCGCATCGCCATCGACTCCTGGCCGCGCCTCGCCACCTACGGCGGTTCGACGGAGGTGGGCGGCGGTCCCGGCGGCTTCTACACCAAGGCCGACTACAAGGAGATCGTGCGGTACGCCGCCTCCCGCTATCTGGAGGTCGTCCCCGAGATCGACATGCCCGGCCACACCAACGCGGCCCTCGCCTCCTACGCCGACCTGAACTGCGACGGAGTGGCACCCCCGCTCTACACCGGCACCGAGGTCGGCTTCAGCTCGCTGTGCGCCGGCAAGGAGATCACGTACGACTTCGTGGACGACGTGATCCGGGAACTGGCCGCGCTCACGCCGGGCAGGTACCTGCACATCGGGGGCGACGAGGCGCACTCCACCAGCCATGAGGACTACGTGAAGTTCATGGACCGGGTGCAGCCGATCGTCGCGAAGTACGGCAAGACGGTCGTCGGCTGGCACCAGCTGACCGGTGCGACCCCGGCGAAGGGGGCTCTCGCCCAGTACTGGGGCCTGGACGGCACCGGTGCCGAGGAGAAGGCGCGGGTCGTGAAGGCCGCGCAGAACGGGACCGGGCTGATCCTGTCCCCGGCGGACCGGGTGTATCTCGACATGAAGTACACGAAGGAGACGCCGCTGGGGTTGTCCTGGGCGGGGTATGTCGAGGTGAAGCGGTCTTACGACTGGGATCCCGGGGCGTATCTGCCGGGGGTGCCGGGCGGGGCCGTACGGGGTGTCGAGGCGCCGATGTGGTCGGAGACGCTGGAGAACTCCGAGCACATCGAGTACATGGCGTTTCCGCGGTTGCCCGGTGTTGCCGAGTTGGGGTGGTCGTCGGCGGCTTCTCTTGACTGGGAGCGGTACAAGGGGCGGCTTGCTGCGCAGGCTGAGCGGTGGGATGCGCTGGGGATCGAGTGGTATCGGTCGCCGCAGGTTCCGTGGGGTGCGGTCGGGCGGTGATGTGTCTGCGGGCCGGTGGGGGCTGGTCGCGCAGTTCCCCGCGCCCCTAAAAGACGCGCACCCCCGGTGGACCGTACACCGGGGGTGCGCGTCTGTCTGTGAGGTCAGAGGTCCGCTATGGGGTTCCTCAGGGTGCCCACCAGCTGGAGGGCGCCGGACGGGTCCGACAGGTCGACCATCTGCTCGTTGTTGCGGAGCTGCAGGCGGTTGAGGCAGGACAGCGCGAACTCGGGGGCGAACATGTCGTACTGCTGGAACTTGTCGGCGAGTGAGGGCATCGAGTCCTGGTACTCGCGGGTGACCTCCGCGACAGTGCGCCAGAAGTCGTCCTCCTCCAGGACGCCCTCGGTGGCGAGGTTCGCCGCGAGGAAGCGGAAGAAGCAGTCGAAGACGTCCGTGAAGATCGACAGGAGCTTCTTGTCCTCCGGAACCTCCACGCGCAGCCGCTCGACCGTCGGCGGCAGCACCGCGTCCGGGTCCATGACCGCGATCTCCTCGGCGATGTCCTTGTAGATCGCGCGCTGCACGACCCCGTCCTTCAGCACGAGGATGACGTTCTCGCCGTGCGGCATGAACACCAGGTCGTAGGCGTAGAAGCTGTGGAGGAGCGGCGTGAAGTAGGCCTTGAGGTAGTGGCGCAGCCATTCCGTCGGGGTGAGGCCCGACTGCTCGATCAGCGCGCCCGCGACCGACGCCCCCTGGTGGTCGACGTGGACCAGGGACGCCATGGTGGCCAGGGACTCGCCCTGCTCCAGGGACGACACCGGGCTCTCCCGCCACAGCGCGGCGAGCATCTTGCGGTAGGGCGAGTAGCGGTCCGTCGCCTTCTCGTACTCCAGGTGCCGGTAGCCGACCGCCGCGCGCTCCCGGATGATCGACAGGCCCGTGGAGCTCAGCACCGGGTCGCCCTCGATGAGCTGGGCCAGCCAGTCGTTGATCGCCGGCGTGGCCTCCATGTAGGCCGCCGACAGGCCGCGCATGAAGCCCATGTTGATGACCGACAGGGCCGTCTTCACGTAGTGCTTCTCGGGGCTGGTCTTGTTGAAGAAGGTCCGGATGGACTGCTGGGCCAGGTACTCGTCGTCGCCCTCGCCCAGGCACACCAGGTGCTTGCGGGCCACCTCGGCCGCGAAGGTGACGGTGAGCTTGTTCCACCACTGCCAGGGGTGGACCGGGATGAACAGGTAGTCCGCGGGGTCGAGGCCCTGGTCGCGCAGGACGCCGTGGAAGCGCTCGACGGTCTTCTCGCCCAGCTCCTCGCGCAGGAAGGACTCGTACTCGACGCCGACACCGGCCGTGAACGCGGCGCGCGATTTGTGCGCGGCCAGCCACACCAGGCGCACCGGGCTCGCCGTCTCCGGCGCGTACGACAGGTACTCGTGGATGCCGAAGCCGAGCCGCCCGTTGTTGGCGACGAAGCAGGGGTGGCCCTCGGTCATGCCGGTCTCGATGGCCTGGAAGTCGCCGCGGGCGAGTTCGGCCGCCGTGCTCTTCGGCTTGGTGAGCTTGTAGCAGGTGCCGGAGAGGGTGGAGGAGATCTCCTCCAGGTAGACCGGCAGGATGTCGTCGCTCAGGCCCAGGGACTTCTGCAGCTCGATGAAGAAGTCCAGCGCGGCGAGCGGGACTTCGGTGCCGTTGCGGTGGCGGGTGATCGAGTCGGCGTCCACCTGCCAGTGGTCCAGGGCGCGGCGGGCGGCGGAGAAGCGGTAGCTGGTCAGGCCGTCGTCGCTGCGGACGACGTACTGCTCCCCGTCCTCCTCGGGGGTGATCAGCCGCTCGTGCGCGAACTCGGCGAGCGCTTTGCGGATCAGCAGGCGGTTGGCCTGGTCCCAGCGCTCGGGGGACAGGTGTGCCACGGCGTCGGACAGGGTCATATCGCCACTCCTCGGGCAGCCAGGAACTGTGCACGCGTGCAGAAGCTCAGCAGCGCGCGCTTCTCCGGCTTGTCGATCTCGCGCTCGGCCACGAAGCCGACGGCCTCGTTGAGCGCATGTACTGCCTTGTTGCTCACGTCGGGCTCCACCACGACCCGGCGGGTGCGCGGGTCGGCGAACAGCTCGTCCATCACGGTGGTGATGACGGCCTTGGTGAAGCCGTGGATCGGCCGGTCGGTCGGCGCGACCAGGAAGTGCATGCCGACGTCGCCGGGCTCCGGGTCGTACAGCCCGACCAGCTCGACGTAGCGGGGGTCGTACTTCTCCATCAGGAACGCCGGCCGGCCCTCGTGCAGGCCGATGCAGGCGTCGTGGTGCTCGTGCGCCGCGATCCGCATGTACTCGCGCTCGACGTCCTGGAGTTTCGCGTCCTGCATCATCCAGTAGGCCGCCTTGGGGTGGGTGACCCAGGAGTGCAGCAGCTCGGCGTCCTTCAGGGGGTCCAGGGGGCGGACGGTGAGTGTTCCGATGCCGGTGGTGGCGCTCATACGGCGAACTCCTGGAACGCGATCGTCTTCTCCACCGGGTAGTACTCGCTGCCGAGCAGCTCGCGGATGATGTACGCGTTCCGGTAGGGGCCCATGCCCAGGTCGGGGCTGGTGATGCTGTGGGTGTGGACGCCGGCGTTCTGCAGGAAGATCCCCCGGCCGGTGACGTCGATCGCGTAGTTGCGGGCGACGTCGAAGTTGCCCTGGGAGTCGTAGACCAGGCGGTCCTTGACGGGGGCCAGGAACTCCGGCTCGGCGTACTTGTAGCCCGTGGCCAGGACCAGTCCCTGCGAGTCCAGCTCGAACTCCTTGCCCTGCTCCTCCTGGCGGAAGCCGAGCGTGTACGTGCCGTTCTCGTAACGCGCGCTGTTCAGGGAGGAGTTGGTGAGCAGCCGGGTGGGGACCGGGCCGCCGAGGTTCTTCTGGTAGAGCAGGTCGAAGATCTCGTTGATGAGGTCGCCGTCGATGCCCTTGAACAGGCCCTTCTGCTCGGCCGTGAGGCGGTAGCGGGTCGACTCCGGCAGCTCGCGGAAGTAGTCGACGTACTCCGGGGACGTCATCTCCAGCGTGAGCTTGGTGTACTCCAGCGGGAAGAAGCGCGGGGAGCGGGTGACCCAGTTCAGCCGGTAGCCGTGGACGTCGATCTCGCTGAGCAGGTCGTAGTAGATCTCGGCGGCCGACTGCCCCGAGCCGACCAGCGTGATCGAGTCCTTCTTCTGCAGCTCCGCCTTGTTGTCCAGATAGCGGGAGTTGTGGAGGAAGTCGCCGCCCAGGCCCTGGCAGGCCTCGGGTATGTAGGGCGGGGTGCCGGTGCCGAGGACCAGGTGACGGGCCCGGTAGGTGTCTCCGGCGGTGGTCCTCACGACGTAGAGCTCGTCCTCGTACGTCACCTCGGCGACCGTCGTGCTGAAGCGGACGCTGCTCAGTTTGCCGGCGGCCCAGCGGCAGTAGTCGTCGTACTCGACCCGCAGCGGGTAGAAGTTCTCGCGGATGTAGAACGAGTACAGCCGGCCCTTCTCCTTCAGATAGTTCAGGAAGGAGTACGGGGACGTCGGGTCGGCGAGGGTGACCAGGTCCGACATGAACGGGGTCTGGAGGTGGGCGCCGTCCAGGAACATGCCCGCGTGCCACTCGAAGTCGGGCTTCGACTCCAGGAAGACGCCGTCGAGTTCGTCGATCGGCTCGGTCAGGCAGGCGAGGCCGAGGTTGAAGGGGCCGAGCCCGATCCCCACGAAGTCATGGGTTCTGGTCGGGTTTTCAGGACGCGCGGTCAAGGGACTCTCCCAGGTACTGCTCGGCGTGGCCGGCGATCAGATCGAGGACGGCGGCGATGTCGGACGCCTGCGTCTCGGGGTTGAGCAGGGTGAACTTCAGGTAGTGGCGGCCGCCGACCTTGGTGCCCGCGACGATGGCGTCCCCGGAGGCGAACAGGGCCTTGCGGGCGTAGAGGTTGGCGCGGTCGATCTCGGCGGGGTCGGTGACGGCCGCCGGGATGTAGCGGAAGACGAGGGTGGACAGGCTCGGCCGGACGACGACGTCGAAGCGCGGGTCCGCGGCGATCAGCCGCCAGCCCTCCTGGGCCAGTTCGCACACCTCGTCGAAGAGCTGCCCGATGCCGTCGGCGCCCATGGTCCGCAGGGTCATCCACAGCTTGAGGGCGTCGAAGCGCCGGGTGGTCTGCAGGGACTTGTCCACCTGGTTGGGGATGCGCTCCTCCACCATGCGGCGCGGGTTGAGGTACTCGGCGTGGTAGGTGGCGTGGCGGAGCGTGGCCGCGTCCCGTACGAGCACGGCCGAGGAACTCACCGGCTGGAAGAAGGACTTGTGGTAGTCGACGGTGACCGAGTCGGCGCGCTCGATGCCGCTGATGCGGTCCCGGTGCTTCAGGGAGGCGAGCAGGCCGCAGCCGTAGGCCGCGTCGACGTGCATCCAGGTGCCGAACTGCTCGCACAGCTCGGCGATCTCGGGCAGCGGGTCGATGGAGCCGAAGTCGGTGGTGCCGGCGGTGGCGACGACGGCCATGGGGACGAGGCCGTCCTGCGTGCAGCGCTCCAGCTCGCGGGCGAGCGCGACGGTCTGCATGCGCTTGTCGTGGTCGACGGGTATGGAGACCACGGCGTCCTGGCCGAGCCCGAGCAGTTTCGCGGACTTCTTCACGCTGAAGTGGCTGACCTCGGAGGCGAAGATGCGCAGCTTGTGGAGGGAGTTCGTCTTCGCCTCCTCGCGGGCGAGCAGCAGCGCCTGGAGGTTGGACTGGGTGCCGCCGGAGGTGAACACGCCGTCGGCGGCGGGGCCGAGGCCGATGCGGTCGGTCGTCCAGTCGATCAGTTTCCGCTCGATGAGCGTGCCGCCGGCCGACTGGTCCCAGGTGTCCAGCGAGGAGTTCACCGCGGACAGGACGGCTTCGCCGAGCACGGCCGGGATGACGACCGGGCAGTTGAGGTGCGCCAGGTAGCGGGGGTGGTGGAAGTAGATCGCGTCCCGGAGGTAGACCTCCTCCAGTTCGTCCAGCACCGCGGTGGTGTCGTGCAGCGGCTGGTCGAGGTCGATCTCGTCGATGCGCGGGGAGAGGGCGTCGACGCTGATGCCGGTGAACGGCCGGTCGGTGGCGGCGAGTTTGGCGGCCACCCGCTCGACTCCGTCGGTCACGGAGCGGCGGTACTGCTCCGCGGTGGTGTCGTTGAGCAGGTGCGAGCGCATGTGGGGGTCCTCCGGTGGGGACAGTCCGGTGTGGGACGGGGTGGGCTGATCCGGCGTCCAGAACTTAGGTAAGGCTAGCCTAACTTGATCGAGAGAAGGGCAGGCCCTGTCGTGACAGTGGTCACTCGTGTCACTTCAGTGCCGGTGAGCTGCGGCTACGCCTCCGCCCGCAGCTGCTCCTCGCTCACGCCGCGGCGCCAGTAGCCGACGAACGTGACCCTGCGACGGTCGATCCCGCGCTCGCGCACGAAGTGCCGGCGCAGCTCCTTCACGCACCCGGACTCGCCGGCGATCCAGACGTACGGCCGCTCGGCGGACGGCAAGGGGGCGTCGCGCAGGGCGTCGAGGGCCATGGGGGACCCCTCGGTGCCCCCCTCCTCCCTGACCAGCCAGGTGATCTCGGCGTCGGCCTCGGTCACCAGGTCCTGGATGTCACCGGCGTGCGGGACCTCCAGCCAGACCCGGGCGCGGGTGCCGGCCGGCAGCGCCTCGACGATGGCCGAGGCGGCCGGTACGGCGGTCTCGTCGCCCCAGACGACGACGAGGTCGGTGTCCTGCGGCGGCCGGAAGCGGATCGCCCGGTTGTCGGCGACGGCCGGCCCGAGCAGCAGGACCCGGTCCCCGGCGGCGGCCCGGGCGGCCCAGCGGGAGGCGGGACCGGCCTGGACGCGGGCGCCCGGCTCGATGCCGTGCAGGGCGAAGTCGATGTCGATCTCGTCCGGGTCGCGGCGCAGGTCGCGCAGGGTGTACGACCGCATCACGGCCCGTACGTCGTCCGGGAGTTCGCGCCAGCCCTGCCACCAGCCGTCCCCGAGTTCGAGCGGGACGACCGGCTCGGGCTGGCCGGGGTGCGGCAGGAACAGCGACAGGGACTGGTCGCGCCCGTCGGAGTGGAAGGCGTGCAGATCGGGCCCGCCGAAGGTGACACGGACCAGGGACGGGCCGAGCCGCCTCGTCCGCACGACCTGGAGGGAGAAGAAGCGGAACGGGGCGGCTACGGCGGTAGTCACGTGCGGCTCCTGAGCGTCAGCAAGGGAGGGGGTGTCAGGCGACCTTCTTGGCCGACTCGATGGCCTTCGCGAGGTTCTCCACCAGAGGCGTGCACTTGTCGTACGACAGGATCGGCTCGGGCGAACGCGCGATGACCTGACCGGCCTTGACCGCGGGCAGCTTCTTCCAGGTCGCCTCGGTGATGTCGGCCGGCTGGATGGTCGAGGCGCGGTCGTCCATCATGATGATGTCCGCCGGGTACTTGTCGACGTTCTCCCAGCTGAGGTTCTCGAACCAGCCGCCGTTGGCCTCCATGGCCTTCTTCGGCGGCTCGACGAGGTTCACGCCGAGGGCCTTGAAGTACTCCAGGTCGATGGAGAAGTTGGAGCCGGAGACGTAGAAGATGGCGTCCGAGGCGGAGCCCGCCAGCACCTTGATCTCGGGGCGGGACTTGGCGGCCTTGCGCAGTCGCTCGGAGGCGGCCTCGAAGCGCTTCTTCGCCTCGACGACCTTCGCGGCCTTCAGGTCGGCGCCGAGCGACTCGGCGAGCTCGGCCATGCGCTGCAGGGGCTTCGGCATCTGCCGGTCGAAGACCGAGACGGCCACGCTCGGGGCGAGCTTGGCGATCTTGTCCTTGGAGGCCTCCGGGACGTACCAGAGGGTGCCGGCGGCGTCGAAGGTCGTGGTGATGAGCACCTCGGGCTGGAAGGCCGCGTACTGCTCGACGTTGAACTGGTCGAAGCTGTTGCCGAAGACGGTCAGCTTGCTGACGTCCATGTCGCCGGCCTGGACGTCGGCCTTGCCGTCCTTCGTCTTGGTCGGGCCGAAGACGCCCTTGACGTCGATGCCGTAGTCGTACAGAGCGGCGGCGACGCCGGTGAAGGCGACGATCTTCGTGGGGACGTGGTCCAGGCTCACGGTCTTGCCGCGGTCGTCCTTGAAGGACCAGGGGCCGGACTTGGCGGCACCCTTCGAGCCCGAGCCGCCGTCCTTGGAGTCTTCATTGCCACACGCGGTCACGAGGGCGCCGAGCCCGAGAGCACCACCGGCGGCGAGCAGGCCGCGGCGGGAGTAGCGGGCGGTGTTGGCGTTCGACATGACGGGGTCTGCTTTCGTGCGTACGGAGCCACTGCGGGCACGGCTGACAGCCGCTTGGCTGAGATCACGATTAGGTTAGCCTAACCTCAGATTATGTCCAGAGGGGCCCTCGGGTGTGTGCCCGAGGGAGGCGAGGGAATGCGAACGGGCGCGGTGATCCGAGTCACCGCGCCCGTACGGCCGGGGGTCTGCGGCCCCGGTCTCCGTCGCTCAGCCGACCAACCCCAACTCCCTTGCGATCAGCATCCGCTGGACCTCGCTCGTGCCCTCGCCGATTTCGAGGATCTTGGAGTCTCGCCACATGCGGGCGACCGGATACTCGTTCATGAAGCCGTAGCCGCCGTGGATCTGGGTGGCCTCGCGGGCGTTGTCGACCGCGACCGTGGAGGAGTGGAGCTTCGCCAGGGCCGCTTCCTTCTTGAAGGGGGCGCCCGCGACCAGGCGGGCCGCCGCGTCGCGCCAGGCGAGGCGGGACGTGTGGGCCTTCATCTCCATGTCCGCGATCTTGAACTGGATGGCCTGGTTCGCGGCGATCGGCCTGCCGAACGCGTGGCGCTCCTGGGCGTACTTGACCGACTCGTCGACGCAGCCCTGCGCCAGGCCCGTCGCCAGGGCCGCGATCGCGATGCGGCCCTCGTCGAGGATGCGGAGGAACTGGGCGTAGCCGCGGCCCTCCTCGCCCAGCAGGTTCGCCGCCGGGACGCGGACGTCCGTGAAGGACAACTCGCGGGTGTCCGAGGCGTTCCAGCCGACCTTCGAGTACGGGGCCGCGACCGCGAAGCCGGGGGTGCCGGACGGGACGATGATCGAGGAGATGTGCGGCTTGCCGTCCGGGGTGCGGCCGGTGACCGCCGTGACCGTCACCAACCCGGTGATGTCGGTGCCCGAGTTGGTGATGAAGCACTTCGTGCCGTTGATGACCCACTCGTTCGTCGACTCGTCCAGACGCGCCGTCGTACGCGTCGCGCCCGCGTCGCTGCCGCCGTCCGGCTCCGTCAGGCCGAACGCGCCCAGGAGTTCGCCCGAGCAGAGGCGGGGGAGCCACTCCCGCTTCTGGGCCTCCGTGCCGTAGCGGAAGACCGGCATCGCGCCGAGCGAGACGCCGGCCTCCAGGGTGATCGCCACCGACGAGTCGACCCTCGCCAGTTCCTCCAGGGCCACGCCGAGGGCCAGGTAGTCGCCGCCCATGCCGCCGTACTCCTCCGGGAACGGCAGGCCGAACAGGCCCATGCGGCCCATCTCCCGGACGATCTCGTACGGGAACTCGTGCCGCTCGTAGAAGTCGCCGATCTTCGGCGCCACCACCTCGTGCGCGAACTCCTCGACCGTGCGGCGGAGTTCCTCCAGTTCGGGGGAGAGTCGGTAGTCCATGGTGATCACTGCTCCTCGGTGTCCTCGTGGGACAGAGCTCGGACGGTGCGGGACGGGCTCGGTCGGCCCAGGTGGGCGGCCATCCACGTGCTCGTGGCGACGAGGCGGCCGAGGTCGATTCCGGTGTCGATGCCGAGGCCCCGCAGCATCCACACGAGGTCTTCGGTGGCCAGGTTGCCCGTCGCCGACTTCGCGTACGGGCAGCCGCCCAGGCCGCCCGCCGAGGCGTCGACCGTGGTGACGCCCTGCTGGAGCGCCGCGAGCGTGTTGGCGAGGGCCTGGCCGTAGGTGTCGTGGAAGTGGACGCCGAGGGCGGTGGGCGGGACGCCCGCCTCGTCCAGGGCGGCGAGGAGCGCGACGACATGGCCGGGGGTCGCCACGCCGATCGTGTCGCCCAGGCTCAGCTCGTCGCAGCCCATGTCCAGCAGGGCCCGGCAGACCTTCACCACCCGGGGGACCGGGACCGCGCCCTCCCACGGGTCGCCGAAGCACATGGAGAGGTAGCCGCGGACATGGACGTCCTCGGACTTTGCGCGGCTCACCACCGGCTCGAACATCGCCAGTGCCTCGTCCACCGTGCGGTTGAGGTTGGCCTTCGCGAAGGACTCCGTGGCGCTGGCGAAGACCGCGACCCGACGGGCGCCCAGCGCCAGGGCGCGGTCCAGGCCGCGTTCGTTCGGGACCAGGACGGGGAGCTCCACCGGGAGGTCGCCGACCATCGGGAACAGCGCCTCCGCGTCCGCCAGTTGGGGGACCCACTTCGGGTGGACGAAGCTCGTCGCCTCGATCGTGGTCAGGCCCGCGTCGGCCAGGCGGCGGATGAAGCCCGCCTTGACCTCCGTGGGGACCGTCGCCTTCTCGTTCTGCAGGCCGTCGCGGGCGCCGACCTCGTGGATGCGGACGCGGGTGGGGAGGTCCCTGCTCGGGACGGCCATCGGGAGCCCTGGGACTGTCATTCCGCCGCCTCCTCGTGCGGTGCGATGACCGCCAGCACCTGGTCCATGGCGACCGTGGTGCCCGGTGCCACGTCCAGCTCGGTGACCTTGCCGGCGTGCGGCGCGGAGATGACGTGCTCCATCTTCATCGCCTCCACCACCAGCAGGCTCTGACCGGCGCTCACCTCGTCGCCCACGGCGACCTTGACGACCGTCACCGTGCCGGGCATCGGCGCGGTGAGGGAATCTGCGCCCGCGTGCGCCGACCGGGTCAGGGACGCGGCCACCGGGTCGTGGTCGCGGACGTGCCAGGCGTCGCCGTCGCGGCCGAGCCAGTCGGCGGCGCGGTGGAAGGTGTGCCGGACGCCGTCCAGGGTCACCGCGACCCGGTCGCCGGTGACTGTGGCCGTGCCGCGCGGGGTGTACTCCAGGGCCTCCTGCACCCGCAGGTGGAAGGCGGCCGGTTTCGGTTCGCCGCCCAGGCGCCAGCCGCTCGGCACCGAGAAGGGGTCCGTCCAGCCGCCCCGCTCCGGCTGCAGGGCTTCCAGGCGTACGGCCGCCGCCGCCTCGTACACCTCCTCCGGTACGTCCGTGGGGACCAGTCCCTCCACCTCGCGCTCGACCAGGCCCGTGTCCATGTCGCCGGAGACCACGGCAGGGTGGGCGAGCAGCCGGCGCAGGAACCCGGCGTTCGTCTGCACGCCGAGCGTGACCGTCTCGGCCAGGGCGGCGCGGAGTTTGCGCAGGGCGGTCGCGCGGTCGGGGCCGTACGCGATGACCTTGGAGAGCATCGGGTCGTAGAGGCTGCCGACCTCCGTGCCCTCGGTGAGGCCCGAGTCGGTGCGGATGCCGTCGCCCTGCGGCTCGCGCAGCCTGAGGACCGTGCCCCCGGAGGGGAGGAAGCCGCGGGCCGGGTCCTCGGCGCAGATGCGGGCCTCCACCGCGTGGCCGGTCAGCCGTACGTCCTGCTGGGTGAAGCCGAGAGGCTCCCCGGCCGCCACCCGCAGCTGCCACTCGACCAGGTCCAAGCCGGTGATCAGCTCGGTGACCGGGTGCTCCACCTGGAGGCGGGTGTTCATCTCCATGAAGTAGTACGACGACGGGTCGGTGCCGGGGACGATGAACTCCACCGTGCCGGCGCCCCGGTAGCCGCAGGAACGGGCCGCCTGGACCGCCGCCTCGCCCATCGCGGAGCGCGTCTCCTCGTCGAGGAGCACGCTCGGCGCCTCCTCGATGATCTTCTGGTGGCGGCGCTGGAGGGAGCACTCGCGCTCCCCGAGGTGGACCACGTTCCCGTGGCCGTCGGCCAGGACCTGGATCTCGATGTGGCGGGGGCGGTCGATCCAGCGCTCCACGAGGAGCGTGTCGTCGCCGAAGGAGGCGCGGGCCTCACGGCGGGCCGAGGCGATCTCGTCCTCCAGCCGGGTCAGGTCCCGCACCAGGCGCATGCCCTTGCCGCCGCCGCCCGCGCTGGGCTTCAGCAGCACCGGCGCGCCCAATTCGCGGGCCGCGTCGGCCAGATCCGGGTCGCGCCCGCCGGGCACGACCGGCACCCCGGCACCCTGGACCGTCTCCTTGGCGCGGATCTTGTCGCCCATCAGCGCGATCGCGTCCGCCGGAGGGCCGATGAAGACCAGGCCCGCCTCGGCGCACGCGCGCGCGAAGGCGGCGTTCTCCGCGAGGAAGCCGTAGCCCGGGTGGACGGCCTGCGCGCCCGAGCGGGCCGCCGCCTCCAGCAGGCGCTCCACCGACAGGTAACTCTCGGACGCGGGAGCCGGGCCGATCCGCACCGCCGTGTCCGCCTCGCGGACATGCCGGGCGTCGGCGTCCGCGTCGGAGAAGACGGCCACCGAGCGCACGCCCATCGACCGCAGCGTGCGGATCACCCGTACGGCGATCTCGCCCCGGTTGGCCACCAGTACTGTCTCGAACATCGTCGTCCGTCCCCTCACATCCGGAAGACGCCGAACTGGGGGTCACCCAGGGGCGCGTTGGCGCACGCGGTCAGGGCCAGGCCCAGGACCTGACGGGTGTCCAGCGGGTCGATGACACCGTCGTCCCAGAGACGGGCCGAGGCGTAGTAGGCGTTGCCCTGGCGCTCGTACTGGGCGCGGATCGGGGCCTTGAAGGCGTCCTCGTCCTCGGCCGCCCAGGACTCGCCGCGCCCCTCCAACTGGTCCCGCTTGACGGTCGCGAGGACCGAGGCGGCCTGCTCGCCGCCCATGACCGAGATCTTGGCGTTCGGCCACATCCACAGGAAGCGGGGGGAGTACGCCCTGCCGCACATGGAGTAGTTGCCCGCGCCGTACGAGCCGCCGACCACGACCGTCAGCTTCGGTACGCGGGTGCAGGCCACCGCCGTGACCATCTTGGCGCCGTGCTTGGCGATGCCGCCCGCCTCGTAGTCCTTGCCGACCATGAAGCCCGAGATGTTCTGCAGGAACACCAGCGGGATGCCGCGCTGGTCGCACAGCTCGATGAAGTGGGCGCCCTTCTGGGCGGACTCGGAGAACAGGATGCCGTTGTTGGCGACGATGCCCACCGGGTGGCCGTGGATCCGGGCGAAGCCCGTGACCAGGGTCTGGCCGAACTCGGACTTGAACTCGGCGAAGCGGGAGCCGTCGACGACCCGGGCGATGATCTCGCGCACGTCGTAGGGGGTGCGGGAGTCGACCGGGACGGCGCCGTAGAGGCTGTGCGGGTCGACCTTGGGTTCCGTCGCCTCCGTGACCTCCCAGGGGAGCGTCCCGCGCGCGGGGAGGGTGGAGACGATGGTGCGGACGATGCGCAGGGCGTGCGCGTCGTTCTCCGCGAGGTGGTCGGTGACACCCGAGATGCGGGAGTGGACCTCGCCGCCGCCGAGCTCCTCCGCCGTGACGACCTCGCCGGTGGCCGCCTTCACCAGGGGCGGGCCGCCCAGGAAGATGGTGCCCTGGTTGCGGACGATCACCGCCTCGTCGCTCATCGCCGGGACGTACGCCCCGCCGGCCGTGCACGAGCCGAGGACGGCGGCGATCTGGGGGATGCCGGCGCCGGACATGCGGGCCTGGTTGTAGAAGATGCGGCCGAAGTGGTCGCGGTCCGGGAAGACCTCGTCCTGCATGGGGAGGAAGGCGCCGCCGGAGTCCACCAGGTAGACGCAGGGGAGGCGGTTGTCGAGGGCGACCTCCTGGGCGCGGAGGTGCTTCTTGACCGTCATCGGGTAGTAGGTGCCGCCCTTGACCGTGGCGTCGTTGGCGATGACCACCGTCTCGCGGCCGCTGACCCGGCCGATGCCGGCGATGACGCCGGCGGCCGGGGCCTGGCCCTCGTACATCCCGTCGGCCGCGAGCGGGGCCAGCTCCAGGAACGGCGAGCCCGGGTCGAGGAGGGTGTCCACGCGGTCGCGGGGGAGCAGCTTGCCGCGCGCGGTGTGGCGGGCGCGGGCCTTCTCGCCGCCGCCCTGTGCGGCCGCGGCGAGCTTGGTGCGCAGCTCCTCGACGAGGGCGTGGTGCGCCTCCTCGTTGGCCCGAAAGGCCTCCGACGCGGGGTCTGCCGCGCTCGTGAGCTCCGGTGCCTCGTGCATCCTGCGGGTCCCCTCACCTTGTTAATGAGCGTTAACGCATTTCCTTCAGGTTAACGACCGCTAACCTCCCTGTCTAGAATTGTTTTCATGGCCACCAGAACCGATGCCCCCACCCGCCGTGAGCAGATCCTCAAGGAGGCCGCGCGGCTGTTCGCCGAGCGGGGCTTCCACGGGGTCGGAGTCGACGAGATAGGTGCCGCGGTCGGGATCAGCGGGCCCGGGCTGTACCGGCACTTCGCGGGCAAGGACGCGATGCTCGCGGAGCTGCTGGTGGGGATCAGCGGGCAGTTGCTGACCGGGGCGAAGCGGAGGCTGGCGGAGGCGGACGGGGGTGGTGCGGAGGCGGTCCTCGACTCGTTGATCGAGGGGCATATCGACTTCGCGCTCGACGACCGGCCTCTGATCACCCTGCACGACCGGGAGCTGGATCGCCTCCGGGACACCGACCGGAAGATGGTGCGGCAGCTGCAGCGGCAGTACGTGGAGTTGTGGGTCGGGGTGGTGCGGGAGGTGTACCCGGAGCTCGGGGAGCCCGCGGCGCGGTCGGCTGTGCACTCGGTGTTCGGGTTGCTGAACTCGACGCCGCATCTGGGGAGGGCGGGGTCGTTGCCCGGCCGGGGGGCTACGGCGGAGCTGCTGCACCGGATGGCCAGGGGGGCGTTCGCGGCGGCTGGGGTCTAGGGGCCTGTGCCCACTCACCCGCCCGGAGCTGCCGGCCGGGAGGCCGGACCCGCCCCGGGGCTATGCCCCGGGCCTGGGCGGGGGTGCCCCCACCCCTGAACCCCGCCAAGGCGTCGAGTGAGAGAGAGCAGGGTGAAGCCACGCCGCGGTGCAGGAAGGGGTGGCGTGATGAGCGTTACCCCGCCCCCACCCTGGACGCGTCTCGATACTGGCCGGTATCTTTGGCTGAGCAAGCGCTTAGACATGCGAAGTCGTGGAGGTGGCGGCGTGCGCCGTACGGTGTTCAACGAGGATCACGAGGCGTTCCGGGAGACCATCCGCGCCTTCATCGAGGCCGAGGTCGTACCCGTCTACGACGAGTGGTTCGCGGCGGGCCAGGCGCCCCGCGACTTCTACTACAAGCTCGGTGAGCTGGGCATCTTCGGCATCAACGTGCCCGAGGAGTTCGGCGGCGCGGGCCTGGAGAGCCACAAGTTCGAGGCCGTGATGTACGAGGAGACCGCTCGCGCCGGTGTCCAGTTCGGCGGCTCCGGTGTGCACGTGCTGCTCGCCCTGCCCTACATCAAGATGCTCGCCACCGACGAGCAGAAGAAGCGGTTCCTGCCCAAGTTCGTCTCCGGCGAGGAGATGTGGGCCATCGCGATGACGGAGCCGGGCACCGGTTCCGACCTCGCGGGCATGAAGTCCACCGCCAAGCTCTCCGAGGACGGCACGCACTACGTCCTCAACGGTGCCAAGACCTTCATCACCGGCGGCGTGCACGCCGACCGTGTGATCGTCTGCGCCCGCACCTCCGCCCCGACCGCCGAGGACCGCCGCCACGGCATCTCCCTCTTCGCCGTGGACACCAAGTCCGAGGGCTACTCCGTCGGCCGCAAGCTCGACAAGCTCGGCCTGAAGACCTCCGACACCGCCGAGCTGGCGTTCGTCGACGTCAAGGTGCCCGTCGAGGACCTCCTCGGCGAGGAGAACAAGGGCTTCTACTACCTGGGCCACAACCTGGCCTCCGAGCGCTGGGGCATCGCCTTCGGCGCCTACGCCCAGGCCAAGGCCGCGGTCCGGTTCGCCAAGCAGTACGTGCAGGAGCGCACCGTCTTCGGCAAGCCCGTCGCGCACTTCCAGAACACCAAGTTCGAGCTCGCGGCCTGCCAGGCCGAGGTGGACGCCGCCGAGGCCGTCGCCGACCGCGCGACCGAGGCCCTGGACGCCGGTGAGCTCACCCCCGCCGAGGCCGCCTCCGCGAAGCTGTTCTGCACCGAGGTCGCCCACCGCGTCATCGACCGCTGCCTCCAGCTGCACGGCGGCTACGGCTACATGAACGAGTACCCGATCGCCCGCCTGTACGCGGACAACCGCGTCAACCGCATCTACGGCGGCACCAGCGAGATCATGAAGTCGATCATCGCGAAGGACATGGGGCTGTAAGCCGACCGCAATCAGTGGCCGGTACAACAGTTCCCATGAGTCAGGCACTTCAGGACCTCCTCGATCTGCTCGACCTCGAGCAGATCGAGGAGGACATCTTCCGCGGCCGGTCCCGGTCCGCCGTCGTCCCCCGGGTCTTCGGCGGCCAGGTCGCGGCGCAGGCGCTCGTCGCCGCGGGGCGCACGGTCCCCGAGGACCGGCCCGCGCACTCGCTGCACGCGTACTTCCTGCGCCCCGGCGACCCCGGCGCGCCCATCGTCTACACCGTCGACCGGATCCGCGACGGCCGTTCCTTCACCACCCGCCGGGTGGTCGCCGTCCAGCACGGCAAGCCGATCTTCCACCTCTCGGCGTCCTTCCAGACGTACGAGGACGGGCTGGATCACCAGGAACCGATGCCCGCCTCGCCCGATCCCGTGACCCTCCCGACCGGTGAGGAGCGGCTGCGCGGGTACGGGCACCTCGACCCCGTCGTGGTGGAGAAGTTCATCGAGGCCCGCGCCGCCGTCGATCTGCGGTACGTCGACGAGCCGCCGTACGGCACGTTCGGTGAGCCGCGCGAGCCGCACTCGCAGGTCTGGTTCCGCACCAACGGCAAGCTCGCCGACGACCCGCTGCTGCACGTCGTCCTCGCCACGTACGTCTCCGACATGACGCTGCTCGACTCCGTACTGCTCGCGCACGGGCGCGGCGGCTGGGCCGTCGGGGACGTCGTAGGAGCCTCGCTCGACCACGCGATGTGGTTCCACCGGCCGTTCCGCGCCGACGAGTGGCTGCTGTACGACCAGGAGTCCCCGTCCGCGTACGGCGGCCGGGGACTGGGGCAGGCCCGGATCTACACGCAGGACGGGCGGCTGGCCATCACCGTGATCCAGGAGGGCGTGGTCCGCGTCCCGCGCGAGCCGGACCCTAGCTGAGGCCCGCCTCCGCGAGCAGGTACGCCGTCATCGGGTCGTAGTGGCGGGGGCTGACCACGTGGTCGTCGAGCGGCACCGTCACCTGCACGGTGCCCTCGGCCTCGGCGATGAACAGGGCCGGGTCGTTGCAGTCGGCGAAGCCGACGGAGTCGACGCCGTGCTGCCCCGCGTAGCCCGCCCAGCCGTGGTCGGCGACGACCAGGTCGGGCAGCGGGCGGCCCTCCCGCTCCAGGCCCTTCAGGATCGCCTTCATCGGTTCGCCCGAGTGGGTGTGCCACAGGGTGGCGCCGTGCTCCAGCACCGCCACGTCCGCGAACTGCATGACGTAGCCCTCCTCCGTCGTCAGCCCCTCCGGGATGACGACGATCTCGCAGCCGGCCGTGCGCAGCGCCGACGCGGTCGCGCGGTGCACGTCGAGGAGGCCGCCGGGGTGGCCGGTGGCGAAGAGGACGCGCTGCTGCCCGTCCGCCGCCTTGCGCAGCCGCCCGGCCATCCGCTCCAGACCGTCGACGGTCAGCTCCGGGTCGATGGTGTCCTGGCCGTACCGGTACTCGGGGTCGTCGTTCACACCGACCCGCTCCGCCATCACCGCGAGGACGTCCTGCTCGTCGCTCCAGCGGTCGCCGAGTTCCAGCCCGAACCAGTAGTGACGGTCGCTGTTCGCCAGCTTGCGGTAGTGGGAGAGGTTGTTCTCGCGGGGGGTGGCGACGTCGCCCGCGATGCGCGTCCTGACGAGGTGTTCGACGAGTTCGGCGCGGCTGGGTGTCCCGGATATCGGCATGGTTCCCATTGTGAGGCAGCCGACTGTGGGCGTCCCTGGCGTATCGAACGCTGGGATGTGCGTCACGTACTCAGCGGGACACCGCTCACATACTCAGATGTGCCGCAGCGCGAACCAGAGTTCCATCCGTACGTCCGGGTCGTCGAGGTCCGTCTCCAGCAGGGTCGCGCAGCGGGCGATGCGCTGGCGGACGGTGTTGCGGTGCACGGACAGGGCGACGGCCGTGCGGTCCCAGCTGCCGTGCAGGGACAGCCAGGTGCGCAGGGTCTCGGTGAGCGCGGGGTGGGCCGTGACGGCCACGAGGAGGGCGCGGGCGTGGGCCGCCGCCTCGCCGGGCGGAACCAGGTCGGCGAGGGCGGGGCGTGCGTTGTGCCTCAGCAGCGGGGCGCGGGTGGCGCGGGCCCGGGCCAGGGCGCGGGCGGCCTGGGTGTCGGCGGCGGGCCAGTCGTGCGGGGCGACGGCGGCGCTGACGCCCAGGGTCCAGCCGGGAGGCGGGGCGGCCGGTGCCCGGTCGGCCGGGACCAGGACGCGTACGGCGTCTCCCGCCGGGTCGACCAGGGCGGACCCGAGCGCGGCGCCCAGCGCGGAGGCCGCGACGGGGTCGGGGGCGCCCTCCCCGTCCGGCCGGGCGTGCACGACGACCCACGGCCCGTCGCCGAGCAGCGACGCGACCTCCTCGGGCGGCGCGCCCAGCAGCAGCCGCACCAGTGCGGAGGAACGGGCGGCGCCGGTGCCGCTCTGCTGCTCGCCGGTGAGCAGCGACAGCAGCACGGCCGCGACGGAGGCGACGGTGTGGTCGCCCTGGGCCCGCTGCGGGGTGGCGACCCCGAGCACGAACCCGTGGCCGGCGCCCAGGCTGTAGGCGGCGAGGTGGAGACCGCCGGTGGAGTCGGTGGCGGACGTGGGAGCCACGCGGGAGCGGTCCACTCCGTGCTCGGCCGACCGCGCGCCGGCCGCAGCGCCCGCACGCGAGCCCGGCTGTGGTGCGGGATTCGCCGGGGGCGTGGGTCGGTCAGGCCATGCTGCGGTTCCGGGCTCGGTCGGCCGTGTCCCGGCGGCAGCGCCCGCGCGTGAGCCCGTCTGTCGTGCCGCGTTCGCCGGGGGCGTGGGTCGGTCCGGTCGTGCCGTGGCTCCCGGCTCGGTCGGCCGTGTCCCGGTCGCACCCGCGCGCGAGCTCGTCTGCGGTGTCGCGCCGACGCGCGCGGCGGAGCCCGTCTGTCGTGCCGCGTTCGCCGGGGGCGTGGGTCGGTCCGGCCATGCCGCGGTTCCGTGCTCGGCCGACCGTGCCCCGGCCGCAGCGCCCGCGCGCGAGCCCGGCTGCGGTGCGGGGTTCGCCGGGGGCGTGGGTCGGTCCTGTCGTGCCGTGGCTCCGGGCTCGGCCGACCGTGTCCCGGTTGCGCCCGCGCGCGAGTTCGTCCGCGGTGCCGCGCCCGTCGGCGGTGTCGGACGTTCCGGCCGCACCACCCCCGCCAACCGTGCCAGCGCCCCGCGTGGCTCCTCCCCGGGCTCCCGCCCCGCCCCCGCGATCTCCGCGCCCTCCGGCCCGTACAGCACCGCCCACCCGCCCAGCCGCTGTGCGAGTTGGCGGAGCACCGACGGGACCGGGTCGGGGCGGGACGCGGCGGCGGCGAGGCTCTGCTGGGCCTCGGTCACGCGGCGCAGTTCGGCCAGGCGAGCCTGGGCCATCAGCTGCCAGACGGCGCGGGCCACGCCCGAGAAGGTGGTCTGGGGCGGCACCTCCAGCAGGGGCAGGCCGTGCGAGGCGCAGGCCGCGACCAGTGCCTCCGGCACCGTGTCGTGCACCGGAGCCACCCCGAAGCCCAGGGCCGCGCCGCCCGCCGCCACGATCCGGGAGACGTAGTCGTCGAAGTACGCGGTCCCCGAGCCCGCCGCCTCCGGGATGTGCACGCCCGCCGTGAGCAGCAGTTCGCCGCCCAGCAGATACGGATACGGGTCCGCCATCTCCGAGGTGTGCACCCAGTGGACGGCGACGCCCTCGGCGGACGGCCCCGCGATCTGCCGCAGCGCCAGGTCCTCCCGGGCCAGCAGGGCGGGCAGCCCCACCGGCGGAGTGGGCGGGACCGCCGGGTCCGGCATGGTGTGCGTTCCCTCCATCCGATGCCAGCGCGAATGGATGAAACGTACACTTCGCAGTCGCTTTCAGGCCACCTAAGGTCAGTCCTCGTCACCCGCCGGCGAGACCGATCGAAGGAGGCCCCGTGGCCGTCGACTACACCGTCATCGTCGTGTACCTGGCCGGCATGCTGGCCATGGGCTGGTGGGGCATGCGCCGCGCCCGCTCCAAGAGCGAGTTCCTCGTGGCCGGCCGCCGCCTCGGCCCGGCCATGTACTCCGGCACCATGGCGGCGATCGTCCTCGGCGGCGCCTCCACCATCGGCGGTGTGGGCCTGGGCTACCAGTACGGCCTGTCCGGCGCCTGGATGGTGTTCACCATCGGCCTCGGCCTGCTCGCCCTGTCCGTCTTCTTCTCCGCCCGCATCGCCCGGCTGAAGGTCTACACCGTCTCCGAGATGCTCGACCTGCGCTACGGCGGCGGTCGCGCCGGGATCATCTCCGGTGTCGTCATGTGGGCGTACACGCTGATGCTCGCGGTCACCTCGACCATCGCGTACGCGACGATCTTCGACGTCCTGTTCGACATGCACCGCACGGTCGCGATCGTCCTCGGCGGCTCGATCGTCGTCGCGTACTCCACCCTCGGCGGCATGTGGTCGATCACGCTGACCGACATGGTGCAGTTCGTCGTGAAGACCATCGGCGTGCTGCTTCTGCTGCTGCCCATCGCCGTCGTGAAGGCCGGCGGGTTCAGCGAGATGAAGGCGCAGCTGCCCACCGAGTACTTCGACCCGCTCGGCATCGGCGGCGAGACGATCTTCACCTACGTGCTGATCTACACCTTCGGCATGCTCATCGGACAGGACATCTGGCAGCGCGTCTTCACCGCCCGCAGCGACAGGACCGCCAAGTGGGGCGGCACCGTCGCCGGCACCTACTGCCTCGCCTACGCCCTCGCCGGTGCGGTCATCGGTACCGCGGCCAAGGTGCTGTACCCGAAGCTCGGCAGCCCCGACGACGCCTTCGCGACCATCGTCAAGGACGAACTGCCCGTCGGTGTGCGCGGGCTGGTGCTCGCCGCCGCCCTCGCCGCCGTGATGTCGACGTCCTCCGGCGCGCTGATCGCCTGTGCCACCGTCGCCAACAACGACATCTGGTCCCGGCTGCGGGGCCTGGGCAAGGCGCCCGCGGCGGACCATGACGAGGTGAAGGGCAACCGTGCCTTCATCCTGCTCATGGGCCTCGCGGTCATCGCCACGGCCATCGCGATCGACAACGTCGTGGAGGCCCTGACCGTCGCCTACAACCTCCTCGTCGGCGGACTGCTGGTGCCGATCCTCGGCGGACTGGTGTGGAAGCGGGGCACGGTCCACGGCGCCCTCGCCTCGGTCGTGGTCGGCGGACTCGCGGTCATCGTGCTGATGGCGACGTACGGCATCCTCGCCAACGAGCCCGTCTACTACGGTCTGCTCGCCTCGCTCGCCGCCTATCTGGTCGTCTCCCTGGCCACCCCCGCCACCGACGCCGCCGTCCTCACCGCCTGGCGCGAGCGGCTGGCCGGGCGATCCACCGAACTCGCGTCCGAACCGGTCCCGGCTCCCCAGTAGAGTCGTAGAGCAAGCAGTACATACGCGATGAAGCGTAGGAAAGAAGGCATTTCTTCATGAGCAGCAACGAGACTCCGCGCGGGCCCGTCGACTCCTCCCGCGTTCCGCGGTACGCGGGGCCGGCGACCTTCGCCCGCCTGCCCCGGCTGGACGAGGTCGGCCGGGCCGATGTCGCGGTGGTGGGCGTGCCGTTCGACTCGGGCGTCTCGTACCGGCCGGGCGCCCGCTTCGGCGGCAACGCGATCCGTGAGGCGTCCCGGCTGCTGCGCCCGTACAACCCCGCGCAGGACGCCTCGCCCTTCGCTCTCGCGCAGGTCGCGGACGGCGGCGACATCGCCGTGAACCCGTTCAACATCAACGAGGCCGTAGAGACCGTCGAGGCCGCCGCGGACGACCTGCTCGGCACCGGCGCCCGCCTGATGACCCTCGGCGGCGACCACACCATCGCGCTGCCCCTGCTGCGCTCGGTCGCGAAGAAGCACGGCCCGGTCGCCCTGCTGCACTTCGACGCCCACCTCGACACCTGGGACACCTACTTCGGCGCCGAGTACACGCACGGCACGCCGTTCCGCCGCGCGGTCGAGGAGGGCATCCTCGACACCGAGGCGCTGTCCCACGTCGGCACCCGCGGCCCGCTCTACGGCAAGCAGGACCTGACCGACGACGAGAAGATGGGCTTCGGCATCGTCACCTCGGCGGACGTCTACCGGCGCGGTGCCGACGAGGTCGCCGACCAGCTCCGCCAGCGCATCGGCGACCGGCCGCTGTACATCTCCATCGACATCGACTGCCTCGACCCGGCCCACGCCCCGGGCACCGGCACCCCCGAGGCCGGCGGCATGACCTCCCGCGAACTGCTGGAGATCCTGCGCGGCCTGGCATCCTGCAACCTGGTGTCGGCCGATGTCGTCGAGGTGGCCCCCGCGTACGACCACGCGGAGATCACGTCGGTGGCGGCCTCCCACACCGCGTACGAACTGACCACGATCATGTCCCGCCAGATTGCCGAGGCCCGCGCGAAGTGACTCACGACCACGACCTGGTGCTCCGTCCGACGCCCGCCCAGACGGAGGCCGCCCTGAACCCTCCTCCCGGCCGCAGCGGCGGAGACCTGGTCGTGGAGACGCTGGCCGGGCTGGGTGCGACGACCGTCTTCGGTCTGCCCGGCCAGCACGCCCTCGGCATGTTCGACGCGCTGCGCCGCTCGGACCTGAGGTACATCGGCCTGCGGGTGGAGAACAACGCCGGGTTCGCGGCGGACGCCTACGGCCGGATCACCGGTGAGGCCGCGCCGCTGCTGCTGTCGACGGGGCCGGGCGCCCTGACCTCCCTGGCCGCTCTCCAGGAGGCGGCGGCGGCCTCCGCGCCCGTGCTGGCGATCAGCAGCCAGATCCCGACGGCGGGCCTCGGCGGCGGCCGGCACGGCTACCTCCATGAACTCCCGGACCAGGCCGCCTCGTTCCGGGGCGTGGTCAAGTCCGTCCACACCGTCCGCACCCAGTCACAGATCCCCTCCGCGATCGAGGCGGCCTGGAAGTCGGCGCTGACCGCCCCGCACGGCCCGGTGTGGGTGGAGATCCCGCAGGACGTGCTGCTCGCGCGGACGGCGATCCCGGTCGTCACGGGCGGCGACGCCTTCCCCGAGGAGCTGCCGCCGCGCCCCGAACTGACCGCCGTGGCCGCCGACCTGCTGTCGAAGGCCGCCCGTCCGGCGATCATCGCGGGCGGGGGAGTGGTCCGGGCGGACGCCTCCGGCAAGCTGAAGCAGCTGGCGGAGAGGCTCCAGGCGCCGGTCGTCACCACGCCCGGCGGCAAGGGCGCGTTCCCCTGGACGCACCCGCTGTCGCTCCAGTCGTGGATCGAGGACCGGCACACCACCGACTTCCTGGAGGACGCCGACGTCCTCCTGGTCGTCGGCTCGGGCCTCGGCGAACTGTCCTCCAACTACCACACGTTCAAGCCCCGCGGCCGGGTCGTCCAGATCGAGGCCGACCTCGGCAAGCTGGAGTCCAACCACCCGGCGCTGGGGATCCACGCGGACGCGCGGCTGGCGTTGCAGGCCCTGCTGGAGACGGTGTCGCCGCGCGAGGACGCGACGGCGGCGGACCGGGTCCGGGAGGTGCTCGCGAAGGTCGCCGACCGTATCGGGTCCCAGGAACTCACCCTGGAACAGGACGTGCTGGCGTCCGTCCGCAGGGCTCTCCCCGCGAGCTCCCCGTCCTTCTGGGACATGACGATCCTCGCGTACTGGGCCTGGTCGGCCTTCGACGCCAAGGGTCCCAACCACATGCACTCCGCCCAGGGGGCCGGCGGCCTCGGCTACGCCTTCCCGGCGGCGCTGGGCGCGGCGGCGGCCGACCCGACCCAGCCGGTCCTCGCCGTCTCCGGCGACGGCGGGGCCCTGTACTCCATCGCCGAGCTGGCGACGGCCCGCCAGTACGACCTGAACGTCACGTGGCTGATCGTGGACGACGGGGGCTACGGCATCCTGCGCGAGTACATGACCGACGCGTTCGGCGAGGCGACCGCGACGGAACTGACCCGGCCCGACTACGTGGCGCTGGCGGAGTCCTTCGGTGTCCCCGGGGTCCGGACGACCCCGGAGAGCCTGGAGCAGGACCTCGCCAAGGCGCTTCAGGCGCCCGGGCCCTCGGTGGTCCTGCTCCCGGCCGTGCTGCGGATGTTCGCGCCGACGCACCTGGGGTGAGCGTCGGCCGGACCGGTCAGAGACCGTCGCGGACCATCGCGGCGACGATGTGGACGTGGCGGTCGGCCGCCGTGCCCGACCACTCGTTGTCGTAGTTCAGTCCGTAGGGCCAGAAGTGACCGCCGCCGGTGGAGATCTTGGCGCCGGAGCCGTCGTACTGCCTGACGAGGGCGGTGGCCTGCCCGCCGGTCCAGGTGCCGCTGCCGCCGAGGCGGGACCAGCCCGGGCTGGTCCCCACGCCGATGGTGTGGGAGATCTCGTGCAGGGCCGTCCGCTCGTTCATGTAGCTGCGGTTGCTGCCGAAGCGGATGGTGCCGTTGATGTTGCCGTCGGCGGTGGGGACGCCCGGCTCGTAGCGGACGGTGAGGGTCTTGCCCAGGTCGCTGAGGTTGTTGTAGCGGGCGACCGCCGCGTTCATGGCCTGGGTGATGAGGTCGTAGGCCGAGCGCTGGTCCGCGGTGGGGTTGCTCGCGCGGATGAGGGACCAGGTGATGGTGGCCGCCGCGGCGCGTTCCCGGGCGGGGGCGGGCGGAGCCTGGGGAGTGGCGGCCTGGGCGACGCCGGGGCCGGCCAGCAGCGCGGCGGCCAGGGCGGCCACGAGTGCCTTGCGTGGACTCATGTACGGATCCTCCTGTGGGGGGTGGTCGTCACGAAGCTTGCGAAACTTCGCACGACGTTCGGGATCTCGGACAAGCGCCATCGTCGTCCCGTAAAGCCCTTGTGTGACACGGCAGTTGGCGCGCTGTCGACCGCAAGTATCCCGGTGGGAAAAGCGGCGTCAAGAGTTCCGGCAGAGGTCAGTGGAACCAGAAGAGCAACGTGTCAGGATTCATCCCGTGCTCGCGGGCGCTTTCCCATTCCTCCGCCTCGAACCGCATGACCTCGGCGAACCGGCGGGCCGGGCCGCGGAATTCGGGATCCAGACGGCCGAGGACGGACCCGTAGGCATCGGCCAGGTCGGCGGCCCGGTGGGCCGGCAGGGTGCCGATCGCGGGCACCGCGTCGCCGGGGTGGGGCAGCCGCAGCGGCGGGCCGCTGAACAGGAACGTGCCCGGGAGCAGGTCGGACGGTACGCCGTGCCGGGCCAGTTCGTCGTCCATGGCGTAGAACCACGTCGGGCGGCGCCAGGCGCCGAGGTCCGTGGGGTCGGAGAAGTGCGCCGCCACAGCCTGGTAGAAGGCGTAGCTGTACGAGGGGCAGAGGTCGGTGCTCGGGGTGCCGTCGATCAGCTCGTCCAAGGCCTGGGTGATGGAGACGTCGAGGTCGATGCCCTGCTCCCGGAAGCGGACGTCGGTCCGCTCGCACTCCGTGCGCACCCGGGCGAGCGTGCGCTCCTGCTGCTCGGTCCGCTCCACCGCCGTGAGCAGCCGCACCACCGTTCTCATGTCGCCGGTGCTCATCTCGAGGCAGTAGCCCACCGCTGCGTTCCCTTCACCCGTCCGCCGGACACCGGTCTCCATGATCGGGGACGCGGGAACGGCCCCGGACCGAGGGGTCGGGGCCGTTCGCCGGTGCGCGGTCGGGTTGGGTCAGCTGACGTCGGACGCGTCCAGCCGGTAGACGACCGACTGACCGGATTGTGACGAGGAGCCGGAGCCGGAGGCGGAGTCCGCACTCGTGCTGTTGCTGTAGTCGCTCTCCTTCACCGCCGTGCCGTGCTTCTGCACCCACGCCGTGACCTCGGAGCTGACGGTGGAGCCGCCGCCCGGGCCGCCTCCCATGCCTCCGCCGAGCTGGATGTAGTGCAGTTCACCCTTCTTCACCAGCTCCTTGAGCTTGGCGAGCGTCATCGCCTTGTCACTGCCGGACCAGCCCCACATGGAGATGACGGGCTCCCCGCTGCTCAGGATGAGCTGGGCGGCGCCCTGCGAACTCGACACCGCCAGCAGCCACTTGGCGCCGTCCTGGTGCTTCTTCAGGTACGCGATCAGCTCGCTGCTCGCGCCGCCCGTGCCGCCACCGCCGGGGCCGCCCCGCATGCCACCGGACCGACTGCCCGTACCACCGGACCGGCCGGTGCCGGAGCCGTCCTCGGAGGACGTGCCGCCGCTGCCGTTCGGGGGCGTGCCCCCAGGGGCGCCCCACCCTTCGGGAGCCTGCCCGCTCTGCCCGCCGGACGGCACCCCGCCCCCGGGGAAGCCGCCCCCCGCCTGGGCGTTGCCGCCCTGCCCGTCTCCCCCACCGGGACCACCCGAGCCCCCGCCCGGGAACCCCCGGCCACCACCGCCCCCGCCGAAGCCGCTGCCGGTGGTCGGTCCTGCGGTCGGGTTCGTACCGCTCATGCCGCCGCTCGCTCCCGACGACGGAACGGACCAGGCGTACGCCGCCGGACCCGCCACCGCCGCGACGACCGCGGCCGCCACCGACACCGCCAGCAGCCGTAGCCGCAGCCCCGAGGCGCCGGAGCGGAAGACGAACAGGCCCACCACGGCCAGCGCCATGACGACCAGGACGGCAGGCCACAGCCAGGTGTTCCAGCCGGAGGCCCGCCGCAGCAGCACCGCGGCCCAGACGGCCGTGACGCCCAGCGCCAGCGGCAGCACCCACACCCACCGCCGGTCCGCGCGGAAGGCCCGCAGCAGCAGCACCCCGCCGCCTGCGCACAGTGCCGCGATGCCCGGGGCGAGCGCGGTCGTGTAGTACGGGTGCATGGTGCCCTCGGCCAGGGCGAAGGTCAGGTAGTGCAGCACGGTCCAGCCGCCCCACAGCACCAGCGCGGCCCGGGTGAGGTCCGTGCGCGCGGTACGGCCGCACAGCGCCAGGCCGCCGACGAGCGCGATGCCCGCGAAGGGGATCAGCCAGGAGATCTGGCCGCCGAGGACGTCGTTGAACATCCGGCCGAGGCCCGCGGTGCCGGAGAAGCCGCCGCCCCCGCCGCCACCGCCGTTGCCCTCGCCGCCGAGGATCCGGCCGAGGCCGTTGTAGCCCATGATCAGGTTCCAGGCGGTGCCGTCCGTCGAACCGCCGATGTACGGCCGCTCCGAGGCCGGGACCAGTGACACGGCCGCCGCCCACCAGAAGCTGGAGACGGCCAGCGCCACCCCGGCGAGGACCAGGTTGACGATCCGCTTCACCACCGCCGGCTTCGCCGCGTACAGATAGACCACGAACACGGCGGGCAGCGCGATGTAGCCCTGCAGCATCTTGGTGTTGAAGGCGAGCCCGAAGCAGGCCGCCGAGCCGAGCAGCGGCAGCAGCCGGCCGTCGCGCGTCGCGCGCAGGGCGAGTGCCGCACCGGCCACCATCAGGAACACCAGCAGCGTGTCCGGGTTGTTGTCCCGGTTGATGGCGACCGTGATCGGGGTGAGGGCCAGCACGAGGGCCGCCACGGCCGCCGCCGCGTGCCCGAACACCCGCTTCACGGAGGAGTGCAGGATCCAGATCGTCGCCAGCGCCGCCGCGATCATCGGCGCCATCATCTGCCAGGTGCCGTAGCCGAAGACCCGGCAGGACAGGCCCATGACCATCAGCGCGAGCGGCGGCTTGTCGACGGTGAGGAAGTTGCCGGCGTCCAACGAGCCGAAGAACCAGGCCTTCCAGCTCTCCGTGCCGCTCAGCACGGCGGCGCTGTAGAAGCTGTTGAGGCCGGAGCTCGACAGGTTCCAGGAGTAGAGCACCGCCGCCAGGGCGAGGATCGCGAGCAGCGCGGGGAGGGACCAACGCGGCGCGGTGGCGGCGTCCTGGGGCGGGGCCGGAGGGCGCTCGGCGGCGCGGAGCTGGGTTTCGGTGGCAGATGTCACACGAGCATGGTGGACAGCCCCGGTTGGAGGCCGCTGTGCCGGAACTGGCCGCCGCCTGTGAAACCGGGCGGCTCCCGATAACGACTCGTACAAGCCTTCGCCGCCCGTGCAACCATTCGCCCGTGCCCGCGAGTCAAGGGGTGCATGACTTCTGGGATATCCCGCCGCGCGAGAGTGCTGGCGGCGGCTGTGGGTACGGGCGTCCTCGTGCCGCTCGTCGCTGCCGCCACGCCCGCCGCCGCTGCCACTCCGGCCGTGACCTGCACGTCCGCCAAGGCCGGGCTCGCCGCCAAGCTGAAGAAGGACATCACCGCCGCGCTCGCCACCCGCAAGGGCACGGTCGCCGTCGGCCTCTACGACCGCAGTACCAACACGACCTGCACCCTGCGCGCGAGCTCCGCCTACGACTCGGCCAGCGTCGTCAAGGTCACCGTCCTCGCCACGCTGCTGTGGGACGCGAAGAAGACGAACCGGTATCTCACCGACCGCGAGCACACCCTCGCCAAGGCGATGATCACCAAGTCGGACAACGCGGCGACCACCACCCTGTGGAAGCAGCTCGGCATGACGAAGATCAAAGGCTTCCTCACCGCCGCCGGCATGACGCAGACCAAGCCCGGCGCGAACGGCTACTGGGGCCTCACCCAGATCACCGTCACCGACGAGCAGAAGCTGCTGAAGCTCCTCACCGCCAAGAACGCGGTCCTGAGCGACAACTCCCGCGCCTACATCCTCAAGCTGATGAGCCAGGTCGTCTCGTCCCAGCGCTGGGGCACCCCGTACGGAGTGCCCTCAGGCGTCACCGTGGCCGTCAAGAACGGCTGGCTGCAACGCTCCACGAACGGATGGCGGGTGCACAGCGTCGGCGCCTTCAAGGGCGGCGGCCACGACTACGTGATGACCGTGCTGTCCCACGGCAACAGCACGATGAACTACGGCATCGCCACCATCCAGGCCGTGGCCAAGGTCATCCACAAGGATCTGGCGGCGAGCTGAGGGGGCCTGGCCGAGATCCAGGAACCTCCTGACGAAGGCGAGCAGGGTGAAGAGCACGGGGGGGGGGAAGGTCACCCGGCGTCCGTCCCGGTCACCGGGAGTGACGGCATCAGGCCGTCCACCCACGGAATCCGTTACGGCGGGATGAAATCCGCCCCCGCGCACGTTTGTGCCTTCCGGCAGCTCAAGGCGACTGGAAGGCACCGGCGTGACACCGAAACGGGGATGGGCACGACGACTGTGGGCCTACGCATGGCGCCACCCGAAGGACGTCGTACTCGCCCTCGGCTCCTCACTGGCCGGCATGGCCGTCATGGCCCTCGTCCCGCTGGTCACCAAGGTGATCATCGACGACGTCATCAGCGACCACACCAGGGACATGACCACCTGGGCCGGCCTCCTCGTGGCCGCCGCGCTCGTCGTCTACGTCCTGACCTACATCCGCCGCTACTACGGCGGCCGCCTCGCCCTCGACGTCCAGCACGACCTGCGGACCGAGATGTACGGCACGATCACCCGGCTCGACGGCCGCCGCCAGGACGAGCTGTCCACCGGCCAGGTGATCGGCCGGGCGACCAGTGACCTCCAGCTGATCCAGGGCCTGCTCTTCATGCTCCCGATGACCATCGGGAACTTCCTGCTGTTCCTGATCTCCCTGGTGATCATGGCGTCGCTGTCCTGGCCGCTCACCCTGGTCGCCGTGGCCGTCGCGCCCGCCATCTGGTGGATCGCCAAGCGCAGCCGCACCCGGTTGCACCCCTCCACCTGGTACGCCCAGGCCCAGGCCGCCGCCGTCGCGGGCGTGGTCGACGGCGCCGTCAGCGGCGTACGCGTGGTGAAGGGCTTCGGGCAGGAGGAGCAGGAGACCGGCAAGCTCAGGGAGGTCGGCCGCCGGCTGTTCGCGGGCCGGCTGCGCACCATCCGCCTGAACTCCGTCTACACCCCGGCCCTCCAGGCCGTCCCCGCCCTCGGCCAGGTCGCGATGCTGGCCCTCGGCGGCTGGCTGGCGGTGCGCGGGCACATCACGCTCGGCACGTTCGTCGCCTTCTCCACCTACCTCGCCCAGCTCGTCGGCCCGGTCCGCATGCTCGCCGTGGTCCTCACCGTGGGCCAGCAGGCCCGCGCCGGCACCGAGCGCGTCCTGGAGCTGATCGACACCGAGCCGTCGATCGAGGACGGCCGCAAGGACCTGCCCGCCGACGCCCCCGCGACGGTCGAGTTCGACGACGTCTCCTTCGGTTACGACGACGACCGCAACGTCCTCGACGGCCTGTCCTTCGACATCCGTCCCGGCGAGACCCTCGCCGTCGTCGGTTCCTCCGGCTCCGGCAAGTCCACCGTCTCCCTCCTCCTGCCGCGCTTCTACGACGTCACCCGCGGGGCCGTCCTGATCGGCGGGCACGACGTGCGGGAGCTGAGCCTCCAGTCGCTGCGGGCGGCGATCGGGCTGGTCCCGGAGGACTCGTTCCTCTTCTCCGACACGGTCCGCAGCAACATCGCCTACGGCCGCCCGGACGCGACCCAGGAGGAGATCGAGAAGGCGGCCCGCGCCGCCCAGGCGGACCGTTTCATCAGGGAGCTGCCCGAGGGCTACGACACCACGGTCGGTGAGCACGGCCTCACCCTCTCCGGCGGCCAGCGCCAGCGCGTCGCCCTCGCCCGCGCGATCCTCACCGACCCGCGCCTGCTGGTCCTGGACGACGCCACCTCCGCCGTGGACGCGAGGGTCGAGCACGAGATCCACGAGGCCCTCAAGAGCGTCATGCGGGGCCGTACGACCCTGCTGATCGCCCACCGCCGCTCCACCCTGAACCTCGCCGACCGCATCGCCGTCCTGGACGGCGGCCGCCTCGCCGACATCGGCACCCACGAGGAACTCCAGCGGCGCTCCGCCCTCTACCGGCGCCTGCTCACCGACCCGGACGAGCTGGGCGCCGTCTCCCCGGGGCACACCCAGCCGGCCTGCCCCCAGGAGGACACCTCCGTCCGGGACGAGCTGGACGCCGAGTTCGACGCCGAGCGCGGGGTCACCCCACGGTTGTGGAGCGGCGACCGCGAGCGCAAGGACCTCGCCCTCACCGAGAGCCCCGCCACCCCCGAGCTGCTCGCCCAGGTAGAGGCACTGCCCCCGGCCACCGACGTCCCCGACATCGACGAGTCGCGCGCCGTCCAGCCGGAGGAGTCCTACGGCCTGCGCCGGCTGCTGCGCGGCTTCGGGCTGCCGCTGCTGGTCAGCCTCGCCCTGGTCGCCACCGACGCGGGCATGGGCCTGCTGCTGCCCGTGCTGATCCGGCACGGCATCGACTCGGGCGTCACCCAGGCCGCGCTCGGCGCCGTGTGGGCGGCGGCCCTGCTCGGGCTGCTGACGGTGGCGGTGCAGTGGGCCGCCCAGGTGGGCGAGACCCGGATGACCGGGCGTACCGGCGAGCGGGTCCTGTACTCGCTCCGGCTGAAGATCTTCTCCCAGCTCCAGCGCCTCGGGCTGGACTACTACGAGCGTGAGCTGACCGGGCGGATCATGACCCGGATGACGACCGACGTCGACGCGCTGTCGACGTTCCTCCAGACGGGCCTGGTCACGGCCTTCGTCTCGGTCGTCACCTTCTTCGGGATCATGGTCGCGCTGCTGGTGATCGACGTGGAGCTCGCGCTGGTCGTCTTCGCGACGCTGCCGCCGCTGATCATCGCCACGTACTTCTTCCGCCGGGCGAGCGTGAAGGCCTACGAACTGGCCCGCGAACGCGTGTCGGTGGTCAACGCCGACCTGCAGGAGTCGGTGTCCGGGCTGCGGATCGTGCAGGCCTTCCGGCGCGAGCGGGACGGCGGGCGGCGGTTCGCCGAGCGCAGCGACAGCTACCGCCAGGCCCGCATCCGGGGCCAGTGGCTGATCTCGGTGTACTTCCCGTTCGTGCAGTTCCTGTCGTCGGTGGCCGCGGCGGCCGTGCTGATCGTGGGTGGGGCCCGGGTCGACGACGGGACCCTGGCGATCGGCTCGCTGGTGGCGTACCTGCTCTACATCGACCTGTTCTTCGCGCCCGTGCAGCAGCTGTCCCAGGTCTTCGACGGCTACCAGCAGGCGTCCGTCTCGCTGGGCCGCATCCAGGAGCTGCTCCAGGAGCCGACGTCGACGAAGTCCGCCGACGAACCCCGCGAAGTGCTGTCCCTGCGTGGCGAGATCGCCTTCGAGGACGTGCACTTCGCATACGGTGCCGCCGGTGAGGGGGAGGCGGCCCTCGGCGGGGTCGACCTGCGCATCCCGGCCGGGCAGACCGTCGCCTTCGTCGGCGAGACCGGCGCGGGCAAGTCGACCCTCGTCAAGCTCGTGGCCCGCTTCTACGACCCCACCGGCGGCCGGGTCACCGTCGACGGCACCGATCTGCGCGCCCTCGACCTCACCTCGTACCGGCACCGTCTGGGCGTCGTCCCGCAGGAGGCGTACCTCTTCCAGGGCACCGTCCGCGACGCCATCGCCTACGGCCGCCCGGACGCCACCGACGCCGAGGTCGAGGCGGCGGCCCGCGCGGTCGGCGCGCACGACATGATCGCCACGTTGGAGGGCGGCTACCTCCACGAGGTCGCCGAGCGCGGCCGCAACCTGTCCGCCGGGCAGCGTCAGCTGATCGCGCTGGCCCGCGCCGAGCTGGTCGACCCGGACGTCCTGCTGCTCGACGAGGCCACGGCCGCCCTGGACCTGGCCACGGAGGCCCAGGTCAACCAGGCCACCGACCGCCTGGCAGGCCGCCGCACGACGCTCGTCGTGGCCCACCGCCTCACCACCGCCGCGCGCGCCGACCGGGTCGTCGTCATGGACCACGGCCGGGTGGCCGAGGACGGCACGCACGAGGAGCTGCTCGCCCGCGGCGGCCGGTACGCGGAGCTGTGGCGGACGTTCATCGGCGCCGCCGAGCCGGAGGAGCCGGTCGGCGCGTCCCGCTGACGGCGTCGGCGCGCGGCGCTTTCGTAACGCTCGTGCAACCATCCGACATACGTCATGCGTCCGTACAGGCGTACGCCGATGGTCGCGGACGACGCGGTACGGGAGGACGACAGTGCACAGTGGAGCGATACGCCGGCGGCTCGCGCTCGGGCTGGCCGTGCTGACCGCCTCCGGGCTGCTCGCCGTCGCGGCGCCGGGCGACGCGCAGGCCGCGACCTCCGCGTTCTGCCCCGGGCGCAAGGTCCGCGTCCTGCCGTTCTCCACCGGGACCGTGCTCGTCTACAAGCGCGGCGGCTACGTCTGCGCCGTCACCCTCACCAAGAGGCCCGGCGCCAAGCGCAAGATGTCGGTGAGCGTGCAGGCGCGCGGCAACCGGCCGGTCGTCGACGCGGGCAGGTACGCCCACCACGCCGGCCCGGTGACCGTGCACGCCGGGCGCCGTTGCGTCTGGCTCAGAGGTCAGGTCGGCAGGGGGAAGTTCAACTCCGGCTGGATCCTCTGCTGACGCCGCACCGCACCCGGCGACACGCCCCCCGCGCACAGGGTTTTCCCCATGTCCCCTGGTGCTCCGGCGAGTTGGTCCGCTACCTTCCGGCGCACATCTGTCTCACAGGGGAGTGCGCATGCGCAAGGCGCTCAGATGGCTGCTGGCGCTCACGGTGCTCATAGGCACACTGGGCACGGCGGGAGCGGCCACCGCCGCCGACGCCGCCGGCACCGACAGCACCACCGACATCAAGGAGAGGCTGCTCTCCATACCGGGCATGAGCCTGGTCGAGGAGAAGCCGTACACCGGTTACCGCTTCTTCGTCCTGAACTACACGCAGCCGGTCGACCACCACAAGCCTTCGAAGGGCACGTTCCAGCAGCGCATCACCCTGCTGCACAAGGACGTCTCGCGCCCGACGGTGTTCTTCACCAGTGGCTACAACGTCTCCACGACGCCCCGTCGCAGCGAGCCCACCCAGATCGTGGACGGCAACCAGGTCTCCCTGGAGTACCGCTTCTTCACCCCGTCCCGGCCCGCCCCGGCCGACTGGTCCAAGCTGGACATCTGGCAGGCGGCCAGCGACCAGCACCGCGTCTTCAAGGCCCTGAAGAGCCTCTACAGCAAGAAGTGGATCTCCACGGGCGGCTCGAAGGGCGGCATGACCGCCACCTACTACGAGCGCTTCTACCCGCGGGACATGGACGGCGTCGTCGCCTACGTCGCCCCCAACGACGTGGTGAACAAGGAGGACTCGGCCTACGACCGCTTCTTCGCCGGCGTCGGCACCAAGGAGTGCCGCGACCGCCTGAACGGCGTGCAGCGCGAGGCGCTGGTGCGCCGCGAGCCGCTGGAGAAGAAGTACGCGGCCTTCGCGCAGGACAACGGCCTCACCTTCAACACCATCGGCAGCCTGGACAAGGCCTACGAGGCGACCGTCCTCGACTACGTGTGGGGCTTCTGGCAGTACAGCCTGCTGTCCGACTGCGACCAGATCCCGGCCGACGCCAAGAACGCCACCGACGAGGAGATCTGGGACTCCGTCGACACGATCTCCGGCTTCTCCGCCTACGCCGACCAGGGTCTGACGACCTACACGCCGTACTACTACCAGGCCGGCACCCAGCTCGGCGCGCCGACCATCCGCTTCCCGCACATCGAGAAGCAGTACATCCGCTACGGCTACCAGCCGCCGCGCAACTTCGTCCCCCGGGACATCCCCATGAAGTTCCAGCCGTCGGCGATGCGGGACATCGACACCTGGGTCCGGCACAACGCCCGCCACATGCTGTTCGTCAACGGGCAGAACGACCCGTGGAGCGCGGAGCCCTTCCGCGTCGGCAAGGGCGCGAAGGACTCCTACGTCATGACCGCCCCCGGCATGAACCACGGCGCCAACGTCGCGGGCCTCGTGCCCGAGCAGAAGGCCCTGGCCACCGCCCGCATCCTCGACTGGGCCGGTGTCGCCTCCAGCTCGGTGCAGGCCGACCCGCAGGCGGCGAAGCCACTGGCGAAGTTCGACGCCAAGCTCGACAAGCGGGACGTGCAGCGTGAGATGACGCTGCGTCCGTAACCGTCCGCCGCATGCACACGACCGCCCCTCACCCCCGGGACCGAGGGGCGGTTCGCATGTTCCTGCGCCCGCGGTGAATGCTCCGTACGGTGACCGGATGGACAGTTCTGTCGTCTTCAACATCGTGACCACGGCCATCGCCGTCGTCGCAGTGGTGACCTCCATCGTGTTCAGTGCACGGCAGGCCCGCACTGCGAAGCACGCCAACCACATATCGGTGCTGGTCGATCTGCTCAGGGAGTTCAGGTCCGCGGAGTTCCACGAACAGCACGATTACGTGTGCACCCGCCTGGGCGCCGAGCACGACCCGGCCGACGGGGTACGCGGGCTGCCGGTCGAGGCCAAGGCGGCCTTCTGCAGCGTCGTGTACTACTACCAGTCGTTCGCCAACCTCGCCGTCTTCGGTCTGCTCGACCAGACCCTGCTGGTCACGGTCCTGCGCACCCGGATCGTCTCGGTCTGGAAGGCCGTCCGGCCCTTCGTCGAGCGGGAGAGGGTGTTGCGGGGCGAGGGCAGCGAGGGAACCTATCTGTCGACCTTCGAGGAACTGGCCCGACTGGCGGCGGACCTGCCCCCCGAGCACGTCCGCAACCAGATGGCCGAGGCCCGGCGAAGACTGTCACGCAGGGGGCTGACGGGTTGACACGGGTGATGGCCGAGGCCCGCTCACAGCGGCCGGGCGCACCCCACCGGCCGCTTCCCGCCCAGCCGGACGTACAGGGCCGTAGGGCCGGGGCAGTCGGCCCGCTCGGTGACCGCCCGGGTCACCTCGTACTGAGGCTCGTGCCTGCCCGTGCCGTCGCAGGCGGTCTCGCGGACCTGGCCGTCGCCGGAGCCGTAGACGCAGTCGCCGACGATCGTACGGGGCCCGCCCCCGCCGCCCGGGTCACCGGGATGCGGCGGCTGCAGGTTGCGCATGCAGGCGTAGCCCTGCGGGACCGCCCCGTCGCCGTCCTCGTCGGACGCGGGCCGCTGCTCGCTGATGTGCAGCACGAAGTCGGTGGTCTCCGGGCAGCGCGGCCCGTCCCGCACAGTGCCGTCGTGCCGCGCGACGACCCGGGCCGCCGCCCGTTCACCGGTGCACGGCACCTCGGTGAAGCTCGTCGTACCGAACGAACTGCACTCGCCGACCGCGAGGAACACCGCCCCGTACCCGGACGGCCGGGTCGGCACCGGCGACGCCGTGGCGGTCCTCCCGGTGGCCGGCTCGCCCAGCCGGCCGTCCTCCGCCACGCCGCCCGACGGGCTCTGGCAGCCGGTCAGCAGCGCGCCGAGCAGGACCAGGAGCCCGCAGACCGCCCCCACAACGCTTCGCTCACGCATCGCCGACCCCCCGAGTGTGCTCGCCCAGCGTGACCCGCCGTTGCGGGCGCACGCCAGGCACATGGGGCGGTTTGCGCACGTTGGGGGTGGTGCGCCCGGTCCGTGGCGTACGTCTAGTACGACAGCCCGTAGCCGATGGGGTACAGCACCTGCTCCGGATCATCCGCCCGCTGCACCGCCACCGGCAGCTTCCCGCGCGGCTTCACCCGCCCGGCGATCACCCGTGCGGCGGCCCGCAGTTCGACGTCGGTCCAGGAGTAGGCGGCCAGGCAGGCCGGCGCGGACGGCAGGTGGGCCACGTCGTACGGATTGCGGATCGCCACCGCGACGACCGGCCTCCCGGTCGCCACGAGCTGCTCCACCAGCGCCTTCTGGCTGCTGCTCGCGGTGACGTTGTACGTGGCGGCCACCACCGCGTCCGCGTCCCGGGCCGCCGCGACCGCCTTCGCGATGGCCGCCGCGGAAGGGGCCGTGCCGGTCGACAGGGCGGTGGCGGTGAAGCCCAGTTCGTTCAGCGCGCCGGCGAGCACGCCCGTGGGCGGTCCCGTCGTGCCGGACGGCGAGGCCGGATCCGCGCCCACCACGAGCACCTTGGGGTGCCGGCGCCGCGACAGGGGCAGCAGCCGCCCCTCGTTGACGAGCAGCGTCGTCGTCCGCTCGGCGATCCGGTCGGCCGCCGCCAGATGCGAACGGGTCCCGACGGTCCGGTCCACACCGCCCTGACCGACGTACGGCGAACGGAACAGCCCCAGCCTGGACTTCAGCCGCAGCACCCGCAGGATCGATTCGTCGAGCCGGGCCTCGGTGAGCTCGCCCTCGCGCACGGCGGTCAGGACGGCGTTCCAGGCGAGGTCGAGGTCGGGCGGGTTGAGCAGCTGGTCCACGCCCGCCTTCAGCGCGAGCACCGGCACCCGGGCGTCGCCGTACTTGGTCCGTACGCCCTCCATGCCGAGGGAGTCGGTGACGACGACCCCGTCGTAGCCGAGCTGTTCGCGCAGGATGCCGGTGAGGATCGGGCGGGAGAGGGTGGCCGGGTCGCCGGAGCCGTCGAGGGCCGGGACCATCAGGTGCGCGGTCATGATCGAGTCGATGCCCGCGGCGATCGCGGCCCGGAACGGCGGTGCGTCCAGCTTCTCCCACAGCTCCCGGCTGTGCGTGATGGTGGGGAAGCCGGTGTGGCTGTCGACGTTGGTGTCCCCGTGCCCGGGGAAGTGCTTGGCGGTCGCGGCGACCCCCGACCCCTGGTACCCGGCGACCTCGGCGGCCACCAGAGCGGACACGGCCCGTGGGTCGGCGCCGAAGGACCGCACGCCGATGACCGGGTTGGCCGGGTTGACGTTCACGTCGGCCACGGGGGAGTAGTCCTGCCGGATCCCCATCGCGCGCAGCTCGGCGCCCGCGATCCGCCCGAGCGCACGGGCGTCGGACCGCGACCCGCCCGCGCCGAGCGCCATGGCCCCAGGGAACAGCGTCGCCGGCTTGCCCACCCGGGCGACGATCCCGTGCTCCTGGTCGGTGGAGATGAGCACGGGCAGCCCACGCGGCAGTCCCAGGGAGGCCCGCTGGATGCCGTTGGACAGGTCGGCGATCTGGTGCGGGTCGCGGGTGTTGTGCGCCCAGGTGAAGTAGATGATGCCGCCGACCCGGTACTTCGCGACCAGCTCGGCGGCCGTACGGACCCCGATCTCCTTGAGATTGGCGGCGACGTCGGCCTGGTCGGGGGCGGTGGCGGAGTGGCCGTAGACCCGCATCACGAAGAGCTGGCCGACCTTCTCCTGAAGCGTCATGCGGGAGACGATGGCGCGCAGCCGGCTGTCGTCCGGGGCGGCGGCGTGCGCGGGCCCGGCGGCCGCGAGGGCGGCGGTGACGCCGGCCGTGGCGGCGAGGACGGTACGTCTGGAGGGCTGTGCCGTGTTTCCCGTGCTTCCCGTGCCGGTGTCGTGCACGTGCGCTCCTTCCGGAGGGTGATCCGCTCGGATCCGCTGAAGGAAACTTCCAAGAGGTCAGCAATAACCGGGAAGTTTCTGCCAGTCAAGGGAATGCACAGTAACCGCACGAGGGGCCGCCACCGGCGCGGTTGGAGGGGGACGCGCCGATGGCGGCGGTGCCGCCGGCCGCGGTACGGCGGAGAGGGTGGTCAGCGATCGCAGCCAGTGGCGAGGGCCGACACCGCACCGTGGTGACTCTCCGGAGGCCTGCGATTGGACGGGGACGGTCCGGCCCGGGTTCCCGACTCGGCCCGGATTTCCGCAAGTCGGTACGCGAGGTGAACCAGGGGCTCAACGGGGCGGATGAGCCGCCACTTTCGGCCACTGCTCACCGAGCACCCGTACGAATTCCGCGATGGCCGGACGCCGGGCCGCCCCCGTCCGCCACAGCGCGTACAGCCGCCGCACCGGCATCGGATCGAGCGGCACCTCCACCACCCCGGCGGGCAGCGGCCCCCGCCCCAGCCGCGGGATGAGCGCGACCCCGAGCCCTGCGGCGACCAGGGCCACGAGGGTGGGGTTCTCGTCGGCCTGGTGGACGATGTCCGGCTCGTGCCCGGCCGTGCGCAGCGTCCGCAGCAGCCAGTCGTGGCAGACCCGCCCCGGCGGCTGGCAGATCCACCGCTCGCCGCCCAGCTCCTCCCGCCGCACGGCGGACCGCCCGGCGAAGGGATGGCCTTCCGGGACGAGCAGATCGCACAGGTCGTCCCCGATGACCGCCTGCTCCAGGCCCGGCGGGGCGGGCAGCGGCGCGATGTCCCAGTCGTGCGCGACGGCGAGGTCCACGGCGCCCTTCGCCACCAGGTCGACCGACAGATGCGGGTCGACCTCGGAGAGCCGGGCGTCCAGGGCGGGATGCCTGCGGCCCAGTTCGGCCAGCACGCCCGGCATCAGCCCGCGCGCCGCCGAGGCGAACGCGGCGACGGTCAGCCGCCCCGCCGGCCGGCCCCGCCGCTCCTCCAGCTCGGTCTCCGCGCGCTCCACGATCGCGAGCAACTCCTGGGCGGCCGACACCAGTTGCCGGGCCTCGTCGGTGAGGCGCACGCCCCGCCCCTCCCGCTCCAGCAGCACGGTCCGGGTCTCCCGCTCCAGTTTGGCGATCTGCTGGGACACCGCGGAGGGCGTGTACCCGAGCGCGAGCGCGGCGGCGCCGACGGTGCCGTGCACGGAGACGGCGTGCAGGGCGCGCAGCCGCTGGAGGTCGAGCACGGGGTGCCCCTTTCCGCTTAGCGATGCTTCATCCAACCATGCAGTAATCATCGCTGGTGCTTCACGGTCGCCGAGCGTGATGCTCGGCGCATGCGCCCGTCACACCTCGCCCTCGCCGTCCTGGTCGCCGCCGTCTGGGGCGTCAACTTCACGGTCATCGAGATCGGCCTGGACCACTTCCCGCCCCTGCTCTTCTCCGCCCTGCGCTTCCTCGCGGCGGCGCTCCCGGCGGTGTTCCTCGTGGGCCGCCCGAAGGTGGCGTGGAAGTGGATCGTGGCGGTCGGTCTGGTCCTGGGTGTGGCGAAGTTCGGCCTTCTCTTCGTCGGCATGGACGCGGGCATGCCGGCGGGCCTGTCCTCCCTGGTCCTGCAGATCCAGGCGGTGTTCACGGCGGCCGTCGCGGCCCTGACCCTGGGCGAACGGCCTTCCCGCGTCCGCCTGCTGGGCATGCTGGTCGCCCTGGCCGGTATCGCCGTGGCGGCCGTGGACGAGGGCGCCTCGGGTCCGCTCGGGGCGTTCGCCCTGGTCGTCGGGGCGGCGGCCTGCTGGGGCGCGTCGAACGTCCTCACGCGCAAGGCGGCTCCGCCCGACGCGCTGAACTTCATGGTCTGGGTCAGCACGGTCCCGGTCCTCCCCCTGCTGGCCCTCTCCCTCCTCACGGAGGGCCCCGCACGCGACCTGGCGGCCCTGCGCGCCCTGGACTGGCAGGGCGCGGGCACGGTCGTCTACGTCGCCTGGATCACCACGGTCTTCGGCTTCGGAGCGTGGGGCTTCCTCCTGCGCCACCACCCCGCCTCGACGGTGGCGCCGTTCTCGCTCCTGGTCCCCGTCTTCGGCATGTCTTCGGCGTTCCTGTTCCTGGGCGAGCCGGTGAGCCCGCTGCGGTGGTGCGCGGGGGCGTTGCTGGTGGGCGGGGTGGCGCTGACGTCCCTGACGCCCCGCCGCACCGCACCCGCGGTGGCCCCGGACACACCGCCGCCCCGCCCCCGGGGTCCGTGGGGCAGGGCAGTGGGTGGGGGCCGGGGTGGGGTCAGCGCGTGTGCGCGGCGAACCTCTCCGCCGTCTCTGCCAGGACCTCCTGGCCGTCCCGGGCCCACAGGACGTCGTTGAACAGCTCCACCTCGATGGCGCCGGTGTAGCCGGCCGCCTCCACGTGGCCCTGCCACTCCCGCATGTCGATCGACCCGTCGCCGATCTGGCCGCGGCCGGTGAGGACGCCCTCCGGGAGGGGAGTCGTCCAGTCCGCGAGCTGGAAGGTGTGGATGCGGCCGCCCGCGCCCGCCCGGGCGATCTGCGCGGGCGCGGTGTCGTCCCACCAGATGTGGTACGTGTCGACCGTCACTCCGACCTGGTGCGCCGGGAAGCGTTCGGCGAGGTCCAGGGCCTGGGCCAGGGTCGACACCACACAGCGGTCCGCGGCGTACATGGGGTGGAGCGGCTCGATCGCCAGGCGGACGCCGTGCCGCTCCGCGTACGGGCCCAGCTCCGACAGGGCGTCCGCGATGCGCTCACGGGCGCCGTGCAGGTCCTTCGAGCCCGCGGGGAGACCGCCCGAGACCAGGACCAGCGTGTCCGTGCCCAGCGTCGCCGCCTCGTCGATCGCGCGGCGGTTGTCGGCCAGGGCCTCCGCCCGCTCCCGCGGCTCGATCGCCGTGAAGAAGCCGCCCCGGCACAACGTCGTCACCGTCAGCCCCGCGTCCCGGACCAGCTTGGCCGTGGCCTCCAGGCCGTGCGCCTGGACCGGCTCGCGCCAGAGCCCCACGTTGCGGATGCCCAGCAGGGCGCAGCCGTCCACCAGTTCCGGCAACGACAGCTGCTTCACCGTCATCTGGTTGATGGAGAAGCGCTCCAGCGACCCGCTCACTGGTTCACCCCGTACACGCTCAGCATTGTCTTCATCCGTTCCTCCGCCAGCTTCGGGTCGGGGAACAGCCCCAGCCCGTCGGCCAGTTCGTACGCCGTCGCGAAGTGCGGCAGCGAGCGGGCCGACTGCAGGCCGCCGACCATCGTGAAGTGCGACTGGTGGCCCGCCAGCCAGGCCAGGAACACCACGCCCGTCTTGTAGAAGCGGGTCGGGGTCTGGAAGAGGTGCCGGGAGAGCCCGACCGTGGGGTCCAGCAGATCGCGGAAGCCCCGCACGTCGCCGGTGTCCAGGACCCGGACCGCCTGAGCCGCCAGCGGACCCAGCGGGTCGAAGATGCCGAGCAGCGCATGGCTGAAGCCCTGCTCGTCACCCGCGATCAGCTCGGGGTAGTTGAAGTCGTCGCCCGTGTAGCAGCGCACGCCCTGCGGGAGCCGGCGGCGGATGTCGATCTCGCGCTGGGCGTCCAGCAGGGAGACCTTGATGCCGTCGACCTTGTCGGGGTGGGCCGCGATCACGTCCAGGAACGTGTCCGTCGCCGCGTCCAGGTCGCCCGACCCCCAGTAGCCCTCCAGCGCCGGGTCGAACATCGGGCCGAGCCAGTGCAGGACCACCGGCTCGGCGGCCTGGCGCAGCAGGTGGCCGTAGACCTCCAGGTAGTCCTCGGGGCCGGAGGCCGCCGCCGCGAGTGCCCGGGACGCCATCAGGATGGCCTGCGCGCCGGACTCCTCGACGACCGCGAGCTGCTCCTCGTAGGCCGCGCGGACCTCCGCCAGTGAACCGGAGACGATCTGGTCGGTGCCCACACCGCAGGCGATCCGGCCGCCGACCGACTTGGCCTCGGCCGCCGACCGGCGGATCAGTTCCGCCGCGCCCGCCCAGTCCAGGCCCATGCCGCGCTGGGCGGTGTCCATGGCCTCGGCGACCCCCAGCCCGTGCGACCACAGGTGGCGGCGGAAGGCGAGGGTGGCGTCCCAGTCGACCGCGGCGGGCGAGTCGGGGGAGACGTCCGCGAACGGGTCGGCGACGACGTGCGCCGCCGAGAAGACCGTGCGGGAGGTGAACGGCGTGCCGGGGGTCACCGCGAGCGGTTCGGCGCGGGGCTCGTACGTCCGCAGCGCCCCGTCGGCGCCGGGGAGTCGGATCGTCACAGCGAGATCTCCGGTACGTCGAGACGGCGGCCTTCGGCCGAGGACGTCAGGCCCAGCTCGGCGAGCTGGACACCGCGGGCACCGGCCAGCAGGTCCCAGTGGTAGGGGGCGTCGGCGTAGACGTGCCTGAGGAACAGCTCCCACTGGGCCTTGAAGCCGTTGTCGAACTCGGTGTTGTCCGGGACCTCCTGCCACTGGTCGCGGAAGACCTCCGTGGCGGGGATGTCCGGGTTCCAGACCGGCTTGGGGGTGGCGCTGCGGTGCTGGACACGGCAGTTGCGCAGGCCCGCCACCGCGGAGCCCTCCGTGCCGTCCACCTGGAACTCCACCAGCTCGTCGCGGTTGACGCGCACGGCCCAGGAGGAGTTGATCTGGGCGATCGCGCCGCCCTCCAGCTCGAAGATGCCGTACGCGGCGTCGTCGGCCGTCGCGTCGTACGGCTTGTCGTTCTCGTCCCAGCGCTGCGGGATGTGCGTGGCGGTGAGCGCCTGGACGGACTTCACCCGGCCGAACAGCTCGTGCAGCACGTACTCCCAGTGCGGGAACATGTCGACGACGATGCCGCCGCCGTCCTCGGCGCGGTAGTTCCACGACGGGCGCTGGGCGGCCTGCCAGTCGCCCTCGAAGACCCAGTAGCCGAACTCGCCGCGGATCGAGAGGATCCGGCCGAAGAAGCCGCCGTCGATCAGGCGCTTCAGCTTCAGCAGGCCCGGGAGGAAGAGCTTGTCCTGGACGACGCCGTGCTTGATGCCGGCCTCGTTCGCCCGCCGGGCGAGGTCCAGGGCGCCGTCGAGGCCGGTGGCGGTCGGCTTCTCGGTGTAGATGTGCTTGCCGGCCGCGATGGCCTTCTTCAGCGCCTCCTCGCGGGCGGAGGTGACCTGCGCGTCGAAGTAGATGTCCACCGTCTCGTCGGCGAGGACCGCGTCCAGGTCGGTCGAGACGTGCTCCAGCCCGTGCTGCTCGGCCATCGCCTTCAGTGCGTGCTCACGGCGGCCGACCAGGATCGGCTCGGGCCACAGCACGGTGCCGTCGCCGAGGTCGAGACCGCCCTGCTCGCGCAGGGCCAGGATGGAGCGGACCAGGTGCTGGCGGTAGCCCATGCGCCCGGTCACGCCGTTCATGGCGATACGCACCGTCTTGCGTGTCACGTCGTTCCCTTCGTACGCGGTCGTCGCGCCGCGTACGCCTCACCCATCACGGGCGGCCCGGTGGGGCGGCCGCGGACTGGTGAGCGTTGCAGCAAGCGCTTTCTATACAGAGAGAAGCTAGCCTCTGAACCGCGGTCCGGACAAGACCGTGACCAGGACGAGTTGTTCGAGGGGGCGAACAACCCGGGGTCGGGGGCTTAAGGTCTGCTCGGAACCTTGGCCATGGGTTCGTCGGAGCAGAGGCGGTCGACCCGCTGTTCCGCTCGGAACCATGGCCAGTGGTCTGGATGTGTACGAGGGCGGAGACGAGATGCGCGACCGGAGGACGACGAGATGACGGTGACCCTGGCGGACGTGGCGGCCCGCGCGCAGGTCTCGCCCGCGACGGTGTCGCGCGTGCTGAACGGGAACTACCCCGTGGCCGCGTCCACCCGGGAGCGGGTGCTGAAGGCCGTGGACGAGCTGGACTACGTGCTCAACGGGCCCGCCAGTGCCCTGGCCGCCGCCACCTCCGACCTGGTCGGGATCCTGGTGAACGACATCGCCGACCCGTTCTTCGGGATCATGGCGAGCGCGATCCAGGCCGAGATCGGCGGGCCGGGCGGCCGGGCGGGCGGGGAGAGACTCGCGGTGGTCTGCAACACGGGCGGCTCCCCGGAGCGGGAACTGACGTATCTCACGCTGCTGCAACGGCAGCGGGCCGCGGCCGTGGTGCTGACCGGCGGGGCGATCGAGGACGCGGCGCACCAGGCGGCCATGGACGCGAAGGTGCGGAAGCTGGCGGAGGCCGGGACGCGGGTCGTGCTGTGTGGACGCCCGCCGGCACCGGACACCGGTGCCATCGCGCTGACCTTCGACAACCGCGGCGGCGGGCAGGAGCTGACCGAGCACCTCATCGGGCTCGGCCACCGGCGGCTCGGCTACATCGCGGGCCCCGAGGAGCGCACGACCACGCGGCACCGGCTGGAAGGGCACCGGGCCGCGCTGGCCGCGCACGGCATCGAGGAGGACCCGCGGTGGACGGTGCACGGACGCTACGACCGGCGGTCCGGCTACGAGGCGACGCTGGAGCTGCTGCGGCGTGACCCGTCGCTGACGGCGGTCGTCGCCGCGAACGACTCCGTCGCACTGGGGGCGTGCGCTGCGCTGCGGGACTCGGGCCTGCGGATTCCGGAGGACGTGTCGGTGGCGGGGTTCGACGATCTGCCGTTCAGCATCGACGCGGTGCCGTCGCTGACGACCGTGCGGCTGCCGCTGGCGGAGGCGGGAGCCCGGGCCGGGCGGATCGCCATGGGCCGCGAGGAGGCACCGCCCGGGGGGATCGCGTCGGTCCGGGGCGAGTTGATGGTGCGCGGATCCTCCGGGGTGCCGCGGTCTTCTTGAGGTGCTGTGGGGTGAGGGAGCTCGGGGTCGGTGCCCGGGCTGCCCGTGCGGTGGCCTGCCGGGTGCTCGGCGTCGGCGCCGGGGGCGTGGAGGCTGCCGCCCCCACGCCCCCGCTTCGGCCTGAACGCCTCGTCCTCATGTGATCCAGCGTCCGCCGGGCAGGCACCTCCGGTGAGTGCCGCGTCCGGGAACGCGACGGCAGGACGCGTGCGGGGGCGGCCTCGTCAGCGAACGACGTCGAAGACGTTCTTCTGCAGCCCGTTGGCGTAGGCCTCGTGCTCGACGAGCCGCAGCTTCTGGGTGTCCTTGTCCGTGGCGCTGAAGAGCCGCTTGCCCGCCCCGAGCAGGAGCGGGAAGACGAGCAGGTGGTAGCGGTCGATCAGGCCGGCGTCGGAAAGGGCCTGGTTCAGGGAGGCGCTGCCGTGGACGATGATCGGGCCGCCCTCGGTCTCCTTCAGCGCGGCGACGTCGTCGAGCGAGCGCAGGATCGTGGTCTCGCCCCAGTTCGACACCAGGTTCTCCTCGGCGAGGGTGGTGGAGACGACGTACTTCGGCATCACCTTGTAGTCGGCGAAATCCTCCATGTCGGGCCACACCTGACTGAACGCCTCATAGCTGGTGCGACCCAGCATCATCGCGGTGGCTTCCTTCTGCTCCCGGCCCTTGATCTCGAATGCCTCGGGAAGGAACTCGACGTTCTTGAAGGTCCACCCGGAGTTCCGGTAACCGGGCTCGCCGCCCGGGGCCTCCACGACGCCGTCGAGCGAGATGAAAGCGGTGCTGATCAGAGTACGCATCCGGGGTTCCTCGGTATCTCGTGTCGGGTTCTCGGCAGATTCCGTCGGTGCACGCTTCCACAACACTCGCGGCTGCGACGCACGAACGCCTCTTCTGACTGTGGAACACGGAAGAACTCATCGGCCGTCGCCCGTCCCTTTCGTCGGCCGCCCGTCCGGATCGCCTCGTGTCTGGTCCCGAATGCCCTGGACGTCTAGGCTCGACCCACAGGTATCTCTGACTGAGTCAAGTATCGGAGGCCGAGCCCATGACCGTTCAGGACATCCGCTCCTTCAACCGCTTCTACACGAACGTCATCGGCGCCCTCGACTACGGCCGCCGGCTCTACGCCCCCTACACCCTCACCGAGTCCCGCGTGCTCTACGAACTGGCGCACGCGCCCCGTACGGACGCCGCCGACCTGCGCGCCCAGCTGCACCTGGACGCCGGGTACCTGACCCGCATCCTGAACAAGTTCGAGGAGGACGGGCTGGTCGAGCGCGGCCCGTCCGAGACGGATCCGCGCCGCCGCCGCGTCACACTCACCGCGCCCGGCCGGGAGGCCGCCGCGCTGCTCGACGAGCGGGCGCAGCAGTCGGTCGGGGCGATGCTGGCCACGGTCCGGGCCGAGGACCGGCTCCGGCTGGCGGAAGCCATGCGGACCGTCCGGACGATCCTCGGCGAGGGCCGCGCCCCGCGTCCCGAGGACGTCGTGCTGCGGGAGCCGGCCCCCGGCGACCTCGGCTGGATCGTGCAGCGCAACGCCGCGCTGTACGCGGCCGAGTACGGCTTCGACGCCGACTACGAGGGGCTGGTGGCGAGGATCGTCGCCGACTACGGCGAGGACCACGACCCGCACCTGGAGCGGACCTGGATCGCCGAGCTGGACGGCCGGCCGGTGGGCTGCGTGATGTGCGTACGGGACGACACCCCTGGCGCCGCCCGCCTGCGGCTCCTGCTGGTCGAGCCGGACGCACGCGGCCTGGGCATCGGCGACCGGCTCGTCGGGGCGCTCGTCGCCTTCGCGCGCGAGGCCGGCTACCGCGAGGTCGTCCTGTGGACCAACGACATCCTCACCGCGGCCCGCCGCATCTACCAGCGCCACGGTTTCGTCCTGGTGGCGGAGAAACCGCACCGCTCCTTCGGCCGGGAGCTGACGGGCCAGGACTGGCGACTGGATCTCCACGAAACACCCGAGTGACGAAGGAGAGTCGCCGGCGGGAGTGCCGGGTAGGGTCCGTCAACATGAAGCTGGCGTTCTCCACCCTCGGTGTCCCCGGCCTGCCCCTGCCCGACGTCCTGCGGCTCGCGACCGCCCACGGCTATCACGGCGTGGAGCTGCGCACCCACCCCGAGGAACCGGTCCACACCGGCCTCGGCCCCGCCGAACGGGCGGACGTCGCGGCCGAGTTCAAGGGAGCGGGCGTAGAGCTCCTGGGCCTGGCGGGCTACGTACGGGTCGCCGCGCCGGGCGACGACGAGCCCGTCCTGGCCGAGATCCGTGCCCTCCTGGACCTGGCCCGCGACCTGGGCGCCCCGTACGTCCGGGTCTTCCCCGGCGGCGACCTCGACGTGCAGACCCCCGAAGAGGCCGACGCGACGGCCGCCCGGCGCCTGGGCACGGCCGCCGAACACGCGAACGACCTGGGCGTGCGCATCCTCCTCGAAACCCACGACTCGCACCGCACCGCCGCCGACGCGATGCGGATCCTCGGCCTCGTCGGGCACCGCCAGGTCGGCGCCCTCTGGGACGTGATGCACACCTGGCTCGGCGGCGAGCAGCCCTCCGAGACCTACGCGGCGCTCTCCCCGCACCTCGGCTACGTCCAGGTCAAGGACATCGCCTCCCCCGACGACACCACGCCCCTGCCCCTCGGCGCGGGCGTCCTCCCGCTGGCCGAGTGCGTCGAGGTCCTCTCCCGCCACGGCTGGGACGGCTGGCTCTGCTGGGAGTACGAGAAGCGCTGGTACGAGGAGGCGCCGCCACTGCCCGATCTTCTGGGGCCGGGGAGCGAGCACTTGAGCAGGCTGCTGAACGACTCGGCGTGAGGCGTCAGCCCTCGGTCAGCGGGCGCCGGGCTTGCCGAACTCCTCGATCAGCACCGGATACTGCTCCTTGCCGTGCCCGGCGGCGATCGCACGATCGGCCATCGCCTTGATCAGCCTGGGCAGCTCGGCGTTGACGCCCACCGCCTCGCTCTCCTCGATCAGATGCGCCATCGCCCGCGCGTCGGTCTCCAGTGCCGACACCTCGGCCGGGAACGAGCCTCTGTCGATCTGCTCGGCGTACCCCGGCAGCCAGTCGGCGACGCCGGCGGCGATGTGCCGCGCGAACGGCGCATACGTCGCGGCGTCGACGCCCGCCGTCCTGAGCAGGGCCGTGCCCTGGAGCCAGGCGTTCAGCACGCTCCACATCATGGTCAGGCCGGCCGCGTCGTACAGCGACGCCAGACCGTGGTCCGCACCGAGGTAGGTGACGGTGCCGAGCGCGCCGAGTGCCGACTCGTGCGCGTCGAAGTCCGAGCGCGCCCCGCTGTGCAGGATCACCGCATCAGGAGTCCCGATGGCCGGCGGGATGGCCATGACGGCGCCGTCCAGGTAGCGGGCTCCTCGCGCTTCCGCCCACCGGGCGGTTTCCCGCGCCTGGCCCGAGTCGCCCGAGGTCAGGTTGATCAGCGTCGTGCCGTCCAGCTCGACATCGCTCGCGCCGAGCACCTCGCGCACGGCTCGGTAGTCGGTGAGACAGATGATCGTCAGGGAACCCGCCTCGACCGCGTCGCCGACGGTGGGCGCCGATCGCGCCCCCTCGGCCACCAGCCGGTCGGCCTTGGCGGCCGTACGGTTCCAAACGGTAGTGGGGTGCCCGGCCTCGAGGAATGCCCTGGCGAGTGCCTGGCCCATGAGACCAAGTCCGATGACTGTCACGGGTGTTCGGGTTCTGTCGTCCATGGCAGCATCGTCAACGTTGATACCGGTGTGAAGGTCAAGCGAGGTTGGCGATGCGGATCGGGGAACTGAGCCGGCGGACGGGCGTCAACGCCCATCAGCTGCGCTACTACGAGTCCCAGGGCCTGCTGGAGCCGGCCCGCGGAGCGAACGGCTACCGCGAGTACGACGAGGGCGCCCTGCTGCGCGTGAAGCAGATCCGCCACCTGCTCGGTGCCGGCCTGTCCTCGGAGGACATCGCGTACTTGCTGCCGTGCGCCACCGGGGAGGCACCGGAACTGCTGGGCTGTCCCGAGCTGCTGGCCGCCATGCGGTCCCGTCTGCGCCGCCTGGACGACCAGCTGGAAAGGCTCGCCCAGTCGCGCGACGCCCTGGCCGGCTACATCGAGGCGGCCGAACGCGTGGGCGGCGAGAGCTACCCGCCCCTCGGTCTCACGCTGCCTGCTTAGCCCCTGACGTGCCCGTCCTTGACCCGCATGTTCCTCCGCTGCCGCTCTGACGAGGGCCAGTGACTCCGGCTGCGACAACGCGTCGCTCAGGGCCAGAGCGTAGGCGGTATGACGGGCACTCGCCCGGCCCTGACCAGGGCGCAGTCAGCGCTGCTCGGTGCGGCGCGCGTACGCGCGGGCCGCTCGGGCGCGGTCGCCGCAGCGGGTGGAGCACCAGTGGCGGCGGCCGTGCCGGAGCAGGTAGCGGTTGCAGGGCGGGGAACCGCAGGCGATGAGGCGCTCGGCCGCGGGGGAGGTGAGCAGGTCGGCGGCGTCGGCGGCGAGCGTGGCCAGGGCGAGGTCGACGATCGCGGTGGTGGGGTGGGGGGCGGTGCGGTAGGGGCCGGTCTTGTCGTCCCACCGCAGCAGCGGGGCCGTGGGGACCCTGGTCATCGCGTCGTTGATGGCCGTCAGCGCCGCGGGCAGGGCGGGCACGCCGTCGGCGCGGGCCGCGAACAGCGACCTGATCTGCTCGCGCAGCGACCGCAGCTGGGTCGCGCACATCTCCCGCATGCCGGCGTCGACCGGGGCGAGGCCGCGCTGTGTCAGCCAGTGGTTCGCCTGCGCGGGGGTGCCCACGAGATCGAGTGTGCGCCCGCCTGGCAGCGCGATCGACGTGTTGGCGAGGGCCAGGGAGGGGTGTTCCTCCTCGCCCTGTGCGGGCGGCGGGGCGGGCTGTTCTGTCACGGGCTCCTCCATGCTTCTCATGGTACGGCTTGCCTGCATCCATGAGGAACGGTTACGGTCATCTCACGGTTTGACCGCGTCTATCCGTGAGGTGCTGCATGTCTTCTGCTCCCGTGACACCCGACTTCCCCGTCCGCGTCCTCGGCGGCCCGACCGCCTTCTTCGAGTACGGCGGCCTGCGCTTCCTGACCGATCCGACCTTCGACGCTCCCGGCGACTACAGCCGGCCCGGGGGCCGGGTCCTGACCAAGACCGCGCCCTCCGCCGGCGGCCCCGGCGACCTCGGCCGCATCGACGTGGTGCTGCTCTCCCACGACGAGCACCCCGACAACCTCGACACCTCCGGCCGGGCCCTGCTCGCCGGCATACCCCTGACCCTGACCACGCCCGACGGCGGCAAGCGCCTGCGCGAGAGCCTCGGGGACAAGGCCAGGGGCCTGGCCGACTGGGAGTCCGTCGAACTGGACCGCCCCGGCGGCGGCACGGTCACCGTGACCGGCGTCCCGGCCCTGCACGGCCCCGGCCCCCGCGAGCAGGTCGAGCCCTTCACCGGCCAGGTCGTCGGCTTCGTCCTGACCGGCGAGGGCCTGCCCACCGTCTACGTCAGCGGCGACAACGCCTCACTCGACGCCGTCCGTGAGATCGCCGGCCGCTTCGGCCCCGTCGACACCGCCGTGCTCTTCGCCGGCGCTCCCCGCTTCCAGGTCCTCTTCGACAATCAGGTCATCGTCCTGGACAGCGCCATGGCCGCCGAGGCCGCGCAGATCCTCGGCGCCCGCCGTGTGGTCCCCGTCCACTACGACAGCTGGGCCCACTTCACCGAGGGCCACGACGAGCTGACGGCCGCCTTCACCGCCGCCGGGCTCGCCGACCGTCTGGACTGGGGCGGGCGCCACTGACCCGGCCGGACCGGGCCCGGCCGCATGCGGTCACTTGCGCCAGAACAGGTGATGCGTCACCCCGCTCGGACTCGGCACGACATCGCAGTGGAAGCGGTCGAGGAGTTCCTCGGGGGACTCCCACAGTCGTGAGCCGGACCCGAGCACCACATCGGGCGAGACCGCCACGTGCAGGGTGTCGACCAGGTCGGCGTCCAGGAACTGCCGGATGGTCGTCGCCCCGCCGCCGAGCCGGACGTCCTTGCCCCCGGCCGCCTTGCGCGCCTGGGCGAGGACCTCGGCCGGATCCCCGCCGACGAAGTGGAACGTGGTGTCGGAGAGGGTGAACGAAGGACGCTCGTGGTGGGTCATCACGAACACCGGCGTGTGGAACGGGGGCTCGTCGCCCCACCAGCCCTGCCACTCGTGGTCCTGCCACGGGCCGCGCTGCGGGCTGAACTTGTTGCGGCCCATGATCTCGGCGCCGATGTTGTTGTGGAAGTCGCGCGTCAGGTAGTCGTCGAGGCCGCGGCTCCCGCCCGGGTCGGTCCGGTTGGGCCAGCTCGCGGTCGCGCCGGCCCAGGCGAACATCTGCCCGGGGTCGGCGTGGCCGAACGGCCGCTCCAGGCTCTGGCCCTCACCGGCACCGAATCCGTCACTCGAGACGTTGAAGTTCTGTACGCGCAGCAGCTGGGTCACGGCGCTCCTCCTGTGGTCGACGCAAGAGAGACCGCCCGGACCGGTGAAACTCATCGGCGCGGGTCCGGCGAATCAAGGCTCCGGCTTCACCCGGCCTGCGCCACCACGTGGTCGATCACCTGCTGGAAGTCCTCACTCGGCGAGAACTCCACCAGCTCGCTGTCCTCCAGCGCCACCGGCACATGGCCGGGGCCCCAGTAGTACGCCTGCCCGGCCTCGTACTCCTCCTCGCCCGCGGCCGCGCGCATCCTGATCCGGCCCTTGAGCAGGTAGCCCCAGTGCGGGCACTGGCAGGCGTCGTCGGGCAGTCCCTTGAGGGCCGGGCCCATGTCCGTGCCCTGGGGGAGAGTGATGTAGCTCACCGACAGACCGCCGCCGATCGGCATCATGCGCAGTTCCACGCCGTCGCCTTCGAGGGCGACAGGTACGTCGTTCCGGGTCGCCGCCGTCATGGTTCCTCCGCTCCGGCCCGTCAGGGCCTCGGACGCCCCTCGTGAAACTCCCGTACCTCCAGCGTGGACCGCCGGGCCGCGCCCCGCGACATCACGATCCGGTCAAGAGGTACCGTCGGGGGCTTGATTCGTATGCGTGTAATCGATTCCATGCTCCCGTCGATGTAATCGATTCCACGAGCACTCACCCGGTGCTCCCCGACTGATCCACAAGGAGGTGGAGCGGCGGTGGCCAGCATCAAGGACGTCGCTGCCGAGGCCGGCGTCTCCGTCGCCACGGTCTCGCGCGTCCTGAACGACCACCCGTCGGTCAGCGAAGACGCACGCACCCGCGTGCTGGCCGCCGTCGAGACCCTGGGCTACCGCCCGAACGCCGTCGCCCGCTCCCTGCGCACCGACCAGACCCACACCCTCGGCCTGGTCATCAGCGACGTGCTGAACCCGTACTTCACCGAACTGGCCCGCTCCGTCGAGGAGGAGGCCCGCGCGCTCGGCTACAGCGTCATCATCGGCAACGCCGACGAGCGGCCGGACCTCCAGGACCACCACGTACGCACCCTGCTGGACCGGCGGATCGACGGGCTGCTCGTCTCCCCGACGGACGGCGGCTCGCCGCTGATGCTGGACGCCGTGCGGGCCGGGACGCCCATGGTGTTCGTGGACCGGTGGATCCCGGGCATGGACGTGCCGGTGGTGCGGGCCGACGGGCGCAGCGCCGTACGGGACCTCGTGGCGCATCTGCACGGGCTGGGGCACTGCAGGCTCGCCATCATCGCGGGCCCGGCGGCGACCACGACCGGCCGCGAGCGTGTCGAGGCCTTCCGGGAGGCGCTCGGCGCGTACGGGCTCGAACTGCCCGACGCCTACATAGGGCAGGGCGACTTCCAGGCCGAGAGCGGCCGTCTGGTCACCGAGGGCTTCCTCGACCTGGCCGAGCCGCCCGAGGTCGTCTTCGCGGCCGACAACCTGATGGCGCTCGGCGCGTTGGACGCGGTACGCGCGCGTGGCCTGCGCGTACCGGACGACCTCGCGCTGGCCGCGTTCGACGACATCCGGTGGTTCGTGCACACCGATCCGCCGATCACCGCGATCGCCCAGCCCACGGGCGAGCTGGGCCGGGCCGCCGTACGGGCCCTGGTCGACCGCATCGAGGGACGGCCCGGCGAGTCCGTCACCCTCCCCGCCCGGCTCGTCGTACGCCGCTCGTGCGGCGAGCACCCCACCCCAGTGCAAAGGAGCACGACGTGAGCAACGCGGACGAGTTGCTGCGCATCGAGGGCATACGGAAAACCTTCCCCGGCGTGGTCGCGCTGGACGGCGTCGACTTCGACCTGCGCCGGGGCGAGGTGCACGTACTGCTCGGTGAGAACGGTGCCGGCAAGAGCACCCTCATCAAGATGCTCTCCGGCGCCTACACCCCCGACGCCGGGCGGATCCTGGTCGGCGGTGAGGAGACCCGCATCCAGGGTGCGCAGGACTCCGAGCGGCTCGGGATCGCCACCATCTACCAGGAGTTCAACCTGGTACCCGACCTGACGGTCGCCGAGAACATCTTCCTCGGGCGCCAGCCGCGCCGCTTCGGGATGATCGACCGGGGGCGGATGGAGGCCGACGCCGAGGTCCTGCTGAAGCGGGTCGGCTTGAACGTGTCGCCCCGCGCGCGGGTCCGCGAACTCGGTATCGCACGCCTGCAGATGGTCGAGATCGCCAAGGCGCTCAGCCTGAACGCCCGTGTGCTGATCATGGACGAGCCGACGGCCGTGCTCACCTCCGAGGAGGTCGACAAGCTCTTCGCGATCGTGCGCACGCTGCGCGAGGACGGCGTCGGGATCGTCTTCATCACCCATCACCTGGAGGAGATCGCCGCGCTCGGCGACCGGGTGACGGTTATCCGGGACGGCAGGAGCGTCGGGCAGGTCCCCGCCTCCACCCCCGAGGACGAGCTCGTCCGGCTCATGGTCGGGCGCTCCATCGAGCAGCAGTATCCGCGGGAACGCGCCGACAGGGGTGAGGCGTTGCTTTCCGTCGAGGGCCTGACCCGGGGCGGTGTCTTCCACGACGTCAGCTTCGAGGTGCACGCCGGTGAGGTCGTCGGCATCGCGGGACTGGTCGGCGCCGGCCGTACCGAGGTCGTACGGGCGCTCTTCGGGGCCGACGCGTACGACCACGGCACCGTGAAGGTCTCCGGCGCCCCGATCGCCAAGTACGACGTCAACGCGGCGATGACCGCGGGCATCGGACTCGTCCCCGAGGACCGCAAGGGCCAGGGCCTGGTGCTGGACGCCTCGGTCGAGGAGAACCTCGGCCTGGTGACGCTGCGGTCCGCCACGCGTGCGGGCCTCGTCGACCTCAAGGGCCAGCGCGAGGCGGCCGAGCGGATCGCCGGGCAGCTCGGCGTGCGGATGGCGGGCCTCGGCCAGCACGTGCGCACGCTCTCCGGCGGCAACCAGCAGAAGGTCGTCATCGGCAAGTGGCTGCTCGCCGACACCAAGGTGCTGATCCTCGACGAGCCGACACGCGGCATCGACGTCGGCGCCAAGGTCGAGATCTACCAGCTCGTCAACGAACTCACCGCCGCCGGCGCGGCCGTCCTGATGATCTCCAGCGATCTGCCCGAGGTGCTCGGCATGAGCGACCGGGTGCTGGTGATGGCGCAGGGCCGGATCGCCGGTGAACTCTCCGCCGACGAGGCGACCCAGGACGCCGTGATGGCACTCGCAGTCAGCACCCCCACGACAACGACCACGACCGGAACGGAGGCCTCCCGTGGCCACTGACACGCTCAAGAGAACGACGGGCGCGGGTGGCGCCTCGGGGGGCCTGCGCCGCCTCCTGCTCGACAACGGAGCGCTCACCGCGCTCATCGTCCTCGTCATCGCGATGTCCGCCCTGTCGGGCGACTTCCTGACGACGGACAACCTCCTCAACGTCGGTGTGCAGGCGGCCGTGACGGCCATCCTCGCCTTCGGCGTGACCTTCGTGATCGTCTCCGCTGGCATCGACCTGTCGGTCGGCTCGGTCGCCGCGCTGTCCGCCACGGTCCTCGCCTGGAGCGCCACGTCGGCAGGGGTCCCGGTCTTCCTCGCCGTTCTCCTCGCCATAGCGACGGGCATCGTCTGCGGCCTGGTCAACGGCATCCTGATCTCCTACGGCAAGCTCCCGCCGTTCATCGCCACGCTGGCCATGCTGTCCGTGGCCCGCGGGCTGTCCCTCGTGATCTCCGAGGGCTCCCCGATCGCCTTCCCCGACTCCGTCTCCCACCTCGGGGACACGCTCGGCGGCTGGCTGCCGGTGCCGGTCCTGGTGATGGCCGTGATGGGCCTGATCGCCGCCTTCGTGCTCGGCCGGACCTACATCGGCCGCTCCATGTACGCGATCGGCGGCAACGAGGAGGCCGCGCGGCTGTCCGGCCTGCGCGTGAAGAAGCAGAAGCTCGCGATCTACGCCTTCTCGGGCGTCTTCGCCGCCGTCGCCGGTGTCGTCCTCGCCGCCCGGCTGTCCTCCGCGCAGCCCCAGGCCGCCGACGGCTACGAGCTGGACGCGATCGCCGCGGTCGTCATCGGCGGCGCCTCCCTCGCGGGCGGCACCGGCAAGGCGTCCGGCACGCTCATCGGTGCGCTGATCCTGGCCGTGCTGCGCAACGGGCTGAACCTGCTGAACGTCTCCGCGTTCTGGCAGCAGGTCGTCATCGGTGTCGTCATCGCGCTCGCGGTGCTGTTCGACACGCTCCGGCGCAAGGCGGGGGCGACCCCGGCGGCGGCCGGCACCGGCGGCCCCAAGGGCAAGCAGGCGGCGACGTACGGGCTCGCGGCCGTCGTCACCGTCGCGATCGTCGGCGCCACGTCCTTCCTGCACAACGGCTCCTCCGCCACGAGCAGCCCGAAGATGGGCCTGTCGCTGTCCACCCTCAACAACCCCTTCTTCGTGCAGATCCGGGCGGGCGCCCAGGCCGAGGCGGAGAAGCGGGGCGTGGACCTGACCGTCACGGACGCCCAGAACGACGCCTCCCAGCAGGCCAACCAGTTGCAGAACTTCACCAGTTCCGGCCTCGGCGCGATCATCGTCAACCCGGTGGACTCGGACGCCGCGAGCAACTCCGTGAAGGCCGCCGACCAGGCGAAGATCCCGGTCATCGCGGTCGACCGGGGCGTCAACAAGGCGTCGGTGGACGCCCTGGTCGCCTCCGACAACGTCGCCGGCGGTGAACTCGCCGCCAAGACCATCGCCGACAAGCTGGGCGGCAAGGGCAAGATCGTGATCCTCCAGGGCCAGGCCGGAACGTCCGCGGCCCGGGAGCGTGCGCAGGGCTTCGCGAACGGCCTCAAGGCCTTCCCGGGCATCCAGGTCGTGGCCCAGCAGCCCGCCGACTTCGACCGCACCAAGGGCCTCGACGTGATGTCGAACCTGCTGCAGGCTCACCCGGACGTCCAGGGCGTCATCGCCGCCAACGACGAGATGGCGCTCGGCGCGATCAAGGCCCTGGGCTCCAAGGCCGGCAAGTCGGTCTCGGTCGTCGGCTTCGACGGCACGCCTGACGGACTGAAGGCGGTCGAGGGCGGCACGCTGTACGCGTCCGTGGCGCAGCAGCCGTCCCAGCTCGGGAAGATCGCCGTGGACAACGCCCTGCGGGCCCTGAAGGGCGAGAAGGTCGAGGAGACGGTGAAGGTGCCGGTGAAGGTGGTCACCAAGGAGAACGTGGCCGGCTTCAGCGGCTGACATCGGGGAACGGCGGGCGGTCACACGGCGTGTGGGGACCGCCCGCCCATGTCACTCACGTGGGGAGACAACTCATGTACGACTACGACCTCCTGGTCGTGGGGTCGGCCAACGCCGACCTGGTGATCGGAGTGGAGCGCCGGCCCGGGGCCGGCGAGACCGTGCTCGGCTCCGACCTGGCCGTCCACCCGGGCGGCAAGGGCGCGAACCAGGCGGTCGCCGCCGCCCGGCTCGGCGCCCGTACGGCGCTGCTGGCCCGGGTCGGCGACGACGCGTACGGCCGGCTGCTGCTGGAGTCGCAGCGCACGGCCGGCGTCGACACGGTGGGGGTCCTGGTGGGCGGCGCACCGACTGGGGTCGCGCTGATCACGGTCGACCCGTCCGGGGACAACAGCATCGTCGTCTCGCCCGGCGCCAACGGCCGCCTCACCCCGGAGGACGTCAGGGCTGCCGGGTGCCTCTTCCAGGGCTCGCGGGTGGTGTCGGCGCAGCTGGAGATCCCGCTGGAGACGGTGGTGGAGGTCGTACGGAACCTGGCTCCGGAGAGCCGTTTCGTGCTGAACCCCTCGCCGCCGCGCCCCCTTCCGCAGGAGGTGCTGGCGGCCTGCGACCCGCTGATCGTGAACGAGCACGAGGCGAAGGTGATCCTGGGCGACTCCGCCGTCGGGGACACCCCCGAGGACTGGGCGCGGATCCTCCTCGCCAAGGGCCCGAAGTCGGTGGTGGTGACGCTGGGCGCGGAGGGCGCGCTGGTGGCGTCGGCGGCGGGTGTCTCGCGCGTTCCGGCCGTGAAGGTGCACGCGGTGGACACGACGGGAGCGGGCGACTCCTTCACCGCCGCCCTGGCCTGCCGACTGGGGGCGGGCGAGTCCCTGGCCCGGGCGGCGGCGTACGCGGCGCGGGTGGGTGCCGCGACCGTCACGAAGGAGGGTGCGCAGGCGTCCTTCCCGACGGCGGCGGAGGTCGCCGGCTCATGAAGAAGTCCGGAATACTGAACCGTCACCTCGCCGGTGCGCTGGCCGAACTCGGCCACGGCCACGGGGTGCTGGTGTGCGACGCGGGCATGCCCGTCCCCGACGGCCCCCGGGTGGTGGACCTGGCCTTCCGGGCCGGGGTGCCGACGTTCGCCGAGGTGCTGGACGGGCTGCTGGCCGAGCTGGTGGTCGAGGGGGCGACGGCGGCGCAGGAGGTGCGGGGAGCCAATCCGGAGGCGTCGTCGCTGCTGGAGGGGCACTTCCCCGGGCTGGAGCTCGTGTCGCACGAACGCCTCAAGGAGCTGTCCGCGGGGGCCCGGCTCGTCGTCCGCACGGGCGAGGCCCGGCCGTACGCGAACGTCCTGCTGAGGTGCGGCGTCTTCTTCTGACACCCCTGAACGGCTTGTCACGCCTCTGAACGGTTTCGAAGGGGCCCGGTCCGTCGACCGGGCCCCCTCGGCTTTTCCCCTCCCGTCAGGAACCCCCGCGATCCCCCCGGATCCCCCTCCAGAAGTCCTGACGCCTAGTACGACAGCCTTGGGGCCGGAAGGGTTGCACGGCAGGTAAGAAATTCTTGCCGGATTCTTGAGGAGCCCCCGGGCGGCGTGCTCACCGCGGACCGGACCCGGCGCCGAGTCGCCGTCGGCGGGCTGTGAGTACGCGGGTGAGGCCCCCGTCGTCCTCCTCGATGTCGCGCACGTGCTCGAACCCGATCCGCCCGAGCAGGCGCAGCGAGGCCTCGTTCTCCGCGGCGACGGTGGCGTGCACCTCGGTCAGCCCGAGCGTCCCGAAGCCGTACGCCAGGAGCGCCTCGGCGAGCTCCGTCCCGAGTCCGCTTCCCCAGGCCTCGGGGGCCAGGGCGTAGACGATCTCGTGCCCGTCCACCGCGTCGGTCCGCTTGATCTCCGCGTGCCCGACCAGTCGCCCGTCGCGCCGGACCGCCCACACGTCGAACAGGTCCCGCGCGTAGACCTTGCTGAAGATCCGCCCGAACAGGGCCCGGTCGTCCGCCTCGGGAGAGGGCCCGTCGCCCATCCACCGGGACACCCTGACGTCCTGGAACAGGGCGACGAAGCCCTCTTCGTCGTCCGGAGTGTAGGGGTCCAGGAGCAGGCGCGGGGTGTGCAGAGCCGGGGGCATGGAACGGACGCTAGTCAGGCCGAATGCAGGGCGGCAATCGGCTTTCCCGCCGCACGGTGTCCGCTCCGGCCGGTGCCCTCAGCGCCGCAGGCTGTAGCTCACCATCGACGCCCCCACCACCGACCCGAACGCCGGCAGCAGGAACTGCGCGAAGGCCTCCCAGCCCCATACGATCCCCGCGCACGCCGCCGTGATGTTGATGGCCAGGGACATGATCCACAGGGCGACGCTCTGGGCCTGGGGTGACATCGTTCCTCGTCGTCATTCGGGGCCGGGGAGAGGGGAATGGGCGGAGCGGAAGGCGGGGCGGAATCAGCCCGGTTCCGGGCTGGGGCGGGGGTGGAATTCCGGCACGGGTTCCTGATTCGGCGCGGAAGGCCCCGGCGCCACGATCGAGTGGTTCCCGGAAATCGCCGGAGAGGTCACGAGCAGCGTCAACGTGCCGACGGCGCACAGGCCGACGAGAAGCGTGCCGGCGGTGTGCGCGCACCGAGGGGCACTGGGGCCTGGGGGACGCATCGGCATCACGGTCACTCCGGAATCGAGTCCGCCCCCTTTTCGATGAACCCCTGAATTCTTCCACGGGAAGGAATCACAAAAGGGGCGACGGGGATGCTTGAACTGTAAAGTTTCGGGTCCCCTTGTGAATCCGGCGTGAAAGGTGAACGCCGGGCCGCATACTGATCGGTCGCTTTGTGCGAGGGCCACCGGAGTTCGTCCCCACCGCACTGTCGTACCCGGGCGGTACCGTCGGATCATGACCGATCAGGCGGGGGCCGATCAGGCGGGCGAGCGGCGACTGGCCACACTGGAGGGCGTACTCGAGCGCATCACGTACGCCAACGAGGAGAACGGCTACACGGTCGCCCGGGTCGACACCGGCAGAGGCGCCGGCGACCTGCTCACGGTCGTGGGCGCGCTCCTCGGCGCGCAGGTCGGCGAGTCCCTGCGCATGGAGGGCCGCTGGGGCTCCCACCCGCAATACGGCAAGCAGTTCCACGTAGAGAACTACACGACCGTCCTCCCGGCCACCGTCCAGGGCATCCGCCGCTACCTCGGCTCCGGACTGGTCAAGGGAATCGGCCCGGTCTTCGCCGACCGGATCACCCAGCACTTCGGCGTGGACACCCTCAAGATCATCGAGGAGGAGCCCAAGCGGCTCATCGAGGTCCCCGGGCTCGGCCCCAAGCGGACCAGGAAGATCGCCGACGCCTGGGAGGAGCAGAAGGCCATCAAGGAGGTCATGCTCTTCCTCCAGACCGTCGAGGTGTCCACGTCCATCGCGGTGCGCATCTACAAGAAGTACGGCGACGCCTCCATCTCGGTCGTGAAGAACCAGCCGTACCGGCTCGCCTCCGACGTCTGGGGCATCGGCTTCCTCACCGCCGACAAGATCGCCCAGTCCGTCGGCATCCCGCACGACAGCCCCGAGCGCGTCAAGGCCGGATTGCAGTACGCGCTGTCCCAGTCCACCGACCAGGGCCACTGCTTCCTCCCGGAGGAGCAGCTGATCAAGGACGCGGTCAAGCTCCTCCAGGTCGACACCGGCCTGGTCATCGAATGCCTGGCCGAGCTGGCCGAACCCCCTCAGGACGGCGAGGACCCCGGCGTCGTGCGGGAGAAGGTGCCGGGTCCCGACGGCGGGGAGCCCGTCACCGCGATCTACCTCGTCCCCTTCCACCGCGCCGAACTCTCCCTCGCCGCCCAGCTGCTGCGCCTCCTGCGCACCGACGAGGACCGGATGCCGGGCTTCCGGACCGTGGCCTGGGACAAGGCGCTGAGCTGGCTGAAGGGGCGCACGGGCACCGATCTCGCCCCGGAGCAGGAGGCCGCCGTCAAGCTGGCGCTGACCGAGAAGGTCGCCGTCCTCACCGGCGGGCCGGGCTGCGGCAAGTCCTTCACGGTCCGTTCGATCGTGGAGCTGGCCCGCGCCAGGAAGGCGAAGGTCGTGCTCGCCGCCCCCACGGGCCGGGCCGCCAAACGCCTGTCCGAGCTCACCGGCGCCGAGGCCTCCACCGTCCACCGCCTGCTGGAGCTCAAGCCCGGCGGTGACGCGGCCTACGACCGGGACCGCCCGCTGGACGCCGACCTGGTCGTGGTCGACGAGGCCTCCATGCTGGACCTGCTCCTCGCCAACAAGCTGGTGAAGGCGGTCCCGCCGGGCGCGCATCTGCTCTTCGTCGGGGACGTCGACCAACTGCCCAGCGTCGGCGCGGGCGAGGTCCTCCGGGACCTCCTGGCCGACGGCGGCCCGATCCCCGCGGTCCGTCTCACCCGGGTCTTCCGGCAGGCCCAGCAGTCGGGCGTGGTGACCAACGCGCACCGGATCAACGCCGGCCAACACCCGGTCACGGACGGCATGAAGGACTTCTTCCTCTTCGTCGAGGACGACACCGAGGCCGCCGGCCGGCTCACCGTCGACGTGGCGGCCCGTCGCATTCCGGCCAAGTTCGGGCTGGACCCCCGCCGGGACGTCCAGGTCCTCGCCCCCATGCACCGCGGCCCGGCCGGCGCGGGCACCCTCAACGGCCTGCTGCAACAGGCCGTCACCCCGGGCCGCCCCGACCTGCCCGAGAAGAGATTCGGCGGACGGGTGTTCCGCGTCGGAGACAAGGTCACCCAGATTCGCAACAATTACGAGAAGGGCAGGAACGGTGTCTTCAACGGCACCGTCGGTGTGGTCACCTCGCTCGACCCGGTCGACCAGCGCCTGACGGTGCTCACCGACGAGGACGAGGAGGTGCCGTACGAGTTCGACGAGCTCGACGAGCTGGCCCACGCGTACGCCGTGACGATCCACCGGTCCCAGGGCAGCGAGTACCCGGCGGTCGTCATCCCGGTCACCATGGGCGCCTGGATGATGCTCCAGCGGAACCTCCTCTACACGGCCGTCACGCGGGCCAAGCAGCTGGTCGTCCTCGTCGGTTCGCGCAAGGCGATCGGCCAGGCGGTGCGCACCGTTTCGGCGGGCCGGCGGTGCACGGCACTCGACTTCCGGCTCGGTTCAGCAAAAAATGATCGATCAAACGAGTCGTGAAGGTCACAAGACACTTCCAGAAGGGGAACTGAGGGGGCAGGATGAGCAAGTTGGCGGCACTCAGTGCCGTCGATAGGCCCGATGGTCGACCCCGAGTGCACTCTCCTGAGCCAAGTGGGGGATGGTAGAGACAGTCAGGGCAACCTCGAAGATGAGGCACAACGTCGGTGAGGGAAGACGTGAGCGACAACTCTGTAGTACTGCGGTACGGCGACGGCGAGTACACCTACCCGGTGATCGACAGCACCGTCGGTGACAAGGGCTTCGACATCGGAAAGCTCCGCGCCCAGACCGGTCTGGTGACGCTGGACAGCGGTTACGGCAACACCGCCGCGTACAAATCCGCTGTCACGTACCTGGACGGCGAAGCGGGCATCCTGCGGTATCGCGGCTACCCGATCGAGCAGCTGGCCGAGCGCTCCACCTTCCTGGAGGTCGCCTACCTGCTGATCAACGGCGAGCTGCCGACGGTCGACGAGCTCTCGACGTTCAAGAACGACATCACGCAGCACACCCTGCTGCACGAGGACGTCAAGAACTTCTACAAGGGCTTCCCGCGCGACGCCCACCCGATGGCCATGCTGTCCTCGGTGGTCTCGGCGCTGTCCACGTTCTACCAGGACAGCCACAACCCGTTCGACGAGCGCCAGCGCAACCTCTCCACGATCCGCCTGCTCGCCAAGCTTCCGACGATCGCCGCGTACGCGTACAAGAAGTCGATCGGTCACCCGTTCGTCTACCCGCGCAACGACCTCGGCTACGTCGAGAACTTCCTCCGCATGACCTTCTCGGTCCCGGCGCAGGAGTACGAGCTGGACCCGACCGTGGTCTCCGCGCTCGACAAGCTGCTGATCCTGCACGCGGACCACGAGCAGAACTGCTCGACGTCCACGGTCCGCCTGGTCGGCTCCTCGCAGGCGAACATGTTCGCCTCGATCTCCGCCGGTATCAACGCCCTGTGGGGCCCGCTGCACGGCGGCGCCAACCAGTCGGTGCTGGAGATGCTGGAGGGCATCCGCGACTCCGGCGGCGACGTCGACTCCTTCATCCGCAAGGTGAAGAACAAGGAGGACGGCGTCCGCCTGATGGGCTTCGGCCACCGGGTCTACAAGAACTTCGACCCGCGCGCCAAGATCATCAAGGCCGCCGCGCACGACGTGCTGTCCGCGCTCGGCAAGTCCGACGAGCTGCTGGACATCGCGCTGAAGCTGGAGGAGCACGCGCTCTCCGACGACTACTTCGTCGAGCGCAGCCTCTACCCGAACGTCGACTTCTACACCGGCCTGATCTACCGGGCCATGGGCTTCCCGACCGAGATGTTCACGGTCCTGTTCGCCCTCGGCCGGCTGCCGGGCTGGATCGCCCAGTGGCACGAGATGATCAAGGAGCCCGGCTCCCGCATCGGCCGCCCGCGCCAGATCTACACGGGCGTGGTCGAGCGCGACTTCGTTCCCGTCGAGGAGCGCTGAGGCGCAAGCCCGCTTCGGCCCCCGTATCCGCTTGCCGGGTGCGGGGGCTTTCGCGTGCGCTCTCGCGTGCTCTCTTACATGATTTCTTACGCAATGAAGAAGGCGCCCCGGCGCCGGTCCCCCCACGGGCCGACGACCAGGGCGCCTTCCCAGTCCCGGTACGGATTCCCCCCACGGGATCCGGCCGGGCGTCTGTGAGGACAGCGCCTGAAACCGCTGTTGAGCAGAACGAGCAAAACTCGCCGCACTGCTGTGGTGTGCGATCTGCCGGGACACGCCCGGGAGGGCCGCTCAAAGCTTCCCGGTGTGCGTGCCCCGGCAACGCATCTCTGGAGAAGTCCCCCAAGACATCTCCAGATGCCAGGTTGCGCCCCCCAAGACGCTCCCTGACATCGTCAACTTAGACCTTCGAACCCCTTCGATGGTTACGTTCACATCACTGTGATCTGCGTCTCTTGCGTATGTCCGTTAGATGCGCAAGAACCCGGATATGCCGTCCGGAGACCCAAGCGTAAGGAAGATGCGCGAGCCTTGTGAAGAGCTTATGTGAGCCGGGCCCGGGACTCCAGAGGGGCTCAAATCGCGTTCGCCGTGAACTTAGGGGGAATTCGGGGGACTTCACCGGAATGTCCGCAGTCGCAGACTGTTCGTGACGACGAAGACCGACGAGAAGGCCATCGCCGCCCCGGCGATCATCGGGTTCAGCAGGCCCGCCGCGGCCAGCGGCAGCGCGGCCACGTTGTAGCCGAAGGCCCACACGAGATTGCCCTTGATCGTGGCCAGTGTCCGGCGGGACAGCCGGATCGCGTCCGCGGCCACCCGCAGATCGCCGCGGACCAGGGTCAGATCGCCCGCCTCGATCGCCGCGTCCGTGCCGGTGCCCATGGCCAGGCCCAGATCGGCGGCGGCGAGCGCGGCCGCGTCGTTGACGCCGTCGCCCACCATGGCCACGACCCGCCCCTCGGCCTGCAGCCGCCGCACCGCGTCGACCTTGTCCTCGGGCAGCACCTCGGCCACCACCTTCTCGATCCCCACGGCTGCCGCCACCGTCTCGGCCACCGCGCGGTTGTCCCCGGTCAGCAGCACCGGTGTGAGCCCCAGGGCACGCAGTTCGCGCACGGCCTCGGCGCTGGTCTCCTTGACCGCGTCCGCCACGGTCAGAACGGCCCGCGCCGTCCCGTCCCAGCCGGCCACGACGGCCGTACGTCCGGCCCGCTCGGCCTCGTCCCGCGCGCGGGCCAGCTCCGGCGGCACGTCGTCGAAGAGCCGCCCCACGGCGACGTCACGGCCCTCCACGCGCCCCCGCACGCCCCGCCCGGGGACGTTCTCGAACCCTTCGACCTCCGGGAGCCGCCCCGCGCTCTCCTCGGCGCCCAGCGCGATCGCACGGGCGACGGGATGCTCGGAGGCGTGCTCGACGGCGCCCGCGAGCCGCAGCACCTCCTTCTCGTCGGTGCCCCCGGCGACGTGGACCTCCTGGAGGGTCATCCGGCCCGTCGTGACCGTGCCGGTCTTGTCCAGGACGACCGTGTCGACCCGGCGCGTGGACTCCAGGACCTCCGGGCCCTTGATGAGGATGCCGAGCTGGGCGCCGCGGCCCGTGCCGACCATCAGCGCGGTCGGGGTGGCCAGGCCCAGCGCGCACGGGCAGGCGATGATCAGTACCGCGACGGCCGCGGTGAACGCGGCGACACTGTCGCCGGTCAGCCCGAGCCACACCCCGGCCGTGGCGACGGCGATCAGCAGCACCACCGGCACGAAGATCCCGGAGATCCGGTCGGCGAGCCGCTGCACCTCGGCCTTGCCGTTCTGCGCGTCCTCCACCAGCTTCGCCATCCGTGCGAGCTGGGTGTCCTCGCCGACCCGGGTGGCCTCGACGACCAGCCGGCCGCCCGCGTTGACCGTGGCGCCGGTGACCGGGTCCCCGGCGGTCACGTCCACCGGCACCGACTCGCCGGTCAGCATCGAGGCGTCCACCGCGGAGGCGCCCTCGACGACCGTGCCGTCGGTGGCGATCTTCTCGCCGGGCCGTACGACGAACCGGTCGCCGACGGCCAGGCGCTGCGCCGGGATCCGCACCTCGCGCCCGTCCCGCAGTACGGCCACGTCCTTGGCGCCCAGCTCCATCAGCGCCCTGAGTGCCGCCCCCGCACGGCGCTTGGACCGGGCCTCCAGGTAGCGGCCCAGCAGAATGAAGGCGGTGACCCCGGAAGCGACCTCCAGGTAGATCGAGGAGGCGCCGTCCCCGCGCGAGACCGTGAGCTCGAAGGGGTGCCGCATGCCCGGCATGCCCGCGTCGCCGAGGAACAGTGCCCACAGGGACCAGCCGAACGCGGCCAGGGTGCCGAGGGAGACCAGTGTGTCCATGGTGGCGGCGCCGTGCCGGGCGTTCGTCCAGGCGGCCCGGTGGAAGGGCAGCCCGCCCCAGACGACGACCGGTGCGGCGAGGGTGAGCGAGAGCCACTGCCAGTTGTCGAACTGCAGGCCGGGGACCATCGCCAGCAGGACGACAGGCACCGCGAGGACGGCGGAGGCGGCCAGACGCCGGCGCAGGGCCGACAGCTCGGGGTCCTCCTCGGCGGCGGCGGCCTCCTCCCGCGGGGGCGCGGGTTCCTCGGCGGTGTACCCGGTCTTCACCACCGTGGCGATCAGATCGGCGATCTCGGTGCCCTCGGGGTAGGCGATCCGGGCCTTCTCCGTCGCGTAGTTCACCGTGGCCGTGACGCCGTCCATGCGGTTGAGCTTCTTCTCGACGCGGGCCGCGCAGGAGGCGCAGGTCATCCCGCCGATGAGCAGCTCGACCTCGGCGAGGGCCGGCTCGTGGTCGGCCGGTGCCTGGGTGGTGGTGCTGGTCATGTCCTCGACTCCAGGAGATGCGGGGCGCCCGGGAAGCGGAACGGGCCGTACGGGCCGGGGCGGCGGCCGTACGGCCCGTACACGAGTACGAGTGCCAGGTCTGGTGTGTCTCAGGCCTGGCGGGTCGTCCGGACTTTCGCGCCCGGGGGGTTCTCAGGCGCGGCCGGCCAGTTCGAAGCCGGCCTCGTCGACGGCGGCGCGTACGGCCTCGTCGTCGAGCGGGGCCGCGGAGACGACGGTGACCTCGCCGGTCTTGGCGACGGCGGTCACCGAGCTCACGCCGGAGATCTGGGAGATCTCGCCGGAGACTGCGCCCTCGCAGTGTCCGCAGCTCATGCCGCTCACCTTGAAGACGGTGGTGACGGGGCCCGTGGTGTCGGTCTGGGCGGTCATGTCGTTACTCCTCGTCGAGGCGTGTGGGGCTATGGGGTCCTCTGAGGGATCCGCACACCCAACTGTACCCCTAGGGGGTATCAGCTCACGACGTCCCCACCAGGGGCCGCACAGGGCGCAGGAGGCGCTAGCGTTCCCCGAGGTGCCGACGCGAGGGCGCGAGGGCACCCAGCACCCCCGGGGGGTCCGGGCACGGCAGGAACGAAAGGCGGGTGGGTCCATGCGGGCCGTGGTGTTCGAGCGGTACGGGGAAGCGGCAGAGGTGCGGGACGTCGCGGACCCGGAGCCCGCGGAGCACGGCGTCGTCGTGCGGGTCGAGGCCACCGGGCTGTGCCGCAGCGACTGGCACGGCTGGCAGGGCCACGACCCGGACATCGCCCTGCCGCACGTGCCCGGGCACGAACTCGCCGGGGTCGTCGAGGCGGTGGGCGCCCGGGTGACCCGGTGGCGGCCGGGCGACCGGGTCACCGTGCCGTTCATCTGCGCCTGCGGCACCTGCCCGTCCTGCGCGGCGGGCGACCACCAGGTGTGCGAGCGCCAGACCCAGCCCGGCTTCACCCACTGGGGCTCCTTCGCCCAGTACGTGGCGCTGGACCACGCCGATGTGAACCTCGTGGCGCTGCCCGAGGAGTTGTCCTGTGCGACGGCGGCCTCGCTCGGCTGCCGGTTCGCCACGGCGTACCGGGCGGTGGTGCAGCAGGGCCGGGTCGCGGCGGGGGAGTGGGTCGCGGTGCACGGCTGCGGCGGGGTCGGGCTCTCGGCCGTGATGATCGCCGCCGCGTCGGGCGCCCGGGTCGTGGCCGTCGACGTGTCGCCCGGTGCCCTGGACCTGGCGCGGACGTTCGGGGCGGCGCGGTGTGTCGACGCGGCGGCCGTGCCGGACACCGCGGCCGCGGTCCGCGAACTGACGGGCGGCGGTGCCCACCTCTCCCTCGACGCTCTGGGCTCGGCCGGCACATGTGCCGCCTCCGTGAACGGCCTGCGCCGCCGTGGCCGGCACGTCCAGGTCGGCCTGCTGCCCTCGCCGACCGGCACGACGCCCGTACCGATGGCCCGCGCGATCGCCCTGGAGCTCGAACTCCTCGGCAGCCACGGCATGGCCGCGCACAGCTACCCGCCGATGCTGGAGCTGGTCCGCAGCGGTGTGCTGCGCCCCGACTTGCTGGTGACGTCGACGATCGCGCTGGAGGAGGTCCCGTCCGCGCTGGCGGCGATGGGGACGGCGCCGGGGGTGGGAGCGACGGTCATCGAGCCGTGGAGCTGACGCACCGGCCGATGACGGTGCCCCACGCGAGGGTGGGGCACGAGGCCGAGCCCGGGAGGTGGGGTCAGTCGGCTCTTCGGCCCCGGTTGCCGGGCCGGGAGGCGACCCAGGCCCGGACCGTGTCGGCGTACCAGTAGGGCTTGCCGCTCTCGACATGGTCGGGCGGGGGCAGCAGCCCGTGCTTGCGGTAGGACCGCACGGTGTCCGGCTGCACCCGGATGTGCGCCGCGATCTCCTTGTAGGACCAGAGCCTTCGGTCGGTCATGACGTGCACCTCCCCGCGCGCACCACGGCGGCGGCCGTGGACGGCCGTCCAGGGGGAGCCGGGCGCTGCGCTGGCGATCAACAAGCCTGTGCCCGGTCAACGACGCCCGGGGGACACGGGGCAGGGCCTGTGGGCCGGGTGTGACGGAAGACCCGCGTGAACGCGACATGTGTGACAGAGAGCGGGCGTTTGTGACACACCCGGGGCAAAGGCGCGCGCCGAAGTGTCGGCGGGGCGCCTTGACGCGGCACCCGGGCCCGGCCGGCAGCCGGCCGGAGAGCGGAAAGCGCTGTCATGATCTGGTCCGAATGTCCGGACAAAACATTGACAGGGCTTCGAGAGGGGGCTACAAAACCGGGGAGAGCCGAGCATCGAGGGGACATTGATGGCGTACGACCTGATCACCATGGGGCGGATCGGAGTGGATCTGTATCCGCTCCAGACCGGCGTCCCGCTGCCGCAGGTCACGTCCTTCGGCAAGTTCCTCGGCGGCTCGGCGAGCAACGTCGCGGTCGCCGCGGCCCGCCTGGGACGGCGGACGGCGGTGATCACCCGCACCGGCGACGACCCCTTCGGCACCTACCTCCACGAGGCACTGAGGGACTTCGGCGTGGACGACCGCTGGGTCACCCCGGTCCCCGGCCTGCCCACCCCGGTCACCTTCTGCGAGGTCTTCCCGCCGGACGACTTCCCGCTGTACTTCTACCGGCAGCCCAAGGCCCCCGACCTGGAGATCGACGCCCACGAACTCGACCTCGACGCCATCCGCGACGCCCGGGTCTTCTGGGTCACGGGCACGGGCCTGAGCGAGGAACCCAGCCGGACGGCGACCCTCGCGGCCCTCGCCCACCGCGCCAAGGCCGGCACGACGGTGTTCGACCTCGACTGGCGCCCGATGTTCTGGACGGACCCGGACGCGGCCCGCCCCTTCTACGAGGAGGCCCTGCGCCACACCACCGTCGCGGTCGGCAACCTCGACGAGGTGGAGGTCGCCACGGGCGTGCGCGAACCCCACGCCGCCGCCCGCGCCCTCCTGGACGCCGGGGTCGAACTGGCCGTAGTCAAGCAGGGCCCCAAGGGCGTCCTCGCGGTCGACAGCGCCGGCGAGAGCGCCGAGGTCCCGCCGCTGCCGGTGAACGTCCTGAACGGCCTCGGTGCCGGCGACGCCTTCGGCGGCTCCCTGGTCCACGGTCTGCTCTCCGGCTGGGACCTGGAGAAGAACATGCGGCACGCCAACGCCGCCGGTGCCATCGTCGCCTCCCGCCTTGAGTGCTCCTCCGCGATGCCCACGCCGGACGAGATCGAGGCCGCCGTCACCGCAGGGGCCGTCCGGTGACCGTCGACATCTCCGAACTCGTCCGCCTGCGCAGCCGCCGCCCGGAGGCGATCGCCGAGGCCGCGGCCCGCCGCCCCCGCCGTCCGCTGCTGAACTCGAGCGGTCGCCTGATGATCGTCGCCGCCGACCACCCGGCCCGCGGCGCCCTCGGCGCCGGCGGCCGCAGCATGGCCATGGCCAACCGCGCCGACCTCCTCGAACGCCTCTGCCTGGCCCTGTCCCGGCCGGGCGTGGACGGCGTCCTCGCCACCGCCGACATCCTCGACGACCTGCTCCTGCTCGGCGCCCTCGACGGCAAGGTCGTCCTGGGCTCGATGAACCGCGGCGGCCTCCAGGGCGCCAGCTTCGAACTCGACGACCGCTTCACCGGCCACCGTCCCGAGGACATCGAGCGCCTCAATTTCGACGCGGGCAAGCTGCTCCTGCGCATCGACTACGACGACCCCGGCTCGCTGACCACACTGGAGTCCACCGCCCGGGCCGTCGACGCCATGGCCGCCCGGAAACTCCCCGTCTTCGTCGAGCCGTTCATCAGCCGTCGCGACGAGCAGGGCCGGCTCCGCAACGACCTCTCCGCGGAGGCCGTGACCAAGTCGATCGCGATCGCCTCGGGCCTCGGCGGCAGTTCCGCCTACACCTGGCTGAAGGTCCCCGTCACCGACAACCCCGACGACATGGCCGAGGTCATGGCGACCTCCACGCTGCCCGCCGTGCTGCTCGGCGGCGAGGTGGGCGGCTCCGCCGAGGAACAAGCCGGGGCGTACGAGAAGTGGCGCGGCGCGCTCCAACTGCCCACCGTGTGCGGGCTGGTCGTGGGGCGTTCGTTGCTCTACCCGGCGGACGGCGACGTGGCCGCCGCCGTGGACACCGCCGTCGGACTGCTGTGAGGGCCGTGCCGTGACCAGTGAGCTGTACGTCCCCAAGGGCACCACCGCCGACGTGAACTACGTCCTGGACATCGACCCCAAGCGGGCCGGCTGGACGCACAGCAGCCTGCGGATCGTGGAGCTGGCACCGGGCGGCACCCACACCTTCACCACCGGGGACAGCGAGTGGATCGTGCTGCCCCTGCACGGCGCGTGCACCGTGCGCGCCGAGGACGAAGAGTTCCACCTCTCGGGCAGGGAGAGCGTGTTCGCGTCGGTCACCGACTTCGCGTACGCGCCCCGTGACGCCCGGGTCCAGATCGCCTCCGGCGCGGGAGGCCGCTTTGCTTTGGCAGGAGCGAAGTGCGAGCGACAACTCCCCGCCCGCTACGGCCCCGCGCCGGAGGTCCCCGTCGAAGACCGCGGCAGCGGCGGCTGCCTGCGCCGCGTCCGCAACTTCGCCTCGGCCGACGCCTTCGACTGCGACAAGCTCATCGCGGTCGAGGTGATCACACCCGGCGGCAACTGGTCCTCGTACCCGCCGCACAAGCACGACGAGCACCGGCCCGGCGAGGAGTCGGAGCTGGAGGAGATCTACTACTTCGAGATCGACGGCCCGAACGGTTTCGGCTACCAGCGCGTATTCCCCTCGCGTGAGGGCGGCTCCGACGTCCTCACCGAGGTCCGCTCCGGCGACGCCGTCCTCGTCCCCGACGGATGGCACGGCCCGTCGATCGCCCAGCCCGGCCACGACATGTACTACCTGAACGTCATGGCGGGCCCGGGTGACACGAGGGAGTGGCGGATCTGCTTCCACCCGGACCATACGGAGGGGTACCGATGACCGTGCAGACGACCAGGCTGACGGTGGCCCAGGCCCTCGTCCGCTTCCTCGCCGCCCAGTACACCGAACGCGACGGCGTCCGGCAGCGGCTCATCGGCGCCACCTGGGGCATCTTCGGCCACGGCAACGTCGCCGGCATCGGCCAGGCGCTCGTGGAGCACGCCGAGGAGATGCCGTACCACCAGGGCCGCAACGAACAGGCCATGGTGCACGCGGCGGTCGGCTACGCCCGCCAGTCGGGCCGCCTGTCCACCCAGGCGGTGACGACCTCCATCGGCCCCGGCGCCACCAACCTCGTCACCGGTGCCGCCCTCGCGACCATCAACCACCTTCCGGTGCTGCTCCTGCCCGGCGACGTCTTCGCCACCCGCCCCGCCGACCCGGTCCTCCAGCAGCTCGAAGTGCCGTACGCGGGCGATGTGTCGGTCAACGACTGCCTGCGCCCGGTGTCGAAGTACTTCGACCGGATCACCCGCCCCGAGGCCCTGATCCCGTCGGCGCTCAGCGCGATGCGGGTGCTCACCGACCCCGTCGAGACCGGCGCCGTCACCCTCGCCCTGCCCCAGGACGTGCAGGCGGAGGCGTACGACTGGCCCGAGGAGTTCTTCGCCGAGCGCGTCTGGGCCGTACGGCGTCCCGGCGCCGACTCGGCCGAACTCGCCGGGGCCGTGCGGACGATCCGGGCGGCCGAGCGGCCCCTGGTCATCGCGGGCGGCGGCGTCCACCACAGCCGTGCCGAGGAGGCCCTCGCCGAGTTCGCCGACATCACCGGCATCCCGGTCGCCTCCACCCAGGCCGGCAAGGGCTCCCTGCGCCACGACCACCCCCAGGACGTCGGAGGCATCGGCCACACGGGAACGGCCACGGCCGACGAACTGGCCCGCACCGCCGACCTGGTGATCGGCGTCGGCACCCGCTACACCGACTTCACCACCGCCTCCGGCACCCTGTTCAGCAACCCGGACGTCCGGTTCCTCAACCTCAACATCGCCTCCTTCGACGGTCACAAGCTCGGCGGAAGGCCCCTGGTCGCGGACGCCCGCACCGGCCTGGAGGAGCTGACCGAGAGGCTGAAGATGCACGACCACCGGGTCGCGCCGTCCTACGCCACCGAGTACACCGAGGACAAGGAGCGCTGGGAGCAGCGCGTCGACGCCTGCTACGAGGTGGACGAACCGGACACCCGCCCGACCCAGCCCCAGGTCCTCGGCGCCCTGGACGAGATCGCCGACGAGTCGGACATCCTGATCAACGCCGCCGGCTCCCTCCCCGGCGACCTGCACAAACTGTGGCGGACGCGGTCGCCCGACCAGTACCACCTGGAGTACGGCTACTCCTGCATGGGCTACGAGATCCCGGCCGCCATCGGCGTGAAGCTGGCCGCTCCCGACCGGCCCGTGTGGGCGCTGGTCGGCGACGGCACGTATCTGATGATGCCGACGGAGCTCGTGACGGCCGTGCAGGAAGGCATCGCGATCAAGGTCCTGATCATCCAGAACCACGGCTACGCGTCCATCGGCGGCCTGTCGGAGTCGGTGGGCGGCGAGCGGTTCGGCACCGCCTACCGCTACCCGGCCGAGGACGGCTCGTACACGGGGCCGCCGCTGCCCGTGGACCTCGCCGCCAACGCGGCCAGCCTCGGCATGCGCGTCCTGCGCGCGAAGACCGTCCGGGACCTGCGGGAGGCCCTCGCCGAGGCCCGGGCGGCCGACACTCCCACATGTGTCTACGTAGAGACCCAAACGGCAGACACAGTGTCGGGCGCGCCTCCCGCGCAGGCCTGGTGGGATGTACCCGTGGCCGAGACCGCGACACGGCCGTCCGCGGTCAAGGCACGAGAGCTGTACGAACGGCACGTCTCCACCCGACGCCGCCATCTGTGAAGGAGTTCCCGGCCATGACGAAGATCGTCAACCACTGGATCGGCGGCAAGACCGTCGAAGGCGCCTCGGGCACGTACGGGCCGGTGACCAACCCGGCGACCGGCGAGGTGACGACGAAGGTCGCGTTCGCCTCGGTCGACGAGGTGGACGCGGCGGTGGCCGCCGCCAAGGAGGCCTACCTGACCTGGGGCCAGTCCTCGCTGGCCCAGCGCACCTCGATCCTGTTCAAGTTCCGCGCGCTGCTCGACGCCAACCGGGACGCCATCGCGGAGCTGATCACCGCCGAGCACGGCAAGGTGCACAGCGACGCCCTCGGCGAGGTCGCCCGCGGCCTGGAGATCGTCGACCTGGCCTGCGGCATCAGCGTGCAGCTGAAGGGCGAGCTGTCCACGCAAGTCGCCAGCCGCGTCGACGTGTCCTCGATCCGCCAGCCGCTGGGCGTCGTCGCGGGCATCACGCCGTTCAACTTCCCGGCGATGGTGCCGATGTGGATGTTCCCCCTCGCCATCGCCTGCGGCAACACCTTCGTGCTGAAGCCGTCCGAGAAGGACCCCTCGGCGTCCCTCAAGATCGCCGAGCTGCTCGCCGAGGCGGGCCTGCCGGACGGCGTCTTCAACGTCGTCCACGGCGACAAGGTGGCCGTCGACCGCCTCCTGGAGCACCCGGACGTCAAGGCCGTCTCCTTCGTCGGCTCGACCCCGATCGCCCGCTACATCCACACCACCGCCTCCGCGAACGGCAAGCGCGTCCAGGCGCTCGGCGGTGCCAAGAACCACATGCTGGTCCTCCCCGACGCCGACCTCGACGCGGCCGCCGACGCCGCCGTGTCGGCCGCCTACGGCTCCGCCGGCGAGCGCTGCATGGCCATCTCCGCGGTCGTCGCGGTCGGCGCGATCGGCGACGAACTGGTGGAGAAGATCCGCGAGCGCGCCGAGAAGATCAAGATCGGCCCCGGTGACGACCCGGCGTCCGAGATGGGCCCGCTCATCACCAAGGTCCACCGCGACAAGGTGGCCTCCTACGTCGAGGGCGCGGCGGCCGAGGGCTGCGAGGTCGTCCTGGACGGCACCGGCTACTCCGTGGACGGCTTCGAGGACGGCCACTGGATCGGCATCTCGCTGCTCGACAAGGTGCCCACGTCCGCCAAGGCCTACCAGGACGAGATCTTCGGCCCGGTCCTGTGCGTGCTGCGCACGGAGACCTACGAGGAGGCCCTGGACCTCGTCAACGCCTCGCCGTTCGGCAACGGCACCGCGATCTTCACCCGGGACGGCGGCGCGGCCCGCCGCTTCCAGCTGGAGGTCGAGGCCGGCATGGTCGGCGTGAACGTCCCGATCCCGGTCCCCGTCGGCTACCACTCCTTCGGCGGCTGGAAGGACTCGCTCTTCGGCGACCACCACATCTACGGCAACGACGGCACGCACTTCTACACCCGCGGCAAGGTCGTCACCACCCGCTGGCCGGACCCGGCCGACGCCCCGGCGGGCGTGGACCTGGGCTTCCCGCGCAACCACTGAGGCATCCACCGCGAGTTTTTTCCGGGGGCTCCCTGCGAGAACCGCAGGGAGCCCCCGCCCTGTTCCTCTTGGCCTCCGGTTCCTAAAACAGCAGTGAAAGCGTGATTCTGCTGCGGATTTCGTAGCCAAACAGCCATTGACGTGCTGCTTTCGTCGGGGTGTGATGCTGCGCAGTTCACCGCCGAGCCGATGGGAACCGCCGCATGACCGACACGCTCCGCCCTGTCGAGACCGCCGTCGCGCAGGGCCCGGACAGTCATCCCGGGAAGCTCAAGCGCTCCATCGGAGTCGTCGGCGGCACCCTCCTCACCCTCTCCTGCGTGACCCCCGCCTCGACGCTGTTCGTGGTGGTGCCCGACCTGTTCGGCACGCTCGGCACCGCCACCGCCCTCACCATCGCCGTCGGCTCGCTGCTCTGCGTCGCGGTGGCGTTCTGCTACTCGGAGCTCGGCACCCTCATCCCCAGCGCCGGCGGCGAGTACGCCATGGTCTCCACGATGGCCGGACGGCTCGCGGGCTGGCTGGTGTTCGTCCTGTCCCTGCTGGTCGTGATGATCGTGCCGCCGGTCATCGCGATGGGCACGGCCGACTACCTCGCCCCGCTCGCGCACCTCGACCCGTCCTGGACGGGCGCCTCGGTCATGCTGCTCGCCACCCTCGCCGGCCTGCTCGACCTGCGCGCCAACGCCTGGATCACCGGCGTCTTCCTGGTCCTGGAGGTCATCGCGGCGGCCGTGGTGGCGGTCCTGGGCTTCACCCACGCGGAACGCGGACCGGGCAGCCTGGTCTCGATGCGAGTGGCCGGCCCGGACGGCGCCCCGGACACCGTCACGGCCCTCCTCGTGGTCTCCGGCCTCGCGATCGCCCTGTTCGTCACCCAGGGCTTCTCCACCGCGGTCTACCTCTCCGAGGAGCTGGAGAACCCGCGCCGCTCGGTGGCCCGTACGGTGCTCGCCACGCTCGCCATCTCCACCGTGATCATCCTGGTCCCGGTCGCCGCCATCACCCTGGGCGCCCCGGACCTCGCCGCCCTGACCGGCGGGGACATCTCCGCCATGGTCACCGCCTGGTCCGACTCGGCCGTCGGCACGTTCGTCAGCCTCTGCGTGGCACTCGCGATCATCAACGCCGGGATCGTCATGGTCATCCAGAACTCCCGCGTCCTGTTCGCGTCGGCCCGCGACAAGGCATGGCCGGAGCCGGTCAACACCCTCTTCTCCCGCCTCGGCCGCTTCGGCTCCCCCTGGGTCTCCACCCTCGCGGTGGGCGTCCCCGGCGCGGCCCTGTGCTTCGTGAACCTCGACACCCTCTACGGCGTCACGGGCGTCTCGGTGACGGGCATGTACCTGCTCGTCGCGATCGCCGCGCTGCTGTCCCGGCGCGGAGCCCACCGGCACACCCCGGCCTGGCGCATGCCGCTGTGGCCGGCGGCCCCGCTCCTCCTGATCGTGGTCCTGCTTTACATCCTGATCCAGCAGGACCCGGCCTACCTGCTGTGGACCGGGGGCATCACGGCAGCGGCCACCGTCTACTGGGCCCTGTACCTCCGCCCCCGCAGGCAGACGCGGTGGCTGGTGTCCGTGCCGGAGGAGTAGGGCCGGCTCCTTCGACGCGCCGGGAGCCACATGCCCCAAGGGGCGCGGGGAACTGCGCGAACAACCCCGGCGCACCCGCACCCGGCAGAGCACAGCCCCCCCGCCGAGCCGGGACCCGTACACCACCCGCAGTACGCCGAAAACTCCGTGTACACCCCTGGAAGGCCCCGCACTTCGGCCTCCGGTCGACAACTGTTCGACAGGTTCACCCCGTACCGTTGACGCATGGATCTTCGACTGCCCGGACTCCGCGGGCTGACCCGGCGACCCCGGCGCCTCATGGCCGCCGGGGCCGCTGTCGTCGTGCTCGCCGGAGCGGGCACATGGACCGCCGTCGCGGACGACGACGCACCCCCGGTCCACCGCGAAGACCGGGCCCTGCCCACCGGCGACGGCGTCCGCATCGACACCTCGTACTTCACCTCCGGCGGGGCCGATCGCCGCCCCGCCGTCCTGCTCGGGCACGGCTTCGGCGGCAGCAAGAACGACGTACGGCAGCAGGCCGAGGACCTCGCCCGGGACGGCTACGCGGTCCTGACCTGGTCGGCCCGCGGCTTCGGCACGTCGAACGGCAAGATCGGGCTGAACGACCCCGAGGGCGAGGTCGCCGACGTCTCCAAGCTCATCGACTGGCTGGCGAAGCAGCCCCAGGTCGAGCTCGACAAGAAGGGCGACCCCCGCGTCGGCATGGCCGGCGCCTCCTACGGCGGCGCCATCGCACTGCTCGCGGCGGGGCACGACCAGCGCGTGGACGCCATCGCCCCGGCGATCACCTACTGGAACCTCGCCGACGCCCTCTTCCCGAACGGCGTGTTCAAGAAGCTCTGGGCCGGCATCTTCGTCAACTCCGGCGGCGGCTGCGAGAAGTTCGAGCCCGCGCTGTGCCGGATGTACGAGCGGGTCGCCGAGTCGGGCGAGCCGGACGCGGAGGCGCGCAAACTGCTCGAAGAGCGCTCACCGTCCGCGGTCGGCGGGAACATCAAGGTGCCGACGCTGCTGATGCAGGGCCAGTCCGACTCCCTCTTCCCGCTCGACCAGGCCGACCGGGCCGCGAAGGCCATCCGCGCCAATGGCGCCCCCGTCGACGTCGACTGGATCGCCGGCGGCCACGACGGCGGCGACATGGAGACCGGCCGCGTCCAAGGCCGCGTGACGTCCTGGTTCGACCGTTACCTGAAGGACGACAAGGGCGCCGACACCGGCCCCGCCTTCCGCGTCACCCGCACCCTCGGCACGGGCTCCGGCGACGGCGAACCCCGCCTGGCCGGCGTGACCTCGGACCGCTACCCCGGCCTGGAGAGCAAGCAGCGCTCCGTCTCCCTGGCCGGCCGCGAGCAGACCTTCGACAACCCGCCCGGCGCCAGCCCGCCCGGCGTCTCCGCCCTGCCCGGCCTCGGCGGCGCCGGCGGCCTCAGCCAGCTCTCCACGCTCGGCATCGGCGTCTCCCTCGACTTCCCCGGCCAGTTCGCCGCGTTCGAGTCGGAGCCCTTCCGGGGCGACGTCCAGATCACCGGCTCCCCGACGGCGACCGTCCACGTGAAGTCCACCAGCGACGACGCCGTGCTCTTCGCGAAGGTCTACGACGTCGGCCCGGGCCGCACCCAGCCGGTGCTGCCCTCCCAGCTGGTGACGCCCATCAGGATCGAGGGCGCCAAGGCCGGCAAGGACGTCACCATCACGCTCCCGGCCATCGACCACGAGGTCGACGACGGTCACCGGTTGCGCCTGGTCCTCGCCTCGACGGACCTCGGCTACGCCTCCCCGACGGCCCCGGCGGCGTACACCGTCTCCCTCAAGGGCGATCTGAAGGTCCCGTCGGCTCTCGGCGAGAGCAACACACAGGGGTCGCTGCCCGCCTGGGTGTGGTGGATGCCGATCGCGGGCGCCGCGATCGCACTGGCCCTGATCGTCACCGGACGCCGCCGCACGGCCGCACCCGCCCCGCCCGACCCCACGCTGGCCGAAGTCCCGCTCCAGATCACCGACCTGACCAAGCGGTACGCCAAGGCCTCCGACCGGTACGCGGTCAAGGACCTCTCCTTCCGTGTGGAGAAGGGGCAGGTGCTGGGCCTGCTCGGCCCCAACGGGGCGGGCAAGACCACGACCCTGCGCATGCTGATGGGCCTGATCAAGCCCGACGGCGGCGAGATCCGCGTCTTCGGCCACGCCATCAGCCCCGGCGCCCCGGTCCTCTCCCGGGTCGGCGCCTTCGTCGAGGGCGCGGGCTTCCTGCCCCACCTGTCCGGCCGCGAGAACCTGGAGCTGTACTGGCGCGCCACCGGCCGCCCGCCCGAGGACGCGCACCTGGAGGAGGCCCTGGAGATCGCGGGCCTGGGCGACGCCCTCGCCCGCGCCGTGCGCACCTACTCCCAGGGCATGCGCCAGCGCCTCGCCATCGCCCAGGCCATGCTCGGCCTGCCGGACCTGCTCATCCTCGACGAGCCGACCAACGGCCTCGACCCGCCCCAGATCCGCGAGATGCGCGAGGTGATGATCCGCTACGCCGCCGCCGGACGCACGGTCATCGTCTCCAGCCACCTCCTCGCGGAGGTCGAGCAGACCTGCACCCACCTGGTCGTGATGGACCACGGACAGCTCGTCCAGGCGGGCCCGGTCGCGGACATCGTCGGCTCGGGCGACACCCTCCTCGTCGGCACGGCCACGCCCGTGGACGAGCCCGTCGTGGAGAAGGTCACCGCCCTGCCGGGCGTCGCCTCGGCCGTGCGCACCGACGAGGGTCTCCTCGTCCAGCTCGACGCCGACGGCACCCCGCAGCGCCTGGTCGCCGACCTCGTACGGCTCGACGTGGCGGTGCGGTCGGTCGGCCCCCACCGCCGCCTGGAGGACGCCTTCCTCACCCTGATCGGAGCCGAAGCATGAGCACGCTCGCCGAGCCGCCCGTCGAGGTCGCCGACGGCTACCGCGCGGGCCGCACCCTGCCCTTCCGCGTCGAGCTGGTCCGGCAGCTGAAGCGGCGCCGCACCCAGGTCATGGCCGGTGTGCTGGTCGCCCTGCCGATCATCCTGCTCATCGCCTTCCAGGTCGGCGGCGACCCGGGCGGCAACAACAACCGCGTCAACCTCATGGACACGGCGACGGCCTCCGGAGCCAACTTCGCCGCCGTCAACCTCTTCTCCGCCGCCGGCTTCCTCCTCGTCATCCCCGTCGCCCTGTTCTGCGGCGACACCGTCGCCTCGGAGGCGAGCTGGTCCTCCCTGCGCTATCTGCTCGCGGCCCCCGTGCCCCGGGCCAGGCTGCTGTGGTCCAAGCTCGCCGTCGGACTCACCCTGAGCCTGACCGCGATGATCCTGCTCCCGGTCGTCGCCCTCGCCGTGGGGACGGCCGCCTACGGCTGGGGACCGCTCGAACTGCCCACCGGCGGCACCCTGCCCACCGGCACGGCCGCCCAGCGCCTGCTGATCGTCGTCGCCTACATCATGGTGTCCCAACTGGTCACCGCAGGCCTCGCGTTCTGGCTGTCGACCCGGACCGACGCCCCGCTCGGCGCGGTAGGCGGCGCGGTGTTCCTCACCATCATCGGCAGCGTCCTCGACGAGGTGACGGCCCTCGGCGACTGGCGCCACTTCCTGCCCGCCCACTGGCAGTACGCCTGGCTCGACGCCGTCCGGCCCCGGTTGGAGTGGTCGGACATGATCCAGGGCACGTCGATTTCCGTAACGTACGCGCTCGTGCTGTTCGCCCTGGCCTTCCGCGGTTTCGCCCGCAAGGACGTCGTCTCCTAGGTCAACGGAGGATCACCCACCGGTCTCGAAGGGCGGTCCCCGTGGCCGCTTCGAGACGCTTCCGCAACTCCCCGTACCGCACGTTCGGGCCCCCTGCGCCGTCACAGTCGCAAGAAGCCGACGCCAACGGATGCAGGGGGTACGGACGATGGAACGGTTCCGGACACGAACAGCGCTGCTCGCCCTCACGGCCGCGAGCGGCCTGCTGCTCACCGCGTGCAGCGGGAGCGCCGACTCCGGCGACGGCAGCAAGGCCGCCGACCGCCCCGACTACAGCGCGGGCCAGCCCGCACCCGGCCAGAACCAGGACGCCGAGGAGCGGGACGACCGCCGGGAAGACCCCGACCACCTCTCCACCTTCGCCCTCGACGTCGACACCGCCTCCTACGACTACGCCCGCCGCTCCCTCGCCGACGGCCGGCTGCCCGACCCGTCGACCGTCCGCCCCGAGGAGTTCGTCAACAGCTTCCGCCAGGACTACGACCGCCCCGACGGCGACGGCTTCTCGGTCACCGTCGACGGCGCCCGCACCGGCGACGAGGACTGGTCCCTGGTCCGCGTCGGCCTCGCCACCCGCACCACGGAACGCTCCGGCGAACGCCCGCCCGCCGCCCTCACCTTCGTCATCGACGTCTCGGGCTCCATGGCCGAACCGGGCCGCCTGGACCTCGCCCAGGAGTCCCTCTCCGTGATGACGGACCGGCTGCGCGACAACGACTCGGTCGCGCTCGTCACCTTCAGCGACGAGGCCGAGACCGTCCTGCCCATGACCCGCCTGGACGGCAACCGCGACGAGATCCAGGACGCCATCTCCGACCTGGACACCCAGGACTCCACCAACCTCGGCGCCGGCGTCGAGACCGGCTACGAGACCGCCGTCGAGGGCCTGCGCAAGGGCGCCACCAACCGCGTCGTCCTCGTCTCCGACGCCCTCGCCAACACCGGCGACACCGACGCGGACGCCATCCTGGAGCGGATCTCCGGCGAACGCCGCGAGCACGGCATCACCCTCTTCGGTGTCGGCGTCGGCAGCGACTACGGCGACGCCCTCATGGAAGACCTCGCCGACAAGGGCGACGGCCACACCGTCTACGTGTCCGACTCCGACGAGGCCCGCAAGGTCTTCTCCGAGCAGCTCCCGCGCAACATCGACCTCACCGCCCGCGACGCCAAGGCCCAGGTCGCCTTCGACCCGGAGACGGTCGAGGAGTTCCGCCTGGTCGGCTACGACAACCGCCGCGTCGCCGACGAGGACTTCCGCGACGACCGCGTCGACGGCGGCGAGGTCGGCCCCGGCCACACCGTCACCGCCCTGTACGCCGTGCGCACCAGGCCCGGCGCCGAGGGCCACCTCGCCACGGCCACCGTCCGCTGGCTCGACCCGGGCACCCGCGACCCGCACGAGGAGACCGGCGATCTGGAGACCGACGCGCTCGACGACTCCGTCTGGAGCGCGAACCGCGGCCTGCGGACCACCGCCACGGCCGCCTACTTCGCCGACGCCCTCGGCCACGACGGGCCCGGCCTGCCCGACGCCCCGCGGCTCGACGAACTCGCCGACCACGCGGACGACTTGGCCGACCGCTCGGAGAGCGAGGAGATCCGCCGGCTCGCCGAGGCGATCGACACCGCGAGCCGCCTGATGTGACCCCCGGCCCATTGACCTACGCTTACTTCTGAGTAAGTTTACTCCAGAGTAAGTAAGTGCGGCAGCACCTCAGCCTCATCCGCGACCGGGAGCCGTCATGGGCGTACGCAAGGATCTGCAACGGGCGAAGCAGCGCACCGACCTGGCGATCCGCACGAAGGCCGAGACCGTCAGGGACGAGCGGGGCGTCGTCCGCGAGGCCCGCGTGGCTCCCCTCGCGCCCCGCCCGACGACCGGCAGCATCGCGGACATCCCGTACACCAACGCGGCCGAGGCCCCCGACGCCGTGGTCCTGCGCCGCGAGCTGCACGGCAGCTGGCAGCCCGTCACGGCGGCGGCGTTCGCCCGCGAAGTCACCGCCGTGGCCAAGGGACTGATCGCCGCGGGCCTCGAACCGGGCGGCCGCGTCGCGGTGATGTCCCGCACCCGCTACGAGTGGACGGTCCTGGACTTCGCCGTCTGGTCCGCCGGCGGCCAGACCGTCCCCGTCTACGCCACCTCCTCCGCCGACCAGGTGGAGTGGATCGTCCGCGACTCGGGCGCCCGATACGTCGTCACGGAGACCGCCGAGAACGCCGACACGGTCCTGACCGGCACGGCCGCCCACCCCCGGCCCCCACGCGTCTGGCGACTCGACGGCGACGCCCTCGACGACCTCACCGCCCTCGGCCGGGACGTGCCCGACGAGGAGGTCACCAAGCGCCGCACCGCCCTCACCCCCGACACGACGGCGACCCTCTGCTACACCTCCGGCACCACCGGCCGCCCCAAGGGCTGCGTCCTCACCCACGCCAACCTGCACGCCGAGGCCGCCAACACGGTCGAGCTCCTCCACCCCCTGTTCAAGGAGGTCACCGGCGAGACCGCCTCGACCCTGCTGTTCCTCCCCCTCGCCCACATCCTCGGCCGCACCCTCCAGATCGCCTGCCTGATGGCCCGGATCGAGATCGGCCACTGCCCGAGCATCAAACCCGACGAACTCCGCCCGGCCCTCAGGGCGTTCCGCCCGACCTTCCTGGTCGGCGTCCCCTACCTCTTCGAGAAGATCCACGACACCGGCCGCGCCACCGCCGAGAAGCTCGGCCGCGGCGCCTCCTTCGACCGCGCCCACCGCATCGCCGTCCGCTTCGGCGAGGCCCACATGAACCGGTTCCTGGGCAAGGGCCCAAGGCCCGGCCCCGGTCTGCGCGCCGCCTGGGCCCTGTACGACCTGCTGGTCTATCGCCGCATCCGCAAGGAACTCGGCGGCCGCATGCGCTACGCCATCAGCGGCGGCAGCCCCCTCGACCGCGACCTCAACCTCTTCTTCTACGCGGCCGGCATCCTGATCTACGAGGGCTACGGCCTCACCGAGACCACGGCCGCCGCCACCATCGTCCCGCCCCTGGACCCCCGCCCCGGCACGGTCGGCCTGCCTGTCCCCGGCACCACCGTCCGCATCGCCGACGACGGTGAGGTCCTCATCCGGGGCGGGATCGTCTTCGGCGCCTACTGGAACAACCCGGACGCGACCGGGGAGGTCCTGGACGACGGCTGGTTCGCGACCGGCGACCTCGGTTCCCTCGACGAGGACGGCTACCTCACCATCACCGGCCGCAAGAAGGACATCCTCGTCACCACCGGCGGCAAGAACGTCTCCCCGGCCGTCCTGGAGGACCGCCTGCGCAGCCGCCCGCCCGTCGGCCAGTGCCTCGTCGTCGGCGACAACCGCCCCTACGTCGCCGCCCTCGTCACCCTGGACCCCGAGGCCCTCGCCCACTGGCTCGCGGTCCGCAAACTCCCCGCCGACACCCCGATGTCCGACCTCGTCCGCGACGAACGCCTGCGCGCCTATGTGCAGAAGGCCGTGGACCACGCCAACGAAGCCGTCTCACGCGCCGAGTCGATCCGCGCCTTCACCCTCGTCGAGGGCGAGTTCACCGAGGAGAACGGGCTGCTGACCCCGTCCCTGAAGGTCAAGCGCCAGGCGGCGACGGCCGCGTACGCCGAGCAGATCGAGGCGCTGTACGCGGGCAGGCACTGACGCGCGGCACACGGCAAAAGGGGGCGGGCCGCCGAGCAGTCGCTCGGCGGCCCGCCCCTTCGTCACCGCTGTGTCACTCGCCGTTCGCGGACAGGATCGACACGTCCTCCAGCAGGTGCGCCAGCGCACCGTCGCGCTTGGCGTTGGTGGAGTTCTCGGCACACTGCTGCTGCTGGTGGTCCGACAGGATCGGGATGTCCTGGATCGGGATACCGACGAGCGCGCCGACCCCGATGGGCAGGTCGTTCACGGCGATGCACGGCTTGTTGAACGAGCCCTGGATCAGCGCCATCTGCGGGCTCATGTTGCCGTACGTCGACGAGTTGCCGAAGCTCTGCATCGCCCCGTTGCCGTTCACGGCCGTCGGGCCGCTGTCGTCGCCGACAGCCAGCGCCTGCGGGGCCGCTGCAGCGGAGGCTCCCATGACGGAAGCGGCGATCGCCGCGGTGGCAATAACCTTCTTGATCACTGACCAGTCCTTTCTGAGGAAACCCCGTCCTCCGGAGCGTTCTGGTCAACTGCTCGGGCGGTGCATGGTTTCTCCCCATCACCCTGTCGGCCCACGCCAGGACAGTTTGTGTGTTCTTCGGTCCCGGTGATTATCAGGGCTTTGCGGCGCTGCGGGCCAACCGGGTGAACACCCGCAACCAATTATCCGGAGCCCGGTTGATGAGGCCGTAGGACATGCGTCGCTACGAGGAAAGGAACGCGAAGTGCTCAAGAAGGCAATGGTCGCCGCGGCAGCCGCCGCTTCTGTCATCGGAATGTCGGTGGCGGCTGCTCCCCAGGCTCTTGCCGTCGGGGACGACTCCGGACCGTCTGTCGCCAACGGCAACGGCGCCTCGTCGTCGTTCGGCAACTCGGCGACCAAGGGCGACATGAGCCCCCAGCTCTCGCTGGTCGACGGCACGCTCAACAAGCCCTGTCTCGCCGTTCAGGACCTCGACGTCGGCGTCGCCGCCCTCATCGGTGTGGTGGTCCAGGACATCCCGGTCCTGTCGGACCACGTCCAGCAGCAGTGCGCGGACAACTCCACGAACACCAAGCGGGACGGTGCGCTCAACCACATCCTGGAGGACCTGTCGGTCCTGTCGGCGAACGGCGACTGAGCCGTACCGTACGCAGCCCGGGCGGCCCGCTGGATTTCACGGCGGGCCGCCCGGCCGTACTTGTCAACTTTTCGTGGGGCAATCGAGTGAATTACCCCACCCTATACGTTGTTCAGTTTCTTCGGCTGTCAATTCCTCGTTTGCAGGCTGCAGGTCATGGTGGGCATGACCGCAGAGAAGGGAAAGTTCATGAAGAAGAGCGCTGCTGTCTTCGCGGGCGCGATCATGGCTCTGGGCATGGCCAGCCCGGCCATCGCCGACTCCGGCGCCCAGGGTGCCGCTGTCGGTTCCCCGGGTGTCCTCTCCGGCAATGTGATCCAGATTCCCGTGCACATCCCGCTCAACGTGTGCGGCAACACCGTGGACGTCATCGCCGCCCTGAACCCGGCGTTCGGCAACGAGTGCGAGAACGACTGACTCGGCAACGCACGAGCAGCATCGGCTGCGACCTGGCCGGCCCTGGGACAACACCGTTCGTTCCGGGGTCGGCTTTTCCCACTTCTACGAGCAGGAAGACAACGAGATTGCGACAGACCCTGAGCAGGGGAATGGTCGCGGCGGCGGCCGCGACGGGCATCCTGTCCCTGTGCGGCGGCGCCGCTTTCGCCGACACCTCGGCCGACGGAGTGACCAAGGGCTCACCGGGCGCCCTGTCCGGCAACACCGTCCAGGCCCCCGTCGAGGTACCGGTGAACGCCTGCGGCAACAGCGTCGACGTGATCGCCGCGCTCAACCCGTCCTTCGGCAACTCCTGCGCCAACGAGGCGGACGCCGACGGCGGTGACGGCGAGGACAGGTCCCGCGGCGACGAGGACACGTCCTACGACGACGAGGACACGTCCTACGGCGACGGCGGATACGGAGACGACGACGGCGGCTACGGGTACGGCGACACCCCTCCGACCAAGCCCCCGCACACGCCCCCGACGAAGCCCCCGCACACCCCTCCGACCAAGCCCCCGCACACACCCCCGCCGGGCGGCGATCAGTCGACGCCTCCGGCGACACCCCCGGGCGGCCACCAGACGCCCCCGCCACCTCCCGGTGATCAGGAGCAGCCGCCGAGTCTCCCCGAGACCGGCGCCGCCGACCTGCTCGGTGCCGCGGGCGCCAGTGCCGCGCTGATCGTGAGCGGCGTCGTGCTGTACCGGCGAGGCCGGGCCGCGTCCCACCGCTGACACAGCGGGTGCCGGACGCAAGCGCCCGGCACCCGTGAGGCCTGTGGGATCAGCACTGGTCCGGGAAGAAGAACCCGAGCAGCGGGATGCCCAGCAGGGTCAGTCCCAGGCTGTCGTGCTCGTTGCACTCCCGGGAGTTCGACTGGTCGCCGACCTCGGGGAGGAGGTCCGCGTCCACGGCGGACGCGGTGCCGCCGAGGACGGCGACGCTCAGGACCAGGCTGGAAAGCACCGTGGCGGTGCGCTTCATGTGAGTCATGAGAACAAATTAGGCATTTCTTTATAAAAGCATGTACTTCTATTCGGCCGGCCGAGTGAACCGCCCCACCGGGTCGGGAACGCCTGCAGCAGCGGCCGGCTGCCCCCTCTCCCGCGCATTTCCTTCGAACTGGGTCACCGGTGCGGGGGAGCGCACCACTCGAAAGCCTCAGCGACGGTGGCGTGAATGCCATTCATATGACTGAGTGTCAGTAAGTGGAGGCGAGCGAAAGGGGCGGCCATGGTCACACGGCAGCGACGCGTACGGTCCCGGCGACTGGCATTCGTCGCGGCGGCGGTCGCCGTGACGGCGGCGCTGACGTCCGGTCACATGGTTGCCGCCGAGGCGGGATCGATGCGCCCCGCCGAGCCGCCTCCACCGGTGCCCGCGGCCACACCGGCGGCGCCCGCCAAGCACGTTCCGGCCTTCGGCGCCTACCTCGACTACGGTCCCCGCGGCGTGGCCCGGATGGCCCAGCTCAGCACCTGGCTCGGCGGTGCCGAACTGCGCGTCGGGCACACCTACCTCCCCGGCGACCGCTGGAGCAACATCGAAGGCCTCCCCGGCTTCCTCGACGTGTGGGCGAACTGGCGGCGCGAGCGGGCAGACCGGCTCCTCGTCCTCAACGTGCCCATGATGGAGCGCAACGAGGAGGGCGTGTCGGACCACGAGGTACGCCGGCTGCTGCGTGACGGCGCGGCCGGCCGATTCGACCACCACTTCCGCAGACTCGCCGAGCGGCTGGTCGAGCTGGGGGTGCCGGACACGGTCCTGGTGCTCGGCTGGGAGATGAACGGCATCACCTACACCCACCGCTGCGGGCCGGACCCGGAGTCCTGGAAGCAGTACTGGAACAGGATCGTCACCACCATGCGTGCGGTGCCGGGCCAGAAATTCCGGTTCGACTTCACCCCGAGTCGCGGCCGGGACGCCGTCCCCTGGACGCAGTGTTATCCGGGGGACGACACCGTCGACATCATCGGCATGGACGCGTACGACCAGCCGCGGGGAATGTCGTTCGACGAACAGGTGAAGGAGCCCTACGGACTCCAGGAACACGTGGAGTTCGCGAAAGCCCACGGCAAGGCCATTTCCTACCCGGAATGGGGACTCTTCCGCAACGGCGACAACCCCGAGTACATGAAGCGCATGCTCGCCTGGATGGACGAGCACAAACCGCTGTACCAGACGCTGACCGACTACTGCCCGCACGGCGTGTGGCAGTGCGACGACAACCCCCGGGCCTCCCAGGTCTACCGGTCCTTCCTCTTCGGCCGCGACGACCAGCCGGACCCGGCCCCCACCGCCCCGGCCCAGCCCCCGGCGCCCACCCCCACACCGCAGCCGACCACGCCCACCCCGGAGCGCCCGGCGAACTGCTCGCCGCTGAACCTCGGCGACTGGGTCGAGTACTGGATCGGCGGCAAGCTGTGCCTGCGCCTCGACTGGTGGTCGCGTACGAGGTAGCCGGGACGGACGTCCCACCGGCGGCGGCGGACCCGGTCAGGGCCCGCCGCGGCCGTCGCGTTCCCGCAGGCGCCGCATCAGCTCCTTGACCCGTCTCCGGGCCGCCGCGTCGCACAACGCCGCCGTCAGCAGCGGTGCCGTGCGCCGCCGGGCCAGCAGCAGCCGCTGGTTCACCACCGCCCGCGGGCGCCAGCGGTGCTTGTAGGGCTCGTTGCCCCGCAGCAGACTCAGCGTGGCGGGCGTGCCGTCCTTGGTGTGGGTGGCGGTGGAGTCGAGCAGCATCGCCGCCACGTCCGCCTTGCGCTCCCGCAGCCCCGGATGGGCACCGTAGAGATAGCCGCCCGCGAGCCGGGGCGAGAGCAGCGTCACGTCGACCGCCACGACCTCGTCGTCGAGCCGGAACTCGGTGACGACCGCGTTCCCGGAGCGCACCATCGGCCCCACCGACCGCACCAGATGCTCACGGAACCGCCTCCGCAGGTGCTCCGACGTCACCTTCCGGCCCTGCCACTGCAACCGGTGCAGCTCCAGCAGCCGCAGCAGTGCCGTCTCCACCTCCCCCGGGGAGACGACGTGGCGCTGGATGCCGAGCGCGTCCAGCTTGCGCAGCTTGGCGCGCAGCCGCTGCTGGGTCTTCGACGGCACCCGCGCGATCAACTCGTCCATCGGCACGGCCGGCAGCTCCAGGCACACCGAGTCGCTCACCCGGCTGCGGGGCCCGGACCACCGCTCGTAGAGCTGTTCCGCCGCGCCGCCCGGCCGTACCTCGCGCAGGTCGATCAGCGCGGCCCGGGCGGCGGCCGCCAGCGCGCCGGTGAGCGCGGCCAGCGCCCCCTCGCCGTGCTCGTCGTCCAGCAGCACGTCCCCGTGGTCGGAGATCGCCCCGCCGAGCGGCACCAGCGCCGGGAGCGGACGCCGTACCCGCATCAGCGGTGCCGCCGCGACGAGTTCACCGCCGTGCCGCACCAGCACCAGCCGCAGCCGGCGGCGCCCGCCGTACGACTGCCACCACGAGTGCAGCCAGGCGTGGCACTGGAACGGGGTGGCCGACGCGCACCGCCGGTGCAGCCGGTCCCAGTCGGCGGCCAGGCCCGCGAAGACCCGCTCGTCGGTGACGAGTTCCGCGGTGTAGGTCACAGCTGCCCGTGGGTGTCGGCGGCGACGGCCGGACCGGGCACGGCGGCGGGGCGCCCGGTGCGGTCGGTGGTGCGCCGCGGCCGGACCAGCACGGCCAGCCCGCCCAGCAGACCGCCCGCGCTCGCGCCGACCAGCCCCGTCACCCGCGCCGAGGCGGAGGACGGTTCGGTGGGTTTCACCGCCCGGGCGAACTGCTGGAGTTCGACGTGGGTGGACTGCTCGGTGTCGCCCGCGTGCCGGGTCAGCGCGCGGGCCACGGCGTTGGCCATGTCGGCGGCGGCGTCCGGGCGGGAGGAGGTGGCCGTGACCGACACCATCGGCGCGTCCGGCGAGGTCGCCGTCCGGACACTCTCCTGCAGCGTCTTCACGGGCACGCCCGCCCACACCTGGGCGTCGCCGAGCACCGCGAGCTGGGGGGCGACCCGGCCGTAGGCCTGGGCGAAACCGAGGGCGGTGGCGGTGTCGGACTTCTCCGTCGGCACGGCGACGACATAGCTGGTCGCCGTGTACGCCGGCGTCCTGACCAGGCCGTACGTGCCGCCGAGCAGACCGCCCGCGACGGCCCCGGCCGCGAGCAGGGACCAGGGGGGCAGAGCCCTGGAGAGGGCGGTGACCTGGCGGTGCTGCCTTGCGGGGTTGTCGGTCATGAGGTGCGGGCTTCCTGGAGGGAGGGGGACAGGGGGCGGGAGACCGCGGCGGCGTACACGTCCATGAGCCGGGCGGCGCTGCGGGTGATGCAGTAGTGGCGGGCCGCCTCGGGTGCCGTGCGCGGTGCGGGGCCCTGCCGGCGCACGTCCGTCAGGGCGCGGGCGTAGGCGTCGGGGCCGCCGGTGACGCGCCGGGCGGCGGGCGCGGCGGACGGGGGCAGGTCCTCCAGGGCCGGGCAGGAGGCGTAGAGCACCGGCAGGCCGGACGCCAGGGCCTCCACGATCGCCAGGCCGAAGGCCTCCTCCGGGGACGGTGAGGCGAGGACGTCCATCGCGCAGGTCAGCGACGGCAGGTCGGGGCCGGGCGTGCCGTCCGGGACGCAGGGGCGTTCGCCGGTGAACAGCACACGGTCGGCGACCCCGGCCGCACGGGCGGTGCGGCGCAGCACGTCCTCCTCCGGGCCGCCGCCGACCAGCAGCAGCCAGTGGTCGTCGGGGAGTTGCGCGAGCGCGCGGATGAGCGCGCCGAAGCGCTTGCCGGGCGTGAGGCGGCCGACGGCGCCGATGACGTAGGCGTCGTCCGGCAGGCCGAGCCGGCGGCGGGTGTCGTGGCGGCGGGCCGCGTCGAAGCGGAAGCGGGCCACGTCGATGCCGTTGGGCACGACCTCGATCCGCGGCCCGGGCACGCCCCAGTGCTTCAGCCGCTCGGCGACGGTGGGGGAGACCGCGACCGTCGTACGGCCCAGCCGCTCGCCCGCCAGGTACAGGGCACGCACCCCGGCGTTCAGCGGGCGGCCCTCCATCTGCGAGTCGCCGAGGGAGTGTTCGGTGGCGACGACCGCCCGGACCCCCGCGAGGCGCGCGGCGAGGCGGCCGTAGAGGCAGGCCCGGTAGAGGTGGGTGTGCACGAGCTGGTAGCCGCCCGAGCGGATGATCCGCACCAGGCGGGGCAGGGCGGCCAGGTCGCGGTTACCGGCCATGCCGAGGTCGAGGACCCGTACTCCGTCGGAGGCGAGCCCCGCGGCCACGGTGCCGGGGTTGGTCAGGGTCACCACGTCGCAGTCGAGGGGCAGATGCCGCAGCAGCAGCCGCAGTTGCTGCTCGGCCCCGCCCACGCCGAGGCCGGTGATGATGTGCAGGGCCTTCACCGCGGCTCCTCCACGGGTCGGCGGCGCAGCCGGTGCAGCCGGTACTTCAGGAACAGCCGTGCGGCGGTGTCGTTCTGGCCGATGTGCACCCGGGGCAGGGCGTGCGGGCCGCCGAGCGGGCCGGGGTCGATGGCGCACGCGTACGCGTAGCCGGCCTCCCGTACGGCGTCGACGGCCCGCTGGTCGAGCGTGCCGTACGGGTAGCAGAAGCCGGCGGGCGCGGCGCCCGTCAGCTCCGCGAGGACGGTCCTGCTGCCCTCGGCCTCCGACTTCAGGGTGACGTCGTCCGCCTGGGTCAGGTCGACGTGTGTGAGGCCGTGCGAGCCGATCTCGATGCCCTCGGCCGCGGCCCGCCGGACGCCGTCGGCGGTCAGCAGCCGCTTGCGCGGGCCCAGCGGGTCCCAGGCGTTGTCGCCGCCGAGCCGGCCCGGCAGCACGAACAGGGTCGCGCCGCAGTCGTGCCGGCGCAGGACGGGCAGGGCCTCGGTGACGAAGTCCGCGTAGCCGTCGTCGAAGGTCAGCCCGACCAGGTCACGGCCCTCGCCCCGGGCCCGGGCGGCGAGCAGCTCGGCCATGGACACGCCTCGCAGCCCGCGCCGCCGGAACCAGCCGAGCTGCCGGTCCAGCCGCTCGGGCGTGACCGTGATGCGGTAGGGGTCGTCCGTGGGGTCGCCGACGGAGTGGTACATCGCCACGAACGGGGCCGGACCGGGTCTGGTGCGGGCGCGGGTGTCCGGGGAGTCAACGGGAGCGGCCATGAGAGAGCCTTCGTGAGACGGAACGGAGGGATGTCAGCGCGGTGACGCAGCCCTGGTCGCCCAGGGCCCGGCCGAGCAGGAGGAAGACGACGCCGATGGTGAGCGCGCCGGCGAGGAGGGAGGAGAGGGGCGTGCCGGCCTGGCTCGCGGCCCAGGCGCCGGCGGGTGTCGCGACGGCCGCCGCCCCCACCGGCCTGCTCAGTTCGGCCAGCACGCGCCGGGTGCGGATCGGGATGCTGCGCGGGCCCATGCCGGCGAGCAGCAGGGCGGCCGTGACGGTGATGCCGGCGGCGTTGGCGGCGGCGATGCCCATGACGCCCCAGGGGCCCACCGCCCCCGCGCCGATGCCGGCGGTGACGGCGAGACCCACGGCCATCGCGCCGAGCGGGTACCAGGTGACGCGCCCCGCCGAGAAGTACGAGCGGATCAGGGCGCCGACCAGGGTGTGCGCGAGCAGGCCGAGGGCGTACACGCGCATCACCCGGACCGTCGCCGCCGTGTCCTCGCCGGTGAACGCGCCCCGCTGGAAGAGGAGTTCGACGATCTGCGGGGCGCAGGCCACGACGACGGACGCACCGGCCAGCATCACGCACGCGGCCAGGGCCAGGTCCCGTTCGACCCGGCTGCGAGCCCGCTCGGTGTCCCCGTCGGCCAGGGCGCGCGCGACCACCGGGAAGGTGACCGTGCACAGCATCAGCGACAGGGTCATGGGGATCTGGGCGATCTTCTGCGCGTAGTTCAGGTGCGAGATGGCACCGGAGGGCAGGGTGGAGCCGAGGAACCGCTCGACCAGTACCTGGGACTGCCGGCACAGCGCGAACAGCAGCACGGCGGCGAGCAGAGCGACCCCCATGGGACGACCGCCGCTGTCCGCGCCGGTGGATTCGGCCACCCCCGGCCGGGCCCGCAGCAGGCGCCACAGCACGGGCAGTTGCGCCACGATCATCAGACAGCCGCCGATCGCCACCCCGGCCGCCGCCGCGCGCACGCCCCACCGGGGGCCCAGGACGAGGACGGCGGTGATGATGCCGGTGTTGTAGGCGACGTAGATGGCCGCCGGGGCGAGGAAGCGGCGGTGTGCGCGCAGGGCGGCGCTGCAGTACCCGGCGAGGCCGAAGGTCAGCACGCAGGTGGCGGTGAGCCGGGTGCAGTCCACGGCGAGCGCGGGGTCGGGCAGGCCCGGGGCCAGGACGTGGACGACCTGCGGGGCGAAGGCGGCCAGCAGTGCGGCGACGGCGGCGAAGGCCAGCGCCAGCCGGGGCAGCGTACTGGCGACCAGCGAGCGGACCGGGTCGCCGGGAGCGCCCTGTGCCCGCCGGGCCAGGGCCATGCTGAACGCCGGGATCAGCGCGATGGCCAGTCCGTCCTCGATGAGCAGCGTGGCGGCGAACTCCGGCACGGTCCATGCCACGAGGAACGCGTCCGTCGCACTCCCGGCCCCGAACATCCGCGCCAACGCCTGGTCCCGCCCGAGCCCGAGCAGGGCCCCGGCGAAGGAGAGGACAGCGGTGAGCAGTGTGGCCCGGGCGAGGAACCCGCGGGTGACGGGGGCGTCCGCGGGGGAGGCGTGGGGGGTGGCCGGCGCACCGTCGGCCGCAGTCGAAGCACGGGAGGCCGGCGACGGCTGAGCGCCGGGCACTGCCCCTGCGGCGGTCGATGACCGGGGACCGGCCGGCTTCCCGCCCGCTGCCGCAGTCCGTGGGGCGGCCGGAGGCTCGTGCGGGGGCGCGGTCCGTGGGGCGGCCGTGGGCTCGTGTGCGGTCGATGCCAGGGGACCGGCCGGCTGCCCGTCGGCAGCCGCAGTCCGTGGGGCGGCTGGAAGTTCGTGCGCGGTCGCGGCTCGGGGGACGGTCGCCGGAGGTTTGTGCGGGGGCGTCGCCCGGGGGACGGTCGGGGGCTCGGTCATGGCTCGTGGGACCGCCGGAGGCTCCTTCGGTGTCGCGGGCCGGGGGACCGTCGGCCCGCCGCCCGTGTTCGTCTGTTCAGGTGTCACCGTCATGGCGTCGGCGCCCCCTTCGCCATGTCCCGCGCGGCCGATTCGGGCCGGTCGCGCTCGGGCCTCGCCGGGGCGGACGTGTCTGCCAGGCCCCACCACGCCGTCAGCCCGAAGCAGATCGCCGTCAGGACGGTGGACGGGCCGCCGATGTCGGCGTAGGCGAAGTCCGTCAGCTGCCAGACCAGCAGGCCGCAGGCGATCAGGCCGCAGTCGAGGCCGGGTGCGGAGGTCCGCCGGGTCCGCCACAGGGCGCGCACGGCGCACAGCAGGAGGGCCAGCCAGCTGCCCACCAGTGCCAGGACCCCGATCAGCCCCTGCTCGGCCAGGATCAGCAGGTACATGTTGTGGGGGGAGAGCAGCGGCTGCTTGCGGAAGGCCGCGCCCGCACCCTCCGTGTCGCTGCCCGCCGAGAGGGCCAGCGAGGCGTGCGAGTCCCGGTGTTCGGGGAAGCCCTTCAGGCCCACGCCGGTCAGCGGGTGCTCGCGCCACATCCCGGTCGCCGCCGCCCACATGGTGTACCGGTCGGTCACCGACTGGTCGGGCGCGTCGGCGACCTGCGTGATGCTGCTGATCCGCTCCTGCAGCATCGCCGTACCGACCCCGAAGCCGCCCACCAGGATCACGCAGGCCGCGACCACCACGGCCCCGGCCGTGAGCGCCCGCCGCAGCCCGCTCAGCAGCAGCTGCACCGCGCACGTCACCGCCGTGGCGATCCACGCCCCGCGGCTGAACGACAGCGCGAGCGGCGGCAGCAGCACCAGCGCGCAGGCGAGGGCGACGGCCCGCTGCCGCGCCGGCGCACTGCCCAGCGCCAGCCCCACCGCGCAGACCAGCCCGAGGGAGACGACCGTGGCCATCCCCATCACGTCCTGCGCCCCGAACGTGCCGACGGCCCGCACCGGCCGGCCCTGGTACGAGGCACCCGTCGCGGTCACGTACTGGTGCACACCGACCGCCCCCTGCCACACCGCGAGTCCCACGAACGACCAGGCCAGCAGCCGGAAGTCGGCCCGGTCCCGGACCAGCAGCAGCACGGTGGCCGGGACCAGCACGAAGACCTGGAGATAGCGGCCGAGACCGGTGAGCCCCTCGCCCGGCGACACCGCCCCCATGGCGGCGACGGCGACGCCGAGCACCGGAAGCCCCAGCACCACGGCCGCCGTACGGGACAGCGGCCGCCGCCGCTCCCGTACGAGACGGACCGCGCAGAACAGCACGACCAGCGCGGACGCCGCGTCGGCCGGTCCGGCACCGCCCTCGCCGCCCGGCCCCAGCGGCAGGGCGAGCAGGACCACGACGGCCAGCAGCGCGAGGACGGGCGCTTGGGCCCCGACCCGGGTCATCCGCGCTCAGCTCCCCGTCGGACGCACGAGCGCGGCCGCCGTACGCAGCAGGATGCAGATGTCCTGCCACAGCGACCAGTCGTCGATGTACGCGTTGTCGAACCGGGCCCGGTCCTCGATCGAGGTGTCCCCGCGCAGCCCGTGCACCTGGGCGAGTCCGGTGATGCCGGTGCGGACCCGGTGGCGGGCGGCGTAGCCCGGGTGGGTCTGGCCGAACTTCGCGACGAAGTACGGGCGTTCCGGCCGCGGCCCGACCAGGCTCATGTCGCCGCGCAGGACGTTCCACAACTGGAGCAGCTCGTCCAGGGAGGTGCGGCGCAGGAAGCGGCAGAACCACGGCATCTGGCGTTCGTTCGCCACGCTCCAGCGGGTCGCCGACTCGTGCGCGTCGACCGGGCGGTGGGTGCGGAACTTCAGCAGCGTGAAGGGCCGCCCGTCCTTGCCGATCCGCTCCTGCCGGAAGACGACCCCCGGCCCGCCGCTCATCCGCAGCACCACCGCGCACAGCAGCAGCAGCGGGCTGACCAGGAGGAGCAGCGCCCCTGAGACCACGACGTCCAGGGCCCGCTTGCCGGTCCTGCCGCGCCGCCCCGTCCCGAGGTCCAGGCGACGGCAGGAGAACCCGGCGAGCCGCTCCCCCGTCCGGTACGACGGCACGTCCGGGTCGACCTCCCACACCGTGCAGCCCGACTCGGCGAGCGCCCGCAGCAGCGGTCCCTGCCCGGCCCGCACGGAGGGGTGCACGGCCAGTACCTCGCGCACCCCGTTCTGGATGAGCGCCCGCTGGACCTCCTCGCCCGTGGTCAGCACGGGCAGCCCCGCGCTGCCGTCCGGCTCGTCGGTGACGACGCCCACCGGCCGCACCCCGTCCCGCGGATGACGCAGTACGGCCGCGGCCACCCGCTGCGCGGTCGCGGCGGGCCCGACCACGAGCGCGGCCTGCGGGCGGTGCAGCAGTTCGCCGCGCCGGCACGCGTGCACCGCACCGCGCCCGGCGCAGCTCGCCGCGGTCTGGAGCAGGAAACCGGCCAGCAGGGTCGAAGCGGAGAGCACGTGCTGCGGTGTGCAGGCCGCCACGAACGCCGCGAGCGTCAGCCAGGCCACCGCGATCCGGCCGCTCACGGCGGGCAGTTCGTCCAGCACGGCCGGCACGCGCCCGGGCCGGGGCGGGCGCAGCAGCAGCGAGGCGGCCACCAGCACCGCCAGCAGCAGCGGGTGGCGCTGGGCTCCGGACAGCGCCAGTCCGCCCAGCACGGCGGCGGTGCCGTCCGCGGCGAGCAGCGGCAGCGGCGACACGGGCCGGGCGGGCGGCCGCCGGTCGGGGAAGCGGAAGCCGGCTGTGGTGCCGCGCGGCGGCAGGACCGACACGGGCGGGTATCCGGGATCCCGCGGCTGCCCGGCGGGAGTGGGAACGGTGCTTTCCGCGGTCACGAGGCGACAGACTCCCTGCGCTCGGTGGACACGGCGTGCGCGTCCAGGAGTTCGCGGTACACGTCCGCGACCGCCTGAGCCGTGCGGCGCACGTCGTGGGTGGACAGGACGTGCCGGCGTCCCTGGTCGCCGAGCGCGGTGCGCAGCGGCGGGTCGAGCAGCAGCCCGGCGACGGCCGCGGCCAGTGCCGCCGGGGCCAGGGCAGGGACCAGGCAGTGCGGCACGAGGGCCGGCGGCAGGCTCTCCCGGGCCCCGCCGACGTCCGTCACCACCACCGGCCGCCCGCACGCCATGGCTTCCAGGGGAGCCAGCGCCATGCCCTCCCACCGCGACGGCAGGACGACCAGATCGGCCGCCTGGTACCAGGGCACGACATCGGCGACGTCCCCCGCGAACAGCACGGAGCCGGGGGCCAAGGCCCGCAGCCTGCCGTGGTCCGGCCCGTCGCCGACCAGGACCAGCCGCGCCCCGGGCACCCGCCGCAGCACCGACTCCCACGCCGTCAGCAGGACGTCCTGCCCCTTCTGCCGGCACAGCCGCCCCACGCACACCACGAGCGGCCCGCGCGGATCACCGTCCGGCAGCAGCTCCGCCCGTACGGCGTCCGCGTCGGCCGGACGGAAGCGCTCGACGTCGATCCCGTTGGGAATGACGCTCCACCGCCCCCGGACCCCGGCCTCCGCCCCGAGCCGGCGCTCCGCCTCGCTCACGCACACCACCCGCGCCGCCCACCGGGCCGCCCACTGCTCCCAGCCGCGCGCGAGGGCCGCGGTGACGCCGTCCACCGCCTCGAACGACCAGGCGTGCGGCTGGAACACGGTCGGGATCCGCCCCCGCACGGCGAGCCGTCCGGCCAGCCCGGCCTTCGCGCTGTGCGCGTGCACCAGGGACGGTTCCACGTCCTCCACGACACGGGCGAGCCGTCGCGCCTCGCCCGCGAGTGACGGCCCCGGCGCACGCGTCGCCGCCCAGTGCCGTACGTCCGCGCCGAGCGCCGCGAGCCGGGCCGCGAAGGGGCTGTCGGGGCAGGCGACCGTGACGTGCAGACCCGCCGCGAGCTGCGCCCCGGCCAGGTCCGTCACGACGCGGGCGACCCCGCCGTCCACGGGTTGGGTGACGTGGAGGACCCGTGGCGGAGGGTCGGTCGGTGACAGGTGCATGCGCGGTTTTCCTCGCTCACGGATGGCGCTCGGGACGGCGGGAACGCGCCTCACTGCCGGGTGCCGACAGCGCCGAAGAGCACGCCGGCGCACGCCGCGTCCCGCTGGGCAACGAGCCGGACGGCCACCTGGTCACCACCGCACCGGAGGGCTTCGCGGACTGTGGTGTCCTCCCTCGTCCCTGAGTGCGATTTGCTTGCAGTAGGGGTGCGTTGAGAGGTTTGTGACTCTAGTTGCCATCCGCACTTTTCCCTTGAAACCGGGCGTGTGTGTCGGAACGGTGAAGGCAGCCCTGCCGGCGAGATCACTCCTTTGGCGGCACAACTCGCGTGCACGCCACGCGTTGACACAGCGCCGGGCATCCGCCCGGATGTTTGTGTCAACCCCAAGGAGCACCTCTCCATGTCGCGTATCGCGAAGGGCCTGGTCCTGACCTCCGCTGCCGCTGCCGCTGTCGCGGGCAGCACCGGCATCGCCGCCGCCGACAGCGGCGCGCAGGCCGCCGCCGCCCACTCCCCGGGCGTGCTGTCCGGCAACGTCGTCCAGGTTCCGCTGCACATCCCGGTCAACGTCTGCGGCAACACGGTCGACATCATCGGCCTGCTGAACCCGGCGTTCGGCAACGAGTGCGAGAACGACTGACGTCGCCTCGAAACCCTGACCGGCCGTTCTCCTGCGGGACCACGCGGGAGGGCGGCCGGTTCGCGTTGCTCCGAACGGGGGCGGGTGAGCGGCCCGGCGGACGGGGCACCCGCACGCCGCCTCACCAGGGGGGACGCCGCGGGGCCGGGGACGCGGTGCTGACCTGGGGCGTTCGCTCGGTTGCGGAGCGTTCCGGCCGCTCGCACGGTGGGCACAAGATCCGACGCACCGAAAGGAACCCCCCATGCGTCTGCCCGCACGGCGAATCGCGACGTCCGCGCTCTGCGCCACGCTGCTGCTCGGGGCCACCGGGCCCGCGGCCGTGGCCGCCGACAGCGCATCGGCCCCGGCGCACCCCCACGCGGCGTCCCGGGCCCCCGTCCCCGACGCGGACGCACTGCTCGGCCAGGTCAAGAGCCTGGGCGACCTCGGCGGCGTCATCGTCCCGGTCGCCGATCTGCTGACCGCCGTGCTCAAGGCGGACGGCGGTCAGCTGCCGCCCTCGCAGGCGGCCAAGCTGGGCACCGGAGTGCAGGACGCGATCGACCAGGCCACCGCGACGGCTCCGGCCGCCCCCTCACCGGCGACCGCGCCGGACACCGCCGCCCCGAGCAGCCCGCTGCCGCAGGCCAGCACGCTGCCCGCACCCGTCGACGACCGGGCCGAGCTGCCCGAGGGCCTCACGGCCGAGGCACTGACGGCCCTGGAGCAGGCGACCGACGGGCTGCTCAAGGCCGTCACCTCCGGCGACGCCGCCAAGGTCACCCCGGCCGTCGACGCCGTCGTCGCAGGGCTCGTGAACACCGTCGCCGCGACGCTGGTCGGCAGCGAACTGCCCGCCCCCGACCTGGCCGGCCTCCCCTCACTGCCGAAGGCCCCCTGAGACGCCCCCTCACTCACCCAGTCGTCGTGCCGGCCCCCTGGACCGGCACGACTTCTGTTTCAGCGACTCATATGAGGTTCCGGCAACGGGGTTTCCGCTCCGCACAGGCATCGTTAGGCACGGCGTCCGAATTCCCCGCCGGTGACATCAGTCGCCGAAGAAAGGATTCACGATGAAATCCCTGAAGGCCGCCGCAGTCGTTGCCGGCTCCCTCGTCGTCGCCGGTGCCGCCGCACCCGCGCACGCCGCCTACGACCCCGCCGACGTGACCCCCACCAGCCTCAACGGCGCCGTCAACGCGCTCACCAGGGAGCCCATCGACCCGATGCCGCTCAAGCACCAGTCCAACGCGCTCGACACCGAGAACGAGGACTCCGTGCTCAGCACCGTCAAGCAGGCGACCACCCGGCTGAACTCGAACGGCGGGCTCCTCGGCGGTCTTCCGCTGCCGAAGTGACCCCACCCGCGCACGCCCGGGCGAGCACGGCGGGCGCCGGCCGGGCGTTCGCCCTGCTGCTCGTCGTCACCGGAGCGGCCGGGCTGCTGGCGTCCTGGATCATCACCCTCGACAAGTTCAAGTTGCTCGAGGACCCGGACTTCACGCCCGGCTGCAGCCTGAACCCGGTGGTGTCCTGCGGCAGCGTCATGGAGAGCGACCAGGCCGAGGTCTTCGGGTTCCCCAACCCGATGCTGGGACTGGTCGCCTACGGCGTCGTGATCTGCGTCGGCCTGAGCCTGCTGGCCGGTGCCCGCTTCCCCCGCTGGTACTGGCTGGGTTTCGACGCCGGCTGCCTGTTCGGCGTCGGGTTCGTGACGTGGCTGCAGTTCGAGTCGCTGTACCGGATCAACGCGCTGTGCCTGTGGTGCTGTCTGGCGTGGGCCGCGACCATCCCCCTCTTCTGGTACGTGACGTCGTTCGCCGTGCGCCGGCAGTTCCTGCCCGCGCCCGGGGCGGTGCGCCGGTTCCTCGACGAGTTCACGTGGGTGCTGCCGGTGGTGCACCTCGGCGTCGTCGGCATGCTCGTCCTGACGCGCTGGTGGGACTTCTGGACGAGCTGACGGACACCTGTCGGAAGGCGGGGCCGGTCCGTCGTATTACTGCGGCAGTCGGGGGAATCTTGCGCTGGTGCGGTTCCCCGGCTCGTTACTCGGTACGCACGCTGAGCCCCCGACACGTGAAAGGGACCGTACCCCAGATGAAGTCGACCACCCGAGGAACCCTCGCCGCAGTGATCACGTGTGTGGCGGCCGCGGCCGGCGCCGCCACCGCGACCCCCGCCGCCGCGGTCGGCACGGTCCCCGTCCCCGTGCCGCTGGGCGGCGCCGAGAGGGCACTCAACGTGGAACTGCCCGAGGCCACCGGGGAACTCCCCGTGCCGCTGCCGGGCTCGCCCGAGGGGCCGCGCTACGTCGAGGGCCGGCTCATCCCCGAGCGCGCCGTCCCGCAACTGCCCGTCCACGGGGGGCTGCCCGGCGCGGACCTGCGCGCGCCCCTGCCGCACATCCTCGGCGCCGGCTTCGACCACGTCGGCGTCGACGCCCCCGCCTCCGACCTGCGGACGCTGGCCCCGGGCGTCTCCGTCGACGCCCCGCTCACCTCGCCCGACGAGAACGGCTTCGGCATGCCCCAGGCCAAGCTCCCGCAGGTGGGCGTGCTGGCCCCGCTGGTGCAGACGGTGCCGACGGCGGACCTGGGCATCGGCCCCGGTCTGTAGGACGTCAGGCCCTGCCGGGTGTTCTCGTGTGGCCCTCGCGGTGGTGACCGCGGGGGCCTTTGCGCTGTTACCGCTACGACAACCCGAGCGGAACGAGGAGCACGACATGGTCGTAGGAGTCGGCGGAGTACCGGTGGGAGCGGCGGACGACGGGGGCGCCAGAGGCAGTCGGCGGGGAGTGCTGCGCGGCCTGATGGCCGCGGCGGCGGGCGCCGCGCTCACACCCGTCGTCGTGGCCTCCTGGCCCGGAGAATCCGACGGAAAGAACACGGACGTGCGGGCCGACGACGGCATGTTCGAGGAGATCTACCGGGGCCGCCGCATCCGCGGTGTCCCGCTCCCGTCCCCGGAGCAGGAGGTCGGTGACGTGGACTGGCACGTCACCGTCGACGGCCGGCCGCTGCACCTGATGCGCCGCGCGGACGGCAGCTGGCTGAGCATGGTCGACCACTACGGCTCCTACCCCACCCCCCTGGCGGCGACCCGCGCGGCCGTCGACGAACTGGGCCCGGGGCAGCGCCTGCGCGACCTGCCCGGCCACGGCCCGGGACACCTGGAGGGGGGAGACCATGGCGTACACGCGTAAGGACGTCAGCACCCTCACCCGCACCGAGAAGCGCCGGTTCGTGAAGGCGATGCTGGAGGTGAAACGGCGCGGCGAATACGACGAGTTCGTCCGGACGCACATCGAGTACTACACCTCCGACGGCGAGGACGGCCTGCGCACGGCCCACATGGCGCCCTCCTTCCTGCCCTGGCACCGGCAGTTCCTGCTGGACCTGGAGAAGGCGCTGCGGCGGGTCGACGCGTCGGTGTCGGTGCCCTACTGGGACTGGACACGCGACCGCACGACCACGTCCGCGCCCTGGACCGCCGACCTCCTCGGCGGCACCGGGCGGCGCTCCGACCGCCAGGTCATGACCGGGCCGTTCGCCTACGCGGAGGGCAACTGGACCATCAAGGAGGGCGTGACCGACGAGGAGTTCCTCACCCGGGACCTGGGCCGCTCCCGCGACCCGATCCAGCTGCCCACCAAGGCCGAACTGGAACGGGCCCTGAAGGACCCGGTCTACGACGCCTCCCCCTGGGACTCGACGGCCGGCAGGGGATTCCGCAACAAGCTGGAGGGGTGGGGGAGGGGCCGCGGCAGCGCCTCCTGGCAGAACCACAACCGGGTGCACCGCTGGGTCGGCGGGGCCATGGTCGGCGGCGCCTCCGTCAACGACCCGGTGTTCTGGATGCACCACGCCTTCGTCGACCTGGTGTGGTCCCGCTGGCAGCGGCGGCACCGCGAGCACCGCTATCTGCCGGCGAAGCCGCCCGGCCCGGGCAGTGCGCAGTACCGGCGGGTCGTGGCCCGGCACCAGAAGCTGCCGCCGTGGGACGTGACGCCCGATCAGCTGGAGGATCACGGGCGGTTCTACCGGTACGCGTGACGCTCCGGGAACACGAGGAGAGCCCCGGCGCTCGAGGTGCCGGGGCTCTCTGGGTGCACAGGGTGTGCGGACGGGTCAGTGGCCGTACCCGTGGCCACCCGAGTGGCCCTTGTCGTCGTCCTTGTTCTCGCACTCGTTGCCGAATGCCGGGTTGAGCAGACCGACCACGTTGACGGTGTTGCCGCACAGGTTGACCGGGATGTGGACCGGGACCTGGACGACGTTGCCCGAGAGGACGCCCGGAGACCCGACGGCCTTGCCCTGGGCACCCGCGTCGGCCAGGGCCAGACCGGCCCCGCTGAGGACCACGGCACCCGTGCCGAGTGCGACACCGGCTGCCTTCGCGATGCGAGACATCACGTTCTCCTTCTGACTCGGTGAGCACGGCGGCAGGTGGCGCCGCCGTGCTTCCCGTTCAACGCGCCCGTACACGGGTGGTCACGGCGATCATGGCCGGATCACCCATCTTGGACAAGCGTGCACGCCATATGGGTCGTCCGGGGTCGCGGGTCGTCCGGGTCGCGGGTCGTCCGGGGTAGGCCGGGGGCCGTCAGGGGTCTTCAGGGATCTCAGGGGAGCCGTCGTATGGGTGCGCCGTCGAGGAACGCCCGGATGTCCTCGACGGCGTGCCCGTAGTAGGTCGCGTAGTTGGCGCGGGAGACGTAGCCGAGGTGCGGGGTGGCGAGGAGGCGGGGTGCCGTTCGCATCGGGTGGTCCGCGGGGAGGGGCTCGCTGTCGAAGACGTCCACGCCGGCGCCGGCGATACGGCCCGCGTGCAGAGCGTCGAGGAGGGCGTCCTGGTCGATGATCGCCGCGCGTGAGGTGTTGATCAGATAGGCGGTCGGCTTGAGGAGGGCGAGTTCGGCCGGGCCGAGCAGGCCGCGGGTGCGGTCGCCGAGGGCGAGATGGACGGACACGAAGTCGCTGCTCGCGAGCAGCTCTTCCTTGGAACCGGCGAGTTCGGCACCGACCTCGTCGGCGCGCTCCCGGGTGAGGTTCTGACTCCAGGCGCTCACGCGCATGCCGAAGGCGAGCCCGACCTGGGCCACACGGCTGCCGATCTTCCCCAGACCGAGCAACCCGAGACGCCGGCCGTGCAGATCGGCACCGACCGTGCTCTGCCAGGGGCCGCCGGAGCGCAGGGCGTTGCTCTCCTCGACGATGCCGCGGGCGAGGCCGAGCAGCAGTGCCCAGGTCAGTTCCACGGGCGGGGTGGAGGAACTGGCCGTGCCGCACACCGTGACGCCGTGCGCCTCGGCGGCCGCGTAGTCGATCACGGAGTTCCGCATGCCGGAGGCGACGATCAGTTTCAGCCGGGGCAGCCGGGCGATCAGCGACCCGGGGAACGGCACGCGTTCGCGCAGGGTCACCACGATGTCGAACCCGGCCAGGGCCGCGGCCAGATCGTCCTCGCCTTCGATGTGCCGGTCGAAGGCCACGACCTCCACGTCGTCCGCGACCACCGACCAGTCGGCGACCACGGTCGCCACCTGCTGAAAGTCGTCCAGTACAGCGCAGCGCAGCCGCACGTCGTGCCCCTTTCCCGGCCCGTGTCTCGGATCCAGGGGTCATGATCGCGCCTGGGCGGCGGTGCGGGAAGCCTGCCGCTGTCCCCCGACGACCCAGCGGGTCGCGGAACGGGGTGGTGTGCTGAGGAGAGGGTGTGCTGGTCAGTAGTTGAAGGGCGGGGGACGGGCCGCCTGTAGGCCATCCGGGGGCATCAAGGTGCGGTGCGGCATTTGCCCGGTGAGTATGGGTAACGGCGCCTGATCCGCATCTGCCCACCGCGCGCTCGGCCTAGGCCGATCCGCCGGTCGATGGCAGGTCGCAGCGAGGCCACCCATCGCCTCTCAACGGCTCCCCACCCAGCCGCACCCTCCACGAACCGCCGTGGACGAAACGCCGCTCGCGTGCGCTGGATTCCGTCCCACATCAAGGAGAACCATGCGTGTCCTCATCCAGATGAAGCCCGAACGCGACGTCGTTGAGGCCGTCGCCAACCCCCAGCTCACCGTGACCACTCAGGATGTCGCCGGATCGATGCCCGGCGTCGAGCTGGACCAGTCGTTCACACCAGTGGCGCTGCCCAGGCCGGTGCCGTCCACGGCCGAAGGGGACCCGCTGTCCCTGACCCAGCCGCTCCGGTTCTCCATGCGGCCGGAAGACGCCACCGTCCTGGTCCGTGGCGAGATCCACGACTACGACACCGCCAGCCGGCTCTCCATGCTGGCCCTCAGCCGCCCGCAGATCGTCGGCATCTCCGCCGACCCGGTCATCCAGACGTCGCCCACGTGTCCCGGGGACGGACCGGTCGGCAACTGGCAGGACGTGAAGAACCTCCTCGCCGAGCTCGGCGCGGACGACCTGGACGGCAGCGGTATCGCGCTGGCGATCACCGACACCGGCATCAACACCCAGCACCTGAGCAACGAACTGGACCGTCCTGTCACGGTCGACGCGGCACGGAGCTGGAATCCGCCCGGGGTGACCGGCAGGCCGGGCAAGTTCCCGGTCGACCACGGCACCATGTGCGCCTTCGACGCCCTCATCGCCGCACCGAAGGCGACGCTGATCGACATCCCGGTCCTGCTCTCGGAACAGCAAGGCCCGACGGTCATGAGCGGGCTGCTCTCGGACGCCGTGGCGGCCTACTCCCACCTGTGGAGCGTGCTGGAGACGATGCCCGACGACAAGCGGGCCCTGGTCGTCAGCAACAGCTGGGGTTCCTTCTCGCCCCGGTGGGACTTCCCGCCCAGCCACCCCGGGAACTACTCGGACAATCCCGGCCACCCCTTCAACCTGATGGTGACCGCACTGGAGAGCGCGGGCGCCGACGTCCTGTTCGCGGCGGGCAACTGCGGCCTGGACTGCCCTGACGGCCGCTGCGAGTTCCCCGACCGGCCCATCGTCGGCGCCAACTCGCACCCGCGCGCGCTGTCCATCGGTGGTGTCGACACGCGGGGCAACCGGGTCGGCTACTCCTCGCAGGGCCCCGGCCGGCTCGATTCCAACAAGCCGGACATCTGCGCGTACACCCACTTCGAGGGCTCACACGCCTTCGGGGCGGGCGAACCGGACTCCGGGACCTCGGCCGCCTGTCCGGTGGCCGCGGGCGTGGTCGCCGCCGTACGCACGCAGTGGTCGGCCAACGTCATCAAGCCGGCCGAGCTTCGCACCCTGCTGCAGCGGACGGCCGACGACCGCGGCGCCGCAGGCTTCGACCACGACTACGGGTTCGGCATCATCAACGTACCGGCGATCATGGATGCGCTTCGCCGCCGCAGCAAGAACGGGCACGGCACCCGCAGGTAGCCGCATCGCACCGGAGGAGAGACCGATGGCTCCCGACAAGCCAGCCAGCCTCATCACGGTCACGCTCCCGTCGGGAGCCACGCTCGAGGACGCCCTGCGTCAGCTCGGCATCGGCCGCGAGGCGGTCGATGCCGACTACGGCCTCGTCGACCTGCACAACGGCACCTACGCCCTGCTCGTCACCGAGGCGGTCGCCGAGCGCGTCCACGGCACGCCCGGTGCCCAGGGGCCGTACGCGAACCCGAAGATCGAACCCTTCGGCCCGCCCCAGCCCCGCCCCGACGAGGACTGAACCCAACGACACAGGGACCGACCCGCCACAACGGCGGGTTGGAGACCAGGGCTTGTTCCGCGCTGGAGTTCCGGAGTCGGCGCTGGACGCGGGCGAGCGCGTCACGGCGATGCCGCTCATGTTCCAAAGTGAGTCCGGCGGCATCCTCGCCGGGTCCGTCATCCGTCATCCGTCATCCGTCGAGCGTGGCGCAGCGCCCGTAAGGCCGTACTGCCCCCGCACGTCTTCGAGTCGCTCACCGGACGGCGCGTCTACGACAACCGGAACACGCGCCTGAGGGAGTGGCTGAACGACGGGATCCCTCCCGCCAGGTGGCCGAGTGGGCGGAAACAGCGTTGCCGTGCTCCTGGCGACTTACGCCCGCTGCGTCGAGGGCCGGCTGCCCGACCTGAAGAGGCGGGCTCGGAGCTGCCGTATTCGACACGGCCACCCGCAAAACCCGGTAACAGCGGACAGCCCCGGAGCCCACCCTTGATCACCAAGAGGGCGTCAGGGGCCTCGCCGTGTCGACTGGCATGTGCCCTGACCAGCAAAAAGCCCTCCCGGAAGGGAGGGCGGAGACTTGCGCCCCTGGCAGGACTCGAACCTGCCGCCAAGCGCTTAGAAGAGGCGGGCAGGGCGTGGTAGGCCGGTCAGACCGCCTTGTCCCGCCACCGTTCCGAGCCGCTGAGTGTCGCTGTCGTCTGCCGTCTGCCGTCTGCCGTCAATTGCTGGGTCCTGGATCGACCCTGCGTCCTCCACAGACCTTCGTCTATCGGTTGATTGGAACGGTCGCTGTCCTTGGGGCGGTGCCCTTGTGTTTGTAAGCACTTGTTTGGGCTCCAGTGCACGGGGTTGAAGTGGCTCCGCGGAGTAAGAAGTTGATCTGGCTCCACTTTGCTGTCGGCGGCCACTTCACATTCCCCAGGTACGGCCAGATACGTGATCACAGTCGGTGATCGATGAGGGCTGGGTCACAGCGGGCCTCCGAGAACGCCTGTTAAGCACGGCGTATGGAGGAACTTGCACGGCTCAGCGATATCGAGCAGGCCGCGGCCGGCGACGGACATCCGGTCTGGGCCGCCCAGGGACAAGGCGGTGACGGCCTGGGGCCGGGGGTACGGGCCTGGTGCCACGGCGCGGCGCTGGCGAGCCCGAACCCTCAACAGGACCGGCTTGGGGTCAAGGGCGACGTCGCCGACGTGGCCGTGTTGGTGCGGCGGATCCTGGAGGAGATCGGCCCGTCCTACCGAGTCTTGGGGGAAGCTGCCTTGATCGATGCGCTGGTGCGGCAGCTGCCCAACCTGGCGCCGGTCCACGACTTCTTCTGGATGGAGGCCACGCCCCCATCCGGTGCCGCCGCCGTAGGCGTGCGGTGGCTGAACGCCCGCGAGGAGAAGGAGGCGACCTCGCTGTTCGACCGCTTCTTCCCTGACTCCTACGCGCAGCCGGGACGCGCGGGCATGCGCCGCTGGGCCGGGGCCGTCGGCGAGGTGGACAGCAGCGTCGGGGCGAAGCCACTAGCGGTGGCGGCGGACGCGTGGTCCGCGGCCGGGTGCGGGTTCATGGGCGGGGTGGTCACCCACCCCGCCGCCCGCGGACGCGGTCTTGCGCGGGCCGTGTGCGGCTTCGTCGTGGATGCCCTCGTCAACCAGCACGGCCGCGCCGCGCTCATGGTGCTCACCGGTAACGCGTCGGCCATCGCCACGTATGAACGCCTCGGCATGACCAAGCGCCTGTTCGGGGCGGCGCACATCGCGGCCCGGTGAGGCCAGGGCTCCACCGTGGCAAGCCGACGCGGGCCCGCTCACGCGGAGTGATCACTGGCGGCCAGATAACTCCCGGCTAACTGGCCGCCAGTGGGGAATCCCGACTGGCCGCTATCACTTGGCGAACACGTGCTGCGGCGTGCCCTCGTTGGAGTGAATGCGCTGCTCCGTCCGCCCGGCGACGGCAGGGTGTGTGCGTCGATCACGGTCTTGTCGGAGGCCGTGTGTGTTGATCGCGGTCATGTCGGGAGGCCGGGGTGGGTTTGTCGCGCGCTGAGCTGTTCGCAGCGATCCGGAGGGACAAGCGTCTCGATCCGGAGATGTCGCAGCGGGTTCTGGCGGAGAAGTACGGGGTGCACCGGCGGACGGTACGCCAGGCGTTGACCTCGGCGTTTCCGCCGCAGAGGAAGAAGCCGGTGCCGCGGACGTCGGTTCTGGACCCGGCGAAGGGCTGGGTCGACGCGATGTTGCGGGAGGACCTCGCCGCGCCGCGCAAGCAGAAGCACACCGCCCGGCGGATCTGCAGCGTGCTTAGAGACACCCTTGGCACCTGCACCGATGGTCCGCTGACGTCCACCGTTGTTCACGGCTGTGCGTCGCGGTTGTCACGCAGTTAGACACTCAGTGTGCTTCCTCGCTGGAAGCCTGGTTGGTCGGCTGGATCCCCGCTTCGGGCTCGTGCAGTGCGGCGAGTTCTCCCAGGTCGTTACCCACCATGACTTGAGCGAGTCGTCCGGCGACGGTCACGACCTCTGGCCAAGCGGCCGCCCGCAGGTAATCCGCGTCAGTGTCGTTAGGCGCCTCTTCTGCGGCGGCGTTGAGTGCTGCACCAAGCTCTCTCATGAGGGCGACCTCCTCCTCCGTTCGGAGACTCGTGCCGAGGTAGAGCTCGGGTTCATCGGCGTCACAGAAGTCGTCGAAGAGCGTGTGGAAGATGTGGTCCAGGTTCTCGAACGTTGACGGGTCGAGCCACACCTCTCGTTGCCACGGCGGATTGGCCAGAGCCAGGACCGCCGGCACGAGATGGACTCGGAAGTTCGCCAAGCGTCGCGAATCCTCGTTCATGGGCTGAGCCTAGCGACCGGGGTGACGCGGCGTTGTCGAGAGCACCGCTTTAGGAGTTCGGTCCACTGAATTCCACTGCACGTCGTGGTAACGGGCCTGAGGGCGCAGTGAACTGCCGGGAACCGCGGGTGTGCGCTGTTGTTGATGTCAGGCGTGGATGTCGGCGAGTCCGCTACTGGCTCATGTCAGAGGGGGGCTCGGACGGTGCCTTCACGCCGGGTGTTACCGCGAGCTCTGGGAAGGCACGGAACCTCACTGGCCTGGGATGTGGGAGGTCAATGAGACAGGCTGCAGGCGTCGTTATGCAGGTGCAGCCTGCGGAGGTCCTGGACCAGACCGACAGGAAAGGGGTGGAGTATCCACTTGGTGCGGTAGCCGGCAGCGCCGTGCTCCATGAGCACGTTCTGGGCGGCGTCAAGTACGGCGTGGGAGAACACCCGACGTGGGTGTGCCGACTGCCAGATCACCGTGCCGTCGGTGTCCGGTAGGTCGGGGCTGACTGCGACATCAGGGAACTTGTAGATGGTCACGCTAATCGCTTCCTCTGTAGCACGGAGCACCCAGCGGAGTTCCTGCGGCTCGGCGTCGAAGAAGAACCGGGTTGTGCGCTGCTGCCCGTACAGCCCGGCGGCGGCTGCCACAAGATCCGCCAACGCATCGGTGCAGTAGCTGCCTATGAGCGAAGTCTGGTGGGAGTCATCGGCCAGGTGGCACGTCGCCCAACCATGGCTCTCGAGCTCCCACTTCAACCGAAGGGCGCTCGCTGACGCCTGATCGACCGACACAGAGACCAGGCTATCGGTAGAGCTCGGCCCTCAGCTTGGGAAGCTGAGGTCAGCTGCGGCTTGCTCCGAAGCTGACCTGCGGCGGAGCAGTGTCGGTGCCTGGTGGGCGGTCGGTTGGCTCCCCGGGGTTCCCGCACGGTCTGGCACGGTTCTGGCACAGGGCTTCACGTGCCAGACCAACGCGGTGGTCTCGCGACCTGCTGCCAACCATGAGGGCGGTCTAGTCGGATTCGCTTTGCGAGACCCGCTCCATCGCGATAGGCGCAGCGGAGTCCAGCTCGATCGTGTCCCCTTCGTCTTCGCTGTTCCCTTCGGCATTGGGGCGACCGACGGGAAGGACGATCAGCAAGGTGTGTGGCCGGGGCAGCCGGCCGGTGTCCATGGGCGGGTCGTAGTGCCCCACATCGATGACGCGCACCAGTGTCTCTGGAATGCCGACAAGGCATGTGTCGCCTAGAGCTCGGTAACCCGGGCCGGGGTCGGCGCACACGAGACCCGGAGTATGTCGCCCACCTGATAGTCCGGGTTACTGCCCTGCGGCACTTGCTGCCCCTCACCTGTGGCGACTGGCTTCGAAGGCTACTGGTGGGCCTGGGCTTCTTCTTGCCCTGGGTGTTGTCGGGGATCTTGGAGAACTGGGTTTTCGCCTCAGGGGCGGTGAACTCGTGCGCCTGGTGGTCGTCGTTGGTCGTCATTGGCCACTGTTGAGCAACCGCGGACGGCCCAGGGACGGCCCGGCTCCTCGGTCTGAGGGGCCGCAGCCCGGCCTCAGCGCGAGGGACGCCTCTTCGGGGGAACCGGGCCAGGGATTACATCCTTGCCAAGGTGCTCCTTGATCAGGTACTTGAGTTCCGGCCCTTCGATGAGCTGGAGCCGACCGTGCTGGCGGGCAGCGTCATGGTTGGCCCTTTTAACAAGACGTGGTGATCAAGACTCCCTGTGTCGACGCACTCCGCCGGCACCGTGAGCGCCAGGCGGAAGAGCGCGAAGCCGCGGGGGAGCAGTGGCGGGAAACCGGCCTGGTCTTCACCACCCGGCGGGGGACTCCGATCGAGCCGCGGAACCTGAACCGGCACTTCTACCCGATCCGCGAGCGGCTCGGCCTGGACGTCCGCTTCCATGACCTGCGCCACACCTGTGTGACCCTGCTGCTGGGTCTTGGGATCCCGCCGCACATCGTCCGGGACCTCGTCGGGCATAGTGCGCTAGACGTGACGATGAACATCTACGCGCACGCCGACATGACGGAGAAGAGGGCCGCTCTGGACAAGCTGGGAGACCTGCTGTCCGGCGAGTGACGGGGCCGTTGCCGTCAGAGACACGAAACGCCCTGGAGGGGAGATCCCCTCTGGGGCGTTTTTGCTGGTAGGAGGTGGCGCCCCCGGCAGGACTCGAACCTGCGGCCAAGCGCTTAGAAGGCGCCTGCTCTATCCACTGAGCTACGGGGGCCGGGTGTGGTGGCCTCTGTCGTGGTGCCCTGGTGTGGGCCGATCCGTGACGTTGCCGGGGACAAGGATAGGGCTCCCGCGTCCTTGTCCCTGTTGCTTCGCCTCCGTGGCTCGATGTGGAGGTTCGGTGAAGCGGTCCTGATAATCGCAGGCAGGTACGAATCGTGCACCGCTTTTGGCGTCAGAGGCGTCGGGTGTTGTGCACTCGTTATGCCTGGAGTACGCCCGTGTCCCAGTCGTCCCTTCCATCCCTTGTGTTCTGTCGGCGCGCAGACATGCTCATATGCTTCAGAATTCCCCTAAAATTGGGCATTCTTCACATGTGGTGACCTTGGACGTACGGCCTCAGCTGCTCGACGCACTCTCCGCCCTGCGCGACCGTGTCGCCGCCGCACGCTTCCCGCTGCCCCTGGCGGGGGCCCCACGCGCGCGTGCCAACCGCGACGAACTCCTCGCGCAGCTCGACGACTACTTGGTGCCCCGCTTGCGGGACCCCGAAGCGCCGCTTCTGGCCGTCGTGGGCGGGTCGACAGGAGCCGGGAAATCGACGCTCGTGAACTCCCTCGTGGGGCGGCGGGTCAGCGAGGCGGGCGTGCTGCGGCCGACGACACGCACCCCCGTGCTGGTCTGCCATCCGGAGGACCACCACTGGTTCAGCGGGATGAGGGTGCTGCCCGATCTCACGCGCGTGTGGGTGCCCCAGCAGGACTCCACCGACGACCTGCTGCTCCCCGGCGAGAACCCCGCGCGCGTGCTGCGCGTCGAGACCGCCGAGACCCTCCCGCCCGGCCTCGCCCTCCTCGACGCGCCCGACATCGACTCCCTCGTCTCCGACAACCGCGTCCTGGCCGCCGAACTCATCTGCGCCGCCGACATCTGGGTCATGGTCACCACGGCCGCCCGCTACGCCGACGCCGTCCCCTGGCACATGCTGCGCACCGCCAAGGAGTACGACGTCACCCTCGTCACGGTCCTCGACCGCGTCCCCCACCAGGTCGTCAACGAGGTGTCACGGCAGTACGGGGCCCTGCTCACCAAGGCCGGACTCGGCGAGGTGCCGCGCTTCACCGTGCCCGAACTGCCCGAGTCCGCCTGGGGCGGCGGGCTCCTGCCGGCCTCCGCCGTCGCCCAGTTGCGCACCTGGCTGATCCACCAGGCCCAGGACCCCGCGGCCCGGCAACACGTCCTCGCCCGCACGGCGTACGGCGTCCTCGACTCCCTGAAATCCCGGATGCCCGAGCTGGCCGGTGCCGCCGCCGCGCAGCACGCCGCCGCACTGCGGCTCACCTCCGCCGTCGAAGGGGCGTACGACAGCGAGCACACGCGCGTGCGGGGCCGGTTGCAGGCCGGGGCGGTCCTCGCCGGGGACGCGCTCAAGCGGTGGCGCGCCTTCCCCCTGGACTGCACCGCCGGTGAACTCCTCGACGCGCTCGTGGAGAGTCTCAGTGCGCTGCTGCTGTGCGCCGTCACCGCCGCCGACGAGCGCGTCGACGACGCCTGGCGGCGCGAACCGGCCTCGGCCGCCCCGGAGCTCGCCGCACGCGAAACAGGCGCGGACAGCGCCGAGCACCGCATCGGACTCGCCGTACGGCGGTGGCGGCGGGAGCTCGAGGAGCACGCCGAGGACGAGGTGCGCGAACTCGACCGCAACCTCGCGCCCGACCCCGAGCTGGTCGCCGCCCTGGTCGCCACCTCCCTGCTGGGCGGCCGCCGGGGCCGGATGGCCGGGGAGGGACTCGCCGAGCGGATCGGCGCCCATGGCGCACTGCGGCTGCGCGACCGGGCCGGGCGGCTGCTCACCGAGCACGTGGACCGCGTCCTGCACGCCGAACGCGAGCGCCGCCTCGCCCCGCTCGACGCGCTCGACGTCCACCCCGAGCCCCAGGCCGAACTCATCGCCGCGCTGTCCGTACTGCAGAAGGAGAGGTGACCGGTGACCGCCGTCACTGACCAGGACCCCACCGAGCACGCCGATCAGCCGGACGACGGCGCCCACAAGGCGGGGACCGCCGGCCGCCCCTCCCGCGGCGCCTCGGACGGCGAGCGCGCGGCGCGCCCCGACTCCGCCGAGCCCTGGGACGACGGGCTCATCGCGCGCCGGGTCAACGAGACAGCCGAAGGAGACCGGTTCCCCATGACGGACAACCGCTCCGCCGTCCCGCCGACGGTGACCCCACTGGTGTACGAGGGGCATCTGCGCTCCCGGCTGGAGGCCCTGCGCGAACTCGTGGGGCTCTCCCGCACCCGGCTCGACAGCCGGACCCTGTCGGAGGCCGGCCGGGTGCTCGACGAGGCGTCAGCGCGGCGCAGACTCTCCGGGCAGCACACCGTCGTCGCCATCGCGGGCGCCACCGGCAGCGGCAAGTCGCAGCTGTTCAACGCGCTCGCCGGCGTGACCATCTCGGAGACCGGCGTACGCCGTCCCACCACCGCGGCGCCCATCGCGTGCAGTTGGAGCGACGGGGCCGCCGGCCTCATCGAACGGCTCGGCATCCCGCCCCGGCTGCGCCGCCGGCCGCTGCCGAGCGGCGACGGCGAGTCGCCGCTGCGCGGACTCGTCCTGATCGACCTGCCCGACCACGACTCCGCGGCCGTACAGCACCGCCGGCACGTGGACCGCATCCTGGCGCTCGTCGACGCGGTCATCTGGGTCGTCGACCCGGAGAAGTACGCCGACGCCGTCCTCCACGAGCGCTACCTGCGGCCGATGGCGGCCCACGCCGAGGTCATGTTCGTCGTCCTCAACCAGGTCGACCGACTGCCCGGGGAGGCCGCCGAGCAGGTCCTCGACGATCTGCGGCGGCTCCTCGACGAGGACGGAATCGCCCTCGGCGAGTACGGCGAACCGGGCACCACCGTGCTCGCGCTGTCCGCGCTCACCGGGGACGGCGTCGGCGAACTGCGCGAAGCCCTCGGCCAGTTCGTCTCGGAGCGCGGGGCGGCGAACCGCCGCATCTCGGCCGACGTGGACATCGCCGCGGCCCGGCTGTGGCCCGTCTACGCCACCCAGCGGCGGACCGGGCTCAGCGAACAGGCCCGGGAGGAGTTCTCCGACCGGCTCGCGGACGCGGTGGGCGCCACGGCGGCGGGCGAGGCGGCCGAGCGGGCGTGGCTGCGCAACGCCAACCGCGCCTGCGGGACGCCCTGGCTGCGGCTGTGGCGCTGGTACCAGGACCGCGGCGAGCCCACCACGGGCCGGCTCCCCTCGCGCACACAGGCCGACGAGGAGGCCACCGCACGGCAGCGGGTCGAGCAGGCGGTGCGGACCGTGGCCGACCGGGCGTCGGCCGGGCTGCCCGCGCCCTGGGCGCAGGCGGTGCGCGAGGCCGCCGTCCGCGGCTCACAGGGGCTGCCCGAGGCGCTGGACGAACTGACCGTGCGTGCGGGCGTGCCGACGGGGCGGCCGCCGCGCCCGGGGTGGTGGCCGGTGGCCGTCCTCACCCAGGCGTCCATGACGATCCTGCAGTTCCTGGGCGGGTTGTGGCTGCTGGGCCAGATCATCGGGGTCATGCCGCCGAACCTGGGTGTTCCGGTGCTGCTGATGGTGATCGGCATCGTCGGCGGCCCGCTCATCGAGTGGAGCTGCCGGATGGCGGCCCGCGGCCCGGCCCGGCGCTACGGCCTGGAAGCGGAACGCCGATTGCGGGAGGCGGCGGCCGGATGCGGCAGGGCCCGGGTACTGGATCCGGTGGCGGCGGAACTGCTGCGGTACCGGGAGGTCCGGGAGCAGTACGGGAGGGTGGTGGGGGCGGGGCGGTGACACTACGGCGGTGAGGAGCGGGGGTGGAGGGGCCGCTACGGCGGTGAGGTGCGGGGGTGGTGGGGCCGCTACGGCGGTGAGGTGCAGGGCGGGGCGGTGACTCCGGGGCGAGGCGGCTGTGACGGGCCGCCGGTGTCGCCGCCGCGGCTCCTACGCCGCCCGGCCCCCGGATCCCCCCCCGGATCCCCCCGGATACCCGCCCCCGGGATGCCGCCCCCCCCCGCCACCCGCGCTCGGCGTCACCCCTGCGAGTGGCGGCGTTGTCCACAGGCGGGCGGTGATCCACAGCGCTCAGCGGGCCCGGCCCGGCGGCGGCAGTCTGGCAGACGCAGCCGTACGGGACGGGCCCGTACGCGTGTCGGCCCGGTGCGGGTGCCGCAGTCCGGGCGAGGGAGGGTTCGCGATGAACGAGACGATGGTCTGCGCGGTCGGCAGGGTGGCGACGCAGCCGGTGTACCGGGAGATGGCGTCCGGCCCGTCGGCGAGGTTCCGGCTGGCGGTGACCGCGCGTTACTGGGACCGCGAGAAGAACACGTGGACGGACGGGCACACCAACTTCTTCACGGTGTGGGCCAACCGCCAGCTGGCCACCAACACGGCGGCGTCGCTGACGGTCGGCGAGCCCGTGATCGTGCAGGGAAGGCTGAAGGTGCGGACCGACGTACGCGAGGGGCAGAGCTGGACCTCGGCGGACATCGACGCGGTGGCGATCGGCCACGATCTGGCCTGGGGCACCTCGGCCTTCAGGCGCGCCGGCAAGGCGGAGACGATGCCCACGCCGACGTCACCGGAGCCCAACTGGGAGACAGCTCCGGAGGGTTCCGCGGAACCTGTGGCCACACAGACTCAACACCAGCCGGAGACAGCTGTCTTGACGTGACGTCAGTCACCGAGCCGCCTGCCCGAACTGCGGCTTATCGGCGAGTGCACACCGAACAGCCGGTGGTGGATTTGTCGATAAGCCCTGCTCACAGGGGGACTTGGCGATAACGATTCCGAGTCGGATTTCCCGTCCGACCGCCTGACCGGCGGGCGGGGTCCCCCGCGTCCCTAGGATGCCGGACATGGTTCTCGGGACTCTTGTGTCCTGTGAGGCTTCTGATTCTGCTGGTGGGACCGTCCCCCCACGTCAACGGGTCCTGCTCGAAGGGGAATTTGGTGCTTGCTTCGTTCTCTGAGCTCTTCGAACGCCGACGAGGGGCGGCCCGCCTCGCCACCGCGACGGTGGTGTCCGGGCTCGTCGCCGCGGGCGGGCTGGCCGGTGCCGGCCGGGCGGCCGCCGACGAGACGACGCAGAGACAGGGCGGAGCGGCCGCGACGATAGACGGCCTCAAGACCTACGGAGCGGCCGTCATACACGCCGGCACCGGCGACCAGGAGATCTCGGCGGGCCTGTTCGAGATGTCCGTCGACGGCGGCGGCATGCTGCAGACGTACTGCGTCGACCTCCACAACCCCACGCAGCGGGACGCCAAGTACCACGAGACGCCCTGGAGCGGCACGTCCCTGGGCGCCAACAAGGACGCCGGCAAGATCCGCTGGATCCTGCAGAATTCCTACCCGCAGGTGAACGACCTCGCGACGCTGGCGCGCAAGGCGGGCGTGCGCGGTGCGCTGACCGAGCAGGACGCGGCGGCCGGCACGCAGGTGGCGATCTGGCGCTACTCGGACGACGTGCCCGTCGACGCCCTCGACCCGCAGGCCGAGCAGCTCGCGGACTACCTGGAGAAGAGCGCCCGCCAGCTGCCCGAGCCCCAGGCCTCGCTCACCCTCGAGCCCGCCGCGGTCTCCGGCCGGCCGGGGGAGCGGCTCGGACCGGTGACCGTGCGCACCAACGCCGGCAGCGCGACGGTCACCCCGCCCGCGGACGCCGCGACGAGCGGGGTGCGGATCGTCGACAAGCAGGGCAAGGCCGTCACCTCCACGCCCGACGGCGGGCAGGTGTTCTTCGACGTGCCCGAGGACGCGGCGGCGGGCACGGCGGAGCTGGCCGTGCAGGCCTCGACCACCGTGCCGGTCGGCCGTGCCTTCGCCTCCGAGAGTCGCAGCCAGACGCAGATCCTGGCCGGCTCCAGCGAGTCGACGGTGTCCGCGACGGCCGCGGCGACCTGGGCGAAGCAGGGGCCGATCCCGGCGCTGTCGGCGGCGAAGAACTGCGCCGAGGGCGGTGTCGACATCATCGCGTCCAACAAGGGCGACGAGCCGTTCACCTTCGAGCTGGCCGGCCTGGAGCACACCATCGCCGCGGGCGAGTCCCGCACGGTGACGGTCCCGCTCCAGGAGGACCAGGCCTACGACTTCACGATCCACGGCCCCGGCGGCTTCGAGAAGCGCTTCACCGGCATGCTGGACTGCCAGACCCGCGGCAGCGCCACCGGCACCACCACCCAGACCCTCAGCGAACCGAGCCCGGCGACGGTGGGCGGCACGGCCACGGACACCAACCTCGCCGAAACGGGCGGCTCCGGCATGACCCCCCTGATCGCGGGCGTCGCCATCGGCTTCGTCCTGATCGGCGGGGCGACGCTGATCGTGCTGCGGCGCAGGGAGGCGACGGCGGGGGAGTGACTCGCGGCGTACGCCGCATCGGCCTCCGGCGCCGAGGTGGTGCTGCTCGCGCAGGGGCGGGTGCGTCCGGCCTTCGAGGTGACTGAGCGTCGGCGGCCGTCCCGTGCGACCGGCCTTGCCTCCCCCTCAGTCGCGAAACCCCAGATCACAGCCCCCACGCCCTACGGACGACCACCGATGGGCAGCCGAACGGCAAGGTGCGGGCGCCGGCCGGAAGGCCCCGGACGAATCATGGTCCGGAGCCTTTGCCCCAGACACACACACCGTCGGGTGCACGGCCGGGCCCGAGGCCGGGACCCGAACGGGGCGTGCAGCCACGGGAGCCCGGCCGCCCGCCGGCCGTCGGTCACCGGAAGCCGGGCCGGTGCGGATCCGTCCAGCGGTCCTCACCGGTGAGCCCGAGCAGCCGCACCCGGTGCTGCAGATCCTCCGATGCGCCCGACTCGCACCGAAGCGTGGCCGAGGAGCCAGGCGACCAGTTCGGCGCGCAGCTCCTCCTCCTCCTCGTGCTCGTACCAGCCGACGCTCCACGGCAGCCTCTCGCCCAGGAGCTCGTACTCCCATTCCGAGGCCGCCTCGACGAGACGTCGGCCGCTGCGGTACCCGGTCTGCTCTTCCCAGTCGGCGAGCCAAGGGCTGAGCGTTCCGGACGCCTCGGCACACATCGCGAAGACCTGGTGCACCGGGACGGCCGCATCGGGATCGGTGAGGGTCTGTACCCACCCAGGCATGCAGGAATTCGCGTACGGAATCGGCCTCTTCTTCGGGCCATTGTTGCCAGCGGCCGCGGGCCAGGGGTTTCCGCCCGACCGGCGACCAGGACGGTGGCGAACTGCGGCAAGACGCGGCGCAGCACAGCCGCGTGATCGGTCCAGTCGATGGCCTGCCAGGTCCGGCGCAGAAGGTCCGGCTCCAACTCCACATCCGGCGTCTTCAGAAGGGAGAGTTCTTCCGGGCTGCCCCAGTGGCATTCGCAGTTGTGCTCGTCCACGAGAAGGGGCGGTGCATCCGGGTGCTCGCGGGGCGCGGGCACCGGTTCGACGATGTTGTTGTCGTACCCGATGTGAGCGGCGTGCTCGCGGTCAGGGGGCCGGAGTCGAACTGGGGGCCGATGACCTCGTGGTCGCTGCGGATCGAGAACTCAACCCCCGAGCTGAAGAGCACTTCGTCGCTTCAACAACCAGCCGAATCACCGGTCACAGCAACTGCGGCTGCAGTACTAGGCAGCCAGTTCGAAGCTGCTGATGTACCAGCTCAAGTCGGCTGAGCGTCTGGATGACGGAGGTGCATGACGCAGTTCGACCATGCAGCTTGACGCCGCCAACTACCGGCCCGCCGTAGAAAGGTTGGACGAGCCTCAGGGGGTGCCGGCGGCCAACGCGAGGGCGAATTGCTCCGCTTCCTACTCCTCAAGAACTTTTGGCGGGCCTCGGATCGTCACGGTGCCAGGTGAGTGTGACAGTGAAATTGGCAGTGGCGCTCGCTGCAGCAATAAACGCGCCTGCTTCGGCGTGCAGGTTGAGGCCGAACTCGACTTGGACCTCGTTGGGAGACTGCGCTGCAGATTGAATATGGGACACTACCGCATGCATGGCGGGTTGCACGCGGTATATAGCGTCCTCGAATGTGCGTTGAGCGCGTTCGGAGACATGAGTCGCGGAAATTCCACGCGTCACCACCCCAGTCGACCGGTCGTTGACCTCGACGAGAATAGCGGTGCCATCATCGGTAGGGAATTCAAAAAGCCGCCCCATGGGTTCTCCTTCTTTGCCCGGGAGACACTGGAATTATCGAAATGCCCACACTCTGACAGCGCGCTGAGTACCGCTGGCCAGGTAGGTGCCGTCTGGGCTGAACGCCAACGAAAGAACAGGATCCTCGTGAAACATTCTGCAGACCAAACGTGCGTTGGTCGTATCCCAGACGCGCGCTGCCCGGTCTTCGCTGCCCGTGGCGAGCTGGGTACTGTCCGGGCTGAACGCCACTGATGTGACGGTTGCCTCATGGTCCAACTCGTGGACCTGACCTGAGACCCAGAGGCGGGTTTGGTATCAACACTGCAACCGGCAGCGGCACACTTGCCGTCTGGGCTGTACGCCACTGAATTCAAAAACCGGATGGGCTCTTCAAAGACCTTCTCGGCTGTGTCCACGCGCCAAACATGTAGCCCTGCTTGATCAGCCACGAGCAATCTGGTGCCGTCCGCACTGAAGGTCACTGCCTGCACGAATCGCTGCTCGGACCAGAAAATCCTTTCGGCGGTCTCGGCATCCCAGATGCAGGCCAAGTCATGAGCTCCGGTGGCGAGGCATGTGCCATCCGGACTGAATTCCGCTGCGGCCACTCCGCGGCCGGTCGGGATCCTGAGAATTTTATCGCCCGTATGGGTGCTCCATATGGCGACATCTTTTCCGCTATGACCGACGAGACGCGTGCCGTCCGGACTGAATGCCACCATGTAAGAAGCCCGCTTCTTTCCTGTCTTGATATTCAACGGCTCGCCACCGGACCTGCTGTAAACGCTAATCTGCGCACCAGCCCAGGTGTCGACAGCCAGGTACTGTCCATTTGATTCCCAGGCCAATGCACCGCAAGGGCTAGCGATGTCGAGTATCTTTTCTGCGGAGCTAGGCGATGATTCACCATGCTCAGAGGTTGGCTGGGCGCCTCTCTGACGGTCAAGAAACCTGTTGCGACGCTCTACACACCTGTTGCGACGATGTTTGCTGTCCTTGTATCCGGTACCCTCAACTGTCAGGTCGCCATAGCAGTTGATCGCGGAATCCCAGTCTCCGGAGCGTTCGGCTGCGCGAGCCTGGGTGTACAGGCTTTCTAGATATGCTGTGCGCTTTTCATTTGCCACTTCTTGGCGAGCACGCGTGGTCAGTCCGTCGCGGTCGGAGGCGCCGGGGGCCAGTTGGTCGAGTTCTTCACTGACCTCGAGTACGGCCTGCCATTGCCCTGTGCTGGCACGGGAGCGCAATTCCTCTTCGAGTTGGGCGATGTGCTGACGGCCGAGGCAGAAGTCGCGTCGCGAGACGGTATCCCTATAATCTGGATCCTCCTGCATGATCTGTTCATAGCGGTCGATCGCGGGGGGCCAGGCTTCAGATTCTTCAGCCTCTGTTGCTCGGTCGTAGAGCTCGATCAGTCGCTCCTGCCTGACCGCATAATCACGCAACATGCTGGCGTCGCTATTGTTCGGGTCGAGGGTGAGCAGGTCGTCAAGCAACACGATGGCCTTGGTGGGGTGGTCGTTGCCCAACTCTGCTTCAGCTATGGCGTAGAGCATGCGCAATCCAGCCTCGCGTTGCGTACTTTCCTCCGGCGACGGCTGCTGCTGGGGGCCTGGTCGCCGCAGTGATATAGGCAAGGTAAACAGAAGGTTGGCTTCGCCGCGAACGTACAACACGGGAGTGATCCACTCCAAAGAACTGCTGCCGCCAAGCATGGCGATTCGTCCACTCCTGACGGAATCGTCGATAGGATGACCGTACGCCAGTGCAGTGTAGAGCCCCTGCGCGAACCGCACTGAGGCACGGTCGCTAACCGAAAACTGCATTGCTGCCACCGAGCTAATTCCGCCACGAACAAGGGCGGCTCCGACGCTTGAGAATCCGTCGCGAACCCCTCCTTGAGCGGACGCGCAGGAATTAAGCACCATTAGCCGAGGTGCGGGCTTGGTCACCCTGATAAGGTCCGCCAGGTGAGATGCTCCAACCTTATGAGCGCTACCGCTCTCGCCCACGAGCGCGATCCGCCCCTCTTCGGAGCGAATGTCGTAGTCGCCATGGCCGATGAAGTGGAGTATGTGCCATGGGCCATTGAGGAGACGGTCGTGCAACCTGCTCCAGGTTGCGTCTGCCAACCAGTTCAACTCGACGCGATCAGCGGCGACTTGCTCTGCCAGTGCCTCCTCCAAGTGTTCGCGTTCGGCGTTGGTGTCTAGCTCGGGGAGATCGGTCGGAGAGGCAATTACTGCCAGGATCCGCAGCGGCGGCTGCACAGGTAGAGGTTTGGGCGTGTGTGAGGCGGCAAGGTGTCTAACCAACGGCTCCTGTCGGCACACGTAAGTGTCGGTGTGCGGGTCGAATAGAGCCTCCCAGGGGAGGAGCGTCAGCTCTGGTGGCTCCAGTCTCAACACTATTTGCAGGCTTTCCTGTCGCTCTTGCGCCACGCTCCGACTCGCGTGATAGGTTCCCGAAACCGGGCCGCCGAATAGCGCGTCGAACAGTTGGTGCCCCACACGTTGCACGTCCTGCTCATCTGCCGATGCCACCCGTCGCGCTGGGATGGCGGAGGCCAGCACCGTGTTCTCTAGTGCACGGCGTTGCGCCAGCAACTCGTCAACGTTGAGATGTAGTGGCGCTCGGGGCTCTCCGCCAGCAGCAGCCTTCACCACCCGCACCTCGTACTCCCGCGGGTGAAGCTGGCATATCTGCAGTTCCAGGATCGTGGCCATAGCCACCCCCGTTCCTGGCAACACTCACACGGCCGTACTGTCTCGCACAGTGACCCTCGTAGCGGAGAGCGGCTTGTCTCCCTACACCTCCATGATGCGGCGAGGCCAATAAGCTTGCACGTCGGCCCGATGTTGAACCTTCAACACGGTCAGCGCCTTGTTCGTCGGGCAATCAGGATGTCCTGCGCTGCGTAGCTGAGAGCATGCCTCCTTTCCTCAAGCGTCCCCCAGCGGCGGCAGGTAGACGAAACACCGCAGTCGGCAGGTGGGGAATCGGGCCGCTGTAAATCTGCGCCTCTTGCGGATGCCGGTGCCGTCAGTGGCTCCGCACTTGGACGAGGGCTGCCCCTCGCAGCAGACGCATGCAGGCCATGAGTTGGGCTCAGTGCGGCCCGCGCTTACCGGATCATCAGGATCTGCGAACGCCAGGGCATTCCCATCCTCGCCGACCGCGCCTACAGGGAGTCGGCCCGTGGGTGACGGCACCCCTCCAGACGCCCGCACGGCCGTGACCTCATCCCGAACCAGCAAACCGTCAACCGAGTGTTGCTGGGTGGTTGGAAGTTGTCAGAGCCGCGGGCCAACTTCTGTCGGCCCATGGGGAGAGAAACGCGTCAGGACCGCGTGCCACAGCCGTGCCAGATACAGGGGTCAACAGCGGTCAACAAGGGTGACTAGCGGCTGCATCCGTGTCGGCTAACTCGACCAGCGAAGCCGCAGGTCACCTGACGTGCGGCCAGCCGCTCTCCTAAAAGCTGTACTCAACCAGCCGTGGACTATTCGCGGACTCGTCCACCCTCAACTGCCGCATGCAGGGCCGTGACCTGCCGCGTTGCCCAGGTCCGAAGCGGCCTCCGGAGGCGCGTGCTACTGAAGGGGAGTGCCAGGAGACAGCACTGCCGACGTGGCGGCATGCTCGCGCAAGCAGCCCACCAGCTATCGCCGCCAGCATCCGTGACGAGAACACTCCATCTTGCGGGGTTGGCGCATGGTACGGCCCAAGCAGACTCGCACCGCGCTCATGCGGGTTCGGGCTTATGGTGGCTCGTTCGGCTCCGACGCCCATACCATCCTCAAATGACCGACACGTCAGGGGCGTTCGCTGTCGCCGCTCTCAGCTTGGCTGTGTCTGCGGTGTCACTCAGTTGGCAAGTCGCGAGCCACTTCCTGAGCGCGGCCCGGGTGCGCTGCGAGCTATCGATCGCGATCCATGACGATGGAGACCCTGTCCCATCCGTCGTTTCTGAGTTAGTCGATCGCACTACAACGGACCTTCAACGCGTCCAAGGCTCAGAGTTCGATTCATACGTGCATGACGCATTCAGTGTGGTCGTACGCAACACTGGCCGTGGACCTGTAAGTGTGCGCGTGCCGTGCATATCTGACAGACGGCGCTCCTACTGGGGCGGCGCACCTTCTCGTGTCAGAGCAATCGACTTCACGATGGACGGCAGCATCTGCCGCCTGGAGCCTGGCGAGGCGAAGACCTGGCTATTACCCATGTGGGAGATCATCGAAGCCATAAGCGCCTCCCGTCCCGGTGAGCCTCTGACCTGCCGGGCCGCAGTCCTGCTCGGCACGGGAAAGTGGGTGAAGGGCAGCCGCGCCAACTCATGGCGTGTCCCCGCAGGGATCACAAGCCTGAGACCCTAGACGTGTGCTTGCGCTTGCAGCGACGACATGGGATTCCTCGTTGAGAGTGATCTTTGTCCTGGCCACGGAGTGTGTCCTTGTTTCCCGCGCTTCTCGCCCGGCCCGCAACCAGCGGCGTACCGGAAGAGTAGAACACCCTGCGCGCTGAGGCCGCAGCGCGAGATCATCTGCGTATGGAAGCCGAAGCGATTGCAGCGTTCACGGCGGCCGGCGTCGCGGCCGCAGCCGTCCCCGCCACCCTGGTCGTCGGCCGGTGGCAGGTACGGGCAGCGCTTCGAGCAGCGGCGCATACTGCCCGAGTAGGGAGGTCCCAAGCTGAGGCCAGCTACAGGGCGGCGCTCGACGCCGTACAAGCGCAGGGGCTCAACGAACACGACCAGTGGAGGCGAGGCATCCGGAGAGACGCGTACGCCGCTTTCCTGCAAGCGGTTCTGGGCGTCACGGAGCACGCTCACAAACTTCATGGTCAGGGCTTGAATGACCCGCTGGAGGTCCCTGCCGCTGTTGCTGCCTCCAAGCCGCTGACCACTGATATGTCACAGAAGAACTGGGTGGTGAGACTCGAAGGTCCGGACGAGGTGTCGACCGCCGCCCAATCTCTACAGGACAGCGCGGAAGCACTCTTGGAAACGGCCAGGGAACGGGCAGTATGGGGCTACGCCCGTGCTCTGTTGGAGCAGCAAAGCAGCAGCCACCCGGAAGAGGGGGCCCTTATCCGGGCACTCATCCCGAGGGTTTCGGCAGCATGGGATGCGATCGGCACCCCCGAGTTCACGGACGAGGCAAACGAGGCACTAACGTCGATGCGACGTCTTCTCAGGGTGGTCGGCATCGACGTTGGCCTTCTTGTGTCGTTGGTGAGAATGCCTGACCTGTACGGCATCCCGCGCACACACAACGCCCTCAACGAAGCGATCGAAGCCTTCCTCGCCGCAGCACGCGGCGCACTGCACACCGAGGCGTGACGCTCGGCCAAGCTACCGGCCGAGACACAAGGCCTCGGCGAAGAAGTTGTTTGCCCTTTCCCGGGGTGCCGCACCCGCTTCGCGAACACCACCCAGCCGGCCTCGAACCGCAGGACCTTCACCCCGGCGGGGCACGATGATGTGGGGGCGGGTGCCGTCGAGGACGAACCTGACGGCCGGGTGGTCGCAGTGGATGACGCCCCGGAGCTCTAGGGCGCGGCTACCAGCAACGTTTCTCCGACAACCATGGCTCGCCATAGGTCCGGCACACAGCCGAGTAGCAGTCGCAGTCGCCGCTGCTGGTTCGACAGCAACCAGGTGAGCAGGACCCGCGCCGTGAGAGATTGCTTGAGCTCGAACGCGGAATCCACGGCGGCGAGCTCTTTCAGCGCCGCCTCAAGCCTTCGCCGCGCTTCCTGGGAACCGTGTACGAGGTAGTTCCTTGATTCCTTGAGTACCGTGAACCGCGCGATAGTCTCATCTCCCACAGCATTGAGTTCCGCCTGGACATCCGGTCGCATCCAGCCGTCAGTGACACGCGGGTCGCCACCTCCGAGCTTGTCGAGGTACATGTCGGTTAGAACCTCATCCACGGTCGGCGGGCTCTGTGCCAGGGCCGTCCTGTGCTTCGTTTTGAGTGCAGGATCGGCAAGTCGTCGCCCGATGGCCGACCCGTCCAGCGCCACCGCCGCGCGGATCCAGTTCCGACGCCGGAACTCGAACTCCTGCATAAACTCCTTGAGGAACCGTTCTAGGTGCGCGGATCGGTCCGCGGGCCGAAGTTCGACCAACGCACCCAGGGACCGGTCGATCTCCTGCTGGGCGTGGTGCAGTGCCGTCGCCGCCTTCGGGGTCCCAGCCCGCTCTCTACTTCGAATGGCAGCAATGGCAGCCCCATTGGCGATTGCGGCCCGTTTCGCCGCGGTCCACCCTCGATAATGGAGACGTACCGACGGCGCGGACGGGCGCCTGCGGCCGGACCGCTCCTCCGCCTCGACCCAGGAGGCGTATCCCTCGAACGTGGCGGGGCTACCAACAGACTGCGCATCACGAAGAAAGTCCGCCACAGCTGCGGGATAGTCCTGAGACTCGAACAGGAGCAACCCTTCTGGGCGTCCTCGGGAATCAGGGGTGAGACCGAGTGCAATCTGAGCCTTAGCCCAGGAGCCTTCGCCTAGCCGCTTCATGATGGTCTGGCTAGTGGGAGGCCACGGCCTAGCCCCCTTGCTGGACCCCATCCCGAGTTCTTTGAGGATGGAGTCCCGTCGGGCGTTGTAGCGTGCTGCAGATATGCCGACCTGTGCTCCGGACCGTACAAGCTCCTGGGCGGCGTGGACTAGGCCGAGGATGTCCGCAACTGTGTTCGGCTCGACCCCCTCCCTCAGGAGGGCCTGGCCCGTCCCTTCGAGCTCATCCAGGTCCATCTCATGTGCCGCGCCGCTTCGGTCGGTGCTAAGCCCACGTTCACGGGCAAGGGCGTACCAGACGGCGCCCTCGAGCGCCGTGAGGGAGAACGCAAACTCCTGCACGTCCACGTCGAAAAGCACCTTGGCTTCAGCGATCGCCTGACGCACTACTGGCGACGCAACCTCGGGATACAAGAGAGCGAAGCGCGCCTCAACATCGCTGCGGCTTGCTCCCCCTTCCGCCAGGTTGACAATGCCCTTCTGGTGGGCTGCCAAGAATTCACTGACCTGACCAGTCAGCTCCTCGGCCCGCGCCTCACGTCGAGCACTGCGCGCAGCCGACGCTGAGACGGCTGCGTTCCCCTTGCTGACGATCTGCCGCACCCGCTCTCTGGAGACGCCGAACAGCTCACCGATCTCCTGCAAGGTGCTGCCAGCCGCATATCGCTTGCACATCTCCAGATCACGAACCTGGTTTGACCGCTGGCTCATACCATCTGCCCCCTCCAGTACACCGCTCTCACGACGGCCCCCCGCCCACCAGTCACAATGCAGAGGCTATCCCCGGGCAGTGGTACTCCGGAGCATCGAACGCGAAGGAGCCGCCGCCGTCACTGCCCCACGGGCGTACCAGTTCGAGCGCGGAGTAGCGGGGTGTCAAAGTGAGAGCGGCCGAGCCCGGGCAGGCGCGCTCCCTGCCACTTGGGACGATGCGGCCAGGCCACGTATCGCGAGGGCTGAAGCAGCAGGTTGACTCACCGATCCTTCCCGAGGGACGGCAGTCCGCCGGACACCGTCCGAACGCTGGTAGTAACCCGCACTACGCGCAGCGGCTGCTTCGTGGGCTGAGGCTCCAACTTGGCCTTGCTTGCTGCTGCGGTCCTCCTTGCGGCCTGACGAGCCATGAGTTTGAGCGCCTTCTCCCGCTGCGCCATTGCCGCCTTGTGCCGGGCCATGGCCTCATCGGCCGACTCGCTTTTCGCGGGCTTGGTCATGATCCCCCTTGACGACGCGCCTCACCGTGCTGTCGATGGTCGGCTCAATGCGTCACCTCGGCAAGGGAAAGCGCGACACTAGCCCCGACATCAGCAGAACTCAGCCCGGATCGAACTTCTAAGGTGGTAGTCACCAGGTCCGCCCCCCCCACGGGCGTGCCGATTGCACGCCGGATGAGAGCAGGAAGCCCCGGACCATTGCCGAGGCTCCCTGCCGCACTGCACATCGCTGTCGCTCAGGCCCTCAAGGGCGGACAGGCGCAACCGGCGTGCGTCCGCGGCTGGTCGCTACACGCAGCACGTCTCGCAATGCGCTGGTCAGTTGGGCAGCGAGAAGGTTCAGCTCCTCCGGGTCCTCGGTCTCGTCGTCGAGTACCTGATCTGACTGCTCAAGCAGTTGGGACGCCAAGCCGAGTTGGAACGCCTCGATGTGGTCCGCCAGGCGGGAGACGTAGCCGCCTTGGTCATCGGTGCTCAAGTAGCACGGTTTGCCGTCCGGCCCTGCCCACGGGAGAAGTCTCAGTTCGTCATGTGCCGTCATCCCCGTGTGCCCCTCTCGGTGATTTCGGCGTTGAGTGCCTGCGTGCCACTCGATGCCGAGCCGCTCGCCGCGTCGCCTCTGGGCTGAGGCCGGCCGGGTGCCGTGTGGCACAGGCAGACGCAAGCCTCGTAAATCAAGGGAAGGTCAACCGGCGCCAATTCAGGCGACGACTCAGCGCAGGCGTGGTGCGTGCCGATCTGGCACGCAGTCGAGCGGTACGTGGTAGCCGAGGCGTCCGGGCCAAGAGATTGCCCCCGTGATGGCATCACTGAACCCCCAGGAGGGTCGACCTGGCGTCGGCCGGGAGATAGGGGGCGAGGACGACCCTAGGTCGCCGTACGCGTTCTTCTTGCGCCAGTACGTACGGACGGACAAGTGTGGTGTCCTCACCCCGGAGCGGCTGCCAGTGACCCACCCTGTCGAGAGCCTGGCCCAGGACGACCGTCGACTCGTCGGCGGATGTAGCGGAAGCGGGAGCAAGCGTCAGCCGAGACGGCCGTAAGGGGCGGCGGTGCCTGCCCTTGGGAAAGTACCGCGCTCTGGTGAGCGAGGCGGCACGGCGGATACGGTTGAGCACGCTGGTCAGCTCCTATCGCTGATGGCTCGGTCCCCCGACATCGCCCGTCGTGGGGACCGCTTTGTGTACGACCGCCCAGAGGGTGCGGTCGTTCAGGCTGGTGGCGAGGAGCCCGAACCGATCGGCTTCAGTCACCGCCTCCAGGACCTCCCGCCATAAGTCGGCGGTGAGTGAGTCCGGTACCTCCGCCTCGACCGACGTGTGCCGGTCGTGCTCCTCCACGCGCGCGGGAAGCCCTAGGTCGGACAGTCGGGCAGCGATGGCTGCCGCGCGAACTCCCGAAGCGGGCACAGGGCAGCCTCCGTCACCGGCGATCACTTTGAGTGAAGTTAGTTAACTAGATTAGAGCTAGTGGACTAGATTTTCCATATGCCTGAGCAGCCGCCCTACCTCCGCATCGCCGACGAACTCCGGCGGCGCATCGCGGAGCACGTGTGGGAGCCCGGGGACCGACTGCCCTCCCGCGCCCAGATCGGCCAGGAGTGCGGCGTGGGCGAGAACGTGGTTCGCCGGGCGCAGGAGCTGCTGATCTCCCAGGGCGTACTGGAAGGCCGCGCCGGATCGGGGACGTACGTCGCCGAGCCCCGGCAGCGGGTGCGGGTCGTCCGGTCGTCTGCGCGCGAGCGGCCCGAGAAGTCGCCCTTCCGTGCGGACATGAAGGCCCTGGGCAAGCAAGGCGACTGGGAGAGCAGGACCGACGCCAAGGTGCCGGCCCCGGCCGACATCGCTACGCGGCTGGGCATCGCCGAGGGCGATCTGTGCGTCAGGACGTCATACGAGTTCCTGGCCGACGGCAGGCCGGTGCAGCTGTCGACGAGTTGGGAGCCGTACGACCTCACCGCAGGCACTCTTGTCGTTCTCCCCGAGGGAGGCCCCCACGCCGGGGCCGGTGTCGTGAACCGCATGGCTGCTATCGGCGTCACCGTCAGCCACGCCGTGGAACAGCCGGAACCGCGACAGGCGACCGCCGAGGAGGCCTCTCTTCTGGGCATCCAGAAGGCCGCACTCGTCACGCACATCCGGCGGACGTACTACAGCGACCAGGGGCGACCCGTCGAGACAGCGGACATCATCGTGCCCGCTGCTCACTGCGAGGTCGTCTACGAGATCCCGATCAACCGGTAGGCGCAGGCTTCGCGCGCGGGCTGCGGCGGTGCTTCGGCGCGTCCACGTCTGTCAAGTGGTGAGGGCGGTCAGCCCTGCCGTTCACGTCGCGACGGTGGCCCAACCCCCGTACAACGCTGCCATCGAGTGATCACCCCTGGGCCGTCTCTGGGCCGTGCGAGGGCGCCCGAGGCCGACCAACGGCGACCGACAGTGACAGGCGAGACTCGGCCGTCTATCACAAAGACCCAGGTCAGGCCCGCGCAGCTATACGCGTTTCCACCCAGGCCTGGCGGTACGGCAAGATGGGGTGTATCTGCCCACTGCCAGTTTCAAGCTGCCGGACGGTTTCTCTTGGCTGAGTTCATTTACACCATGCGCAAGGCGCGCAAAGCGCACGGCGACAAGGTGATCCTCGACGACGTGACGACCAGCTTCCTTCCGGGGGCGAAGATCGGCGTCGTCGGCCCGAACGGCGCCGGAAAGTCGACGATCCTGAAGATCATGGCCGGGATCGAGCAGCCGTCCAACGGTGACGCCTTCCTCACTCCCGGTTACACGGTCGGCATCCTGCTCCAGGAGCCCCCGCTGACCGAGGACAAGACCGTCCTGGAGAACGTCCAGGAGGGTGTCGCCGGGATCAAGGGCAAGCTCGACCGGTTCAACGAGATCGCCGAGCAGATGGCGACCGACTACACCGACGAGCTCATGACCGAGATGGGCAAGCTCCAGGAGGACCTGGACCACGCCAACGCGTGGGACCTGGACGCTCAGCTGGAGCAGGCCATGGACGCCCTGGGCTGCCCGCCCGGCGACTGGCCCGTCACCAACCTGTCCGGTGGTGAGCGCCGCCGCGTCGCGCTGTGCAAGCTCCTGCTGGAGCAGCCCGACCTGCTGCTCCTCGACGAGCCCACCAACCACCTCGACGCCGAGTCGGTGAACTGGCTGGAGCAGCACCTGGCCAAGTACCCGGGCACCGTCGTCGCGGTCACCCACGACCGGTACTTCCTCGACAACGTCGCCCAGTGGATCTGCGAGGTCGACCGCGGTCGCCTCTACCCCTACGAGGGCAACTACTCCAAGTACCTGGAGACCAAGGCCGCCCGCCTCAAGGTCGAGGGCCAGAAGGACGCCAAGCGGCAGAAGCGGCTCAAGGAAGAGCTGGAGTGGGTGCGGTCCAACGCCAAGGGGCGGCAGGCCAAGTCCAAGGCGCGTCTGGCCCGCTACGAGGAGATGGCCGCCGAGGCCGACAAGATGCGGAAGCTGGACTTCGAGGAGATCCAGATCCCGCCGGGCCCGCGCCTGGGCAACGTCGTCGTCGAGGTCAACAACCTCAGCAAGGGCTTCGGCGACAAGCTGCTCATCGACGACCTCAGCTTCACGCTGCCGCGGAACGGGATCGTCGGGATCATCGGCCCGAACGGTGCCGGCAAGACCACCCTGTTCAAGATGATCCAGGGCATCGAGGAGCCGGACTCCGGCGCCATCAAGGTCGGCGACACCGTCAAGATCTCCTACGTCGACCAGAGCCGCGAGAACATCGACCCCAAGAAGTCGCTGTGGGCCGTCGTCTCCGACGAGCTGGACTACATCAACGTGGGCCAGGTCGAGATGCCGTCGCGCGCCTACGTCTCCGCCTTCGGGTTCAAGGGTCCGGACCAGCAGAAGCCGGCCGGGGTGCTCTCCGGCGGTGAGCGCAACCGCCTGAACCTCGCGCTCACCCTCAAGCAGGGCGGCAACCTGCTGCTCCTCGACGAGCCGACGAACGACCTCGACGTCGAGACCCTCAGCAGCCTCGAGAACGCGTTGCTGGAGTTCCCGGGTGCGGCCGTGGTCGTCTCCCACGACCGGTGGTTCCTGGACCGGGTCGCCACGCACATCCTCGCCTACGAGGGCGAGTCCAAGTGGTTCTGGTTCGAGGGCAACTTCGAGTCGTACGAGAAGAACAAGATCGAGCGGCTCGGTCCGGACGCCGCCCGTCCGCACCGCGCCACCTACAAGAAGCTGACCCGGGGCTGATCGATCTTGCGGCACATCTACCGCTGCCCGCTGCGCTGGGCGGACATGGACGCGTACGGCCACGTCAACAACGTGGTGTTCCTCCGCTACCTGGAGGAAGCCCGTATCGACTTCCTGTTCCGCCCGGAGAAGGACTTCAAGCAGGGGTCCGTGGTGGCACGCCATGAGATCGACTACAAGCGGCAGCTCGTCCACCGGCACCACCCGGTGGACATCGAGCTGTGGGTCACCGAGATCAGGGCCGCGTCCTTCACCCTCACCTACGAGGTGAAGGACGACGACCAGGTCTACGTGCGGGCCTCGACGGTGATCGTGCCGTTCGACTTCGAGGCGCAGCGCCCGCGCCGGATCACCGCGGAGGAACGGGAGTTCCTGCGCGAGTACATGGATGACGCCGAGGAGGAGGCCGTCGCCGCATGACGGTGCTCCACCTCGCCGACGAGGGGGAGGCGGCGGATCTCGCGGCCTTCCTCTCCCGGCTGCTCCACTACGACCGTGGAGCCGCGGTGCGGCTGCAGGCGGCCGGCACCGCGCTGGCCGTCTTCGGGCGGCCCCCCTCCTTCGAGGTGCTGGCCGTGCGGGCGGTACGGCTGGCGAAGCCGTACGAGAAGGGGCTCGAGGTCACGCTGGACGCGACCGTCTCGGCCGGTGAGTTGCTGGAGGCGGTGGACGAGAAGGCCGCGACGGCCGTCGTGCCGGGCGCGGTGACCGGGCCGCCGTGGGCGGGTGTGCTGCCGCCCCGCGGCGGCTGGCGCGCCGAGCCGGGGCTGCCGGCGCCGGACGCCCTGCGGTCCCTGGTCGCCGCCGTGGTCGCCGAGTTCCGCTCCCGTACCCAGGAGCTGCCCTCCGAGCAGCGGACGCGGGCCGAGCTGGACCGGATCGGGCGGGACATCTGGTCCCGTACGGTCGGGGACACCCGGCTCCCCGTCCGGGCCGTGCACGCGGCGCAGTCCCTCGGCTTCCTGCGGCCCGGGGTGCCGCCGGCGCTGTTCTCGTCGGGCGCGTGGCAGAGGCTGCGCACGCCGTACGGGTCCATCGCCGTACGACGTGCCGGGCTCGGGGCGCTGGACGTCAGCGTCCGCTGACCGGGCCCCCGGCCGGCGTCAGCCCGCGGTGTTGACCATCGAGGCCGCCGCGTACGTCATGTAGTTCCACAGCGTGTGCTCGTGCTCCTCGGACAGGCCGAGCTCCTCGACGGCGACCCGCATGTGCTTCAGCCACGCGTCGTGCGCCGCCCGGTCGACCGCGAAGGGGGCGTGCCGCATCCGCAGCCGCGGGTGGCCGCGGTTCTCGCTGTACGTCGTGGGGCCGCCCCAGTACTGGATGAGGAACAGCGTGAGGCGCTCCTCGGCCGGGCCCAGGTCCTCCTCGGGGTACATGGGCCGCAGCAGCGGGTCCTCGGCGACTCCCTCGTAGAAACGGTGGACGAGCCGACGGAAGGTCTCCTCCCCGCCGACCTGCTCGTAGAAGGTCTGCTCCTGAAGCGTGCCGCGCCGAATCTCATTCACGCGATCCATGGTCTCAGACGCCCCGGCATAGGACTCAAGACCTAGGACCCTGCCCCTCCTGTCGGGACCCTGCCCCTACTGTGGAGGCATGGGCGGGAACGCACCCGGCAGGGAACTCGACGATCTCGCCGCCGCCGCGCGGGCGGCGCTGGTGCGGCGGATCGAGGCGAGCGGGGCCTGGGCCGCCGATCCGGGCTGGCGGGAGGCCTTCGCGGCGGTCCCGCGGCACCTCTTCGTGCCGTACTACTACGTCGGTGCCGCCGGCGGCTACGAACGCCGCTGGGGTGAGAGCGCCGACCCCGGGGCCCGGGAGCGGTGGATGCGGGGCGCCTACGAGGACACCCCGCTGGCCACGCGGCTGCGCGACGGCGAGCTGCTGTCGTCCAGCAGCCAGCCGTCCCTGATGGCGGACATGCTGGCCGCGCTGGGCGTCGAGGACGGCCACACGGTTCTGGAGATCGGCGCCGGCACCGGCTACAACGCGGCGCTGCTCGCCCATCGGCTGGGCGACGACAAGGTCACCACCGTCGACCTCGACCCGGAGATCACCGAGTCGGCCCGCCGGCACCTGGCCGCGGCCGGGTACCACCCGGTCGTCGTCACCGGCGACGGCGCCCGGGGCGTGCCGGAGCGCGCGCCGTTCGACCGGATCATCGCCACCTGCGCCCTGGGCGGCGTCCCGCGCGCCTGGGTCGCCCAGAGCCGCCCCGGCGGCCGGATCCTCATGCCGCTCGCCACCGGCCTGATCGTGCTCACGGTGACCGGCGCGGAGCATGCCGAGGGACGCTTCCTGCACACTCCGGCCTACTTCGTGCCGCTGCGCGGCGCCGGCCGGCCCGGGGGCGAGCCGGTCCAGTTGGGCGGGGTGCCGCGCCGGGCCCGGGAGGACGACCTGTTCCGGTTCCTGCTCGCCCTGACCCGCGGCAGCCTCGACCCGCAGGAGGCGCACGCGCTGTGGGAGCAGGAGGGCAGGCCGCAGCGCGAGCGCTACGGGATCACGGTCAGCGGTGAGCGGGAGTGGGCCTGGCTGGACGACCCGGAGGGGCCGTACGCCTGGCCCCTCCCGTCGTGACGGGTCTCAGCCGCGCCGGATGGTGATGGTCGTCCAGGCGCCCACGTGCACCCGGTCGCCGTCCTGCAGCGGTACCGGGACGAACGGCTGGATCGGTTCCTCCGAGCCGTTGACCGTCGTGCCGTTCGTCGAGTTCTGGTCGACGACCGCCCAGCTGCCGTCCGGCTGCTGGACCAGCACCGCGTGCTGGTGCGAGACGCCCGGGTCCTCCGGCGGCACCGACAGATCGATGTCGGGGGTGTCGCCGGTGGAGTGCCGGCGGCGGCCGATCGTGAGCTGGTTGCCGGTGAGCGTGCGCTGCTGCTCGGGCGAGTACGCGGGCAGGTTCAGGCCGGTGGCCTCGGGGCCGGAGCGCTGCATCATCGCCATGAAGTAGTCGCGGTCCGGGCCGATGGTCGCGGTCCACGTCGCGGGTCCCTGCGGCGCCTGGGGCTGCTGCGGGAAGCCACCGGGGCCGGGCGGGGCCTGGGTCGCTCCGGGCTGCGGGTAGCCGTAGCCGCCCTGGCCGGGACCGCCGGGGCCGCCCGGGCCGGACGTCGGCGGGGAGATCACCCAGTCGTCGTCACCGCCGCCGAAGGACGGACCGCCCTGCTGCCCGGGCCGCTGGGTCTCCTGCGGGAATCCGGGCGGGGCCGGGGGGCCGGACTGGTGGAAGGCCTGCGGAGCACCGGGACCACCAGGCCCGCCGGGACCACCAGGCCCACCCGGGCCACCGGGTCCGGGCGGGGGCGGGACCGGCCGGGAAGGGTCGGCACCGAAATTGCCAGGGCCGCCGGGACCACCGGGTCCGGGAGGGCCGCCGAAGCCACCAGGGCCGCCAGGGCCACCAGGACCGGGCGAGGTCGGGGCAGGGCCGGGCTGCGGGTAGCCGTAGCCGCCGCCCTGCGGACCACCGGGGCCAGGGCCACCGGGGCCAGGGCCGGGGCCGCCCGGGCCGGGGCGGCCGGACGGGTCGCCGCCGAACGGCGGGATCGGCTCGGCCGGGCGGTTCATCTGCGACGGACGGGAGCCCTGGTACTCGTAGGAGTCACCGCCGCCGTACGACGGGCCGGGGGGCGGGCCGCCCTGCTGGCCCGGTGGCTGGAAACGCACACCCGGGCCGGGCGGCGGGGCCGCGGGGGTGTACGAGGTCGCCGTGTTCGTCAGGAAGTTCCACCGGCACTCCTCGCAGAACGGGGCGCCGCCCTCACGCGGCGTACGGCACTGCGGGCAGAGCTCCGGCTCGGCGTTCGGTACGGAGGACAGGTGCGGCGGGCGTCCGCCGGGCTGGCCACCGGGGCCCTGGGGGCCACCCGGGCCGCCGGCGGGGGGCGGGAAGCCGTAGCCGCCGGGCGGCGGCGGGGGAGGAGGCGGAGGCACGGCACCCGCCATGCGGTGACCGCAGACCTCGCACCAGTCGTCGGAACCCGACTGGTGTCCGTTCGGGCAGGTCGGCATGTCGGCGCGTCCCTCCTTCGATCTCTTCCAGGTCACTTCTTCACGCGAACAGTCTTGGTGGACCGGGTTTCGAGCGTCATCTCGTCAGCCTCCGCGACCTTCGCCTTCAGTCGCACAGTACCGGTCGCGGCATCGACCACGTCCACCACCTTCGCAAGCAGTTTCGCAGTATCGGCGTTCCCGGAGGCACTCGCGAGCTGAACGGCCCGGCCCAGTTTGGCCGTTGCTCCGTCCATATCGCCCGACTTGCGAAGATCCAGCCCTTGTTGGATGACCTGTGCCAGTTCGGCCTGCCCGGTGTAGTGGGCGACCTGAGGGTTGATCGACGTCGAGGCGACCATGTCGTCCGTCCACACGGCCCGCACCAGACCCTGCGCGCCGAGGTTCTGGACGCTGCCGTCGGGCTGCGGAATGACCAGTGAGATCCGCGCCGCCAGCATCTCCTGGCCGATGTTCGCGACCGGGACCTCGACGCAGACGTGGTAGTCACGGGACTCATCTCCCCAGGAACCAAGGGGATAGTCGCCGGCGCGCGGGTTCGCCTCGGTGCGCCGGCCGGTCAGGTCCTCGACCGTCGGCGCGACCTGCTTGACGAACTTCACGGTCGTGCCGACCGGGGTCCACAGCCGCAGGGAGACGTCCGCGACCTCCTTGCCCATCGCCGTCTCCATCATCTGCGTGAAGTCGGCGGCGAGCGCGGCCGGATCCGCGACGATGTCGGCGGTGCCGAGCAGGGCGGAGGCGATCCCTGTGACTTCTTTCACTTCCCAGTCGGTGCCCACGCCGCGCGCGTCACACGTGAAACGTCCGGCGCACGCGTCGAGCGCGGCCTTCAGGTCCTGGGGTGACTCGTGTTCGTTGCGGCCGTCGGTGAGCAGGATGCCGTGCCGGATCGCGACGTCCACGGACGACAGCAGGCGGTCGGCCAGTTTCAGCCAGGTGCCGATGGCCGTGCCGCCGCCCGCGCTGAGCGAGCGCAGCGCCTGCTTGGCCTGCTCGCGGGTGGCGGCGTCGGCGACCGCGACGCGCCCGCCGCCCGGGTAGACCTCCTTCGCCACGTGCGTCCCGCCGATCACCGCGAAGTGCACGCCGTCGCGCAGGGTGTCGATCGCCGCGGCCGTGGCGTCGCGGGCGTTGCGCATCTTGGTCGGCGGGTAGTCCATCGACCCCGAGCAGTCGACCATGATCGCCACGGCCGCGGACGGGCCCTGGCCGGGCGAGTAGAGGTGGGGCGACGCGACCGCGCTGCCGATGGTGCCGCCGCCGGTCGCCGTCACCGTGACGATGGCGTTGACCTCGCCGGCGCCCTCCGGCAGGTACTCGTTCTGGTACACGTCCACCGAGAACTGGGGCACGTTCGACTTCGAGAAATTGGCCATGCCTGCTTCGATCCCCCTCCAAAGCCCCCGCCGCGGCGGGGTGATGACGGTAGGCGGACCAGTCCCCTCCGGTCCGCCGAGGCGTCCCCGTACGTGGCCTCAGGCCGATCCTGCCCCCTGGGGCACGGCCGGGAACGGCACGAGCGCCACTGTTACGTTGTCGTGGCCCCCGCCGTCCAGGGCGTGGCCGACGAGCACCCGGGCGCTGTGCAGCGGTTGCGTGGCCGCGTCGAGCGGGACGACGCGGGCCATCTCCTCGGCCGCCTCCGCGTAGTTCCACAGGCCGTCGGTGCAGACCACGACCACGCCGGGCCGGTCCGGTTTGAACGCGGCGGTGTGCGGTTCCAGTTCGTAGGCGTCCGCGCCGAGCCAGCCGGTGATCGCGTGGGCGCGCTCGTCGGCGTAGGCCTCGGCCTCGTTCATCAGGCCGGCGGCGACCATCTGCGCGGCCCAGGAGTCGTCCTCGGTGAGCCGGGCAGGGGGAGCGCTGCGGTCGACCGGCACCCAGTAGGCGCGGCTGTCGCCGACCCAGCCGACGATCAGCAGGCCCGACGTCACCACGGCGCCGACGATGGTGCAGGCCGGGGCGTTCTGGTGCGGGGCCTGCTCCAGGGCCGTGGCGGGCTCCGCGGCGAGCGAGTTGACGGCGCGCGAGGCGGCGAGGATCGCGTCGTGCATCGCCTGCTGCGGGTGCGTGCCGCGTGGCAGGGCCGCCAGCAGTGTCTCGCCCGCCGCCTTCGAGGCGGCCGCGGAGGCGTCGTCGGGGCGGGTCGCCGAGGAGACGCCGTCGCAGACGATCGCGACGGAGGCGGGGGAGCCGTCGGGCAGCGCGGTGGTGCCGATGGCGAACGCGTCCTCGTTGCGGTGGTGGCGCAGGCCGCGGTCGCTGACCGCGGCCACCGGGCCGGACTCCTGCTCCATGTGGTCCCGTTCGCGCGGCTGGGCGTGGCCGCAGTTCTCGCAGTAGCCGTCGTCGTCCACGCGGCCGGCCCGGCAGGCGACGCAGACCTTGCCGCCGGTGCCCGCGGCCTGGGCCGCCGGCTCGGCGGACACCCGTGGGTCCGGTGCCTGGAGGAGGTACTCGTCGGGCTGTGTCTGGTAGATCTCCGGCGACGCGGCGGGCCCGTCGGGCTGCGGCGGCCGGTCGAAGCGCACGCCCGCGGCCGGCGGTGCGCTCGGTGGCGGGGGCGTCCGAGGCGGCAGGGCGGAGCCGCCCGAGTCCGTGCCCGGGAGGTCCGCCGGCAGGTGCACCGCGTCCGGGGCGCCCGCGCCGTCCGGCCCGGGTGCGGGCCAGGCCGCGCCGGCGGGTGGCGCCGGCGGGGGCTCGGGATACGCACCGGCCGGAGCGCCCTGGGCGGGCACCGAGCCGTTCATGGTGATGGTCGGGTTGTCCTGAGGCCGTGCCGGCACGGCGGACAGGTCGTATCCGCACGCGCCGCAGAAACGGTCACCCGATTCGAGGGGTTCCTCGCAACTCGGGCAGGCGGACAACTGGGGCATCTGCGACATCAACTACACCCACGTCCGGGGGCGGTAACGATTGGCACGTTCCACCAGGTCGATCCTTTCGTCGCCGCCCCGCGCCAGCCGGGCCAGCGTGCGGTACGAGCGTTCCAGACCGAAACGCAGGCCCCGCTCGTCCAGGCCGCTGCCGAGCAGCGTCCGTCCCCCGGCGGCGGGAGGGGCGGAACCCTGGCCCCCGGAGAGTACCCAGTCCAGCGCGCAACCGAGGACTTCGGCCGACAACTGCTCCCGTCGCGCCGGATCCAGACCGTACGCCTCCAGCGCCTCGACCTGCGCCGCGGCGGCCGTCAGATCCTCCAGGAACGGCGCGTCGGACGCGGTCGCCGTGCGCTGCCGCAGCCGCGCCCGGACGGCCGCCACCCGCGCGGCGGTGTAGTGGATGGAGGACTCCGGGACCGACTCCAGCGTCCGTACGGCGCCGCGCCGGTCCCCGGTCGCCAGCTGGACCCGGGCCAGGCCGAACGCCGCGCTCACATAGCTCGGGTCGGTCGACCACACCAGCCGGTAGTACTCGGCGGCGTTGTCGAGCTGGCCCAGCACCTCCGCGCACAGGCCCAGCGCCAGCTTGGGCGCGATCTCGCCCGGGAAGGCGTCGTAGATCGCGTCGAAGGCGAGTGCGGCGCCCTCGTCGTCGCCCGTCACCAGCGCGGCCACGCCCCGGTACCAGACCACCCGCCAGTCGTCGGGCCGCTCGCCCTCCAGCGCGACCAGCGCCTGCAGCGCGGCGGCCGGCTCACCGGTCTCCAGCCAGGCCCGGATCTGCCGCAGGCGCGTCTCGATCGACGGGGCCGGGGCGGCTGCCAGGGCGCCGAGCAGTTCGGCTGGGGCGGAGGTCATCAGGCCCGCGAGGAAACCGGCGTTGGGGTCGGTCGGGTCGACGCGCGGGACGGGCAGGGCGAAGGCGGCGGCGGGGGCTTCGACGGGCTTGACGAGACCGGGCGGGCCCTCGGGCCGCTGCGGGTGCGGCAGGGCGGCAGGAGCGCCGGTGCGAGCCCGGGCCCGCACCACCCGGGCTCCCAGGCGGGACACGTCGCCGATCAGCTTGGGGAACAACTCCGTGTCCGTGACCCGCAGTTCCGGTCCGAACAGTGTGGACAGGGCGGGCCGGGAGCGGCCCGTCTGGAGGGAGACGACCTCCCGCAGGACGCCCGTCAGCTGCTCGGTCATCTCCTGCGCGGAGGCGAACCGGCGCGCCGGGTCGGGGTCCGTGGCACGGACCAGGAGCCGGTAGAACGACTCGTACTGCCGGAACACCTCGATGTGGTCCGGGTCGGGCAGGGAGTCGACGTAGACGTTCGTGTAGCCCTGGAAGTCGAACGTCAGGACGGCGAGGGTGCGGGCGACGGTGTAGAGGTCGCTCGCCACCGACGGGCCGGCCTCGGCGACCTCGGGCGCCTGGTAGCCGACCGTGCCGTAGATGGCCGACTCCTCGTCGTCCATCCTGCGCACCGCGCCCATGTCGATCAGCTTGAGCTGGTCCTCGGTCTGGATGGCGTTGTCGACCTTGAAGTCGCAGTACAGCAGGTTCCGGCTGTGCAGGTGCCCGAGCGCCTCCAGCGCCTCGATGCCGTACGCGCAGGCCTGCTCGACCGGCAGCGGATCGCGTCTGCCCTGCGTGGTGCGGCGGGCGTTGGCGATCTCCTTCAGCGACTTGCCGCCGACGTACTCCATGACGATGTAGCCGTCGAGCGAACCCGTGCGCTGGTCCAGATGCTCCACGAAGTTGTAGATCCGCACGATGTTGGCGTGCTCGATCTCCGCGAGGAAGCGCCGCTCGGAGATCGCCGCCGCCATGGCGTCCTGGTCGCCGGTGTCCAGCAGGCCCTTGAGGACCACCCAGCGGTCCGACACCGCCCGGTCGACGGCGAGGTAGATCCAGCCGAGCCCGCCGTGCGCGAGGCAGCCGACCACCTCGTACTGGCCGTGCACCACGTCCCCGGCCCGCAGCTTCGGCACGAACGAGTACGGATGACCGCACTTGGTGCAGAAGCCCTCCGTACGGCCCGGCCGGTCGCCGCGCGCCCGGCCCACCGGAGCACCGCAGTCGGAGCGTGAGCAGTACCGCTTCCGTTCGGGCACCTCGGGGTTGTCCAGGACCATCTCGCGCGGGTCCGGCCGCGGGATCGGCGGCACCTGCACCAGCCCGGCGCCCAGCCGGCCCCGGGACCCGGAACCGGCGGTCGAGCCGGAGCTGCGCACCGACACCGAGCGGCCCGTCGACTTGCCCGACAGGGACCGCGACAGGCGCCCCGACACCGAGCGGCGGGACTTCGACGACTGGGACGACGTGCGCGAACTGCGGCTGCTGGAGCGGGAACTGCCGCTGCCGGAGGACCCGCGGGAGCCGCCCCTGCCTCCGGCGGTGATGCCGGTGGGAGGCGAACCGACCATGCCGTTCGCCGCGACGACCGGGGCGAGACCGCAGGTGTCGCAGTACAGCTCGCCGCCGCCCACGTCCTCGTACGCGCCCTCGCAGCCGGGGCGCTGACAGGCGCGTGGCGGCGCGCCGGTCTGCTCGTGCGCTGCCTGACTCATGGACTCCCCCTCGTCGCTCATGCGCCCGGCCCCCTGCGGTCGTCCTCGGGCACGCCCTGCTCCGGCACCCGCGGGCTGCCGAGCAGCTCCGCGGCGGCGTGCTGGTAGCGCAGCACTGCCTGCTCGGCGGCGCGCAGGTCGCACGGCGCGCTCCACAGCATGCGGCGCGCCTTCTCGTACCGCTCCACCAGCAGCGTGTCCTCGGCGAAGCCGTGCCGGGCGACCTTCGCCTTGTACGCGTCGAGCCGGCCGCGCAGCTCGGCGCGGACCGCCAGCGGGGCGGTGACCGCCGTCAACGACTCGCGGGCGCGCAGCAGTTCGTCCTCGGCCTTCTGCTCCAGCGACTCCAGCAGCGGGGACAGCCGGTGCCACTGCGCCTGTCTGCGGTACTCGGCGGCCGCCGCAAGCTGCTCCTGGAGCTGGGTGGGCGGGCCGCTGACGACCGGCACCTCCGTCGCCGCGATCTTCGCGAGGACCTCGCCGCGTGCCGTGCGCGCCTCGGCGAGCGTGCGGTCCGCGCGGCTGAGGATGTCCCGCAGCTTCACGATCCGCTTCTCGGCGTCCTGGCGAACCGTCAGTACGGCGTCGATCTCCCGGCGTACGTCCTCCAGGGCGCGTGCCTCGCGGTCGTACACCGCCGTGTCCGGCCTGCCGCCGCCCGGCGCCGAACTGCCCTCCGCGGCCAGCCAGAACGCCAGCGGGTCCGAGATCACCTGCTCGCGCAGCTTCGTCAGTATCCGCGTGATGCGCTCCAGGTCGTCGCCCGCCGGGTGCTCACCGGGGCGCACGCCGACCGAGTGCGCGAGCCGCCGGGTGCGCTGGAGTTCCGCCGCGAGCAGATCGATCCGGGCCGGCAGGGCCGACCAGACCGCGTCCGCGGCGACCACCATGTCCAGGCTCGTCGCGTACAGCTCGTTCATCCGGTCGACGAGGGTGGTGAGCGAGAAACGCTCGCTGAGTTTCGTCGGACTGCCGTGCAGGGTGGGGGCGTTGGCCGTCGCCGTGGCGCTGCCCGCCACGGTGACCGAGTCGCCGTTCAGCAGTTCCGTCAGCTCCACCAGGTCCTCGCGGCTGGACCAGCGGCGGCGGGCCCGGATGTCGCGGGCGGAGCGCAGCGCGTCGGTGTACGCGTCGAAGTACGTCCACAGCAGCGTGATCGACGCCTCCGTGGACGTCCAGCGCTCCTGGGTGACGCCGGTGAGCTCGGCGCCCTCCAGGAGTCTGCGGCCCGCGTGGTCCTGCAGGGCGAGGAGCGAGGTCTCGATCGCCTCGTGCTCCGCGCCGAGCCGCGCCAGCGCACGGTCCACCTCGTCCCGGTCCATCACCGGCCCGGTGGATCCCGTGACGCCCATCGATCACCTCTCGCTGCGGTCGTGTGTCGCGTGTCGTCTGTCGTCTTCTGGTGTGGGGTGTGCGCGGGTTCAGCAGGGTGTCAGGTGGTGCGGAGGTACTGCGGTGCCGGTGGTTCCGACTTCTTCGCATCCTTGCTCAGTGTTGCCGACAGCCATTTCTCGTACGACGCCTGCCAGCCGTTCGCGGTGTCCTTGCGGTAGTCCACCAGGATCTGGTTGACCCGGCGTACCAGATCGTCCGCGTCCTTCTTCATCGCCACGCCGTAGTACTCGGCAGTGAAGGCGTCGCCCTTGAGCTCGACCGCCGGGTCCTGTGCCGCCTGGCTCGCCGCGAGGGCGCCGTCGGTGACCACGGCGTCGACCTCGCCGAGCTGGAGCCGCACCAGGCAGTCGAGTTGGTTCGGGACGGTGGTGGAGATGTCGGTGCTCGCGGGGAGTTTGCCGTCCTTCTGGTCCGCCTTCAGCGCGGCGAATGCCGTGGAACCGGCCGCCGTGCAGATCCTGCGGTCCGCGAGCGTGTCGTCGTAACCCTTGACGGGGGAGGACTTCGGGGCCAGGACCTGCTGGCCCGTCTTGAAGTAGGGCGCGGAGAAGGCGACGTCGTCGATGCGGTCGCAGTTGATCGTCATCGTGCGGACGACCATGTCCACGCGGCCGTCCTGGATCGCCGGGATGCGCTGGTCGGTGGGGATCGCCTTGAACTGGACGGCGTCCGGGTCGCCGAGGATGTCCTCGGCGATGCGGTGGACCAGGTCGATGTCGAAGCCCTCGAGCTCCGCGGTCTTGCCGCTGTTGGGGTTGCGGTAGCCCCAGCGGTAGCTGTTCTGGTCGACGCCGACGATCAGTTTGCGCTTCTGGCCCTCGCGGTTCTTGATCGCCCGGATGGTGTCGCCGTCGGCGGAGGAGGGGGAGAGGGTCTGCTTCTCGGGGGCCTCGCAGTCCTCCTCGGCTCCGGTCCGGGCTGTGTGCGTCGCGGTGGTGTTCTGGGTGGCCGTCGTGGCGGTGGTGAGCGGCAGGCAGAGGGCCACCAGCGCCACCAGGCCGCAGACGACTGCCATCGCGGTCACTCCGCCCCAGCCCCTGAGCGCGTCTCGCACGGTCGTTCCTCCCTTCGCCCCTGTCCCGTTCATCGGTACTCCGACAGCCTGCGGCCGATGCCCAGGACCGCGCCCGCGGCGCCCAGCACCGCGAGGACGGCCGCGCCGGCGGCCATGCCCGTCAGCGCGTCACGGCCGTCGCCCGCCGCGCGCTTGAACTCCGTCTCCTCGTGCGCGAGTGCCGTGCGCAGGTTCTCGTCGACGCTGTCGAAGCACTCGCCCGTCGCGTCCTTGGTGCCGATGACCCGGTTCAGCGCCTGCTGGTAGTTGCCGTTCTCGTCCTGCTCGCGGGCCGCGGTGTGGCGCTTCTTCCACTCCGTCATGTTGCCCACGGCGGCGGTGACGGGGCGCTCGCCCGAGGAGTCGTCGGCGAGCTTCTCCGCGGCCGCCAGGTGGGCGGCGAGGGCCTTGATGTCCCTGCCGAAGTCGTAGTCGTAGGCGTCGTAGGTCTCTTCGCCGACCTTCTTCGTCTCCGCGCCGCGGGCCACCAGGGTGAGGTTCTCGTTGCCCCTGGCCTTGAGGGAGGCGATGCGCGCGTCGTGCAGCACGTTCAGGGAGCGGACGCCGTGGTCGTAGGAGTCGTTCAGGCCCGCGCGGGCGACGGTGTGGCCCACGACCAGCCAGAGGAGGACGACCGTCGCCGTGGCCGTGGCGGCCACCAAACCGTGGTTCAGGACCCTGTTCGTCCGCTGGTAGTTGCGGTGCTGGGCCCAGGCGAGGGCGGCCAGGGCGGCGACGCCGAGGGCGATGGCCGCCCAGGGGTAGGGCGTGGCGCTCGCGTAGTCCGCGCTGAGGCGCTGGTTCTCCTTCTTGTAGAGGTCCTCCGCCGCCGGGAGCATCTCCGTCTGCATCTTCTCGTTGGCGTAGCGCAGGTAGGCGCCGCCGACGGGGAAGCCCTGGCGGTTGTACGTGCGGGCGCGCTCCACCAGGCCCTTGTACTCCGGCAGGAGCCTGTTGAGCTTCGCGATCGTCGCCGTGGACGGGGAGTCAGGGTCGGCGTTGGCGGCGGCGTTGACGAGCTTCTCGGCGGCCGTGCGGATGTCCCGCTCGTAGCGGTCGCGGGTGGTGGCCGACTCCTGGCCGCCGGCGAGGAAGCCGCTGGAGGCGGCGGTGTTGGCGTCCGCGAGGGAGCGGTAGATGTCGGCGGCGTCCGAGCTGAGGGGCTGGCTGCGGGTGAGGACGTCGTCGGCGGCGGCCGCGCGGTCGGTCATCTGCCAGGCGGTGACGGCGCCGAAGGCGATGACGAGGAGGGCCAGGAGAGCGCCGATGACGCGGAGGCGGCCGGGCTCCGTGGTGGCGGCGGAGCGGAGCTGGTCGAGGCCCTCGGCGAACGCGGTGCGGCGGGGGACCGCGGCGGGGGGTGCGGAGGGGGCCGGGGGGCTGCCGGGGGGCCCTGCCGGAGGTGCCGCCTGTGCCGGTACGGCCGGAAGGACGGGCAGGCCGGGGCCTGGTGGTGGTGTGCTGCTCTTCGGCGTGTACGTCACTGTGACCTCCCCCATGGTCATCCGTCGCCGCAAGTATCGCTGCCGGGGCCGACATCCGCACCGGCCTTGCCACGATCTTGATCGGATCGCAGCGTGGCACACCCCCTGCGCCACTTCTCGCAGCACCCCTTGCAGCACCCCTCGTCCAGGAACACGTACGGGGAGTTGGTTCGGTTCCCGGGTCGCGGCGCGCCCCTCCTTTCCCGCCGTACGCGGGTACGGGTGCGTCACCCGTCGTAGTACGCCCGCAGTCTCTCCTGCGCCTCCTCCCTCGGCCCGATCCGGTCCAGTCCCAGCAGCGCCGCGCCCAGCACCGGGCTGGACGTCACCACCCGCGGTACCGCCTTCGGTGCGCGCTCGGTCAGCAAGTGCTCTATGTGGTCGTTCAGTTGGGGATGGCGGGCGGCCAGGACGCCGCCGCCCAGGAGGACGGGGGTCGCCTCGGACAGGAGGTCCAGGCGGGTCAGGGCGACCACCGCCATGGAGACCACCTCCTCGGCCTGGCGTTCCACGATCGTCCGGGCGATCGTGTCGCCGTCGGCGGCCGTGGCGAAGAGGACCGGGGTCAGCTCGTGGCGCCTCGGGGCCGGGATGTGCTCAAGATGCAGTGCCTCGACGAGGGCGTACACGGACGGCAGGCCGAAGTGGGCGGGGAGGGTGTGGGACAGGGCGGTGGGGGTGCCGCGGCCGTCCTCCGCCCGGGACGCGTGCCAGAGGGCCTCCTCGGACAGGCCCCAGCCGCCGCCCCAGTCGCCCGAGACCCGGCCGAGTGCGGGGAAGCGGGCCGTGCGGCCGTCGGGCCGCATGCCCACGCAGTTGATGCCCGCGCCGCAGACCACCGCGACACCCCGGGGTTCGGTGGCACCGGCCCGCAGGATCGCGAAGGTGTCGTTGCGGACCGTCACCGTCGCGCCCCAGGCGCGCGCCCGCAGCGCCGCGGCCAGTTGTTCCTCCTCGACGGGGAAGTCGGCGTTGGCCAGGCACGCCGAGACGTGGGTGACCGAGGTGAGCCCCGCGGTGGTGAGGGCCTGCGCCACCGTTTCGGCCAGGCCGTCCATCGCCGTGTCCACGCCCACGGCCGGGGGACGGAAGCCGCCCCCGCGTGCCGTGGCGAGGACCTCCCCGGCCGCCGTCACGATCGCGACGTCCGTCTTGCTGTTGCCCGCGTCGACGGCGAGGACGGTCAGACCCACGCGAGGTGCTCCCGGTTGTGCGCGATCAGCCGGTCGGCGAGCGTCTCGGCGTACGCGTGCTGGCCGATGAGGGGGTGGGAGAGGAGGGCGCGGAAGACGCGTTCCCGGCCGCCGTGCAGGGCGGCCTGGAGGGCCAGGTCCTCGTAGGCCGTGACGTTGGCCATCAGGCCCGCGTAGAGCGGGTTCACGGGCCGTACGGGCAGGGGGGACGCGCCCTCGGCGCCCACCGCCGCCTGGACCTCGATCACCGCGTCGTCGGGGAGGAACGGGAGCGTGCCCCGGTTGTACGTGTTCACCACCTGGTACGGCGAGCCGCCGCCGCCCAGCAGGGCCGCCGCCAGGTCCACCGCGGCCTCCGAGTAGAAGGCACCGCCCCGCTTCGCGAGCAGTTCCGGCTTCTCGTCCAGGGCCGGGTCGGCGTACATGGACAGCAACCGGCGTTCCATCGCGGCCACTTCGGCCGCGCGGGACGGCTTGGTGCCGAGTTCCCGCACGACCTCGTCGTGCGCGTAGTAGTAGCGCAGGTAGTAGGAGGGGACTACGCCCAGGGTGTCGAGCAGGGGGCGGGGGAGGCGGAGGTCGGCCGCGATCGTGTCGCCGTGCTCGCCCAGCAGTTTCGGCAGGACGTCCTCGCCCTCCGGGCCGCCCAGGCGTACCGCCGTCTCCCAGGTGAGGTGGTTGAGGCCCACGTGGTCCAGGTGGATCCCGGAGGGCTCCACCGCCAGCAGGGCCGCGAACTTGCGCTGCAGGCCGATCGCCACGTTGCACAGGCCCACCGCCTTGTGGCCCGCTCGGAGCAGGGCGCGGGTCACGATGCCGACCGGGTTGGTGAAGTCGATGATCCAGGCCCGGGGGTTGGTACGGCGGACGCGGTCCGCGATGTCCAGCACCACCGGGACCGTGCGCAGGGCCTTGGCCAGGCCGCCGGCGCCGGTCGTCTCCTGGCCCACGCAGCCGCATTCCAGGGGCCAGGTCTCGTCCTGCTCGCGGGCCGCCTGGCCGCCTACGCGCAGTTGCAGCAGGACCGCGTCCGCGCCGTCCACCGCCTCGTCGAGGTCGCTCGTCGTGGTGATGCGGCCCGGGTGGTCCTGGCGGGCGTAGATGCGGCGGGCCAGGCCGCCGACCAGGTCCAGGCGGTCCTGTGCGGGGTCCATCAGGACCAGTTCCTCGACGGGCAGGGTGTCCCTCAGGCGGGCGAAGCCGTCCACGAGTTCGGGGGTGTAGGTCGAGCCTCCGCCGACCACGGTGAGTTTCATGTCAGTACTAACCCTTTACTCCGGTGAGCGTGACACCCTCCACGAACGCCTTCTGGGCGAAGAAGAACACGAGGATCACGGGGGCCATGACCAGCACGGTGGCGGCCATGGTGAGGTTCCAGTCGGTGTGGTGGGCGCCCTTGAACGACTCCAGGCCGTAGGAGAGCGTCCAGGCGCCCGGGTTCTCCGAGGCGTAGATCTGGGGGCCGAAGTAGTCGTTCCACGCGTAGAAGAACTGGAAGAGGGCCACCGCGGCGATGCCCGGTCTGGCCATCGGGAGAACGACCTTCAGGAGTGTGCGCAGGTCGCCGCAGCCGTCCACCTTGGCCGCGTCCACGTACTCGTCGGGGATCGTCGTCAGGAACTGGCGCAGCAGGAAGATCGAGAACGCGTCGCCGAACGCCATGGGGATGATCAGCGGCCAGAGCGTGCCGGACAGGTCCAGCTGCTTCGCCCAGAAGAGGTACATCGGGATGATGATCACCTGCGGCGGCAGCATCATCATCGAGATGACCAGCATCAGGGCCAGACTGCGGCCGCGGAAGCGGAACTTGGCCAGGGCGTAGGCCACGGGGATCGAGGAGACGACCGTGAGGACCGTACCCAGGCCCGCGTAGACCAGGGTGTTCCTCCACCAGGTGAGGAAGCCGGGGGTGTCGAAGACCTTGGCGTAGTTGCCCCACTCCCAGGTGTGCGGGATCAGGTCGCGGCTGAGCGCCTGGCTGTCGCTCATGAGGGAGGTGAGGAAGACGAAGACGAACGGGAGGACGAAGAAGAGGGCCGCCGCGATGCCGAGGGAGTGGATCGCCACCCATTCCAGGAGGCCCCTGCGGCGGGCCGTGCGTTCCGCCGGTGCGGGCGGCGCCTTCGGCTCCAGGGGTGTGTCGAGTACCTGCGTCATCGTTCACCTGCCTGGATCAGGCCGCCCCTGCGGCGCATCAGAAGTCCTGTGAAGGCCATGGAGAGGGCGAAGAGGACCAGGGCGACCACGCAGGCCGAGCCGTAGTCGAAGCGCTGGAAGCCCAGGTTGTAGACGAGTTGGGGGAGCGTGAGGGTGGACTTGTCCGGGTAGCCGGGCTCGAACTGCGTGCCCGCGCCCTGGATCACGCCCGACGCGACCTTCCCGGCGATCAGCGGCTGCGTGTAGTACTGCATCGTCTGGATCACGCCCGTGACGACCGCGAACATGACGATCGGCGAGATGTTCGGCAGCGTCACGTAGCGGAAGCGCTGCCAGGGCGTCGCGCCGTCCAGTTCCGCCGCCTCGTACTGCTCCTTCGGCACGTCGAGCAGGGCGGCCATGAAGATGACCATCAGGTCGCCGATGCCCCAGAGGGCCAGGAGGGTAAGGGCCGGCTTCGACCAGGCGGGGTCGTTGAACCAGCCCGGGGCCGGCAGCCCGATCTTCTCGAGGATGGAGTCGACCGGGCCCGTGCCGGGGTTCAGGAGGAAGGCGAAGGCCATCGTGGCCGCCACGGGCGGCGCCAGGTAGGGCAGGTAGAAGAGGGTGCGGAAGACACCCGTGGCCGTCTTGATCTTGGTGATCAGCAGGCCCACGCCCAGGCCGAAGGCGACCCGGAGCGTGACCATGACGACGACCAGCCACAGGGTGTTGCGCAGGGCGGGCCAGAAGAGGGGGTAGTGCTCGAAGACGTACACCCAGTTCTTCGTGCCGCTCCACGTGGGCGGCTCGAAGCCGTCGTAGCGCATGAAGGAGAAGTAGACGGTGGAGATCAGGGGGTAGGCGAAGAAGACCGTGAAGCCGATCAGCCAGGGGGAGAGGAAGGCGAGGGTGCGCAGGGTCGAGCGGCGGTGTTTCGCCCGCAGGGCGGAGGTGCTCATGGCCTACTTCGCCTGCGCGATGTCCGTGTCGATCTGCGCGGCCGTCTTCTTCAGTCCGGCCTTGAGATCGGTGGCCTTGCCGCTTTCGTAGTCGTAGCCGAACTCCTGGATCGTGGTGAGGTAGACACCGCCGTTGATCGAGGCGGGAGCCGTGGTGGAGTTCGGGTTCGCGGCGATCTCCAGGAACGTCTTGAAGCGCGGGTCGTACGTGAGCTTCGGGGACTTCAGGGCCGCCAGCGTCGAGGGCACGTTGTGGATGGCGTTGGAGAAGTTCACCACCGCGTCCGTGTCCGTGGTCATGTACTTCACCAGCTCCCAGGCCGCGTTCTGCTTCTCGCTGGTCGCGGCGATACCGGCGATGGTGCCGGTGATGTAGCCCTTGCCGTACTGGTCGGCCTGGTCGTCGGGGACGGGCAGCGGGGCCACGCCGATGTCGAACTTCGGCTCGGTGTCCAGGGCCATGCCCAGGCGCCACTCGCCGTCGAGCTGCATGGCGACCTGGCCGGTGTGGAAGGGGTGCTTGGGGCCCCATTCGTCGCCGAGCCCGGAGCGGTAGGTCTCCAGCCTGCGGTAGCCGCCGAGTGCGTCGACCAGCTTCTTCTGTGTCGTGAACGCCTCCTCGAAGGCCGGGTCCTTGCCGACGTTCGACTTGCCGTCCTTGTCGAAGTACGTGGGGGAGAACTGGCCGAGGTAGTGCTCGGTGGTGGTTTCCCAGCCGTGGTAGTTCGGCATGAAGCCGAGCTGCTTGTACGTGTCGCCCTGGGGGATCGTCAGCTTCTCGGCGACCTTCTCGAATTCCGACCAGGTCTTCGGCGGCTCGGCGACACCGGCCTTCTTGAACGCCGTCTTGTTGTAGTAGAGGCCGTACGCGTCGCCCAGCAGGGGCACCGCGCAGCGGTTTCCGTCGAACTGGGTGTACTCGTTCATCGCCTTCGGGAAGGTCTGCCGCGGGTCGATGCCCGACTTCTCGAAGAACGGGTTGAGATCCACCAGGGCGCCCGAGGAGCAGAACTTTCCGACGCTGTTCGTGGTGAACGACGAGATCACGTCCGGGGCCTTGCCGCCGCCGGTGCGCAGGGCCTGGTTCATCTTGTCGTCCGTCATGTTGCCGACGACGTCGACGTGGATGTTGGGGTGCGCCTTCTCGAATCCGGCGACCAGGTCCTTGACGGCCTTCACCTCCGACGGCGCGCTCCAGGCGTGCCAGAAGTTGAGGGTCGTCTCCTTGGACGCGTCGTCGCTCGCGCCCGCGCCGGACTGGCCGGTGCACGCGGTGGCGAGGAGGGCGAGGGAGGCGGAGGCGGCGAGCGCGAAGGTCGCTTTTCTGGAGGTTCCGGGCATGGCAGGGCTCCCTGAGGCACGGGGGAAGGAAGAAGGGAATTACCGGGGGGAGGGGGGGTGGGTCAGCGGGAGGTGTCGAAGACCTCGTCGCGCGTGGTCGCGAGCGCGCTCTCCAGCGCGCCGCGCAGCACGGGGTGTTCACGGACGTCGCCCACGACCAGACGCGGGCGGGACGCGGCCAGCTCTTCCAGTTCGGCCTGGACCAAAGCGCGCAGCGGCTCGCCGCCCGAGGTGAGGGACGCGCCGCTCAGCACGACGAGCTCGGGGTCGAGGACCGAGACCAGCGAGGCCAGACCGGTGGCCAGCCGGGTCGCGTAGGTCTGGAGGAGCTGCCGGTGGGCGTCGTCGCCGGCCTGTGCCGCCCTGGCCACCAGTTCGGCGGCGGCCTCGGCGTACGGGCCGGGCGGGACGTCCTCGACGCCGAGGTCGCGGGCCAGGCGCGGGACGGCCTGGGAGCCGGCCAGCTCCTGGTAGCCGCCGCTGTTGGCCTTGGTGACCTGGCGGACCAGGGGCGTGCCCGGCACCGGCAGGAAGCCGACCTCGCCGGCGCCGCCGGTCCAGCCGCGGTGCAGCCGGCCGCCGAGGACCAGGGCGGCGCCCAGGCCCTCCTGGTTCCACAGCAGCACGAAGTCCGCGTGGCCCCGGGCCGCGCCGAGGCGCTGCTCGGCGAGCGCGACCAGGTTGACGTCGTTCTCGTACTCGAACGGCATCGGCAGGGCGGCGGCGAGCTCGTCCAGCAGGGTGGGGGAGTGCCAGCCGGGGAGGTGGGAGGCGTAGCGCAGCCGGCCGGTGGTGGGGTCGAAGGCGCCGGGGGTGCCGATGACGAGGCGGTGGACGTCGTCCCGGGCGAGACCGGCCGCCTTCACCGCGCCGTCCAGGGCGTCGGTGACCTGCTGGACGACCGGGGTGCCGGTGCGCCTGCCGGGGGTGGGCAGCTCGTGGCGGCCGACCGTGCGGCCGGTGATGTCGGCGACCGCGGCGAGGATCCGCTGGGGGGTGACGTCGAGTCCGGCGGCGTAGCCGGCCGCCGGGTTGACCTCGTAGAGCTGGGCGCTCGGGCCGGGCCGGCCTTCGGTGGTGCCGGTGGCCAGGACGAGGCCCGCCGCCTCCAGACGGGCCAGGAGCTGGGAGGCGGTCGGCTTGGACAGGCCGGTGAGCTTGCCGATCCGGGTGCGGGACAGCTGTCCGTGCTCCAGCAGCAGGTCCAGGGCGGCCCGGTCGTTCATGGCGCGCAGGACGCGCGGGGTGCCCGGCGTGCCGGCGGTTCCTGCCATGCGTGTCCACACCTGCCCTTCGGCTGCTCAGCTTCTCAGTGATCAGGCGGGGAAGTCCATCGGACGGCCGTTCCTCGGATCACTGTTAGGAAAGTTTCCTATCGGTGGGAGGAAGGTAGGCCCGGTGCCGCGTGGCCGTCAATAGGGGACGCCCTGTCGTCATCCGGACATGCGAGAGGGCGGCATCCGGCAGAACCGGACGCCGCCCTCTCCGTAAGGGGGTGCTGCTACTTCGTGGTGCTCGTCGGTGCGGGCGGGGCGAGCGGGGACGCCGCCGCCGACTGCGGGGACGCCGCGTTCGCGTACACCGACGGGGCGGCCATGCCCGCCGTCGGGTCGGCGGCCTGCTCCTCCACCGGGGCCGTGGCGCCGCCGACGATCCGGATGCCCGCCGCGTCGAAGGCCCGCTTGATGCGCCAGCGCAGCTCGCGCTCCACGGTCAGGGACTTGCCGGGCATCGTCTTGGCCGTGACGCGCACGACCATGGAGTCCAGCAGCACGCTGTCCAGGCCGAGGACCTCGATCGGGCCCCACAGCAGCTCGTTCCAGGGCTCCTCGGCGCCCATCTTCTCGGCGACCTCGTCCAGGGTGGCCTTGACCCGGTCCAGGTCCTCGCCGGCGTGGACGGTGACGTCGACGTTGGCCGTGGCCCAGCCCTGGGAGAGGTTGCCGATGCGCTTGACCTCGCCGTTGCGGACGTACCAGATCTCGCCGCCGTCGCCGCGCAGCTTGGTCACGCGCAGGCCCACCTCGATCACCTCGCCGGAGGCGACGCCCGCGTCGATCGTGTCGCCGACGCCGTACTGGTCCTCCAGGATCATGAAGACGCCCGAGAGGAAGTCCGTGACCAGGTTGCGGGCGCCGAAACCGATCGCCACACCGGCGACACCGGCCGAGGCCAGCAGCGGGGCGAGGTTGATCTGGAAGGTGCCCAGGATCATCAGCGCGGCGGTGCCCATGATCAGGAACGACGCCACCGAGCGCAGCACCGAGCCGATGGCCTGTGAGCGCTGCCGGCGCCGTTCGACGTTGACGAGCAGCCCGCCGAGCGCGCTGCCGTCCACGGACTGCACGGTCCGGTTCATGCGGTCGATCAGCTTGGTGATCGCCCGGCGTACGAAGACCCTCAGCACCGCGGCTATCACCACGATGAGCAGGACCCTGAGGCCGATCGCGAGCCACGTCGACCAGTTCTGCTCGACCCAGCCGGCGGCGTTCGTCGCGCTCTCCTGGGCGTCCTGGAGCGAAGGCACTCTCGGGGACTGGGTCTCCGAGGGGGTCGGCGACGGTGAGGGGTCGGCGGCCAACAGGACGGCGTCCGCAAGGGACAAGGACACGGCAGGTACCTCCAGGTGCAGCGGTCTGCCCCGGCGCGATGGTTCAGGGGGGGGTCAAGGTCACGACTGGGTCACCGAAGGGGCAGAACCACCACACTAACGGGGCATTGTGTGTGCTCTTGCGGAATGTGTGAAGGAGAGACCGTGCTCACCTGGGCTTGAACAGGCCATGATCCTGGGGATGAATGGGATGTGGTCGAAAACACTCCCAGCCCGTTACGGGGACATGGTGGCGCTTCCACCAGGCATGAGGGGAGACTGACTACGAATCGTCCCGGCGCGAGCCACGCGCCGCCGGCGTCCAAGGAGGCATCCGTGCCGCATGTCCTGGTCCTCAACGCGTCGTACGAGCCGCTAGGTGTCGTACCGCTCCGCCGCGCGCTCGTCCTCGTCCTCGAGAACAAGGCCGTATGCCTCGAGGAGTCCGGCGCCTATCTGCACAGCGCGACCGTCACAGTCCCCGCACCCAGCGTGGTCCGGCTCAAGCGATTCGTCCGGGTTCCCTATCGGGGGCCCGTTCCACTGACCCGCCGGGCGCTGTTCGCCCGCGACGGGGGCCGGTGCATGTACTGCGGTGGCGTCGCAACCAGCGTCGACCACGTCATCCCGCGCAGCCGCGGGGGCAAGCACGTCTGGGACAACGTGGTGGCGTCCTGCCGCCGCTGCAACCACGTGAAGGCCGATCGGCACCTCTTCGAGATCGGCTGGCGGCTGCGCCACAAACCCGCCCCGCCCTCCGGCCTGGCCTGGCGCATCATCGGGACCGGCCACAGGGATCCGCGCTGGATGCCGTACTTGCAGCCGTACGGCGCGGAGGACGCCATGGCCCGGATCGACGGCATTTCCGCCTGACGACGATCCGGGCCTTCGTATTGCCGCGTGCGGTCTGCCGACCGGCCCGGGGAACCCCCGTTCCCCCGGGCCGGCCCGCCATGGGGTGCGCGTCTACGCGTACCGCAGCTCCCCCGGGCGCACCGAGCGGTGCAGCAGCGGCAGCGCGGTGGCCGCGGCCAGCAGGCAGGCGGCGTAGACGGCGACGGGGACCAGGACGATCGCCCAGGGGACCGGCCGGCCGCCGAGCAGGGCGTACCACGTGCCGATGGCCGTCCCGCCCAGGCCGGCGAGCAGCACCGCGGGGGCCAGCGGCAGCGCCGTCTCCAGCAGCAGGGCCCGGCCGAGCACCGTGTGCGGCACCCCGGCGGCGGCCTGTGCGGCGAGGCCCCTGCGGCGGGTGGCCAGGGACTCCGCGGTGCCCACGGCGAGGCCGGACAGGGTGATCGCGAAGGCGATGGCGATGGCGGCGCCGGTGAGGTCGAGGCCGGTGAGGTAGTAGGACGCGTGTGCGGAGAACCTATGGCTGCGCACCAACTCACCCAGGACCTGCCGGATGCCCATGAAGCCGGTCCCGACGACCGTCACCAGCAGCACCGCCGCATGGGTGCGGGCGGCCGACCAGGGGTCGTCGCGCAGCCGTTCCGCCGCGATCAGCGTCGTCGCCGAGCGGGCCCGGACGGCGAGGATCCGCCCGGTCGCCTTCGCGGTGGCCCCGGAGAGCCACACCGCGCCCGCGCCGACCGCGAGGATCACGCCCGCCATCGCCAGCGGCATCCCGGCGTGCGGCCGGTGGGCAGCGGCCGAGAACATGCCGAGCACGGTGACCAGTGCCACCACTCCGACCAGCAGCACCCCCGCCAGGAACAGAAGCCCCGGCCCCCGCCCGGTGCGCGGCGCGACCCTGCGCACCCAGCCGAGGGGCGAGGTCACCACCCGGCGCAGTGCCAGCGCGCCCGCCGCCGCGCCCAGCAGCGGTACGGCGACGGCGACCAGGGCGATCGCCGCCCAGGCCAGGGCGTTGGGCCGGTTCCACTCGCGCAGCAGGAGCAGCACGAAGAAGACGGTGGCGATCGCCGAGCCCAGCAGACATGCCAGCCCGGTCTCCAGCGCGGCGATCCGCCGCACCTGCCAGGGCGTCGCCCCGGCCAGCCGCAGCCCGGCCAGCCGGCGGTCGCGGTGCACCGCCCCGATCCGGGCACACTGGCCGAGGAACGCGAGCACCGGCAGGAGCAGGAGCAGCAGACCGACGATCACGCCGGCGCGGGTGCCGGGCTGGTCCAGCAGCCCCGCGGCGACGGGCACGTGGTAGCTGCCGCGCAGTGCCGCCAGGACGACCGCGGCCGACGCGAACCCGGTCGCGAGCGCCGCCCCCACCGCCGTGAGGGTCACCCGCCACCACTCGCCGCGGTCGGAACCCCGGGTGAGCTCATAGGCGAGGCGCAGATCGGCCCGGAGCGACGTCACGCCGTCACCCCCAGCGCCGCCACGGCCCCGTCCCGCAGCTGGACTTCCCGGTCCGCGTACGCGGCCACCTGGGCGTCGTGCGTGATCAGCAGGACGGCCGTACCCGACTCGCGGGCCGTGTGCACGAGGGCCGTCATGACCTGCTCGCTCACGAGGGAGTCCAGTGCCCCCGTCGGCTCGTCGGCGAAGACCACCCGCGGGCCGGTGACCAGGGCCCGGGCCAGCGCGGCCCGTTGCGCCTGGCCGCCGCTCAGCTCGCCCGGCCGCAGGTCCTCCTGGCCCCGCACGCCGAACCGCTCCAGCCACTCTCCGGCCCGGGCCCGGGCGGCCGCCCGGGACGTGCCGGCCAGCAGCAGGGGCAGGGCGACGTTGTCCAGGACCGTCAGCTCGGGGATGAGCTGCCCGAACTGGAACACCACGCCGAACTCGGTGCGCCGCAGCTCGCTCAGCCGCTTCTCGGGCAGGTCCTCCAGCCGCCTTCCGTCGTACGTCACCGAACCCGCGTCCGGGCGGACGATGCCGGCCAGGCAGTGCAGCAGCGTCGACTTCCCGCTGCCGCTCGCTCCGGTCACGGCGAGGATCTCGCCGACGTGCAGCTCGACCGACGCGCCGCGCAGGGCGGTTGTCCGGCCGTGCGCCTTGGTGAGGCCACGGGCCGTGAGAAGGGGCACGGGTCTGCTCATGCTGCGTCGACCTCCGCGGTCAGGTGGGTGAGCCGGGCCGCTGTGGTGCTCATCCAGCGGAGGTCGGCGTCGAGGTGGTTGAGGGCGTAGTCCGCCGAGAGAACGGTCGCGAGGTCCGCGCCCTTGGCGGCCTTGACCGCCGTGAGTTCCCGCATCCGTTCCATGTGCGCGGCGCGCTGGGCGCTCAGGTACCCGGCCGGGTCGCCGCCCGAGAGGATCGCGACCACGACCTTGGCGAAGATCTCGTTCGCCACGAAGGGCGCGGGCGGCGCGATCTCCCCGGCCCACCGGGCCAGTTCGTGCGTTCCCTCGCCCGTCGCCCGGTACATCGTGCGCTCCGGGCCGCCGTCCGAGTCGGTGCCGTCGACTTCGGCCAAGCCGTCCCGCACCAGGCGCTGCAGGGTCGTGTAGACCTGCCCGTAGGCCAGCGGGCGGGCCTGCGGGAAGCGTTCGTCGTGGCGTCGCTTGAGGTCGTAGCCGTGGCTAGGCCCCGTCGCGAGCAGGCCCAGCAGGATGTGGCGGGTGCTCATGCCGATCATTATGCACTGAGTACATGTACTGAGTGAATAGTGGGCGGTGAAGAAGTCCGTCGCCGAACCTCCGAAGGGTTCACTCCGAGACGGCGTACGCCTCCGCCGACCACAGCGAATACCCGTACGCGGTCGCCCGCTTGTCGCCCTGCACCCGCACGAAGCGCACGTCCCGTTCGTCCATCGGGACGCTCTCCCGGCCGCCCCGGCCGTCCCGCACCACGGCGGCGGTGCGCCAGCGGCGGCCGTCCTGGGAGACCTGGACGCGGTAGGCCGAGGGGTGGGCGTCCTGCCAGTGCAGCGCGACCCGGCCGAGCCGCGCCGGGCGGGCCAGTTCGACCTGCCACCAGGCGCCGTCGTCGACCGGGGACGACCAGCGGGTCTGCGGGTCGCCGTCGTTCGCCGCCCGCGCGGGGAAGTCGGGCGTCTCGTCGCCCGAGGAGCGGGCGGTGCCGGTGCGGGCCAGGTCGGGGCCGCCGGTGGGCGGGACGGCGCGGACGGTGAGCGTGCGGTCCGCTCCCGCGAACCCCAGCCGGATGTCGTACGACCGCATCGGGGTGCCGCGCTCCACGGTCACCTCGACCGGAACCTCCACCGTCGTGCCGCGCCGCACGGTCAGTTCGCCCTTCGGCACCCGGACCCGGACGCCCTCGGGCGCCTCGGCGGTGAGCCGGCCGCGTGCGTCGGCGGGGCGCAGCGACCCGAGCCGGGCGGTCAGCCGCTCGGTGCGGCCGGTCTCGACGTCCGCCCGGTCACGGGGCAGGCCGAGGGAGACGGCGGGGGAGTCGGTGAACCAGGGGATGAGGTGGTGGACGCCGGAGGGGGCCGGGCCGGTGACCCGCAGGGCGTCGACTCGCGCCGTGAGCCGCACCTCGGTCGCCCCGGACCCGTCGAGCCGGCCGGCCTCCCGCCAGCCCTGCCCCGGCACGTGCACCTCGACGCTTCCCGCGGTGCCCGGCTCGGTCAGGGCCGTCACGGCGGTCAGCGCCCGGGCCTGCGGGAAGCGCAGGGTGCGGCCGTCGCCGGGGTTGCGGGGCGGCTCGTGGTGGATGCCCGACCAGGCCGCGTACGACTTCTGCGCCCGCTGCAGGAAGGGGTCCAGCACGTCCTTGCCGACCTCGACCGGCGCCGACTCCAGCCGGGCCCGCAGCGTGCCGAGCCTGCGGTACGCCGTCCAGGCCGCCGCCGCGTCCCCGGCGCGCTGTGCGTCCAGCATGCCGAGTGCGGCCGTGCCCGCCTCGCCGTAGTCCGCCAGCTGCTCGGACCAGGGGCCCACCTCGGAGCCGAGGCCGGTGCCGGACAGCCGCCGGGGCAGCTCGCGCAGCACGGTGAAGGCCTCGCGCAGCCGGCGCTCGGCGTCGCCGTCGGTGCCCGCGCCACCCGCCGTGCGGGACCGCCAGTACGCCTCGGTCAGCGGGCGCAGATACGCTGACTCCTCGTCGTCCAGGACCGACGACGCGTCGTTGCCGGCCAGCGCGGCCAGGGCCTGCTCGCGGCGCCGGTCCCCGCCCGCGAGGTCGGCGATCGCGGCGCGCCAGGACTCTCCGGGGCGGTACGCGCGCGGGTTCCAGGCGTAGTCGGCGGCGGTGAACAGTGGGATGCGCGACGCCTCCGGCTGCTGCATCGCGTTGGCGAGCAGGGCGGCCGAGCCGGTCGCGACGGCCGGCTCACGGCCCTGGTAGGGGCCGAGGAAGATGCGGCCGGGGTCGTAGTCGTTGACCGGGTAGTTGTCCATCGTGACCAGCGGGTGCCCGAACGCCTCGCGCGCGTCGGCCAGTTCGCCGCCCGTGATGGTGCGGGGCACCACCCCGACACCCGTCCACGCCACCTCGACGCCCGCGGCCAGCTCGTTCGCCAGTGCCCGCCGGTAGTCGGTCGTGCCGTCCTCGTAGTACTCGGTGGGCATCAGGGACAGCCCGGCGGCGCCGGGGTGCCGTCGCGCCAGGTGCCGGGCCACCGCGTTCGCCACCCGGGCCTGCGCCCGCGCCGCCGCGTCGGGGCCGGAGCCGAACCGGTCGGCGTCCGCCTCGCAGTGCCACTCGCTGTAGCTGACGTCCTGGAACTGGAGCTGGAACGCCCGGAAGCCCAGCGCCCACATCGCGTCCAGCTTGCGCGTCAGCGCCCGCACGTCGTCGTCCGACGCGAAGCACATCGCCTGGCCCGGGGCCACCGCCCAGCCCAGCGAGACGTGGTTGCGGCGCGCCCGCTCGGCCAGCTCCCGGAACCGGGCCCGCTGCCGCGCCGGGTAGGGCTCACGCCACCGGGCCTGCCGGTAGAGGTCGTCACCGGGGGCGTACAGGTAGCGGTTCTGCTTGGTGCGCCCCATGAAGTCCAGCTGCGCCAGCCGCTGCCGGTGCGTCCAGGCGGTGCCGTAGAAGCCCTCGGTGATGCCGCGGACCGCGGTGCCGGGCCAGTCGCGGACCACCGCCGCCGCGATCGTGCGGTCGGGCCGCAGGAGCTGCCGCAGCGTCTGCACGGCGTGGAAGAGGCCGTCCTCGCCGGTGCCGGTGAGGGAGATGCCGCCCGCGCCCACGGACAGCTCGTATCCCCCGGCGGGGAGGGCGTGCCGGTTCCCGGGGCGCACGGGCTCCGTCCGCGCGCGTACGACCAGGGCGCCCGGTCCGGCCGTGTCCGTGATCCGGCGGGCCCCGGCCTGGCGCAGCAGCTCGCGCAGGGCGTCGACGGCGTGGGGGTCCGCCCGGGCGTCGGTGATCAGGGCGACCTCGTCCGGTACCGCGACCGGGGCGCCGTTCGGGCGCAGCGACTGCGGGCGCGGCCAGACGGAGAGATCCGGTCCGGCTGTGTCGGGGGTCGGCGTCGCGGTCGTGCGGGGGGAGGGCGGAGCCGCAAGCGCGGCGGGCGGGGCGACGAGGCTCCCGGCGACGACGGCGACCGCGAGGGCCGCGGCCCGCTTCCCACGCCGCAGTCCCACAGGCCCCTCCAGATGCGTTCGACCGGGAGAACGAGCCCACCACCCGCCCGGTGAAGGTGTCAACGAGAGTGGCCGTTGTGGGCGAAATGCCGGAATCTGGACTGTGTGGAGGGCGAGCGGAATGTGAGCAGAAGCACGATGTTCGGCCTGGGGCGTCTGCCTTCGCGTCGACTGGGTAGGGCTGCGATGACCCATTGAAAGCCGTACTCGACAAGGAGGCCCCCGTGGCTGCGATGACTTTCCTTCCGCTCCCGGCCCAGTCCAAACCCGTGGCGGACCAGTCCGCCGACCTCGACGACCCCCACTATGCCGATCCCCGCTACTGCGTTTTCAGCTCCGAGAGCACCCACACCGAACTGCCGCTGACCAGCGAGCCCCCGCTGCCCGACGCCGAGCCCCTCACCAGTGAGCCGCCGCTCGCCGAAGCCGCACCCCTGACCAGCGAGCCCTCGGCCTTCGTCCCGGATTACTCGAGGATGTAGATGACCGCACCCCGGCCGGCCGACCCGCCCTCCGAGGACCTGTCCCGCCTCGCCGTGCTGCATGGCGTGGCCACTTCCTACAGTCCGTCCCCGGACCGCGCGGTCGCGGCCTCGGCCACTGCGGTCACCCTGACCCTGGCCGCCCTCGGCGTGGACGCGAGCACGCCCGGCGCCGTCCGCGCCGCGCTCGCGGCCCGCGAGCGGGAAGTGGGCGAACGGCTGCTGCCGCCGACCGTGGTCGGCTGGAGCGGCAGCCCCCCGGCCGCCCTGGCGGCGCTCCCCGAGGGAACCCGGCTGCGCATCGACACCGAGCAGGGCGAGAGCCGCGCCTCGGCGGACGCCCTCCCACCCGGCGTCCACCGGCTGACCGCCACGACCCCCGACGGCCGCACCGCCACGGCCCACCTGATCGTCGCCCCGCCCCGGCTGCCCACCCCCGCCGGCCGGTCCTACGGGCTCCTCGTCCAGCTCTACTCCCTGCTGTCCCGCCGCTCCTGGGGCATGGGCGACCTCGGTGACCTCGCCGAGCTGGCCGGCTGGGCCGGGCGGTCGCTCGGCGCCGGTTTCGTCCAGGTCAACCCGCTGCACGCGGCCGTGCCCGGAGCCCCCACCGATCCCTCCCCGTACCGCCCCTCCTCGCGCCGCTTCCCCGACCCCGTGCACCTGCGCGTCGAGGACGTCCCGGAGGCCGCGTACGTCGAGGACCCCGAACGCCTGCGCGCCCTGCTGGAGAGATCCGGCCGGCTGCGCGAAGCGGTGCTGCGCGAGGGCGCGTTGATCGACCGGGACGCCGTGTGGGAGCTCAAGCGGGAGGCGCTGGAGCTGCTCGGCGAGGTCCCGCTCGGCCCCGGCAGACGCGCCGCCTACTGCGACTTCCTCGCCGAGCAGGGCCAGGCCCTGGAGGACCACGCCACCTGGTGCGCGCTCGCCGAGGTGCACGGCTCCGACTGGCACCGCTGGCCGACCGGCCTGCGCGACCCGCGTTCGGCCGAGACCGTGCAGGCCCGCAACGGCCTCATGGACCGGGTCGACTTCTGGTCCCGGCTCGCCTGGCTCACCGACACCCAGCTGACCGCCGCGCAGCGCGCCGGGCGCGAGGCGGGGATGCCTGTCGGAATCGTGCACGACCTCGCGGTCGGCGTGCACCCCGGCGGCGCCGACGCGTGGGCGCAGCAGGAGTACTTCGCCGCCGGCATGTCGGTGGGCGCCCCGCCGGACGCCTTCAACGCCCGCGGCCAGGACTGGGGCCTGCCGCCCTGGCGCCCCGACCGCCTGGCCGAGTCCGGCTACGCACCGTTCCGTGAGCTGCTGCGCGCCCTGTTCCGCTACGCCGGAGCCCTGCGCATCGACCACGTCATGGGCCTGTTCCGCCTCTGGTGGGTCCCGCAGGGCCACCCGCCCACCGAGGGCACCTACGTCCGCTACGACGCCGAGGCCATGCTCGCCGTCCTCGTCCTGGAAGCCTCCCGGGCCGGGGCGCTGGTGATCGGCGAGGACCTCGGCACCGTCGAGCCCGGCGTCCGCGAGGCGCTGCGCGAACGCGGTGTGCTCGGCACGTCCGTGCTGTGGTTCGAACGCGACTGGGAGGGCGACGGCCGCCCCCTGCCCCCCGACGGCTGGCGCGCCGACTGTCTGGCCACCGCCACCACCCACGACCTGCCCTCCACGGCCGCCCGCCTCACCGGCGAGCACGTCGAGCTCCGCGACAGCCTGGGCCTGCTGACCCGCCCGCTGGAGGAGGAGCGCGCCGAGGCCGCCGCGGACGCGGGGGAGTGGCTGTCGCTGCTCTCCCGGCTCGGCCTGCTGCACGGCACGGGCGGCGGCAGCGACGCGTCGTCGGAGGAGGCCGAGATCCAGGCCGTCCACCGCTTCCTGCTGCACACCCCGGCCCGCATGGTCGGCGTCTGGCTTCCCGACTGCGTCGGCGACCGCCGCCCGCAGAACCTCCCGGGGACCTGGGACCAGTACCCGAACTGGCGGCTGCCGATCGCGGACGCTCAGGGGCACCCCGTGGCGCTGGAGGACCTGGCGGCCTCGCCGCGGCTGCACGCGCTGATGGAGGTGCTCAGGGACGGCGGCCCATGAGGCGAGGGCCTCTTACGGCACCCCGGGCGCGCGTCCCCACCGGGCGTTGGATACTTTGACACCGTGGACAAGAAGAACGCCCTGCGCGCCGGCGCCCTGGCAGCCGGTACGACGCTGATGATGCTGCTCATGTCGTCCCCCGCGAGCGCGCTTGCCCGCGACGACGGTGACGACCCCGGCCCGGGCCTGAGCGTCATCGAGACGCTGGGCCTCTTCGTCGCGGCCCCGATCGTGCTGTATCTGATCATCCACGCACTGGTGGTGATCGGCGACAAGACGCACAAGAAGAAGGACCCGACCAGCTCCAACATCGCCACCAAGGCCGAGGCGAAGAGCGAAGCCAAGGCCTGATCAGCGTTCCTCTTCGAGGGCGCCGTCGCGATGACGCGACGGCGCCCTCGTCGTGTCAGGGCCTGTCCGTCCCCGCCAGCAGGTCCCGCAGCAGACCGGCCAGCTGCCCGGCCCGCTCCGCGCCCAGGGCGGACAGTGCCTCCGTCTGCACCGCCAGCCCCGCCCCGACCGCCTCGTCGACCAGTCCGAGGCCCTCGTCGGTGAGCGTGACGTGCAGCCCGCGCCGGTCGTGCGGGTCGGGGGAGCGGCGCAGCAGCCCCGCCCGCTCCAGCTTGTCGAGGCGTCCCGTCATGCCGCCGGTGGTGAGCATCAGCGTCGCGGAGAGCTGCCGGGGCGAGAGCGTGTAGGGCTCGCCGGAGCGGCGCAGGGCCGCCAGGACGTCGAACTCCCCGCGGGAGATCCCGAACTTCGCGTACGTCTTCCCCACCCGCTCGCCGATCGCGTGGGAGAGCCGGTTGACCCGGCCGAAGACCTCCATGGCGGCGGTGTCGAGGTCGGGCCGGACCGTCGCCCACTGGTCGATGATCGCGTCGACGGGGTCCTTGCGCTGCTCCGGGCGTTCGCTCATGCCACGAGTATCGGCCGCCTCTCGGTCACCCGCAAGAAAGTAGCTTGACTGAAAGTTGCTTAGCGGTAAGCTACTTTCTGCTGACCTACTTCGAAGGGTGTCTCCCATGGCCATCTCCCGCCCGGCACTCATCACCCTCACCGCCCTCGCGCCCGTCTCCTGGGGCACCACCTACGCGGTCACCACCGAGTTCCTCCCGCCCGACCGCCCCCTGTTCACCGCCCTGGTGCGCGCCCTGCCCGCCGGCCTGCTGCTGCTCGCCCTCGCCCGGGTGCTGCCGCGCGGTGCCTGGTGGTGGAAGGCCGCGGTGCTCGGCGCGCTGAACATCGGCGCCTTCTTCCCCTTGCTGTTCCTCTCCGCATACCGGCTGCCCGGCGGTCTGGCGGCGGTCGTCGGCTCGGCCGGCCCGCTGTTCGTGGCGGGCCTCTCGGCGCTCCTGCTCGGGCAGCGGCCGTCGGCGCGCACGCTGGTGACCGGGGCCGTGGCCGCGTTCGGCGTCAGCCTCGTCGTCCTGCGGGCCGCAGGGGCGCTGGACACGCTCGGCCTGCTGGCGGCCGTCGCCTCCACGGCCTCGATGTCCACCGGCACCGTGCTCACCCAGCGCTGGGGACGCCCCGAAGGCGTCGGACCGCTGGCGCTGACCGGCTGGCAGCTGACCGCCGGAGGCCTGCTCATCGCGCCACTCGCCTTCCTGGTCGAGGGCGCTCCGCCGGCGCTGGACGGCCGGGCGGCCGGCGGCTACCTCTACCTCGCCGTCGCGAACACGGCGGTCGCGTACTGGCTGTGGTTCCGCGGCATCGGCCACCTCACCGCCACCCAGGTCACCTTCCTCGGCCCGCTCTCCCCGCTGACCGCGGCCGTCGTCGGCTGGGCGGCGCTCGGGCAGGCGCTGACGTCCGTGCAACTGGTCGGCATGGGGCTGGCGTTCGGGGCGACGGTGGCGGGGCAGTTCGTCACCCGGCAGCCGCGCACCATCGGCTTCAGCGGGGGGAACGCTCGCAGGGAGCCGAGCGACGTGCGGGACGGAGCGCTGCGGCGGTAGGTGCGGCTCCGCCCGCCCGAGAGCGGGCGGAAGGCAGGCGAAGGGGCGCCCGAGCGCGGGCGGAGCAGACGAAGGGGCGTCCGGCACACACCGGACGCCCCTTCTGCGGGGTGGAGAGCCGCCGGGGTTACTCCCCGGCCGCCGCGTCCGCCCGCTGGGCCCGCAGGGCGCGCTCCACGCCCGCCCGGGACTCCGAGACCAGGCGCCGCAGGGCCGCGTTCGGCTCGGCGGCGGTCAGCCAGGCGTCCGTCTTGTCCAGGGTCTCCTGGGAGACCTGGACGGTCGGGTAGAGGCCGACGGCGATCTGCTGGGCCATCTCGTGGGAGCGGGACGCCCAGATGTCCTTGACCACCTCGAAGTACCGGTCCGCGTACGGGGCGAGCACCTCGCGCTGGTCGGTCTGGACGAAACCGCCGATGACCGCTTCCTGCACGGCGTTGGGCAGCTTGTCGGAGTCGACGACCGACGCCCACGCCTCCGCCTTGGCCTCCTCGGTCGGGCGGGACGCCCGGGCGGTGGCGGCGTGCCGTTCACCGGCGGCCGTACGGTCACGCTCGTACTCGCCCGCGATCTCCGCCTCGTCGAACCGGCCGACCGCCGCGAGCCGCTGTACGAACGCCCACCGCAGCTCCGTGTCGACGACCAGGCCCTCCACGGTCTGCGAGCCGTCCAGCAGCGCGTCCAGCACGTCCAGCTGCTCCGGCGTGCGGGCCGTCGCGGCGAACGCGCGCGCCCACGCCAGCTGGTGGTCGCTGCCCGGCGCCGCCGCCCGCAGGTGCGCCAGCGTCGCGTCGGTCCAGCGGGCCAGCAGCGCCTCGCGGGCGGCCGGGTCGGCGTACAGGTCGATCGCCAGCTTCACCTGGCGCTGGAGCGACTGCACCACGCCGATGTCCGACTCCTTGCCGATGCCGGACAGGACCAGCGAGAGGTAGTCGCGGGCCGCGAGCTCGGCGTCACGCGTCATGTCCCAGGCCGACGCCCAGCACAGGGCGCGCGGCAGGGAGGACTCGAAGTCGCCGAGGTGCTCCGTGACGAACGCCAGGGACTGCTCGTCCAGGCGGACCTTCGCGTACGACAGGTCGTCGTCGTTGAGCAGGATCACGGCCGGGCGGCGCTTGCCCACCAGCTGCGGCACGGCGGTCAGGTCGCCGTCCACGTCCAGCTCGATCCGCTCCCCGCGGACCAGCTTGCCGCTCGCCTCGTCGAGGTCGTACAGGCCCACGGCGATCCGGTGCGGGCGCAGCGTCGGCTCGCCCTTGGCGCCGGCGGGCAGCGCCGGGGCCTCCTGGCGGATGGCGAAGGACGTGACGACACCGTCGGCGTCCGTCTCGATCTCCGGGCGCAGCACGTTGATGCCGGCCGCCTGCAGCCACTTCTCCGACCAGGTCTTCAGGTCGCGGCCGGAGGTCTCCTCCAGCGCGCCCAGCAGGTCCGACAGCCGCGTGTTGCCGTAGGCATGGCGCTTGAAGTACGCCTGCACGCCCCGGAAGAACTCGTCCATGCCGACGTAGGCGACGAGCTGCTTCAGGACGCTGGCGCCCTTGGCGTAGGTGATGCCGTCGAAGTTGACCAGGACGTCGTCCAGGTCGCGGATCTCGGCCATGATCGGGTGCGTGGACGGCAGCTGGTCCTGCCGGTACGCCCACGTCTTCATGGAGTTGGCGAACGTCGTCCACGCGTGCGGCCAGCGCGAGCCGGGCGCGTGCGCCTGGCAGGCGATGGAGGTGTACGTGGCGAACGACTCGTTCAGCCACAGGTCGTTCCACCACTCCATGGTCACGAGGTCGCCGAACCACATGTGGGCCAGCTCGTGCAGGATGGTCTCCGCGCGCACCTCGTACGCCGCGTCCGTCACCTTCGAGCGGAAGACGTACTGGTCGCGGATGGTCACCGCGCCCGCGTTCTCCATCGCGCCCGCGTTGAACTCCGGCACGAACAGCTGGTCGTACTTCTTGAACGGGTACGCGTAGTCGAACTTCTCCTGGAACCAGTCGAAGCCCTGCCGGGTCACCTCGAAGATGGCGTCCGAGTCGAGGTACTCGGCGAGGGAGGGCCGGCAGTAGATGCCGAGCGGGACGGACTGGCCGTCCTTCTCGTACACGCTGTGCACCGAGTGGTACGGGCCCACGATCAGCGCCGTGATGTACGACGAGATGCGCGGCGTCGGCTCGAACTCCCAGACGTTGTCCTGCGGTTCGGGGGTCGGCGAGTTGGAGATGACCGTCCAGCCCTCGGGCGCCTTCACGGTGAACTGGAAGGTCGCCTTCAGGTCGGGCTGCTCGAAGCTCGCGAACACCCGGCGGGCGTCCGGGACCTCGAACTGGGTGTAGAGGTAGGCCTGGTCGTCGACCGGGTCGACGAACCGGTGCAGTCCCTCACCGGTGTTGGTGTACGCGCAGTCGGCGACCACCCGGAGGATGTTGCGGCCCTGCAGCAGGCCGGGCAGGGCGATCCGGGAGTCCGCGAAGACCTCGGCCGGGTCGAGGGAGTCCCCGTTCAGGGTCACCTCGTGCACGGCCGGCGCCACCAGGTCGATGAACGACTCCGCGCCGTTCTCGGCCGTCACATCGAAGCGCACCGTGGTCACGGACCGGTAGGTGCCGCCCTCCTGCGCGCCGGAGAGATCGAGTTCGATCCCGTACGACTCAACGGCGAGCAGCTGCGCCCGCTGCTGCGCCTCTTCGCGGGTCAGGTTTGTGCCAGGCACGCGGTCATCTCCTCGTTATGGGTGGGTTGCGCCATCTTTCCACGGCGGCTCGGCGTCGGGCGACGACCGGGGCGTCTCCTAGGGATACCCCTCGGCTGGTGAGGGCACCGGCGAACGCCTGCACGGCCGCCGACCCCCGTCGTGGTGCCGGACCAGGCCGAGCGCCGACTCGGGCACGCCCGCCACCGGCACGAACGCCACGTCCTCGCGCCGTGGGACGCGGCCGTGGGACTCGGCGTGCGAACACGGCGTCCGGATCCCGCCGGTGACACGGCCCCGCGCGAGCGAGTCTGATGAGCATGACGACGATCCCGTACACCGCACGCCCCATCGCCCCGCGCGCCCTGAAGGAACTGCGCACGACGGACGACGCGGGCCGCCCCACGAGCGGCTCCACCGACACCGAGGGCGGCAACCCACTGCGCTGCTGCCTGCGCCGCAGCGAGCCGGGCGAACGCATCGCCCTGGTCTCCTACGCCCCGCTGCGCCGCTGGGCCTCGCAAACGGGCGCCACCCCGGGCGCCTACGACGAACAGGGCCCGGTCTTCATCCACGCAGAGGAGTGCGAGGGCCCGGCCGGCGACGGCCTCCCCTTCACCGGCTCCCACCGCACGGTCCGCCGCTACTCGGCCGAGGGCCGCATCCTGGGCGGCCGTCTCGTCCAGGAACCCGGCGCTTTCCAGCAGGCCCTCCTGGAAGCATTCGACGACCCGGCCGTGGCACTCGTCCACGTCCGGGCCGTCGAGTACGGCTGTTTCCTCTACGAGGTGCGCAGGGACTAACCCTTCAGCTCCGCCGCCACCAGCTCCGCGATCTGGATCGCGTTCAGGGCGGCGCCCTTGCGGAGGTTGTCGTTGGAGACGAAGAGCGCCAGGCCGTTGTCCACCGTCTCGTCGCGGCGGATGCGGCCGACGTAGGACGGGTCCTTGCCCGCGGCCTGGAGGGGGGTGGGGATGTCCGTGACGACGACGCCGGGGGCGTCCTTCAGGAGCTCCGTGGCGCGCTCCGGGCTCAGGGGACGCGCGAAGCGGGCGTTGACCTGGAGGGAGTGGCCGGAGAAGACCGGGACGCGCACGCAGGTGCCGGAGACCTTCAGCTCGGGGATCTCCAGGATCTTGCGGGACTCGTTGCGGAGCTTCTGCTCCTCGTCGGTCTCGTTCAGACCGTCGTCGACGATCGAGCCCGCCAGCGGCAGCACGTTGAAGGCGATGGGGCGCTTGTAGACGGCCGGCTCCGGGAAGTCGACCGCCTCACCGTCGTGGGTGAGCTTCTCGGCCTCCGCGACGACCTTCTGCGTCTGGCCGTGCAGCTCGGCCACGCCCGCGAGGCCGGAACCGGAGACCGCCTGGTACGTGGCGACGACCAGGGCTTCCAGGCCCGCCTCGTCGTGCAGCGGACGCAGGACCGGCATCGCGGCCATGGTCGTGCAGTTCGGGTTCGCGATGATGCCCTTGGGGCGGTTCGCGATCGCGTGCGGGTTGACCTCGGAGACGACCAGGGGGACCTCCGGGTGCTTGCGCCACGCGGAGGAGTTGTCGATCACCACGGCGCCCTGGGAGGCGACCTTCTCGGCCAGCGCCTTGGACGTGGCACCGCCCGCGGAGAACAGCACGATGTCCAGGCCGGTGTAGTCGGCGGTCGCCGCGTCCTCCACCGTCACGCCGTCCAGCTCCGTCCCCGCGGAACGGGCCGAGGCGAACAGGCGCAGCTCGGTGACCGGGAAATTCCGCTCCGTGAGGATCCTGCGCATGACCGTGCCCACCTGTCCGGTGGCTCCGACGATTCCGACCCTCACGGTGACTCCCTCTCCTGCGTCTCTTCACGTACTCGTTGCTTGGCCGAGGCTTTTCCATCATGCGGCCGACCACGGCCCGCCTGTCCACTTCTTTCCCCGGTCTGCCCGGAGAGTGGGACGGCCTGTCCCGCCCCATGGTTGCGGACCTGCGGTGTCGACCCCGCTGAGCTGGAGGAATTCGTCCGGCAGGGGTCGTGCGCCGCAAGCTCGCCTGCCCCTGTCGGTCTCGGCCACACGGAAGTGTGATGTACGCCTCGGCGGACGTCGCCGGAACTTTTCGGCGGGTGACCGAACGTTCCGTGCCGTCCCGGCGTCGTAGGGGAAACACGGTGAGGGGGTGGCTTGTGCTGCTGAGCGGAAGGACACGGCGCGGCCGGGAGGCGCACGCCGGGACCGGCGACGACCCGCTGAGCGAGGCCGATCCGCTGGACGCGGCACAGGAGCGCCGGGTGCGGGCGGTGCTCGCGCTCGGGGGAGTGCCGCAGGCGGACCTGCCGGACGGGGTACAGCAGGTCCGCCTGCGGCTGCTGGAGCGGGCCGCGAGCGGCCGGGAGGCGCCGCGGGACGTCTCGGCGTGGGCGGCGGTCGTCGCCTCCAACCTCGCCATGGACTGGCACCGGGCCAAGCGCCGCCAGGAGCGGCTCGGGGAGCGGCTGGCCGCCCTGCGCCAGCCGGCGCATCCCTCCGGCGAGGACAGCAGCGTGCTGTCCGTCGCCGTCGCCCAGGGCCTGGACGAGCTGCCCGACGCCCAGCGGCAGGTCGTCGTCCTGCGCTTCTACGCCGACCTGCCGGTCCGGTCCATCGCCGAGCAGCTGGGCGTTCCGGAGGGCACGGTCAAGAGCCGGCTGCACACGGCGGTACGGGCCCTGCGCGCCCGCCTGCACGAGGACGAGGTGGTGTGACGTGACCGCCGAGCATGACAAGGACGGGCGCGACGAGGCGGCGCTGATGGCAGTGATCACCGGCGAGGCGCCACCGGACGACGCCCTCGCGGACGACGCCTTCATGGCCGAGTACCGGTCCGCGACCGCGGATGTGGCGCTGCTGCGCGAGCAACTGGATCTCCTCGGGCAGGCACTCGCCGGGCCCGAACGGGTTTCCGAACCGGTCCCTGAGCAGGACCCCGAGCCCGGACCGGGGGCAGGAGGCGGCGCCTCCGTGACCCCGCTGTCCGCGCGCCGCGACCGTCGCAAGCCCCTGGACCTGGCCCTGAAGGGCCTCGTCGCGGCCGTCGGTGCCGGTCTCGTGATCGGTATGGGCTGGCTCGTCGTCCAGAGCGGCGACATGAGCGCCGGGGGCGACCAGGGCGCGTCGTCCGCCGCCGACCGTTCCGCCGGGCGGGAGCACACCGACGAGGACGCCAAGCTCAGCGGCGCCGGGTATCTCGCCTGCGCCCGGATCGTCGTCGAGGGCACCGTCGCCGGGATCGAGACCGTCCCCGGTACCGGCCAGGACCGGATCACCCTGGACGTGACGCGCTACTACAAGCCGGACAAGGGCCGGGCGCGGATCACCTTCCCACTGGAGACCGGCGCCGAGCCCTCGCTCCGAGTCGGTGAGCACATGCTCGTCGGTGTCTCCGGCGGGCAGGCCCACCCGGACCTGTGGGCGACCGGGGAGAAGGAGATCGCCCGCGAACGGGCGTGGATCACCGAGGCGCTGCCCGCCTCGCGTACCTTCCCCTGCCCGTAGAAGCGGGAAGGGCGGGCGCCCTAACGGACGCCCGCCCTCACCCCTGCCGCGATACCGCTACGGCAGAACCTTCTCGATCTTCACGCTGCCCAGGCCCGCGACCGTGCCGCGCGCGTTGACCAGCTGGACCTGGCCGAAGAACTCACGCCCCTCGGGAGCGGCCGCCGCGGCGGTCACGCTGCCCGAGACCGTGGCGGAGTCGCCCGTGCCGAGCTTCACCGGTGCCGACCCGTCGACGCTGACGCTGCCGAGGGAGGGGGAGAAGAACACGTCCTGGTAGTCGTACGCGGTGGTGCCGGCCGGCACCGAGTAGCCGACGACCTCGATCGTGTACTTCCCGGCGGCCGGGGACGGCAGCGAGACCGACTCCTCCGAGTCGCCGTCGGCCGAGCTGCCGACCTGCGTGCCCGACGCGTCGTAGACGGCGAGGTCCAGGTCCGCGGCCGCGTCCGAGACACCGCCGATGGCGACGTCCAGCGACTTGGCGCCCGCGGGCACCTCGACCGTCGTGGTCTGGGTCTCGCCCTGCTTGATCGACGGACGGGTCGTCTTCGACGAGCCCAGCGGGCCGCCCACCAGCTTGCCGTCCAGCGCGGCGAAGTTGTTCGTCACCTTCCAGGAGGCGGCGGCCGGGGTGCCGACCTTCGCCTCGGGCACGGTCACGGTCTCCGGGTCGAAGGCCGCGCCGAGGACGGCGACATCCAGCTTGTACGGGTTGTCCAGCAGCGGCGACGTACGGCGCGACTCGACCTCGATCTCCCACACGCCGGGCTGCGGGTCGGCGTACGAACGCAGGTCCGGGCGGCAGGTGTTGGCCGGGTTGGGGTAGTTCGGGTAGCAGTTGATCGTCGACGTCGGGTCGGACGGGACGCCGTGCGGGTGGATGGAGATGAACCGGGTCTGGCTCTTGTCCTTCAGCCCGCTCATCGCGACCTCGAGGGTCTTCGCGCCCTCGGGGACGGTGACGAAGTAGTGCTGGGTGCTGTTGCGCTGCACCGAGTCCGACGCGGAGAAGGTGTACTTCAGCGGCGCCGAGACGACCACCGTGGACAGGACCTGCCGGTCGATGCCCTCGGTCTTCGGGTCGTCGACCTCCAGGATCGCGCTCTTGATGCCCGCGGACTTCGGCGCGGCCTGGACCTTGACGGTGACCGGCTGGTTCAGCGGCAGCTTCACCTCGTCGGAGCCGACGATGCGGAACGTGCCGCCCGCGTTGTTCTCGAAGTGCAGCTCGTGCCGGATCGCCTTGTCGGCGCCGGACGTACGGGTGAGGGTGATCTCGTACGTCTTCTTCTGGCCGGCCTTCAGGCCGCCCTCACGGTCGTAGAGGCCCGTGCCGAAGCCCGGGGTCTTCAGGAACTGGTCGATCGCGGTGTCGACCGGCGCCTTGACCGTGTAGGAGTGCGAGGTGGCGTCGTCGCGGATGGCGTCCCAGGCGTCCTCGATGTTCATGAGGCCCGCGCCCTCCTCGTACGCCTGCACACCCTTGATGTGGTCGGCGGTGGAGGTGAGGGCCGTGCGCAGGGTCGCCGGCGTGAGGTCGATCTTCTTCTGCTTGGCGGCCGAGATCAGCAGCGCCGCGGCACCGGCGGCCTGCGGGGAGGCCATCGAGGTGCCCTGGAGCATGCCGTAGCCGGCCGGCAGGGTGTAGCCCGCCTCGGCGACCGGCTGGCCCGGCACCCAGGTCTGGATGGTGTTGATCGCCGCGCCCGGGGCGACCAGGGTCGGCGTGAAGCCGCCGTCCTCACGCGGGCCGCGCGAGGAGAACGGCATCATCGCGTACTTCTTCTCAACGACCGAGCCGTAGTTGGCGGCCCAGGTCTCCTTGGAGACGGACGCGCCGACCGAGATGACCTTGTCGGCCAGGGCCGGGTCGCCGATGGTGTTGGCGCCGGGGCCGGAGTTGCCCGCGGAGATCACCAGCTGGACGCCGTAGGTGTCGATGAGGCGCGTGTACAGCTCGGCGCGCGCGTTGTTGCCGTCGTTCAGCGCCGGCAGGCCGCCGATGGACATGTTGACGATGTCGACGCCGCGCTTGGTGACGAGGTCGATCATGCCCTCGGTGAGGGCGACGTTGGTGCAGCCGCCGGACCAGGTGCAGGCGCGCGAGGAGACCAGCTTGGCGCCCGGAGCGGCACCGTCCATCTTCCCGCCGAACAGGCCGTTCGCGGCGGTGATGCCGGCGACGTGGGTGCCGTGCTCGGACTCGATGACGCCGATGTTGACGAAGTCGGACTTCTTGCCGACCCAGGTGCCGCCCAGCGGGTCCATCGGGACGTCCTTGCGGATCTCCACGACGAACGGCTGCCGCTCGGCGACGTCGGTGGCCGGGTTGTCGGTGCCGAAGTACCCGACCTGGTGGCCGTCCTTGTACGGCTTCATCGGGGCGTCGTCGGCGAAGTCGTTGTTGTTGTTCAGGTCGACCCGGACCGTGCCGGCCGCCGCGTCGTAGAGCACGCCCCAGACGTCGGTGGTGTCGCCGTCCCGGTTGGCGTCGCCCGCCGCGTCACCGCCGGTGGTGTACGACTCCTTGAAGAGGCTGACGCTGTAGGAGCCCGCCGGTGCCTTGAACGACTGGCCCTGGTAGGTGAAGGCCGGGCCGGACACGGCCGAGACCATCGGGCGCCAGGTGTTGTCGTTGTCGATGATCGGGTCGGTCGCCGTCACCCAGTCGACGATCTTCCGCTCACCGGTCGTCGTCTTCTGCAGCGCCGGGTGACCGAGGTCCACGCCGGAGTCCAGGATGCCGATGGTGACGCCGCGGCCGTCGGCCTTCGGGTGGTCCTCGACGAAGTCGACCGCGCCCGTCTCGAACGACGGGTTGTACGGGTTCTCGGCCGGGGTCTTCTTCCCCGGCGCCGGGTACGCGCCCGTCGCCTCGGCGCCCTTGGCGGTGTCCGCGCTCGGCGCCGGGTCGTCCAGCGGGATCTCCTCGCGCAGGTCGATGCCGTGCACGGAGGACAGCTTGGCGGCGGCGGCGATCGCCGAGTCCGCCTTGGCCGTCGGGACGGTGGCGCGGACGTAGCCCAGCTTGTCGTCGGCCCGGCCCACCGAGCCGCCCTTGACCGCGTCCAGCTGCCCGGCGACCTGCTCGGTCTTCCCGGGCGCGGTGGCGATCATCATCGTGACGGACTTGTCGCCGTCGGCCTTGGCCTCCGCGAGCAGCTCCGCGTCGTCCGAACCGAGCTTGGCGTGCGCGGACTTGACGCCCGGGTCGGCCGGGGCGTCCGCGCCCGGACCGTCGGCGGAGAAGGCCATCGGGATCGGCCCGGCCGCGGAGAGCGCGGCGACGAGACCGGCGGCCACGGCGATGCGTGCCACACGTCTCGGGCCCGATATCTGATCGCGCGGGGTGGGAGGGGTCATCGGCATCCCTTGTAGGTAAAGGAACGAGCGGGAAGCGACCGGGGCTGGTCGGTCCTGGTCGCAGACGGTCCGAACGGCAAGCCCGGACGATCGCACAGCCTTACGCAAGGGGAAGTTCTTTGGGGAGGGTTGACCGAAACGAAATGGATGTATGGGGAAAACCCGCGATGCGATTTGTGAGCATCAGTCCCGAAGGTGACGAAGAAATCGGTTAACGTCCCGGAGTGCGAAGGAAGTTGAGGGTGGCGGCCTACGCCATATGCGTCCGGGACGGACAGATCCTCCTCGCCCGCTCGCCCGCCCAGGACGGCACGCCCGAGTGGGTCCTGCCGGGCGGCGGCATGGAGCACGGCGAGGATCCCTACGACACCGTGGTGCGGGAGGTGGAGGAGGAGACCGGGTACCGCATCGAGGTGACCGGGCTCCTCGGTGTGAACTCCTCGCAGCGCGTCTTCCGCGACGGCTTCAGACGCCCCGTCGACCATCACGGCGTCCGGTTCGTCTACGAGGGCCGGATCATCGGCGGTGAACTGCGCAACGAGGTGAACGGCTCCACCGACCTCGCCGCCTGGCAGGACCTGGACGCGGTGCCCGGGCTGGTGCGGATCTCGATGGTGGACATCGCCCTGCGGATGTGGCGCGAACGCCCGGTCACCGGACGGCTGGCCGACGCCCTGGAGTAGGTGCACTACCCCGGAAGATGAACGCCGCGTGACCGGCTCCGGGCGGTATCCGGAGCAGGCGGCGACGCGCAGGGTAGTCCAAGATCCACGTTCGGTGATCGGCGCTGCGCGTTGCCGCCTCGTTTACGCACAGGTCATCCCCGGTGCCAACGATCCAGTACGAGCGGGGTGTTCACGACGTGAACGCCCCGCGACCACTGCCGACGCGTTCGCACTCGGGGAGAGAAGCGCATGTCGCGCACACGCTCAGTCGCCGGCTCCGGCCAGGGCATCCACCGTCGTTCCGTCCTCGCCGCCACCGGCGCGGTCGCCCTCTCCGGGGGCGTCGGCTACGCCCTGCGGCCCAGCGACAGCCAGGCCGCCACGGCCAAGGAGACCACGCAGGCCGTGGCCGCCTCCTCCCGCCGGGCCCCGGCCGCACCGCTGGCCCCGTACACCAAGGGCACCACCGTGGCGTCCGTCGCCGTTCCGCGCGGCGGCTCCGGCTACCGGCGCCTGGGCGGCGGGCCCGGCTGGCGGCGAGTCGTCCGCTCCGACCTGGCCGCGCCCAAGTCCGGCCGCGCCGGGCGCCGTACCGCGCTCGCCGCGTTCGTTCAGCTCACCGACCTGCACATCATCGACGCCCAGCACCCGCTGCGCCTGGAGTACCTGCGCTCGGCCGACATCCACGCCTGGCGGCCGCACGAGGCGCTGACCGTGCAGGGCGCGATCGCGCTCGTGGAGCGGATCAACGCGCTGCGCGGCGCCCCCGTCACCGGCACCCCGCTGCACTTCGCCATGACCACCGGCGACAACACGGACAACAACGCCAAGTCCGAGCTGGAGTGGTACCTGAAGATCATGAGCGGCGGGCGCATCACCCCCAACACCGGCGACCCGCGCCGGTACGAGGGCGTCCAGAACAGCGGCCTCAAGCAGTACTGGCAGCCGGACGCCGCCGTCCGCGACAGCGACAAGCAGGCCGGCTTCCCGCACCTCGACGGCTTCCTGAAGGCCGCCATCCGGGAGGTGCGCAGCCCCGGCCTCAACCTGCCCTGGTACTCGACCGTGGGCAACCACGACTCCCTGCCGATGGGCTGCTACGCCTCGCACGGCGACTCCTACCTCACCGAACTGGCCGTCGGCGGCAAGAAGCTGATGAACGTGACCGCGGCCGAGGCGCAGCAGCTGCAGGCACAGATCAAGAAGGCCCGCGACCCCCAGGGCGTCCGCTACCACGACTTCCTCAAGTCCCACGCCCGCTCCATGCGTTCGGTCACCCCCGACGAGAAGCGCGCGCCCTTCACGCAGGCCGAGTACCTCCGGGCGCACCTCGACCCGGCCCACCGCGGCGTCGGCCCGGCCGGCCACGGCTACTCCTCCGCCAACCTGGACGCGGGCACCCAGTACTACGCCTTCCGCATCTCCGACGACGTCATCGGCATCAGCCTGGACACCACCGACGCCGGCGGCCACTACGAGGGGTCCATCGGCACGGCCCAGCTGAAGTGGCTCGACAAGACGCTGCGGGACAACAAGGACTCCTACGCGGTGATCTTCAGCCATCACACCAGCAAGACGATGACGAACCTCCGCAGCGATCCGGCCAGGCCCAACGAGCGGCGCCACAACGGCCAGGAGGTCCTCGCCCTGCTCGGCAGCCACCCCAGGGTGCTCGCCTGGGTGAACGGCCACATCCACAAGAACGTCATCACCCCGCACGCCATGGCGAGCGGCGGCTCCTTCTGGGAGATCTCCACCGCCTCCCACGTCGACTTCCCGCAGCTGGCCCGGGTGATCGAGCTGACCGACAACAAGGACGGCACGATCTCCCTGTTCACGACCCTGGTGGAGTCCTCGGCCCCGCACCGCACGGACTTCTCCGACCTCTCCCAGACCGGCCTCGCGGCCCTCTACCGCGAGCTGTCCCTCAACGCCCCCGGCGCGAGCACGACCCTCGGCGGCGACCCGAACGACCGCAACACCGAACTGGTGCTCAAGAAGGGCTGATTCCCGCTCAACCGCCCGGACCCGGTCAACCCGGGCCGGGCGGCCGAGGTCCCTCCCCCCGAACGCAGCTCGATGTGACAGGGGGAAACGGGGACATGAAGAGACACCTGCGTACGACCCTGACGGCGGCGACGGCCGTGGCACTGACGGCGGCCCTGGCTGCCCCGGCGCTGGCAGCCGCCCCCGGCAAGGCTCCCGGCGGCCACGACGCGACCCGGCAGGCCGTACGGGCCGCGGTGGCCGACGGCGTTCCGGGCGTGACCGTGGCGGTGCGGAGGGGACACGGCACCTGGGCGGCCACGGCCGGTACCGGCAACCTCGGGACGGGGGAGCCGCGTTCGACGCGGGACCACTACCGCGTCGCCAGCATCTCGAAGACGTTCGTCGCGACCGTCGTCCTGCAACTGGAGGCCGAGGGGGAGCTCTCGCTCGACGACACGGTGGAGGAATGGCTGCCGGGCGTGGTCCGCGGCAACGGCCACGACGGCCGGCGCATCACCCTGCGCCAGCTCCTGAACCACACCAGCGGCATCTTCGACTACCTGGAGGACCCGGGCTTCCAGCAGACCTACATGACCCCGGACGGCTTCATGAAGCACCGTTTCGACGACGCGGCCCCCGAGGACTTGCTCGCCATCGCGATGAAGAACCGGCCGTACTTCGAGCCCGGCGCGTCGTTCGCGTACTCCAACACCAACTACCTCCTGGCCGCGCGGGTGATCGAGAAGGCCACCGGCAACGACTACGGCGACGAGATCGACCGCCGGATCATCGACCCGCTGCACCTGGCCTCCACGTCGGTCCCCACCACCCGGGTCACCCTGCCCCGGCCCAGCAGCCGCGCCTACTCCAAGCTGGCCAGGACGGCCACGGGCCCGACGTACGACGTGACGGAACTGAACCCGCGCCTGGCCTACGGCTCCGGCCAGATGGTCTCCAGCTCGGCCGACCTGACCCGCTTCTACTCGGCCCTGCTCGGCGGCAGGCTGCTCCCGCGCGAGCAGTTGAAGGAGATGAAGACCACGGTCGAGTCCAGCCGGGAGACCAGCCGCTACGGCCTGGGGCTGGTCGACCGCAAGCTCAGCTGCGGCGTCCACGTCTGGGGCCACGACGGGGGGATCTACGGCTCGAACTCGGACGCGGTGACCACGGGGAACGGCCGGCACTCCCTCGCCGTCAACTTCAACGGGGACTGGTCGGGCAGCACCGACGCGATCATCGAGGCGGAGTTCTGCGGCAAGTAGCGCCTCCCTGACGTGAGGAGGGGCCGCCGGTGCGCCCCGGCGGCCCCTCCCCATCCCCTCCTGGTCCTGCCCCCGGTCCGTCCGTCACTACCGGGGCAGCACCGCGACGTACGCCGCAGGTTCGCGGTCGGCCGCGGCCATCAGGGCCGTGCGGATCACCGTCGCCTGCTGCTCCGGGGAGTCGCGGAGCTTGCGGGGCGTGATGTGGACGACCGTGATGCCGAGGCGCTCCAGGTGCTCGCGCTTGCGGGCGTACTCGGACCACTGGGCGTCGTCGTCCTGCCGGGGCGCCCGGGTGTCGAGCTCCACCGCCACCGCGTGGTCGGGCCAGTACGCGTCGAGGCCGCCGAGGTAGGGGCCGCCGGGCAGGCGCAGGTCGACGTTCCAGACCGGGTCGGGCAGGTCGTACTGGTGGACCATCCGGTAGAGGCGGTCCTCCGCGCGCGCCCGGCCCTCGGCGAGCAGCGACTCCACCGCGTCCACGACGTGGGGGCGGCTCAGCAGCCGGGCCTGGTTCAGTTCGCGGACCACCGCCGTCGGGTCGCAGTGGGCGCCGCGCACCGCCTCCGTGAGCAGTCGGCGGACGATGCCGGCGTCCGCGAGTTCGGCCACCGCGTCGGCCAGCGCGCGGGCGACCGGAGCCACCGGCACCCCCGTGACCTGCTCGGGGGCGGGCATGACGGGCGTGCGGACGATACGCGCGCAGCCCGTGGAGCGCAGCCGCCGCAGCCGCGGGACCAGGACGTCGATCGCGTCCAGGGACGGCAGCGGGGGAGTGGAGGAGAAGCCGTGCAGCGTCAGCGCGGCCAGGCCCGTGATCACCGCGTCGGGGTAGGCGGGGGCGTGCGGCCGGCCCGCGTCGGGCTGGGCCGGTACCCCGGTGCCGCGCTCCCGCGCCGCGTACATCAGCACCGCGTGCAGCCGCTCCTCGCTGGTCGGCGGGCCCGGGTGGAGCAGGACGACGCCCGGGAGGAACTGCTGCCAGGGGCCACCCGCGCGGCACTGCTCGTTCGTCTCGGCCGTGGAGACCCCGTGCGAGCGGAGCTGGGCCGTCGTCATCACACGGGGGCGGCCACCGCCGGACACGTCGTGCAGGGGGCGGGGGGAGAGCGGGGTGTTGTGGGTCATGACCCGCAATTTCCCGCGCTCAGACCCTCCTTGAACCGCTGTTACAGGTCCGTCGACAAATACGGACAACCCAGCACTAAAGGACGAATGTTCGGATGCCGAAAGCCCCTGGTCCGTTCGGGTGCGGACCAGGGGTTACGGCTCGAGGGGCACTCATCTCGTAACGAAGGAGGAACGCCCAAATCTCAGGCCAAAGCTACTGGTCAGAGGCCTGGTCGCACGTCTGTCCGCGCAACGCCCGTGCCAGATCGTCACGGGATTCCAGCACCAGCCGGCGCAGCGCCGGGGCCGCCTCCTTGTGAGCGTCGAGCCACGCGTCCGTGGCGTCCAGCGTCTCCTGGGACTGCTGGAGCGACGGGAACAGGCCCTGCACCACGTGCATGCCGATCTGGATCGACCGCTCCGCCCACACCCGCTCGATCGCCGCGAAGTACTTCTCGGCGTACGGCGCGATCAGCTCCCGCTGCGAGCCCTGGGAGAAGCCCGCGATGGTCGCCTCGACCATGGCGTTGGACAGCGCGTCCGACTCCACGACCTGCGCCCACGCCTGCGCCTTGACCGCCTCGGACGGGCGGGCGGCCAGACAGCGCACCTGGTGGCGCTTGCCGGAGGCCGTGTCGTCCCGGGTCAGCTCCTCGGCCAGCACCTTCTCGTCCACGGCCCCGTGCGCGGCCAGCGGCTCCAGGAACACCCAGCGCAGCTCCTGGTCCAGGTCGAGGCCCTCGACCGTCGCCGTGCCCGCGAGCAGGTCCCGCAGCAGCTCGAAGTCGGCCTCGGCGGTGGCCGTCCGGGCGAAGAAGCGCGCCCAGGCCAGCTGGTGCTCGCTGCCCGGACCGGCCGCGTACAGCTCACGCCGGGCGCCCTCGGCGAGCAGCCGGGCGGCCGTCTCGCGCCGGGCGGGCGCCGTGTAGTGCGTGACCGCCGACTCGGCCCACGCGTGCAGCATCTGCACGACGCCGATCCCGGACTCCCGCCCGCCGAATCGCAGCACCAGGTCCACGAAGTCCCGCGCCGGGAGCAACGCGTCGCGCGTCATGTTCCACAGCGCCGACCAGCACAGGGCGCGCGCGAGCGGGTCGGTGACCGCGCCCAGGTGCTCGCGCAGGGTCGCCAGCGAGGTCTCGTCGAAGCGGATCTTGCAGTAGGTCAGGTCGTCGTCGTTGACCAGGACCAGGTCGGGGGCGTCGGCCCCGGCCAGTTCCGCCACGACCGTCCGCGCGCCGTCGACGTCGGTCTCCACGCGCGCGTACCGCTCCAGCGCCCCGCCGCCCGTCACCCGGTACAGGCCCACCGCCACCCGGTGCGGGCGCAGTTCGGGGTGGGACTCGGCGGCCTCCTGCAGCACCGCCAGCTCCTCGACGCGGCCGTCCGCGCCCAGCAGCACCTGCGGCGTCAGCGAGTTCACACCGGCCGTCTGGAGCCAGGACCGCGACCAGGCGCTCATGTCCCGGCCGCTGGTCTCCTCCAGCACCGACAGCAGATCGCCGAGGCGCGTGTTGCCGTACGCGTGCCGCTTGAAGTAGCGCCGGGCGCCCTCCAGGAACGCCTCCTCGCCGACGTACGCCACGAGCTGCTTCAGCACCGACGCGCCCTTGGCGTACGTGATGCCGTCGAAGTTCAGCTTGGCGTCCTGCAGGTCGCGGATGTCCGCCGTGATCGGGTGCGTGGAGGGCAGCTGGTCCGCGCGGTAGGCCCAGGCCTTGCGGCGGTTGGCGAAGGTGATCCAGCCGTTCTCGAAGCGGGTCGCGCGGACCAGGGAGAACGCGCCCATGAAGTCCGCGAAGGACTCCTTCAGCCACAGGTCGTCCCACCACTCCATGGTGACCAGGTCGCCGAACCACATGTGCGCCATCTCGTGCAGGACGACGTTGGCCCGGCCCTCGTAGGACGCCTGCGTCACCTTCCCGCGGAAGATGAACTCCTCCCGGAACGTCACCAGGCCCGGGTTCTCCATCGCGCCCAGGTTGTACTCGGGCACGAACGCCTGGTCGTACTTCCCGAACGGGTACGGGTAGTCGAAGTGGTCGTGGAAGAAGTCCAGACCCTGCTTGGTGACCAGGAAGACGTCGTCGGCGTCGAAGTGGGGCGCGAGGCCCTTGCGGCACAGGGCGCCGAGCGGGATCTCCAGCGTCGTGCCGTCGTCGAAGGTGCGCGAGTAGGAGTCCGTCACGTAGTGGTACGGGCCCGCCACCACACAGGTGATGTACGTCGAGATCGGCTTGGTCTCGGCGAACCGCCACACCCCGTCGGCCTGCTCACCAGCCCCGTTGCTCCACACCGTCCAGCCCTCGGGCGCCCGCACCTCGAAGCGGTAGGGGGCCTTCAGGTCGGGCTGCTCGAAGTTGGCGAAGACCCGGCGCGAGTCGGCCGGCTCGTACTGCGTGTACAGGTACACCTCGCCGTCCTCGGGGTCGACGAAGCGGTGCAGGCCCTCGCCGGTGCGGGAGTAGGCGCACTGGGCGTCGACGACGAGCTCGTTGTCCGCGGCCAGGTCCTCCAGCGTGATCCGGGAGCCGTCGAAGACCTCGCCGGGGTCCAGATCACGGCCGTTGAGTGAGACGGCCGTCACACTCGGCGCGATCAGATCGGCGAAGGTGCTCGCCCCGGGCTCGTTGCAGCGGAACCGGATCGTCGTGACGGAGCGGAAGGTGCGGGGCCCGTCCCCTCGGTCCTCACCGACCGCGGACCGCAGGTCGAGGGACACCTCGTACCCGTCGACGCGCAGCAGGGCGGCCCGCTCCCGGGCCTCGTCGCGGGACAGATTCTCACCGGGCACGGGCGGCACTCCTCGAATGTCGTGGGGCAGGGCTGAGCAGCACCGATCCTGCCACGTGCACCTGACACGGGGCAGCCGGGAATGACGGGAACGCGTACCGGCGTTGCCCGAGAAACGGTTTCCTGCTGAGGAGAGACATGTCGGACAAGACCCCCGTCGACTTCTGGTTCGACCCGCTGTGCCCCTGGGCCTGGATGACCTCTCGCTGGGTGCTGGAGGTGGAGAAGGTCAGGGACATCGAGGTCCGCTGGCATCTCATGAGCCTCGCCGTCCTCAACGAGGACAAGCTGGACGAGCTGCCCGAGGAGTACCGCGAGCTGCTGGAGACCAAGGCGTGGGGCCCCGTCCGGGTCGTCATAGCCGCCCAGCAGGAGCAGGGCCCCGAGGTCCTCGGCGACTTCTACACCGCGCTCGGCACCCGCATCCACAACCAGGGCGAGGGTCCCGGCAAGGAGACCGTCGCCGCCGCCCTGAAGGACGTGGGCCTGCCCGAGTCCCTCCTGGAGCACTGGGACTCCACCCCGTACGAGGCTCAGCTGCGCGCCTCCCACAAGGAGGGCATCGACAAGGTCGGCCAGGACGTCGGCACCCCGGTCATCGCCGTGCCCGGCCCCGACGGCGAGCAGATCGCCTTCTTCGGCCCGGTCGTCACCCCGGCCCCGCAGGGCGAGGAGGCCGGCCGCCTCTGGGACGGCACCCTCGCCGTGGCCTCGGTCCCGGGCTTCTACGAGATCAAGCGCAGCCGCACCAAGGGCCCGGACTTCTCCAACCTGTAGGACTCACGCCGAGGCGCCGGCTCCCGGGTTCTGCAGTTCCTCCGGGAGCCGGCCCCCGCCGGCCTGATGCCCCCAGGGCTGATACCACCGGCAGCCCGCGGCGGTGCAGCGCCACAGGTCCGTGCGATCCGTCCCGATCGCCTTTCGCTCCGCGGGCTTGAGCGGCGTGAACACCTGCGTGCCGCTGCCGCCACAGGTCGGACAGTGCTTGTCCTTGAAGAACATCAGCCCCTCCTCGCGATCACCGCCAAGTCCGGGAAGTCGGTTACGACCGCATCGACCCCCATGCGGTAGTACAGCGCGTATTCGGCGAACGCGTCCCCGAAATCGTTCGCTCCGCTCCCGTGTCGGAATTCCGGCGGCAGGAACTGGTTCTCCGCGCGGAAGGTGTACGGCCCGATCCGCAGCCCCGCCGCGTGCGCGTCCGCGACGAGCGACGTGCCGGCGACCGAGGACTTGTCCGGCCCGATCCAGTCCGCGTACGCGGCGATCCGCGCGAGTCCCGCCGGGCTCATCATGTCCTTGTACGTCGTCGGATCGCCGGCCGCGACCAGGTCGTACGGCCCGCCCGTCGTCCCCAGCGCCTGCCACAGCGGCACGCCCAGCCGCTCCGCCGCGATCCGCTTCAGGCTCGTCGGCTCGAACGACTGCACCACGCACTCGCGCCGGCCGAGCCGGTTCCGACGGATCGCGGCCGCCAGCTTCGGCTCCAACGGCAGGCCGAGGGAACGGAAGTACGTGGGGTGCTTGGTCTCCGGGAAGACGGCGATCGTCCGGCCGTGCTCCCGCGACAGCCGCCGCGCCAGGTCGACGACCTCCTGGAAGGTCATGATCTCCGCGCGCCCGTCGAAGACGGTGTTGCGGTTGCGGACAGCGGGCAGCCGCTCCACCGCCCGCAGCGTCTTCAGCTCGGCCAGTGTGAAGTCCTCCGTGAACCAGCCGGTGACCGGCCGTCCGTCGACCGTCTTCGTCGTACGGCGGTCCGCGAACTCCGGGTGGCGGGCCACGTCGGTCGTCTGGGAGATCTCGTTCTCGTGCCGGACCACCAGCACGTGGTCCTTCGTCGGCACCAGATCCGGTTCGATCCAGTCGGCCCCGGTCTGCACGGCGTACGTGTACGAGGGCGCCGTGTGCTCCGGGCGCCAGCCGGCCGCGCCGCGGTGGCCGATGACGATCGGGCCGCCGCCCTTGCCGGGTTCGGCCGCCGCCGGGGCGGCCGTGGCCGCCGTGGCCGTTCCCGCGGCCGCCGCGAGCAGGAGAGATCGGCGTCTCAGGTGCATCCAAGTCCCTTTCGTCACAGGTGTGTTCAGGCCCGCGCGCGGGTCCGTGCCCCGGCCAGCCGGTCCAGGTGCTCCGTGTAGCCCCTGGTGTAGAACGCCGCCCGGTCCGGGTCCGGCTCGACGACCGCCGTCGGTTTCGTCCACGCCGTCGCGTCCAGCGGCACCCCGTACCGCTCGGCCGCCGCCAGGACCGCCCCCCGCGCTCCCACCTCGCCCTCGACGACCCGCAGCGGCCGGCCCAGCACATCGGCCAGCAGCCGCATCCAGGCGGAGCTGCGGGTGCCGCCCCCGCACACGGCCAGGTTCCCGGTGAGGCCCGCCGCCTCCAGGCAGTGCCGGGCCGCGTACCCGATGCCCTCACAGGTGGCACGGACCAGATCACCCCGGGTCGACTCCAGGGAGACACCGGTGAGTTCGGCGCGCAGACGCGGCTCGACGAAGGGGGCGCGCTCGCCGGAGGGCGCGAAGTACGGCAGCACCCGGACGCCGTGCGCGCCCGGCGGCGTCTCATCCAGCAGGCCGTCCACCTCGTCGTGCCGCACCCCGGTCGTCGACAGCACCCAGTCCAGCGCCGCCGTCCCGACCATCGCGGGCATGGCGCGCAGCCAGTGCCCGGGCCGGTCCGTGGAGATGTACAGGCCGGCCGGTTCGCCGGTCAGGTCGAGCTCGGTCGTGGCGACCAGACTGGCCAGACAGGTGCCGACGATCAGCAGACCGTCCCCCGGGGACGTGACCCCGGCGCCCAGCGCGCAGGCCGGCAGATCGTACGGCCCGTTCGCGATCCGGGTCCCGGACGGCAGGCCCTCGCCCCGCGCCCCGGCCGTCGCGACCGGGTCGCTGACCGGGGCGAGCAGACCCCGGCGGTGCGTCAGCCCCAGCAGCTCGACGACCCGGTTGTCGTACGCCCGGGTCCGCGGGTCCAGGAACGGCATGGACGCGTCCGACACATCCGTCGTGGGCCCGGTGTCCGTCAGCCGCTGGAACACCATGTCCTTGCAGTACAGGGCGGCCTTCGCTGCGTCCAGCGCCTTCGGTTCGTGACGGTCCAGCCACGCCAGCAGCGGCCCCGGGCACCCCGGGAACATCGCGCTGCCCGTCCGCCGGAACACCGTGTCGAACGTGCCGTCCGCCAGCCACCGGTCGACCAGTTCGTGCGCCCGCCCGTCCATCCACGAGGCGGCGGGGCGCACCGGCCGGCCTTCTCCGTCGACCAGCCACACCCCGTCGCCCTGCCCCGTGAGCCCGGCCAGCTCGACCGGCTCCGGGACCCGTTCGGTGACCTCGCCGAGCACGGCGACGACCGCCCCGTACACCTCCTCCATGTCCTGCTCGACGACCCCGCCGTGCAGGGAGAGGTCCACCGGGCGGGACGCCACGGCGAGTTCACGGCCGGTGGCGTCGAAGGCCGCCGCCTTGACCATGGACGTGCCCACATCGATACCGACGTACATGCGGCTCTCCTCCAGGTCTCAGGTCAGACAGTGCGCGAGCGGCTCCCCGCGCACCCAGCGGCCCACCTCTTCGGCGGCGATCCGCGCCGCCTTCTCCGCCACGGCCCGCGACGCCCCGCCCAGGTGCGGGGTCAGCACCACCCGGTCGGCCTGCCCCAGCAGCCGGGACTCCGCCGGCAACGGCTCCCGCTCGTACGTGTCGAGCGCCGCCGCCGCCACCTGGCCGCTGTCCAGCGCGTCGCACAGCGCGCCCTCGTCCAGCAGCGGGCCCCGGGCCACGTTCACCACCACCGCGCCGGACGGCAGCAGCCCCAGTTCCCGGGCGCCGATCAGACCCCGCGTCTCGGGCGTGAGCCGGGCGTGCAGGGTGATCACCCGGGAGCGGCGCAGGAGGTCGTCGAGCGAGGCCACGCGCAGGCCGTGGATCTCGCCGTGCACATACGGGTCGTAGACCATCACCCGCGCCCCGAACGCGCACAGCACGCGCGCGACCCGGCTGCCGACGGCCCCGTACCCGACCAGCCCGACGGGCAGGTCCTCCAGCTCCAGTCCGCTCTGCTCGTACGTGTAGTACGTCGCTCCCTCCCAACTGCCCTGCCCGGCGAGCGGGGTGTGGGCCTGGGGGATGCGGCGCAGGGCCGCCAGCATCATGCCGAGGGTGAACTCGGCGGTGGCGGCGGCGTTGCGGCCCGGCGCGAAGCACACTCGCACGTCACGCTTCCTGGCCGCGTCCAGGTTGACGTTGACCGGCCCGCCCCGGCAGACCACGACCAGCTTCAGATCCGGGCAGGCGGCGAGGACCTTCTCGGTGACCGGGCCCATCTGCGTGACCAGGACCTGCGCCCCGGCCAGCGCCTCGATCATCTGGTCCTCGGCGTCGCTGGCCTCCTGCACCTCGGCGACCGGGCCGAACGGCTCCAGCGGCCAGCCGAGTTTCAGTTCCCTGACGTCCGCCCGTCCCACTTCGTGCTGCACCGCCCGCGTGATCAGGGACGGCAGGACGAAGTGGTCGCCGGCGGCCACGACACGCACGCTGTTTACGTCAGTCATCGCAGTGAGGCTCCTGTCTCGGCGTCGAAGACATGGGTGTGCCGGGGGTCGGCGGCGACCCGGACCCGCTCGTCGTGGGCGAGCCGTACCTCGGGGTCGGTGAGGACGACCAGATGCCGTTCGACACCGTCCAGGGCGAGGGTGGCCAGGCCCGACTCCAGAAGCGGTTCGTGGGCGACGACCCGGGCGGGCAGGCCGTCTTCGGCGGTGAGCCGGACGTCCTCGGGGCGGACCCCGACCACCACCTCTCGCCCCCGGTCCACCGGCACGGGCAGGGCGATCCGCACCGAGTCGGAGAGCCGGGCGTGACCGTCGCCGCCGGAGATACCGGGCAGCAGGGTGATCGCGGGCTCGCCGACGAAGTCCGCGACGAACACGTTGGCCGGGCTGTCGTAGATCTCGTAGGGGGTGCCGAGCTGCTGGATGACGCCGTCCTTCATCACGGCGATCCGGTCGGCGAGGGAGAGGGCCTCCTCCTGGTCGTGGGTGACCAGGATCGTGGTGTGGCCCAGGTCCTTCTGAATGCGCTTGAGTTCACGGCGGGTGGTGTCGCGCTGCGCCGCGTCCAGGTGGGAGAGGGGTTCGTCGAGCAGCAGCACGTCCGGTTCGCGGATCAGGGCCCGGGCCAGGGAGACGCGCTGCTTCTGGCCGCTGGAGAGGCCGGCCGGGCGGGCGCCGAGGAGGTCGGTCAGGCCGACCCGTTCGGCGATCTCCTTCACCTTGCGGTCGACGTCACCGCGGGCGGCCCTGCGCCGGGCCTTCAGGCCGAACGCCAGGTTCTCCGCGACCGACAGCGGCGGGTACAGCGCGTAGTTCTCGAAGGCGACCCCGATGTTCCGCTGCTGCGCGGGCCGCTCGACGACCGACGCCCCACCGACCAGGATGTCCCCGCCGGTGACCGGCTCAAGACCGGCGATCATGCGGAGGGTCGTCGACTTGCCGCAGCCCGACGGCCCGAGCAGCCCGAGCAACTCCCCGGACCCGAGGCTCAGGTCGATGCCGCGTACGGCGTCCACCGAAGGCCGCCCCCGCGACCGATAGGTCTTCCGCAGCTCACGTAGCTCCAGTCCCGTCATGGCCGCCCTTCGTCGCGCAAACCTCGTAACGGACCTTGTGCTCGTCCAGATCCCGCAGCGCCTCCGCCGACGCCCCGTCGTCCACCAGGAGCAGATCGAAGCGGGACAGCGGGACGACCCGGTGCAGGGCGACCCGGCCGAGCTTGGTGTGGTCGACCAGCAGGACGTTCCGTGCCGCCGCGTCGAGCATCGCCCGCTTCACGGACACGATGTGCTGCTCCTGGTGGTAGGCGTAACCCCCGTGCACGGCCGACGTCGACGCGAAGCACACATCCACCCGGAGCTGCTCGACCGCCTCCACGCACGACACCCCGAGGAACGAGGAGTGCAGCGGGTCGTAGTCGCCGCCGAGCGCCATCAGGTGGATGCCCCGCTGGTCGGAGAGGAGGTTGATGGCCTCCAGGAAGTTGGTGACGACCGTCAGCGGCGTGACCTCGGCCGTGCGCAGCCGCCTGGCTATCTCCAGCGTGGACGTGGAGTCGTCCAGCAGGATCGCCATCCCGGGCTCCACCATCCGCACCGCGTGCTCGGCGACGGCGGCCTTCTCGGCCCGCATGCTCTTCAGCCGGTACTGCACGTTCGACTCGAAGACCCCCGACGGCTGCGCGGTCACCCCGCCCCGGAACTTCCGTACGATGCCCTGCCGTTCGAGCTCGTCGAGGTCCCGGTGGATGGTCATCAGGCTCACCCCGAACCGCTCGGCGAGCTCCGCCGCCGTCGCCGAGCCGTCGGCCAGCACCTGCTCGGCCATGGCGGCCTGGCGTGCCGCGGGCCCGTGCTGTCCACCACTGCTGCTGCTCATGACTGTGTCTCTATCCGTCGTCCCGGTCGCTCCGGCCGGTCGGCCTCGAACAGCAGCAGGTTCTCAGGCCGGACCACGAGCCGTACCGGATCGTCCGGACGAAGGCGCGCCGCGTCCGCCCGGGGGGCCACCAGCGACACCCGCTGCTCCCCGGTCCCGAGCCGGACGGTGACCTCCACGGACCGGCCGAGCACCTCGGTGACGTACACGGTCCCGGTCAGTTCGTGGCCCTCGCCGTGCAGGGCGATGTCCCGGGGGCGCAGGCCGACCAGGACGTCCGTGCCCGGTGCGGCCCGGGCCCGGACCGGCAGGTCCACACCGCCGTCCGAGCGCACGCCGCTCTCCGTCACCACCCCAGGCAGCAGGTTGATCCGGGGCCGGCCGAAAGCCCGCGCGACCTCGGTGTCGTGGGGCCGGTACCAGATCTCCTCCCGGGTGCCCGTCTGCACGATCCGCCCCTGCCGGATGACCCCGATCCGGTCGCCGAGCGCCAGCGCCTCGACCGAGTCGTGGGTGACGTAGAGGGTGGTGGTGTGCTGCACGGCCCCGATCGCCTTGAGCTCGGCCCGCATCTGCTGGCGGAGCTTGGCGTCCAGGTGGGAGAGCGGCTCGTCGAGCAGGAAGGCCCGGGCGGGGCGGACCAGCACCCGGCCGAGGGCGACGCGCTGCCGCTGGCCGTTGGACAACTGGCCCACGGGCCGGTCCAGCAGCCCCGAGATGCCGAGCAGTTCGGCGATCGCGCCGATCCGCTGACGGGCCTCGGCGGCGGGCAGCCGGTGCCGGGGCGAGCGCAGCGGCGAGGCCAGGTTGTCGTAGGCCGAGCGGTGCGGGTAGAGGGCGTAGCTCTCGAAGCACATCGCCACGCCCCGGTCGTACGGCTCGACACCCCGCATGTCCTCGCCGTCGAGCACGACGGTGCCGGAGTCGGGCTGTTCGAGCCCGGCGACGGTCTTCAACGTGGTGGTCTTGCCCGCGCCGGACGGCCCGAGCAGGCAGAAGAACTCGCCCTCCCGCACCTCCAGTTCGAGCTCGTCGAGCGCGAGCGTCTTCCCGTACGCCTTGCGTATCCCGCTCAGCCGGATCATGACTTCACCGCCCCGAACGACAGGCCCCGCACCAGATACCGCTGGATCGTCAGGGCCAGCAGCAGTGGCGGTACGACGGAGACCAGCGCGGCGGCGGCCGTGAGGTTGTACTTGGGCCGGTCCCCGCCGAGGAAGGAGAGGGCGCCCACGGTCACCGTCTGGGCCTCGTTGGAGGTGAGGATCAGCGGGAAGACGAAGTTGTTCCAGGCGAAGATGAACGCCAGCAGCGACACGGCCGCGATGCCCGGCTTGACCAGCGGCAGGGCCACCTTGAAGAACGCCTGCTTGCGGGTGTAGCCGTCGAGCAGGGCCGCCTGCTCCAGCTCGGGGGTCAGATCGGCGAAGTAGGACCGCATGATCCACACGATCAGCGGCAGTGTGACGAGCTGCAGCACCCACACCATGCCGACGTACGTGTCGAACAGGCCGAGCTTCTGGTAGAGCACGAACAGCGGGATGATGACGGTCAGCTCGGGCGCGAAGCGGAACGACAGCAGCGTGAACATCAGGTTCTCCGAGCCCTTGAACCGCCACCGCGCCGAGGCGTACGCCGCCGGCAGGCCCACCACCAGCGACAGCACGACCGCCCCCACCGACACCACCAGGCTGTTGACGAAGAACCGCACGAACGGGATGCCCTCGCTGTCACCGAGGACCGTCCGGTAGCCGTCGAGGGTGGGCGAGAAGGAGAAGTAGGTGGAGAAGAGCTGGTCGGCCGGCTTCAGCGACAGGATCACCATCCAGGCGATCGGGAACAGCGCGAAGACGAAGTAGAGGATCAGGGCGGTGTCGCACAGCCACCCCACCAGGCGCTTCCTCATGTGGTCACCTCCGCGGCCTTCCGCTGGATCTTCCCCAGGTGCTTCACCAGCACCATCGCGGCCAGGTACACCACGGCCCACAGCACGATCGTGTAGCTGATCCCGAAGGAGTAGCGCTGGAAGCGGATGGCCTCCAGATACGCCCGGATCTGCAGGACGACCGTCGAGTCACCCGGCCCGCCTTCCGTCAGGGCGTAGATGATGTCGAACACCTTCAGCGAGTCCATGAACCGGAAGATCACCGCGACCAGCACGTACGGCCACAGCATCGGCAGCGTCAGCCGCCGGAACGTGTACCACCACCCCGCGCCGTCCACGGCCGCCGCCTCGAACGGGGAGGTGGGCAGCGACCGCAGACCGGCCAGGGCGAGGATCGCCACGAACGGGGTGTAGACCCACACGTCCACGGCGATCGACGACAGCAGCGCACCCGTCGGGGTGTCGGTCCACTGCACGCCGCCGAGACCGAAGGGCCTCAGCAGGTGGTTGACCACCCCGACCGACGGCTGGAGCATCAGCTTCCAGATGATCGCCGCGATCACCGGGGCGATCATCAGCGGCAGGATCAGGATCTTCTCCAGGATCCGGCCCAGCAGGGTCGAGCGGTGCAGCAGCAGGGCGACGGTCACCCCGAGCACGGTCTCCACGAGGGCCGCCCCGACCGCGTACAGCACCGTCACCCACGCCGAGTTCCAGAACGCCTCCTGCGTGAAGACGGTCGCGTAGTTCTCGAACCGCACCATGTCCGGCTGCGGTTTGCTCGCCGAGAAGTCGAACAGCGTGTAGTACAGCCCGAGCCCGAAGGGATAGAGGATCCCGCAGGTCAGCAGCAGTGCCGGGACGATCAGGAGGTACGGGCGCAGGGTGAGCCGCCACCCCATCGGCTAGCCCACCTTGCCAGCGAGGTCGTCCGCCAGCCCGTCCAGGACCGACTTCGCGCCCTGGCCGCCGTAGATTTCCTGGAGGGCCGCGGCCCAGCTGGTCGTCGCGTCGAAGAACTGCGCCTGCGGGGTGAACTGGATCTTCGTCTGGTCGACGACCGTCTCGAAGGTCTCCAGGAAGCCCGGCAGATGCCGCATCTTGTCCTTGTACGCGGCGTCGTCGGCGACGGACTTGCGCACCGGGTCGATGTGGTTGTGCGTGATCGCGCTCTTGCGCAGGTGCTCCTTGCCGGTCGCCCACTGCAGGAACAGCCAGCTGGCGCTCTTCTTCTTGCTCTTGGCGTTCATGCCGAGCGACCAGATCCACATGTTGGTGGCGAGCGACCCGTCCGGCCCCTTCGGCCCGGGGTGGAAGGCGATCTTCCCGGAGGCGGGGCTGGCGCCCTTCACCGCCTGGAAGTAGGCGGCGGTGTCGGCGTCGAAGAGCATCCCGGCCTTCTTCGCGCCGAGGTCGCTGGAGCACTGGTACCAGGTGTACGACGTCCAGGACGGCGGTCCGCCCCGCTTGACCATGCGGGCCCAGTCCTCGGTGAAGGCGACGGCCTCGGGGCTGTTCATCGCGGGCGTGAGCTTCCCGCCGTCGACCGTGAAGTCCTTCAGCCCGTTGCGGGCGTACATCGTCATGAAGCCCGGGTGGATCGTCGCCCAGCTCCTGGACCCGCGCACGGCGATCCCGTACATCCCGTCGAACCCGGCGCCCGGTGCCTTCCGCTTGATGGTGCCGGCGAGTTCGGTCAGCTCGTCGAACGTCTCGGCCGGTTTCACACCGAGCTTGCGGAACACCTCGGTGTTGTACGCGACGACGTTGGTCTCCCAGCCCCACGGCAGCGCGTACTGCCCGCCCTGGCCGAGCGGCGCCCCCGCCTTCAGCGACCACTGGTCGGCCTGGAGCAGGTTGGGGAAGAAGTCCGCCTGGTCCCATTCGGCGCCCGTCGCCGAGGAGTTGCGCATCCAGGGGCCGAGATCCTCCAGCCAGTTCGGCGGCCCGTACTGCCACACCATGTACGCGCCGAGCATGAAGACGTCGTAGGAGGCACGCCCGCTGGACAGGTCCACGGTGAGCTTGTCGAAGTAGTTGTCCTCGGGGAAGACGTCGTACTCGACCTTGATGCCGGTCTTCGCCGTGAACGACTTGAGGTCGGCGATGAGGGCGTCCGTGTACGGATGCTTGTTGAGCAGCGCCTTGACGGTGGTGCCCTTCTCCCGCTTCCAGTCGAAGGAACCGGTGACGTCGTCCGCGGCGGAGCCGTCGCTCTTGTCGTCGTTCCCGCCGAAGCCGGCGCCGCAGGCCGCGAGAAACGGGGCCGCCGCCGCCCCGGCGGCGAGGGCGAGGAAGCGCCGGCGGTCGTGCACGTGCGTGTCCATCCGTACCTCCGCGTGGAGCCTGGTTAACACGTCGAGTCGACTCGTTAACAGAGGGTGGAACGGCTGAAGTTGGGCGTCAATCCCTCGCGCACGGGAAAATATCGGGGCACAGTGAGAAGTTCACAGATCCGACTGCGACGGCGTGGGAGGTTCCGGATGGTGGACGAGGGTGCGGGCTGGCTGGGCGTCGACCTGGGCACGCAGAGCGTCCGCGTGCTGCTCGTGACCGCCGACGGCACGGTCCTCGGCAGCGGCTCGGCCCCGCTGACGGGCCGGCGGGACGGGGTGCGGCACGAGCAGGACCCGCTGCGGTGGTGGGCGGCGCTGTGCACGGCGTCCCGGGCGGCCCTCGGCTCCGCGCCCAGGGGTCTGCCGATCGGCGGACTCGCGGTGTGCGGCACGTCCGGCACGGTCCTGCTGACGGACGGCTCGGGCCGTCCGGTGAGCCCCGCGCTGATGTACGACGACGGACGGGCGAAGACCGAGGCCGCTCGGGCCCGGGAGGCCGGGCTCGCGGTCCAGGACACCTGGGCGCTGCCGAAGGCGCTGTGGCTGCTGGGGGAGTACGGCGGCACCTCGCTGCGCCTGGCGCACCAGCCCGACCTGATCGTCTCCCGGCTCACGGGGGAGCCGCCCCCGGCCGATTCCAGCCATGCCTTGAAGACGGGCTACGACCTGGAGGGCGACCGCTGGCCGACGGCCGAGCTGGCTCGACTCGGCGTCCCCGACGGCCTGTTCCCCGGTGTCGTGCCCCCGGGGACGCTCCTCGGCGAGGTCGGCCCGGCAGCCGCCGACGCCACCGGCATCCCCGTCGGCACACCGGTGCTCGCCGGGATGACCGACGGCTGCGCGGCCCAGATCGCGTCGGGCGCGCTGCGGCCCGGCTCCTGGAACTCCGTGCTCGGCACCACGCTCGTACTGAAGGGCGCCGCCCGCGACCCGGTCCGCGACCCCACCGGCGTGGTCTACAACCACCGTGCCCCGGACGGCACATGGCTGCCCGGCGGGGCGTCGAGCGTCGGGGCCGGGGCACTGGCGGCGCACTTCCCGAAGGCCGACCCGGCGGAGATGGACGCACCGGCCAGGGCGTTCGAACCGTCGAGTGCGGTCGCCTACCCCCTCGTCTCGCCGGGGGAGCGGTTCCCGTTCCGGGCACCGGAGGCGACGTCGTTCGTCCTCGGTGACCCAGCGGAGGACGCCGACCTGTGGGCCGCGCTGCTCCAGGGCGTCGGCTTCGCCGAACGCCTGTGCCTGGACTATCTGCACCACCTCGGTGCCCCGCTCGACGGCCCGCTCACCTTCACGGGCGGCGGTGCGCGCAGCCCGTACTGGAACCAGCTGCGCGCCGACATCCTGGGCCGCCCGGCCCGCGTCCCCGAGCAGACGGAACCGGCCCTGGGCATGGCGGCGCTGGCCGCGTACGGGGCCTCGGGCGCCGGTGCGCTCGCGGACGTCGCCGAGCGCATGGTCCGCGTGCGGACCGTCGTCGAACCCCGCCCCGGCCGCACGGCGGTCTTCGCCGAGCCGTACGCGCGTCTGGTCGACGCCCTGCGGGACCGCGGCTGGCTGCCCGGCCAGGTCGCCGCGCACGCACACAGCCGTCTGAGCCGGGATACTTCCGGGTCATGAGTACGACCCTCCTGCTGGTCCGCCATGGACAGACCGTCTGGCACGCCGAGAACCGCTACGCCGGCATCAGCGACATCGCCCTCACCGACACCGGCCGCACCCAGGCCGAGGCCCTCGGCCGGTGGGCCGCCGCCCACCCGGTCGACGCGATCTGGACGTCCCCGCTGTCCCGCGCCGTCGCCACCGCCGAGCCCGCCTGCCAGGCCCTCGGCCTCACCCCCCAGAGCGAACCCCACCTGCGTGAATGCGACTTCGGCGTGCTCGAAGGCCGTACGCTCGCCGAGTTCGAGGCCGAGGACCCGGAGTGGGCCGCGGCCTACCGGGCCGACCCGGTGGGGCACTCCTTCCCCGGCGCCGAGGACCCGCTGGCCGCGGCGGCTCGCGGCGTGCGCGCCCTGCGGGACATCGCCGCCTCCCACCCCGGCGAACGCGTCCTGGTGGTCGCCCACAACACCCTGCTGCGCCTGGTGTTGTGCACACTGCTGTCGATCCCGGTCGGCGAGTACCGCAGAGTGCTCCCGCGGTTGCGGAACGCGGCGATCAGCGAACTGCGCATGAACTCCGACGGTTCCGCCGCACTCCTCTCACTCAATGTGCCGTGCGAGACGGATGTGCCGTAGCACTATGAGCACATGACGCAGATCGACACCTCGGTGCCGCATTCGGCCCGGATCTGGAACTACTGGCTGGGCGGCAAGGACAACTACCCCGTGGACGAAGCGGCCGGTGACGCGTACACCGCCGTCTTCCCCGGCATCGTCACCATCGCCCGCAGCAGCCGCGCCTTCCTCGGCCGCAGCATCCGGTACCTCGTCGAGGAGGCCGGCGTACGGCAGTTCCTCGATGTCGGCACGGGCCTGCCGACCGTCGACAACACCCACGAGGTCGCCCAGCGCCTCGCCCCCGAGGCGCGGATCGTCTACGTCGACAACGACCCGCTGGTCCTCGCCCACGCCCGCGCCCTGCTCACCTCCACCCCCGAGGGCGCGACGGCGTACGAGCCCATCAACCTCCACGAGCCGGAGCGGATCGTCGAGGCCGCCGGGAAGACCCTCGACCTCACCCGGCCCACGGCCCTGATCCTCAGCGGCATCCTGGGGCACGTGACGGACTACGAGCAGGCCCGCGACCTGGTCCGCCGCCTCCTGGCCGGTCTGCCGTCGGGCAGCTACCTCTCCCTCAACGAGGGCTCCCGCGGCACGGATCCGGCCTACGAGCAGGCACAGGACGCCTACAACGAGACGGGCGCGGTCCCGTACTTCCTGCGGCCGGTCGAGCAGATCGAGGCGTACTTCGAAGGCCTGGAGCTGGTGGAACCGGGCGTGGTGTCGGTACCGCTGTGGCACCCGGAGCCGGGCGCGCCGACCGAGCCGATCGGACAGCACGGCGGCCTGGGCCGCAAGCCGTAGCCCGCACAAGGGAAAGCCCCCGCGAGTCACGTCCTCGCGGGGGCTTCCTTCTTTCCGCCTGCCGTCGTGAAGGGTGAGAAGACGATCACGAGGCAGGACGACTCAGCGGCGGGCCGTTGTCAGGGCGCCAGGAGAAGCACATCCGCCCGGGACCTGGCCGCCTCGTAACGCCGCGCCACGTCCTGCCAGTTGACGACCCGCCACATGGCCTCGATGAAGTCGACCTTCTGGTTGCGGTACTGGAGGTAGAAGGCGTGCTCCCAGGCGTCGAAGACGAGGATCGGGGTGGCGCCCTGGCCGACGTTGCCCTGGTGGTCGTAGACCTGCTCCACGATCAGCCGCCCGCTCAGCGGCTCGTGGGCGAGCACGCCCCAGCCCGAACCCTGTGTGGTGGCCGACGCCTTGGACAACTGCGCCTTGAAGCGGGCGAAGGAACCGAAGGACTCGGTGATCGCGTCCGCGAGCTCACCCACCCCGTCCTGCGCCAGCGGCTCACCGCCACCGTCCTTCGGTCCGGTCATGTTCTGCCAGTAGATGCTGTGCAGGATGTGCCCGGACAGGTGGAAGGCCAGGTTCTTCTCCAGCCCGTTGATCGACCCCCACGTCTCCTTGTCCCGCGCCTCGGCAAGCTGCTCCAGCGTGTCGTTGGCGCCCTTCACATAGGCGGCGTGGTGCTTGTCGTGGTGCAGCTCGATGATCTCGGGGCTGATCACGGGAGCGAGTGCGGAGTAGTCGTAGGGCAGATCAGGCAGCGTGTAGACGGGCATGGGCGGGTTCCCCTCCGGACCTTATTGCAACCAACTTGCAAGTACACGCTAGCAGCAATAAGGGCGCCGGGCCGGGCGGACGCGCGGAACGGCGGTGCGCGTTGGGTGGAGCGCGACCTACTATCGGTTCTCGTAGGAAGGGGGCGGCCATGGGGCCCGAGATCGCCGAACTCGCCAGAACCGCGGGAACGACGATGGTGACGCTGATGGCCGGCCAGGCCTGGGAGTCGGCCCGCGAGGGCCTCGTCTCCCTCTGGCAGCGCTTCCAGCCCGACCGTGCGGAGGCCGTCAGCGGCGAGCTGGAGGCCACCCGTGAGGACCTCCTGCTCGCCCAGCGGACCGGTGATGCCGACACCGAGTCCGAACTCACCGCCGAATGGCAGGCGAGGGTCCGTCGGCTCCTGGTCGCCCGGCCCGAGGTGGCCGACGAACTGCGCCGGATACTCGCGGAGTTGAGCCCTCAGTCCGCGGAGGCACAGTCCTCGGTGGAGGTTCGACTGCGCGCCGAGGTCTCCGGCAGCGGCCGGGTGTACCAGGCCGGACGCGACCAGCACATCACCGAACGATGAGCGAGCTCGGCGCCCGGGCCTCGGGGCAGGGGCGCATCTTCCAGACCTCCGGCGACCAGCACATCGAGGAACACCACCATCACTACGGGGCCGGTGCGGGCGGCCCGCTGTTCGGACGGGAGGCCGCGCTCTCCGCGGGTGCCGGACCGACCGCTCCCGACTCCGTCCGGATGCCGCTGGTCGGCCGGCCGCCGGGCATCCTGCGCGACCGTGAGCAACTCCGCGAGACGCTCGGCGCGGCCGTCGCCGGACCCGGCGGTGAGGTACACGTCGTGCACGGCATGGGCGGCTGCGGCAAGACCGCGCTGGCGTACTGGCTGTTCAACGAGGCGGTGCGCGAACACGGGCGGGTGGGTTTCTGGGTGAACGCGTCCGAGCTGATGTCCCTGCGCGCCGGGATGCTGGCGGTTGCGGGTGACCGCGGCGCGGGGGCGGGCGAGCTCGCCGCCGCGGCAGCGGGCCGGCGCGCAGCCGCCGACCTCGTCTGGCACCACCTCGACCACTCCACCGACCCCTGGCTGCTCGTCCTCGACAACGCCGACGACCCGACGGTCCTGGAGAGCGGTGCCTGGCTCCGGTCCAGCGGCCGCGGGCTGGTGCTGGTCACGACCCGCCACGCCACGTCGCCGCTGTGGCGGGGGCCGGGCGTGCACCGGCACCCGCTGGGCGTCCTGCCGTTGGAGGAGGCGGCCCAGGTGCTGTGCGACCTCGCGCCGGACGCGGGCGACCTGGCATCGGCACGGAAGGTCGCCGAGCGCCTGGGCCGTCTGCCACTCGCCCTCACGCTCGCGGGCTCCCATCTCTCCCACCAACTCCTGGAGTCGTGGTCCATGGACGAGTACGACCGCAAGCTCGGCGAGGAGTCGACGGTGATCGTCGACCGGGGAGCGGCCGGACACGGTGGCAGCCAGTCCCGCCAACTGGTGGGCCGCACCTGGCAGCTGTCGCTGGACGCCCTGGCGGGGCAAGGGCTTCCCGAGGCGACGACGCTGCTGCGGTTGCTGTCGTTCCTGGCCGCGGACCCAGTGCCCTTGATCGTGCTGGTGCCGGTGGCCCGGGGAGAGGTGACCGTCGAAGGGCTCGAACCCGCCCTTCGCCCGGAACAGTTGGAGCCGGCGCTGAAGGGCCTGATCGACCACTCGCTGGCCGAACTGGTCACGGTGGACGGGGTGCGCTGCGTGCGGGCCCACGGGGTGCTGCTCGACAGCGTCGCCGGGGGAGTGCCCGAGGACCGGCGGGCGATCGTCGCAACAGCTGCGGCCTCGCTCCTGGAGGCCGCCCTGCCCGGCGAGGGTTCCGACTCTCCCGCGACGCGCAGCCGGCTCGCCCTGCTGACACCGCACGTGACGAGACTGCTCGCGGTGGCCGCTGACGAACGGACCGCGATCCTCGGAGTCCGGACCCTGCGGCAGGTCTACGAATCGGGGGACTACGCGGCGGCACTGGCGCTCGCGCCCACGGCCGTCGAAGCCGCCCGTGACGTCCTCGGTGCTGAGCACAGGCTGGTCCTGGATGCCCAGCACCTGCAAGGCACGGCGCTGTTCCGGATGGGGCGGTTCGCCGAGGCCGAGGCCATGCACCGCAGGGTGCTGGAACGCCGGGAGGCTCTGCTCGGCGCCGATGACGTGGAGACGCTCCACAGCTGTGCCGCGCTGTCCCAGTCGCTCGATCTGCTCGACCGGGACGAGGAGGCCGAGAGCTGGGGCAGGCGGGCGCTGGACGGCTACCGGCGGACGCTGGGGGAGGACAGCCCGGAGGCGTTGTTCATCTGGTGCGGGCTGATCGAGATCCTGCCCCAGCTCGGCAAGGAGCGGGAGTTCGCGGAGGAGGGGCCGGCGCTCGTCGGGGCCTGCGAGCGTGCCCTGGGGCCGGACCATCCCACGACGGTGCTGGCCCGGCACGACTACGCCGGTGGCCTGTTCGAGTTCGGCCGCCACGAAGAGGCCGAACCCATGGCGCGCCAAGTGCTGGCCGACCGGACCCGGCTCCAGGGCCCGGACCATCCCCTCACCCTGTCGGCGACCTCCCTCACCGCCCGGATCGCCCACGGTCTGGGCAGGATCGACGAGGCCATCGGGCTCATGAAGGAGCTGTCCGAACGCCGGGCACGGGTGCTCGGCCACGAGCACCCGTTCGCCGCCCACGACCGGGCCTGGGTCACCGCCTGGCAGGCCGAGGCCCGGGGTTGATCAGGCCTCGGTCCTGGCCCGCACCCGCTGCCACCCGTACCCGACCGCCGCCAGGACCAGGACCATCCCGCCCGTCGAGTACAGCTGCACCCGCGTGTCCGGCTCCCGGGCCATCAGGACGAAGACCGCGGCCATGCCGGCCAGGGCGACCCAGGTCAGCCAGGGGAACGCCCACATGCGTACGGCCAGCTTGTCGGGTGCCTCGCGTTCCAGGCGGCGGCGCAGGCGCAGCTGCGAGACGGCGATGAAGATCCAGACGACCAGGATCACCGCGCCGATCATGTTCAGCAGCCAGGGGAAGACGTCGTTCGGCCGCCAGTAGCTCAGCAGCACGCACAGGAACCCGAAGACCGAGGACGCCAGGACGGCGATCCGCGGCACCCCGCCCGAGACCCGGCCCAGCCCCTTCGGGCCCTGGCCGCGCTCCACCAGCGAGTAGGCGATGCGGGAGGCACCGTAGATGTTGGCGTTCATGGCGGACAGCAGGGCCACCAGGACGACCACGTTCATCAGCTGGCCGGCGCCCGGGATGCCGAGCTCGTCGAGGGCGGCGACGTACGGGCCCTTCTCGACGACCGCCTTGGAGTCCCACGGCACCAGGGTGACGATGACGGCCATCGAGCCGATGTAGAACAGCGCGATGCGCCACATCGCCGTGCGGACGGCGGTCGCGACGCCCTTGACGGGGTTCTCCGACTCGGCCGCCGCGATGGTGACCGTCTCCAGGCCGCCGTAGGCGAAGACCGACGCGAGCAGGCCGATGACCAGGCCCTCACCGCCGTTCGGCAGGAAGTCCGTGAGGTGGCTCGCGCCGGGGGAGTCCGTGCCGGGCAGGATCCCGAGGATCGCCAGGACCCCGAGCACCAGGAACAGGGTGATCGCGCCGACCTTCAGCGCCGCGAACCAGAACTCGAACTCGCCGAAGTTCTTCACGGCGGCGAGGTTCGTGCCGCAGAAGACGACCATGAACAGCGCGACCCACGCCCACTCCGGGGTGCCCGGCAGCCAGCCGCTGACGATCTTCGCGGCGCCGATGCCCTCCAGGCCCACGGCCGTGCAGAGCAGCACCCAGAACGACCAGCCGGCGGTGAATCCGGCCCAGGGGCCGATCGCCCGCTCCGCGTGCGCCGAGAACGACCCCGACGACGGATACGCGGCCGACATCTCGCCGAGCATCCGCATCACCAGCATCACGAGGACACCGGAGAGGGCGTAGGCGACCACGATCGACGGACCGGCCGCGGCGATACCGGCACCGGAGCCGACGAACAGACCGGCTCCGATCACCCCGCCGAGGGCGATCATCGACAGGTGGCGCTGCTTCAGGCCATGGGAGAGGGAGGCGTCGTCCGTGCTGGGCGGCGTCCCAGTGGTGGTGCTGGGCATGGGCGCGGCTCGTCCTATGCGTGAGAGGCGTACGAGAGCAAAAACGCCGCCAGTCTCGGATGCCTCTCCGCTCACACGGAGAGGCATCCCACTATGCGGACAGCCGCGTCGCTCTGTGTGGCTAGGCGGCGACCGGCGTGTAGTGCGAGGCGTCGCCCTCGATGACGTAGCTCTCCTTGCCCTCGATGCCCACGGGGACGTCCCCGGCGACGGTCACCCGGTGCAGGCGCCGGGGCCGGCCGTCGTAGTTGTCGACGGCGTAGTGCTGGGTGATGCGGTTGTCGAACAGGACGAGCTGGTTCGGCGACCAGCGGTGGCGCAGGATGTTCTCCGGCCGGGTGACGTACGCCTGGAGCAGGTCAAGGATCTTGCGGGACTCGCCGGCCGACAGGCCCACGATCCGCTGGGCGAAGCCGCCGATGAACAGCCCGCGCTCACCGGTCAGCGGGTGGACACGGACCACCGGGTGCACCGTGCGGTACTTGATCGAGGTGAACTGGGCGCGCCGGGCGGCCTGCTCCTCGTCGACGTCCTCCTCCGGGACGGCGTAGTCGTAGTCGTTGGTGTGCTCGGCCCACAGCGTGTCGGCGAGCCGCCGCAGCGACTCGGGCAGGTCCCGGTAGGCGGCGGCGGAGCTGGCGATCAGCGTCTCCCCGCCGTAGGGCGGGACCGTGACGCTGCGCAGGCTGGTGGCCTGCGGCGGGTTCAGGACGAAGGTGACGTCGGTGTGCCAGTGGTTGGCGGCCCGGCCCCCCTCGCTGTCGACGGGCAGCACGTTCGGGGCGCCGTCGACGGCGGACACCGTCGGATGGGCGGTGGTGATGTCGCCGAAGTGGCGGACGAAGGCCTGCTGGCCCGCGTCGTCGAGGCCCTCCGCGTCGAAGACCAGGGCCTTGTGGGCGTTGAGCGCCTCACGCACGGCGGTGGAGGTCTCCTGGTCGAGGGGCTTGGTGAGGTCGAGGCCCTCGACGCGGGCGCCGATGTTCGCGGTGACCTTGTGGATCTCGATGGTCATGACGGGTTCCTTCCGGATCAGACGAGGGCGGGGGCGATGACGTGCTGGTTTGCGGGCCGGGGGAGGCCGTAGCGCTCCCGCAGGGTCCGGCGGCGGTCGCCGTACTCGGTGCGGAGCAGGCCGCGGGCGCGCAGGATCGGGACGACGTGGTCGACGAAGGTCTCCAGGCCGGACGGCAGCACCGCGGGCATGATGTTGAAGCCGTCCGCGGCGCCCGAGCCGAACCAGAGCTCGATCGTGTCGGCGACCTGCTCGGGCGTCCCCGCGAAGGTGAGGTGCCCACGCCCGCCGCCGAGCCGTCCGATCAGCTGCCGCACGGTGAGCCGCTCGCGCCGGGCCAGCTCCACGACGAGCGTGTAGCGGCTCTTGGCTCCCTCGACGGCGCTCTCGGGTGGTAGATCGGCGGGCAGCGGGCCGTCCAGCTCCAGGGCGCCGGGGGCCAGTTGCAGCAGCCGCTCCAGGTGGTTCACGCCGTGCGCGTGCACGATGTGGTCCTCCAGGACCCGCTCGTTCGCCCGCGCCTCGGCTTCCGTCGAGCCGATCACCGGGACGATGCCCGGCAGCACCTTGATGTGGTCGGCGTCCCGGCCGGCCGCGACCGTCCGGGACTTGAGGTCGGCGTAGAAGGCCCGCGCGTCCTCGATGGTCTGCTGGGCGGTGAACACCGCCTCCGCGTACCGCGCCGCGAACCGCTTGCCGTCCTCGGAGGAGCCGGCCTGCACGAGCAGCGGGTAACCCTGGGGCGTACGCGGCACGTTGAGCGCACCCTCGACGCTGAAGTACCGGCCCTTGTGCCGGGGCGGGTGGATCTTCGCGTCGTCGCCCCACACACCCGCCGCCTTGTCGGCGACGATCGCGTCGTCCTCCCAGCTGTCCCACAGCTTCAGCGCCACATCGAGGAACTCGGCCGCCCGCGCGTACCGCTCGGCGTGCGCCGGCTCGGCGTCCAGACCGAAGTTCCGGGCGGCCTCGGCGCCGGCGGTCGTGACGATGTTCCAGCCCGCCCGGCCACCGCTGAGATGGTCCAGCGTGGCGAACTTGCGGGCCAGGTTGTACGGCGAGTTGTACGAGGTGGAGGCCGTGGCGATCAGGCCGATGTGCTCGGTCGCGGTCGCCAGCGCGGTCAGCAGCGCGATCGGCTCCAGCGCCCCGGCGGGCCGCTGGCCCACACTGCTCCACAGCTGCGGGCCGTCGGCGAGGAACAGCGAGTCGAAGGTGCCGCGCTCGGCGATCCGGGCCAGCCGCACGTAGTGCGCCAGGTCCACATGCGCATGCGGGTCGCTCTCCGGCAGCCGCCACGACGCCTCGTGGTGGCCGGTGTTCATCAGGAACGCGTTGAGGTGCAGCTGTCTGCGGGTCATCGGTGGTCCTCCGTGACACCGAGCGCGGCCAGCAGCCGCTCCCGGTACTCGCCGAGCAGGGGGTCGCGGTACGACCGCGGGTGCGCGCGGTCGATGGTGAGGTCGAGGCCGATCCGGCCCTTGTCGAGGACGAGCACCCGGTCGGCGAGCACGATCGCCTCGTCGACGTCGTGGGTGACCAGCAGCACCGAGGGCCGGTGGCGCTCCCACAGCTCCCTGAGCAGGCCGTGCATCCGGATCCGGGTGAGTGCGTCCAGCGCCCCGAACGGCTCGTCGGCCAGCAGCAGTTCCGGCTCGCGGACCAGGGACCGGGCCAGGGCGGCGCGCTGGGCCTCCCCGCCGGACAACTCGCCCGGCCAGGCCCGCTCGCGGCCTTCCAGACCCACCTCCGCGAGAGCCTCACGGCCGCGGCGCTCGGCGTCCTTGCCGTCCAGGCCGAGCAGGACGTTGGGGAGCACCCGCCGCCAGGGCAGCAGCCGGGAGTCCTGGAAGACCACCGACACCCGCTCCGGGGCGGTGAGTTGTCCGCTGCCGGCGACGCCGTGGTCGAGCCCGGCGATCGCCCGCAGCAGCGTGCTCTTGCCGGAGCCGCTGTGCCCGAGCAGGGCCGTGAGCTGCCCGGCGGGCAGATCGAGGTCGATGCCGTCGAGGACCGTGCGTCCCTCGAACGACCGTGTCAGGCCGCGCAGTTGGACGGCGGGCCGGGTCAGCTGCTCAGTGTGCGGCGCCATGACAGCACCCTCCGTTCGACGATGCGGACCGCGCTGTCGGAGATGAGGCCGAAGATGCCGTAGACGACCAGGCCGACGAGGATGACGTCCGTCTGGCCGTAGTTCTGCGCCTGGAACATCATGTAGCCGAGGCCGCTGGTGGCGTTGATCTGCTCCAGCACCACCAGGCCCAGCCAGGACCCGGTCACGCCGAGCCGCAGCCCGACGAAGAAGCCGGGCAGGGCACCGGGGATGACGACCTGCCGGATGAACTGGAGCTTCGACAGGTCTTGCACCTCGGCGAGTTCGACGAAGCGGCTGTCGATGCCGGACAGCGCGGCGTGGGTGTTGAGGTAGATCGGGATGTAGACGACGATCGCGATGATGGCGATCTTGAAGGTCTCGCCGATGCCCAGCCAAAGGATGAACAGCGGGATCAGGCCCAGGGTGGGGATCGCCCGGTTGAGGTTGACCGTCCCGTCGATCAGGGCCTCGCCGGTCCGGGTCAGCCCGGACGCCAGGGCGAGCAGGATTCCCACGACCAGACCGATGGAGAAGCCGGTGGCCGCGCGCTGCAGCGACGTCAGGATGTCGTCCGGGAGCGTCCCCGCGGTCCACAGCCGGCTGCCCGTCTCCAGCACCGTCCAGGGGGCCGGGATCGCGCCGGTGTCGAGCAGCCCGGCGGCGGAGGCGACGCTCCACAGCGCGAGGACGGCGGCCGGCCCGACCAGCCGGGTGGCGGGCAGCCGCTTGCCGGGAGCCAGCCGTCGGCGCCGGCGCACCTGTCGCGTCTCCTCCTCGGTGAGGGCGGCGAGCGGTGCGGTGGTGTCCGTTGCCGTCGTGTGTGTCGTCGTGTGCGTCGTCGTGGTCACGGCGGTCACCTCCGGTACTCCGCGGGCACGGCCTTCGCCGCCAGGGACTCGAATCGGTGGTCGAAGAGGTCGGAGACGTCGAACTTCTTCACGAAGCCGCCCTCCGCGAGCAGATCCGCGGTCTCCTGCTCCCAGGTGATCGCCTCGTCCCAGCGGGGCGGGAACAGCGGCTTGTTGCCCAGCGCGGTGACCGCCTTCGCCTGGGCGAGGGTCAGGTTCTGCGTCCCGACGTAGAACTGCTCGTTCCACTCGTCGGGGTGCTCGTAGGTCCACACCTGGCTCTTCGCCCAGTACGGGACGTACGCGGCGACCGCGGCGGCCTTCGCCCGGTCGTTCAGCACCGAGACCGGCGCCCACAGCAGGTTCAGCAGGTCCACCACGTCCGTGGTGATGGTGCGGGCGGACTTGTACTGCGTCAGATACGCGGGCGCCTGGGTGTTGGCGAGCGGGGCGATGTCGACCTGCCCGGACTGCAGGGCGGTGAGGAACTGGTTGCTGGTCAGCGGCACCAGCTCCACGTCGTCGTACTTCAGCCCCGCCTTCTTCAGCGCCCGCAGCAGGACGACGCCCTGCGCCTGGCCCTGGGAGAAGGCGAGCCGCCTGCCCTTGAAGTCGGCGACCGATCGGATGTCGCCGCCGGGCTTGGTGGCGAAGAGGTAGTTGGGCTTGCGGGTGATGTTGATCGCGACGATCTTCGCGTCGAAGCCCTGGTAGTGCGCCTGGATCGGCGGAATCCCGGCGTTGTTGGCGACGTCCAGGGACTTCGCGCGGAAGGCGTTGATGACGTCGGGGCCCGCGCCGATGTTCAGCCAGTTGGACACCTTGAACGGCAGATCGCGGAACCCGGCCAGCTTGAACTGGAGTTGCTGCGCGTTCTGGTACGAGGAGATCTTCAGGCTCGTCCCCGCGGGGACCTTGGAGGCCAGGGGAGCGTCGGAGACCGTCTCGTCGGCCGCGGCGCTGCTGTCCGCGCAGCCGCTCAGTCCGGCCGCCGCGGCCGTCACGCCGAGCAGTGAGGTCAGGAACAGGCGCCGGTCGAAGCCGGAAACGGGGGGCGAGGACATGGGAGGCTCCCTGGGTATGGAAGACGGCACAGCGAGCGGAATTCCGGGCAGGAAAAGGCCTGGCAAGGGAATTCACGCGAATGTCACAAAGGAAGGAGAAGGCGCTCCCGTGAAGGGGCGCCAACGGCGCGTCAACGGGTCAGCAACAGAAGGTGCGACAGCTCGTGAGCGGGCTCATGAACAGGATGTTCCTGGTCAGCGGCCCGGCCTGTCAACATTCCGAGTTTCTGAATTAAATAGCCTCAGGTGACGCGGCCAGCGGATCCCGATAGAGGACATCGAGCGCCACCGCACCCCCCGCGACGGCCAGGACGGAATCCGGGAAACTGATCGGCGAGACGGTCGCGGCGCGATCCGCTCCGACCTCTTCCCGCAGCGCGGTCAGACAGTCCTCCCGGTGCATGGCCCCGATCTCCGTCACGACCACCTGCTCGGGATTGAGCACATCGAGCAGCAGCCCCACCGCACGCCCCACCCGCCGCGAGCGCTCCCGCAGCAGCCCCACGGCCACCGGGTCACCGGCCGCCGCGGCGCCGACCACACGCATCGGGTTCACCCCGTCGACGACCCCCGCCTCGCGGGCCCGCCGGCACAGGGTCCGCTCGCTCAACTCGACCTGGAGGCAGCCCGTCCGGCCGCACGCGCACGGCTCCGTGCCGCCCGGGACCGGCAGATGGGCGATCGCCCCCGCCTGGGAGCGCGGCCCGTGGTGCACCTCGTCGCGGGTCGCGAACGCCGCGTCGACCACATTGCCCGCGAACAGGTGCAGCACACTGCCGCTGCCCCGCGCCCGCCCGAACAGCCGCTCCGCGTTCACCAAAGCCCGCGCGTGCCCGTCCACATGGACCGGCAGCCCGGTGCGCGCCCCGAGCACCTCCCGCACCGGCACCTCGCGCCAGCCCAGCAGCGGATGCTCCACGACGGTGCCCGAGTCCCGGTCCACCCAGCCGCCCGCCGCGAACCCGACCCCCAGGGCTGTGCTGCCGGGAGCCCCGGCGAGCAGCGCCGCCAGAGCCTCGGCGGCCCGGGCCAGCACCTGCGCGGGCTCGGCCCGTTCGTGCTTCACCTCGCTGCGGGCCACCACCCGCCCGCGCAGGTCCAGCAGCGCGACCGTGGTGTACGGCACCGCCACATGCACCCCGCCCACCACGAACCGGGAGTCGTCCAGGTCGACCGGCAGATGCGGCCGCCCCACGCCCTTGGAGCGCCGCAGTACGGCGGACTCGCGGATGAGCCCCAACTCGGCGAAGCGGGAGCAGTAGTCGGTCACCGACGCCGGCGACAGGCCGGTCAGCCGGGCGATGGTGCTGCGTGCGACCGGCCCGTGCTCCAGCACGGACCGCAGGACGACGCTCGCGCTGGTGCGGCGCCGGTCGCTGTCGGCGACACGGGGGATGGGGGACGTCAGAAGGGGAGCCGCGGTACGGGGCATGGGAATCTTCCTGGAGGCCGGTCCGACACTGCGCCGTCTCGATCGGCGGGCCGGATCCCTCCGCCCCGCCTCACAGAGGGCGGCGACAGGTGGCCGTGCCCTGGCGTCGCAGGTCGACATAGCGACGCGACGAGAAGTACCGGGCCTGGGCAACCATGTTCGCGACGCTAGCAAAACGGCCCGGGGCTGCCCAGACGGCGACCGACGGGCGAGACGGCGGACTCGGTGCCTTTGGCGGAAACCTACAGACGCCTCGATTCCCGCTTCCGTGTCGCATGGCACCCCATCACCGTGACCGGCATCACGCCGTACTCGCTGTAACCCGCACCCTTTGTTCGAAGCCGACCAAACGCCGGTCCACGCCTTTGTCGAGCGCTGACGGTGATCGGGGCGAGGGCGCTGGGATAGCGTCACGGTGTCCCGACCGGCCCTCACTCCCGCGGAGTCCCCATGAGCACCGCTGCCGCCACACCCGCCCGCACCGGACAGGTCCTCGCCGACCTGCTCCCCGCCTCCCGAGTCCGGGACGCGGCCCTCGTGCTCGGCGGCGCCGCGCTCACCGGCCTCGCCGCCCAGCTCTCCGTGCCCGTGCCGGGCTCCCCGGTGCCGGTGACCGGCCAGACCTTCGCCGCGCTACTCGTCGGCACGTCCCTCGGCGCCGGCCGCGGCTTCCTCGCGCTCGCGCTGTACGCCGTGGCGGGCATCGCCGGTGTGCCGTGGTTCGCCGGCGCCTCCTCCGGCGTCGCCCCCTCCTTCGGCTACATCCTCGGCATGATCCTCGCCTCCACCGTCGTCGGCGCCCTGGCCCGCCGCGGCGCCGACCGCTCGATGCTGCGCATGGCCGGCACGATGCTGGTGGGCGAGGCCATCATCTACGCCATCGGCGTGCCCTACCTGGCCCTCGCCACCGGCATGTCCGCCACCGCCGCGATCGCGGCCGGCCTCACGCCGTTCCTCATCGGCGACGCGGTGAAGGCCGCGCTGGCGATGGGCGCCCTGCCGACGGCTTGGAAGTTCGCGAACAAGCGCTGACACCGCAGGCGTTGCCGAGAGGCCCGCCGGGGGCACGACCCCCCGGCGGGCCTCTCGTCGTACGCGCGGCGCAACAGGGGGCCGGTTCAGCCCCCCTGAGCCTCCGGCCGCCGTCGCTGCGACCACCACATTCCGGCCACGCCCGCCGCGAGCAGCGAGGCACCGGCCGCGCCCAGCGGCAGCAGGTCACGGGCCGGACCGGTCTTCGGCAGCTCCTTGCCGCCCGGGCCCGCCGGCTCGTTGTCCGTGCCGAGCAGCAGGGGAGTGGCCGGGGCGTCCGGCGACGGGTTGCTCGTGCCGAACGGGACCGGGCCCTGCTGCCAGAAGGTCTTCTTCCCGTCGCTCGTCTGCACCGGCAGACAGATCTTCCCGGTCTTGCCGAGGTCGAACGTGGCGTCGACGGCGTACGACTTCGACTTACCGGGCGCGAGATTGTCGATCGGGCATGCGAATCCGCTGTTCGAACCCTCCGGAAGTCCGTTCTCGGGTATCGCCGAACATCCCTCGACGCCCTTGACGACAAGCCCGTCGAAACCGACGACCAACAGCCTGATCTTCCCGCTGTCCTTGCTCCCCTCGTTCTTCACCGTGGCGGTAATCGCCGTCTTTTCCGAACCGTTGTCGACCGAGATTTTCCCGGGCAGCAGCGTGGTGAGCTTCACGCCCGCCGGCGCCTCGTCAACCGCCTTTCCCCCCTTGCTGCTTGCGGGTCCTTCATCCTCTGCGCCGGCCGTGCCGGAAAGGATCATCACCGCCGAGAAAGATGCCATGACCAGCGATCCCGCGACCGCCGTCGTACGACGAGAACTCATGTTCGTCCCCCCTTGCGTCCCCCTGGGCTGCGCCTGAATTCGCAGCACTGAAAGAGGTACCACAAGATTTCGCGGCACTATCCTGGTACGGCGCGAAGTGTGACCGTTGTGTTTCACTGGAGTCGGTCGCGGCGTCGTGGAGGGGGTGCAGCGAATTGCCGGGGAATGTGAACAGCGGCGGTGTTCCAGGGATATTGGTGACGGGACGCTATCGGTTGGTCGAAAGTATCGGCCAGGGGGGAATGGGGCGGGTGTGGCGAGCCGCCGACGAAATACTCGACCGGCCGGTCGCCGTCAAGGAAATGCGGATCGACGGTCTCGACGCGGAGGACAGCAGGACCCGCCGCGAACGCACCCTGCGCGAGGCCAGGGCCACGGCCCGGATCGACCACCCCAACGTCGTCCGGGTCTACGACGTGGTCGACGAGGGCGAACGCCTGTGGATCGTCATGGAGTTGGTGGCGGGCCGCTCCCTGGAACGGATCCTTGCGGAGACGGGCCTGCTGAGCCCCGGCGAGACGGCCCGCATCGGACTCGGTCTGGTCGCTGCGCTGCGGCAGGTCCATGAACGGGGCGTACTGCACCGCGACATCAAGCCCGGAAACGTGCTCGTGGAGCACGGGGACGGGGTGGCCGGATCCGGACGCGGCAACGGTTCCGGCCCCGGGCGGCGAGTCGTCCTCACGGACTTCGGTATCGCCGCGATCCAGGACGCCAAGGCGCTCACGATGGTCGGCATGCTGGTCGGCTCGCCCGACTACATGGCCCCCGAGCGCATCTCCGGCCGCCCCCAGGGCCCGCCGTCCGACATCTGGTCCCTCGGCGCGACCCTGTGCGCGGCCCTGGGCGGCCGCTCCCCGTTCTCCCGCGGCACCACGCTGGCGACACTGCACGCGGTCCTGTACGAGGAGCCGGAACTCCCCGCCGCGTCGGGCCCGTTGCGGGACATCCTGACGTCCCTGCTGGCCAAGGAGCCGTCGGCTCGCCCGGACCTGGAGGCGCTGGAAACGGCGCTGCGACCGGTGGCGTTCCCGGCCCCGACACCGACGGTCGCGGTGGGGCTGCGGGACGCGGAACCGGAGCGAGCACGGGAGCCGGAGCCCGAGCCCGAGCCCGAGCCGCAGTCTGTGTCGGCCCCCGCGCCCGCCCCGGCCCCGGAGACCCTTGGAGGGCAACGACCAGCCCCAAAGGGGCAGTCACCGACACCTCTCCCCACCCCCGCCCCGCACCACCACCCCACACCCACACCCACGGAAGCCGCCGCGAAGGCCCAGCCGGTGGCGGCCCGTACCGAAAGCCGAGCCGGCGGCACCACCCACCGCCCGAGCCCCGTCTCCCTCACCCGCGCACAAGCGGAGACCGAGCGCCGCCCCCACCCCGCACCCGTGCCGATGCCGCCGGGCGAACTCCCCGGCCCCGCCGTCCCGGCGACACCTCGACCCCGCCCCCGTTCCCGTACGGGCGCAGGCCGTCGCCGTAACGTGCTCACCGCCGCGGCGGCCACCCTCGCCACCGCCGGCACCGTCGTGGGAATCCTCCTGGCGACGTCATCGGGCTCGGGCGGTGACGACACCCCCCGCGCCGGATCCTCGGCGTCCGCGCCGGCCACCACCGGCGGCGCCACCCCCTCGCCCACCGTCGAGGGCACCACCAGGCCGCAGACCCTGCCGCCCGGCACGCACCGGGAGGCCGGCGGGTTCGCCTGGGCGACGCCCGACGGCTGGCGGAGGGACGTCAAGACGGGCGCGGAAGTGCACTACACCTCCCCGGACGGAGCCCAGGAGCTGGTCGGCAAGTCCTCTCTGGCCCGCGGTGACCTGCTGGAGACCTGGCAGACCTCGGAGCGCAACGCCCACCAGGGCCAGGACTACCGCAAGATCCGCCTGGAGGAGACGACGTTCCGCGGCCATCCGGCGGTGGTCTGGGAGTACACGTTCACGCTGAAGGGCGTGCACTGGCACGCCCGCCTGCTCGGCTTCAACGTGACCGGCAAGTCGTACCAGGTCAACACGTGGTACCAGGCCGGGATCGGGCAGGAGGCACTCGCCATCTACGAGAAGGTCAAGGACAGTTTCACGGTGCTGTAGGCAGACGAAAGGGGCCTGCGGCGCGTGCGGCAGCACGCACCACAGGCCCCCGTTCACGACGAACGGCGAGCGGCCGGAGGATCAGCCGGCCGACACCTCGTTGCGCTCCTCACCCTGAGCCTGCGGGACAACGGCGGCCGGCCGGCCCCCACGCACGCCCTTCTTCACGAAGGCGATGACGAGCACCACCGCCGCGACGAGCAGCGACAGCAGGATGGTCTGGCGCCCGTCGTGCTCGGTGTCGGTGAGCATGTAGCCGAGGATGAACACGATCAGCGCGGCAGTCGCCCAGGTCAGATACGGGTACAGCCACATCTTCACCACGAGCTTCTCGGGCGCCTCGGCCTTGATGATCTTCCGCATGCGCAGCTGGGAGAAGCAGATCACCAGCCACACGAACAGGGCGACCGCGCCACTGGAGTTCACCAGGAACAGGAAGACGGAGTCCGGGAACTTGTAGTTGAAGAACACCGCGACGAAGCCGAAGGCGACGGAGGCGAGGATCGCCGTGCGCGGCACGCCGTTGGAGGTCGTGCGGGCGAAGGCCTTCGGCGCGTCGCCGCGCCGACCGAGGGAGAAGGCCATGCGGGAGGCGGTGTAGAGGCCGGAGTTGAGACAGGACAGCACCGAGGTCAGCACGATGAAGTTCATGATCTGACCGGCGTGCGCGATGCCGAGGGAGTCGAGCGCGGCGACGTAGGAGCCGTCCTTGGTGATGGCCTTGCTGTCCCACGGAAGCAGGCACACGACGACGGCGATCGAGCCGAGGTAGAAGACGGCGACACGCCAGATGATGCTGTTGGTGGCCTTGGTGACGGCCTGCTGCGGGTTCTCGGACTCACCGGCGGCCAGGGTGGCGATCTCGCTGCCCATGAAGGAGAAGACGACGAGCAGCACACCGGTGAGGATGGCGCCGGCCCCGTTGGGCAGGAAGCCGCCGTGCTCGGTGAGGTTGCTCAGCCCGGCCTGCTCACTGTCCACGCCGGGCAGCAGCCCGAAGACGGCCAGCCCGCCGATGACGATGAACGCGGCGATGGCGACGACCTTGATGCCCGCGAACCAGAACTCGAACTCGCCGTAGGAGCCCACGGAGACCAGGTTGGTGGCGGTCAGCACCACCATCACGATCAGGGCCCAGCCCCACTGGGGCACGGCCGGTATCCACCCCTCCAGGATCACGGCGCCGGCGGTCGCCTCGACCGCCAGCACGACGACCCAGAAGAACCAGTACAGCCAGCCGATGGAGAAACCCGCCCAGGACCCGAGCGCCCGGTCGGCGTGTGCGGAGAAGGAACCCGAGGTCGGGTTGGCGGCCGACATCTCACCGAGCATCCGCATCACCAGCACCACGAGCGTGCCGACGAGGGCGTACGACAGCAGGATGCCGGGTCCGGCGGTGGCGATACCGGAGCTGGACCCCACGAAGAGTCCGGCACCGATGACACCGCCGATGGCGATCATCGAAAGATGCCGGTTCTTGAGCCCGGCCTGCAGCCCGGAGCCCTCGGCTCCGGGTTCTCCGGGCCCTCCGGGGTCGTTTCCGGTCTTGTTCAGAGTCGGCTGCGAGGTCATGGAACGGATTTCCTTTGCGCCGGGGAGCTGTACTTCCGTACGAACCGCACAAGCCGCACGAACAAGGGTGTGTCGCGGCAGGACGGTGCACGGGGGCTCGCACGAGCGGTGTACGAGCTGGACCAGTGAATCGGAGGCGAACGAATAGGAGAACCTTTGAATCCAGATTGTTACTTGAGGTTTTCCTGAGGTTCAGTAATGTGGCTCACATGCGCCTCGGGTTTTCCTGAGCGCCACCCCGCGCGCCTTCCCCGAAACACCCGTGTCACACTCGTCCCATGCGCGTGTACCTCGGCTCGGACCATGCGGGCTACGAACTCAAGAACCACCTCGTCGAGTGGCTGAAGGAGGCGGGTCACGAACCCGTCGACTGCGGCCCGCACATCTACGACGCCCAGGACGACTACCCGCCCTTCTGCCTCCGCGCAGCGGAGCGCACGGCCGCGGACCCCGACGCCCTCGGAGTCGTCATCGGCGGCTCGGGCAACGGCGAGCAGATCGCGGCGAACAAGGTCAAGGGCGTCCGCGCCGCCCTCGCCTGGAGCGAGGAGACGGCGTCCCTGGGCCGTCAGCACAACAACGCGAACGTCGTCGCGGTGGGCGCGCGCATGCACTCGCAGGACGAGGCGACGAAGTTCGTGGAGACCTTCCTCGGTACGCCGTTCTCCGGTGACGAACGTCACATCCGCCGGATCGACATGCTGTCCGCCTACGAAACGACCGGCGACCTGCCCCCGATCCCGCCGCACCACCCGCAGCAGTAACCCGGCCTGCCGGTCGGGCTGACCGGGAGGACCCGCGCCCGATCCCCCCGTAGGGCGGGCGTCCCCTTCGGCCGCAGGGCTCGGTTCCCGAGCTCTGCGCGCGGGCCGCCGGATCGCGGGCCCGGTGCGGGGACCGCCCCGGAGCGGGCGCCACGCGGAGCCCGCCGCCCGCACCCGCCCGGGGTCTTCCGTGTCCGAGCCCCATGCGGGTCCGCCACCGGCACCTGGCGCGGAAGCCGCGCCGGACCCTCACGCACGTACCCGGCACTGGTCCAGCCCCGAATCCAAGCGGGTCCGGCTGAGGCGCGGGATACGGCATCCGACCCGGAGCCCGGAGCCGGAGCCCGGGGCCGGAGCCCGGGGCCCGGGGCCCGGGCCCGCACGGAGTGCCGGGGCGTAGCCCCGCGAGGGGTGCAGGGGACGGAGTCCCCGCCGGGAGTTCGGGGCGGAGCCCCGGGGCATGTCGGCCTCAACCTCTTGACGAACCGAGTCGGGTGGGTGGGCGAAGGCAACGATCACAGGGAGAACCCGTGCCGGAAGGCCACACCATCCACCGCCTCGCCCAGGACTACGCCGCCGCCTTCCTCGGCACAGAACCCCGCACCACCAGCCCCCAGGGCAAATTCACAGCCGCCGCCGACCTCCTCACCGGCACGGAACTCACCCGCACGGAAGCGCACGGCAAGCACCTCTTCCTCGGCTTCCGCGACACCGACTGGATCCACATCCACCTCGGCCTCTTCGGCAAGGTCACCTTCGGCCCGGCCCCCGAACCGCCCCCCACCGACACCGTCCGCCTCCGCGTGGCGAACGACACCACCTACGTGGACCTGCGGGGCCCCACCACCTGCGCCCTCATCACACCCCCGGAGAAGCAGGCGATACACGACCGCCTGGGCCCCGACCCGCTCCGTGACGACGCCGACCCGGACACCGCGTACCGCCGCATCACCCGCAGCCGTACGACGATCGCCGCGCTCCTCATGGACCAGAAGGTCATCGCCGGGGTCGGGAACGTCTACCGCGCGGAGGTCCTCTTCCGGCACCGCATCGACCCGTACCGCGCCGGCAAGGACATCACCCCCGCCGAGTGGCACGCGATCTGGACCGACCTCGTCGACCTCATGCACGAGGGCGTCCGCAACAACCGGATCGACACCGTACGCCCGGAGCACACGCCGGAGGCGATGGGCCGCCCGCCCCGCGTGGACGACCACGGCGGCGAGGTGTACGTCTACCGCAGGGCCAACCTGCCCTGCCACATCTGTGGCGGCGAGATCCGCACCGCCGATCTCGCCGCCCGCAACCTCTTCTGGTGCCCGGGCTGCCAACGCCCCTGAAGCCGTCCGGGCGTCAGAACCCGTACGGCAACCACGGCGGCACACTCACCCCGAACCCGAGGGACGCCTCCGCCAACGCCCCGGGCCGAACCTCCCGCACCCGTCCCGCCGCCGCCAGCGAGGCCAGCGACACACCCCCGAGATAGGCCGCGCCCAACTCCCTCACCGACAGGGCGACATCAGCCGCATCCGTCGTGCGCTCGCAGGACGCCCCCTTCGCGTCCCCGCTCAACCGCCAACGCCCCGCGTTCCAGGGGCAGAAGGCGTCCTCCACCTCGAACACCACATCCACCGGCGCCTGATACGTCCGCGCCTCCAGCGCGGCCCCCACCTCCACCGGCCGCACGTACAGCGAGTCCCGCAACCGCGGCTGGCACCGCCGCTGATCGGACACCAGGTACTGCCACGCGTCGTCCACCGGACGCCTCCGCACGGTCACCTTCGCCGTCAGGTCGATCCCGAACAGGAACCGCCACAACGCCGCGTCCGCCGCGGGGTCCAGCGCCGCCAAGTCCTCGACGAGCACGTTGCCGTTGGGCCCGGACGGCTCCCAATCGGGCTTGACGCGGTACCGCGCGTACCCGACCGTCTCCCCGCCCCGCTCGGCGAGCACGCACTGCAGGGGCGACGCCCCCTCTCGCTCGCTCTCCGGATCGAGCGTCCCGAGCCGCTCCCAGCCCGGCTGCCGGGCCAGCATCCCGGGCCGCGCCGGAACCAGCCGGGCGTACACCGCTTCGCACACGTCGAGCACGTCGGCGGGCACCGCGTACCGCACCCGTACGTCATCCGTACCGTCCGGCACCGACAGCCGTACCCGGGCCGTGTCGATCTCGGCGTTCAACGAGAGGGTCGCGTTGCCGTATCCGAACCGCCCGTAGATCGCCGGCTCGGACGCGGTGAGCACGGCCAGCGGCTCACCCCACGCACGCACATCGTCCAGTTGCCGCCGCATCATCGACGTCAGCAGGCCGCGCCGACGGTGCGTGGCGGCCACGCTGACCATCGTGACGCCCGCGACCGGCAGTGACGCGCCGCCGGGCACGGTCAGCCGGAAGCTGAACGCCCCGGCCGTCCCCACGCACTCGTCCCCGTCCCAGACACCGAGTGAACGGTCGAACTCGGTCAGCGAGTTCCACAACTCCCGCTCCGCAGCGGACTCCGGCACCCCTCCGAAGCCCCGGACCAGGGTGTCGTACCACTTGTCCCAATCGTCCTTCCGAAGGACCCGCAGGCCGGGCGAAAGGGCGTTCGCGTCAGTTGCCATGGGCCATGCCTACCAGGGCAATGCGGGACGAGCGAGGGAATTTCTCCCGGGTTGCGGCAGGGCGTCGCGCTGTGAAGTTCACTGTGAAGTCGGCCCTCGGACGGGGGACAAGTGGGACCTCCCGTGCCAAGCGGCTGGTCCGATGGATAGGGTCCCGAACTAATGGCATCAGGACGAGAGCGGCGCGCGGAAGCCGAGACGTTCACGGCCCGGTTGAAGAAGCAGTGGCACCGGGTCCGCGTCGGCGTGCGCCGAGCCGCCGTGGACTACTTCCGCGGCAACGGCTCGGACTGGATCGCCCTGGCCGGTCTGCTCCTGATGGTTCCCCTGATCGCGGCGGCGACGCTGGCGAACTCGGTGTGGTTCTCACCGGCCGCGCTGGTGCTGCCCGTCGTCGTGGGCGGTCTGCTGCTGCGCCCGGCGAGCCTGCTCGGCCTGTACGCGGCGGCGGCCACGGCCCTGATCGTGGAGTCGGTGCAGCTCGGCCCGTACACGGAGGGCCCGTCGAGGGTCACCCCGGGTGTCGTGCTCGTGGTCGCGGCCTGCGGCTTCTTCGGGCTGCTCCTGGCCCAGTTCCGCAGCCGGGTCGGTGTGCCCTGGCGGCGCGGCGGCACCATGCTCTTCGACCTGCGTGAACGCATCCGGGTGCAGAGCAAGCTGCCCGACCTGCCGGACGGCTGGCACCGGGAGATGGCCCTGCGCCCGGCGGGCGGCCAGTCCTTCTCGGGCGACTTCGTGGTGGCGGCGCGCACCAACGGCGGCCGTACGCTCGAAGTCGTCCTCACCGACGTCTCCGGCAAGGGCATGGACGCGGGCTCCCGCGCCCTGCTGCTGTCCGGCGCGTTCGGCGGCCTGCTCGGCTCCCTCCCGCCGCACGCCTTCCTCCCCGCCGCGAACGGCTACCTGCTGCGCCAGGACTGGGACGAGGGCTTCGCCACCTCCATCCACCTGGTCCTCGACCTGGACTCCGGCGACTACGAGCTCTACACCGCGGGGCATCCGCCGGGCCTCCAGCTCAGCGCCGGCAGCGGCCGCTGGGAGGAGAAAGCGGCCGAGGGCCCGCTGCTCGGGGTGTACGACGGCGCCCAGTTCGACCCGGTGAAGGGCTCACTGCGGCCCGGGGACGTGCTGATGCTGTTCACGGACGGCCTGGTGGAGACCGCCGACCGCGACATCGTCGAGGGCATCGACCGCCTCACCGGCGAGGCCGACCGCTATGTGGCCGGCGGCTTCCACGGTGCCGCCTGGCATCTCATCGAGGCCGTGGCCAAGGACGTCAACGACGACCGGGCCCTGCTGCTCATCTGCCGCGAGGGACCGACGGCCGCCGCGACCCGCTGAGGCGGGTGGACACTGGAGCGGTGACCCAGACACCCCGTATGACCCTGGCCCAGGTCGAGACCGTCGCCCGCGCCGCGCACACCGGTCAGACCGACAAGGCGGGACGGCCCTACGCCGAACACCTCCAGGCCGTCGCCGAGGGCGTGCGGGCGCGGGGCGGCGACGAGGAGCAGATCGCGGCGGCCTGGCTGCACGACGCCGTCGAGGACGACGCCCTCTCCGCGCAGTGGCTGCGCGAGGCCGCGCTGAGCAGCCGTACGAAGGACATCGTCCTCGCGGTCACCAAGCGGGCGGGGGAGCCGCCGGAGGCGTACGCCGCGCGGATCCTCGCCACGCCCGGGGCGCTGCTGGTGAAGGAGTCGGACCTGGCGCACAACGCGGACCCGGCCCGGCTCGCGGTCCTCGACGAGGCGACCCGGAAACGACTGACCGAGAAGTACGCACGGATGCGCGCACTTCTCGGTCTCGTCGGATGAATTCCGCTGTGGGGGTCAGGCGCTGACCTTCTCGCGCTCGCGCTCGCGCCGCTCGGCGCTCTGGCGTTCGCGGGCCAGCTCGGCCGCGTCCCGCTTGAAGGCCCATTCCATCTTCGGCTCCATGGCGAACCGGAAGATCCGCTGCACCGGCTTGGTGCACAGCACCGTCACGACGGCGGCCGCGAGGACGGTCACGAGGACCTCACCGGTCGGCTGGTGCAGCCAGGACGCCTCGAACCAGCCCTGGTAGTCGCCGGCCTTCACCAGGAAGCCGTGCAGCAGGTAGCCGTAGAGCGTGCCGGCGCCGAGGGCGGTGAACCACATGTGGCGGCGCGGCACCCAGGCGAAGAAGCAGGCGGTCAGCACCAGGGAGCAGCCGAACATCGCGAGCACCATGACCGGCCCGGTCCACCAGGGGGCGCCCAGCTCCTGCGCGGCGTCACGGTGGTAGAACCACGCGGTGTTCATGCGCGGCACCGCCCACCAGCTGAAGGCCAGCGCGACGGCGAACACCGGCACCGAGGCGATCCGTACCGCACGCGTGCGCACCATGTGGAAGTGCTCGGGCTTCATGACCAGGCCCAGCACGAAGAACGGCAGGAACTGCAGGACGCGCTGCAGATCCAGGTCGTCACCGATCGACGGGGTGACGGTCGCCAGCATGGCCAGACCCAGCGCGAGCGGCAGCGGCCAGCGCACCAGGTTCCAGATGGGGGTGGTCAGGCGCCAGACGAACAGCGCGACCAGGAACCAGGTCAGGTACCAGGGGTCGAGAAGGCTGATCTCCTGATGCGGGTCGTTGTCGATGACCCGCTTGAAGAGCGGATAGGCCGTCTCGAAGATGATGTACGGCACGGCGACGCCGGTGATCAGGCGCTTCAGCCGGTCGGGCCGCATGTCGAAACTGCGCGAGAAGTAGCCGGAGATGAGGATGAACGCCGGCATGTGGAACGCGTAGACGACCTGGTACGCCGCCTCGAGGATCCGGCTGTCGCTCTTGAGCGGCTCCCAGGCGTGGCCCATGGCCACCAGCACGATCGCGAGGTACTTGGCGTTGTCGAAGAACGCGTCGCGCTGCTTGCCGTTCTGCTTCTTCTGCGTGCTCTGCGGCGAGCGCGGGCTCGGCACTCCGTCGGCCGGCGACTGTGCCGGGGGAAGTGGCGCCCTGCGGTCGCCGTTCGGTCGCAGCGAGTTCGTCACAGACCCTCCCACCAGGAGCTCGGGGAGACGATCCGGGACCTCGCTGCGCGTACGGGGGACGAGGCAGCGTGGAACATCTGAGGCACCCTAGCGTTCCCTGCAGCTATTCGTAAAACGCCGGACGTGATTCCTGGCTATTCGCTGCGGGTACCCCCGGATTACGGGTAGTTGACGTCACATCGGCGTGATGGCGAACACATCGCCCGGGGTGGATTGTGTACACAGCCCAGGCCCGGGTTGTCGTGATACTTCCGGACTAAGTGACGCATAAGACCAGCAGGCGACTCCAGTGGAATGTCCGCTTCCGCCCTCTTCGGTCGCTGCCCCGCAAGGCTGTTGAGGAGCTTGTGGCGGCAATTCGAATTACCGGCGAACGCGTTGTGTGGAGACGGAAACGATGCGGTCGAATTCCCTGTGGGGGTGGCTCGTCGAATTGCCGTGCGACTCCTCGGTGTCGGGGGCCCCGCGCCCAGGCGGCACACGCGCGTGGGGGCAACACGGGTGTGGTCGATGCGTCACCGGCCGCATAGCCGGGCCACGTTGGTGGCACGATGGTTCTGGCGGGGGTGCGCGGGGTCGCGTCCCCGGGCCGGGAGAGCGGACCGACCGAGGGTGTGATCAGTTGTGGCCATTTCACTGTCTGTGGTGCTGCTGTTGGCGATCATCCTTGTGGTGTTGCTGAGAGGCGGCTCCCTCAAGGCAGGTCCCGCGATAGTGGCGGTCCTCTTCGGCTTCTTCCTTGCCTCGACCGGCATGGCCGACGACATCCAGCGGTTCCTCAACTCGATAGCGGAAACCATCAACTCCATCAGCTTCTGACCGGCGGGCGGAGTGCCCCCTCCCGAGCCCCGCGCTGAGGGCCCGGCGCAGGGGCGGTTACGCTCGCCCCGGCCACAGGACGGTGCCTGACGGGGGGAACGTACGGGGATGGCGCTGCGCGATTCCGACCCGGCGGAGGTGGGCGGTTACCGCATCGAGGACCGCCTCGGCTCCGGCGGCATGGGTGTGGTCTACCTGGCCCGCTCGGCCTCCGGCCGACGCCTCGCGATCAAGGTCGTGCACAGCCAGTACGCCGACGACGACGAGTTCCGCACCCGTTTCCGCCGCGAGGTGGCCGCCGCCCGCCAGGTCAGCGGCGCCTTCACCGCCCCCGTCGTGGACGCCGACGCCGACGCCACGCACCCCTGGATGGCCACGCTCTACATACCGGGCGCGGACCTCGGCACCCACGTCCGCGAACACGGCCCGCTCCCGCCTCCCCGCCTGCGCGACCTCGCCGCCGGCCTCGCCGAGGCGCTGCGCGACATCCACCGCGCCGGAGTCGTCCACCGCGACCTGAAGCCGGCCAACGTGATGCTCGCCGAGGACGGCCCCCGCGTCATCGACTTCGGCATCTCCCGCGCCGCCGAGTTCGCCGCCTCCGACGTCCTCACCCAGACCGGACGCGTCATGGGCACCCCGCCCTTCATGTCCCCGGAGCAGTTCGCCTCCCCCCAGGACGTCGGCCCGGCCGCCGACATCTTCTCCCTCGGCTCGGTCCTCACCTACGCGGCCACCCGCCGCGGCCCCTTCGACAGCCCCAGCCCCTACGAGACGGCCCTGCGCGTCGTCGAGGGCGAGCCGAACCTCTCCGGCGTCCCGGCCGGACTGCTCCCCGTCATCCGTTCCTGCCTGGAGAAGCACCGCAAGTCCCGCCCCACGGCCGACGACCTGTTCACCCTGCTCCGCCAGGGCGCACCGGCGGGCACCGCTCCACCCCGCCCGGCCCGCCCGGGCCCGGGCACCCGCCCGACCGAGCCCGCCCTGACGCCTTGGCCGGACGCGGCGGACACCGAACGGGACGCACCCCTGCTCCCCCCACCGTCCGAGCCGAACGCCGACCGGAACGCGCCCCTGCCCCGACCGCCGGCCGAGCGAGACGCCGACCGGGACGATCCCCTCAGCCGACGCCCGGCCGAGCGAAACGATCCGACCCATGACCCGGCCGGCCCGCCGGCGCCTCGGACCGGGCGCCCCCGCGGCCGCCATCGGCACGGCCTGCTGCTGGTCTGGGCCGCCGCGGCCGTCGCACTCGCCGCGCTCGTCACCACCACCGTCGCCCTGACCCGCGACGACCGCCCCACCTCCAAGCCGTCGGCCGCCGCCGGCAGCGACCTCCCGGAGGGCTGGAAGCCCTGGGCGAAGTCGGCGAAGGCCGCGCCGGGCAGCGAGCGCGTCCTGGGCGGCCCCGCCAGTTCCCTCGCGGGCTGCGCCGCGGTCGACAGGTCCCTGGTGTGTGCCGGTGCCGACCTCTCGGCGACCCGCTTCGCTCTCGCCGACGGCCGCAACACCTGGTCCCTTCCCGTCGACCGCACGCCGCACGGCTCCTCCGGCAACGAGGGCGCGCTCATCGGAACCGGCGACGGCCGCGTCTACGGCTACGAGGCCGACGAGCAGGACAGCGCGACCGGCATCCGGAGGACGTACGCGGTCCAAGCCCTGGCCGCCGACACCGGCAAGGTGCTCTGGCGGACCCCCACCGGCTCCGGCGAGAGCGCGGTCGCCCCCGACAGCACGCAGGGCACGGCCACGGCGGTCCCCGAGGGCGTCATCACCTTCTACGGGGCCCAGGGCGACCAGTACGCCCTGCTCGACGCCGGCACCGGCGACGTCCGCTGGAAGCGGCCGAAGCCCGCCGCCCCGGACTGCCTGCTGAGCTCGGCGGCCGACCGTGCCTACTTCGTCTGCACGACCACGCAGGACGAGGGCGAGACCGGCCGCACCACCGTCATCGAGATCGACTCCGCCACCGGAAGGGCCCGCTGGACCGTCGAGGTCGAGGGCACCGCGCAGCTGCTCGGCCGGCACGACGGCCGCCTGGTGCTCGCGGACACCGTCGACACGGAGCGTGCCCTGACCCTGATCGACGTCTCCTCGCACGTGCTCACGTTCCGACAGCTCGCCGAGCCCCGGCCCGCGGACGCCGAGGCGCACCTGGTGGGCGGCACGATCTACTTCACGGCGGCGAGCGGCGGCGTCCGCGCGGTCTCGCCGCGAACCGGCCGGACCCTGTGGGAAGCGAACTCCTCCGTGGAACAGCCGGGACCCCCGACCGCCTCGGCCACCCACGTGTACATGGCGTCCCCCAGCGGCCGCCTCGCGGCCCTGAACGCGCGCACCGGCAAGGTCGAGGGCACCCGCTCCGGCCGCGACGACGGCGGACGCGTCAACAACCTGTTCGTCTCCGGGGGAGCCCCCCTCGTCCTGGTCGGCGACGCCCTCTACGTCCCCTACGGCGTCCGCTCCGTCTACACGGTGGACGTGCGCGACCTGTGACCCGCCGACCCGCCGGAAAAACACCTCGGGCCCGGTTCCGAGGAACCGGGCCCGAGGTCCGAGAGCGGGCGACGGGAATCGAACCCGCGTAGCTAGTTTGGAAGATCGCGTATGCGGATGGGCGCTGACCTGGCGAGACGGTGACCTGCGCGTTCGTGGCCCGGTCACCGAGGTTCCCCGCTGTTCCCCGACGCGTGCCCTTGGATCGGGCACGCAGGGGGCACGTATGGCTCTCTGCCGCTCTCAGGGAGTCCAGACGACGGTCGGGCCTGGCGCTGGACTCCTCGGCCCTCACGCGGCATGTGGGCGCCACGGATGGGTGGCGTGATGGAGCTGGCCGGGACTGTGGGTGAGACGGGCTGCCCCGCCCCACCCACGCGCAGTGGCGCTCAGAACCCTGGAGTCACCCAGTGCGCCACGACCGAGGTGCGTCCGCCGTCGTTGCTGATGATGGACGCGTTGCCCTCTCCGGAGTAGCGGCCGTGGAGCGTCAGGCTCTCTCCGACCTGGAGGGCGACCAGGACCGTCTGTCCGACCGTGTCCTGGACCGATTCGGAATCCGGGCCCTGGCGGCCGTGCGTTGCTTCACTGCCCTCGATGGGCACGCCGTCCTTCTCCAGCCATGTGTGGATCCACAGGGCCTTCTGGTTGCCCGACCTGAACGTGGTGCGGACGTGGTAGGTGAGCTCCCACACTCCGGGGAAGTTGATCGTGAGTTCCGGCACCTCGGTGATGCGCTCTGCGGTGGTGGTGAGGGGGTGGTTGAAGGCGAGCGGTCCGGTCTGTGCCCATTGCGAGCCGCCCTGAGCGGTGGCCGCAGTCGTCGTTGCTGTCATGACTGAGAAGGTAGCTTTGATCACACAGAGTAAGGGGTGTGGTCCTGGCAAACCCATCCTTCGAGTGGTCAGGAAGCACGAGCCGGTGCAGACGCCCGGCGTCTCCTTCTTTGCGGCAGATGTTGCAGCTGCTGCTCACGCGGCGAGTCAGGTTCTGGGGGCCCTCGGAATCAGCATCCCTGGGGGCGTAGGCCTCTGGCACCGTCGGCCTGGGGGTTGGGTAACGCTCAGTGTCTTTTGGGCATCGAGTGACTGCCTGCTGTTGGCGACCTTTGCCGCCTCAACCCACCACTCACCCCAGCTCCCATCCCGTCTGCCGTCGACCCACACACCGTGGAGCGGGCGTGGTTCATGGCGTCCAGGTGGAGCGCGCCACTGTACGAACGACCTGGACGCCATGGGCCGCGTCTGCTCGGCTCTGCCTGGGTCGATGGCGGACGGGATGGGAGCTCCCCGCGCACGCCACTACTCCGGCCGGCACTCGCAAGCGGCGCCCCCTCCATCTCGGAGCCTGAGCGCCCCCGCCGGAGGCATGCTTTAAGCGTTGCCGCGCTCCGCGGTTCTCGACTCATGGTCCCGGCCTGTTTCACATGTGGGCGCGCGTCGGCGCAGCCCGGGCGGAGCGGGCCGAAGGCAGGAGCGGCGCCCGGAGCGGAGCCGGGAAGCGCGCCCGGCGGAGCGGAGCGCAGCCGGGCTTGATGAGGTAGAGAAACTCGTAACAGCCGCGCAGCGTCACGCGTCGAAGTCGTACTCCAGGATGTACGAGGCGGCGTCGAGCGTCATCTCGTTGATCTCGACGGGGCGGCCCTCGTCCGCGAATGCGGTGCGGCAGATGAGGATCACGGGTGTGCCCGCGGAGATGCTCAGCTGCGCCGCCTCAGCCTTCGTGGGCATGCGCGAGCGGATCTCTTCGCGGAAGTGCACTGGCTTGTAGCCGAGTTCGGCAAGGCGTGCATAGGTTCCGCCTGGCCCGGTGTCCTCCTGCGTGATAGCCGACCCCGCCACCACTGACGTGGGCAGATAACTCGTCGCGAGCAGAACGGCCTTCCCGTCCAGGACGAACCGCCGCCGCCGCATGCACACCGTCTCCCCCTCAGCCAGGTCCAGGACCTGACCGACGCCTTCCGGGGCGGCCTCCTCAGACACCGTCACCTGATCGACCACAAGCGTGCGGTCCTCGATGTCGGCAGACCAGATGGATCGACCACTGCCCCACTGCTCCTGGGCGAGCCGCTGGATGCCTCGGCGCCGCAGAGGGCGGAAGGATCGCACGAACACGCCGGCACCCTTGCGGGACTCGGCGACGCCTTCGTCCTTGAGCACGCTCAAGGCCTGGCGGGCTGTCATGCGTGCCACGCCATGCGCGGCCATCAGCTCGTTCTCCCCCGGAAGCCGATCACCGGGACCGTACTCGCCCGACTGGATCGCCTCGCGCAGAGAGTCCGCGATCCGCTGGTACTTCGGCCGACGGTCGTCGTCGGTGTTGGTCATTCCGGAGCCTCCTTCCTGTCTTCTCTAGACAGCCTAGGTGATGTACGGGACGCCTGCCCTGTTGCGTGTAGCCCCAACGGACCTTCTGCAACCTCTCTAGACATCCCTCTTGACGTCTCTAGAGACGTTGGGTTCCATAGAGATGTCTAGAGAGGTCGCACGCGGTGACCTCCCGAGCGCAAGGGATGCACTTATGCCGTCGTTCAAGATCGACACTTCGACCGCTGTGGTGTTCGTGGCGACCGCGCCGGAACCGAAGCTCGTGAACAAGAAGACCGGTGAGCGGGCCATGGACCGGGACAACCCCAACGTGGCTCTCTCGACCGTGGGTCTGCTGGTCTCCGACGAGGGAGAGGGGAACCTCTACCAGGTCACCGTTCCGGAGACGGGCCTCCCCGAGGGCCTCACCCCGGGAATGCCGGTGCGGGTCGTCGGCCTGCGGGCCCGTGACTGGGAGAACGAGTTCAACGGACAGAAGCGGCACGGCATCTCGTTCCGCGCGGTCGCGATCACCCCGGCGGCCTGACCATGACTGACCTGTCTGTCTGGCTGGAGCTGGGCACGGCGGCAGCCGGTGCCGGTGGACTCGGCTACGCGAAGGTCCACGCCCCGCGCGTGTACTGGTCGCTGGTCGGTCTGCCGGTCACCTGGGGCCGGTTCACCTGGACGTATCGGTCGACGATGGAGGTCTGCGGGCTGACGGTTCAGCCGTCTCGCCTGCGGGCCTTCGTGGCTCGGAACGTCGCCCGCAGTGAGGTGCGGCCGGTGCCGCCCAAGGTTCGCCGGGTTCGCCCGACCTCGACCGGGCTGACAGTCTCGCTCCGGCTCCCGGCTGGTCTGGAACCGGCTGACATCGCCGCGTCCTCCGAGCGACTCCGTCACGCCTGGGGCGTGCGGTCGGTGACCGTGGCGGAGACCAAGCCGGGGTACGTCGAGCTGCGGATGACCGGCTACGACGTCCTCAACCGGGTCCGGCTCCCTCGCACGGCGCAGCCTCGTGACCTCGTGGTGCCGGTGGCACTCCGGGAGGACGGGTCGGTGTTCGAGCGGGACTACCGCAAGGTCCCCATGGCCCTGACACTGGGCGCGAACCAGTCCGGCAAGTCCATGTATCAGCGCAACCTGATCAAGGGCCTTGCCCGGCTGCCGGTGGGCCTGGTCGGCATCGACTGCAAGCGCGGTGTCGAGCAGAACCGCTACGCGCCCCGCCTATCCGCTCTGGTCACGACACCGGACGATGCCACCAGCCTGCTGGATGCGCTGGTGGGGGAGATGGAACAGCGCTTCGACCTCCTGGCCGACCACGGAGCCTCGGACCTGTGGGAGCTCCCGCAGAAGGTGCGGCCGGTGCCGTTGGTCGTCCTGGTCGACGAGGTGGCCGAACTGTTTCTGGTGACCTCGAAGAAGGACGAGGAACGCCGGGACCGGTCGGTCATGCAGATGGTCCGGCTGGGCCAGATGGCCCGTGCGGTCGGGATCTTCCTGGAGGTCTGTGGGCAGCGCTTCGGTTCCGACCTCGGCAGGGGCGCGACTGCGCTGCGCGCCCAGCTCACGGGCCGTGTGGTGCACCGGGTCAACGACAAGCAGACGGCCGAGATGGGGTTGGGCGACATCGCCCCCGATGCCGTGATGGCCGCGACCACCATCGCCCCGGATCGTCCAGGCGTGGCCGTGGCTGGCGACACCTCGGGCGGCTGGTCTCGCATCCGCACCCCCGAGACTTCCTCCGATGAAGTCGTGGCCGCGTGCCGCCAGTACGCCGACCTGACTCCGGGGCTGCCGTTCCTGGCTCCGTTCCGGCCCACCGTCCGTCCCATCCCGGCGCCGGAGCATGCACCGCCACTGGTCAGCCCGAGGCCAGCCAAGGAGATGGGCACATGACCCGCTCGCTCCGCCCTGACGCTGTACTCGTACAGGCCGTGATCGCCGGGGCGCTGTCCTTCGCCCACTTGCACGACTTGGCGGAGGCCGCGGGGCAGTCCGGATGGAAGGCCTGGGCCTACCCGGTCAGTGTCGACCTGCTCTTGGTCGCGGCCTGGCGACGACTGCGCACAGACGGCCCGTCCCGGCTGGCCTGGTGCTGGTTCCTGATCGCCCTGGTCGCCTCGCTCGGCGCCAACGTCGCTACCGCTGGGCTCCTCGACCTGAATCACGTTCCGGCCTGGCTCCGAATCCTGGTCGCGGCCTGGCCCGCCCTGGCTTTCATGGGCGGGACCCTGCTCGCCCACTCACCCGCACCCGACCCGGCCGATGACCGCGCGCCGGTTCCGCCGGCACCCGCAGCCCCGGCACTCGAACCTGACAGCCCACCCGCTGCGGACGACGCAACCGAGCAGATCTCCACGCCTGCTCCGGCTCCAGCTCTGCCCCAAGCGTCCCCGACGGTCCCTCCGGCCTTGGTCGACCACGCCCGGAAGATCGCCACTGACCACCGTGCCCGCACCGGTGCCGACATCGACTCCGCCACCCTGCGCGCCCGACTGGGGGTTCCCGAGTCGCTCGCCGACCAGATCGTCACCCAACTCGCATGAGAGACAAGGAGGTCCACCCATGGCACGTCCGAACCGCTTCTTCGACGTGATCCGCATCGGTCCCGTTGAGGTCGGCTCCTTCAACAACGGCCGGGGACAGACCCGGCACGCCGCCGCCTGCACCGCGCCGAAGTGCGGGTTCTCCACCGAACACGGCAACCGGTCGGCGGCTGAACTCGCCGCCCGCACCCACCGCTGCCCCGCCTGAGGAGAGCTGACATGCGTCTGCCTGACGAACAGCTCCGCGCCGGGCACATCCCGGCCGACGTGTACCGCCAGCTCCCGCCCGGGACCGACATGCGCCGTGTCGTGATCGTGCAGGAGGCTCCGCGCTCCTACACCGGCCCCATCGTTCTGACCCTCGTGATCACCGTCGGATCCGTCGCGGTCCTGCTGGTGATCGCCTACGTCAGCCAGATCATCGCCGCTTCGATCGTCTCGATCCTGTCGGCTTCCTGCGGCATCAGCTACACGATCAGCCGCACGTCCAAGCGCCGGAGGTCCTCACGCGCGCTGGGCAAGTAACGCCCTCCGGGGCGGCCTCAACCGCCAAGTATCCGCCGCCCCGGACGGCTCCACCTCTTCCAGATCTCTCGACCAGAAAGGGCCCACTCATCATGCCGCTTCACGCACCGAACCGTCCGGTCTGCCGTCATTGCGATGGCTTCTGTGTCGTCGCGATCACCACCGGTGGGCGCCACCGCGACGGCTCCCGAATCCTCCTGCGCGTCGTCTGCCACGTCTGCCAGGGCACCGGCCACGCCGTCCCGGCCCTGATCGCTCGGGTCGGGAAGTGATCGCGTGACCGACACCGCCACGCTGGCGGGTCTCGACCCGGCCACCCTCTCCGACGTGCTGAGGGTGGCCGGGTCGGCCGACTTCGACCGCTGGCAAGAACAGATCAAGCGCACCGGAGGCTGCGCCGACCCGATCCGCCTCGTCGGCGCGACCAAGACCCTCGACCGCGCAACCGGCCATGTCCTGCACGCCTACAGCACCGACCAGGAGCCGGGCGGCATGCTCCGCCTCGCCTGCGGCAACCGGCGCGCTTCCCGTTGCCCGGCCTGTGCCTGGACCTACGCGGGGGACACCTATCACCTCATTCGGGCCGGGCTCGTCGGTGATCCGAACAAGGGGACCCCGCACGCCGTCCGTGATCACCCCAGGGTCTTCGCCACCCTCACCGCCCCGTCCTTCGGCCCCGTGCACAACCGTCCCGGCAACCGGCCCTGCGCCTGCGGCACCCGCCACGCCGATGATGCTCCCGAGCTAGGGACGCCGCTCGACCCGTCGACGTACGACTACGCGGGCGCGGTGCTGTGGAACAACCACGCCTCCGAGCTGTGGCGGTACTTCACGATCTACCTGCGTCGGGAGATCGCCAAGCGGGCCGGACTGACTCAGAAAGCCGCACGGGAGCAGTCCCGGCTGTCCTTTGGCAAGGTCGCCGAGTACCAGAAGCGGGGGGCCGTCCACTTTCACGCAGTGATCCGCTTCGACGGGCCGGAGGGACCCGACACCCCGCCCCCGGCCTGGGCCACCCTCGACCTGCTCACCGGCGCGATCCGCGCCGCTGCTGCCCGAGTCGAGGTCGACGTGCCCTCGGCTGGTGACCAACCGGCCCGAACGCTGAGTTGGGGCTCGCAACTCGACGTGCGCCCCATCAAGGCCTTCGACGAGGGCGAGGAGATCACCGAACAGGCGGTCGCGTCCTACCTGGCCAAGTACGCCACCAAGGCCGCCGAGACCACCGGCACCGTCGACCGGCGAATCGGCAACAAGGAAGCCGCGGTTCTGCTCGGCGTCCCCGACCACCCGCGCCGGTTGATCGAGACCTGCCTGGACCTGCATCCGCTCTACCCGGACCGGAAGCTGCGCAACTGGGCCCACATGCTCGGCTTCCGGGGCCACTTCTCCACCAAGTCCCGCCGCTACTCCACCACCCTCGGTGCCCTGCGTCAGACCCGCGCCGACTACCGCGCCGCCCAGCAGCGCGAAGCGCTCGGCCTGCCCGACCCCGACGACGCCCCGGAGGCAACCACGCTCACCCTCGCCCACTGGACCTACGCCGGGCATGGCTACACCCCCGGTGAGTCCTGGGTCGCAGCCACCATCCGCCGAGACATCCAGATGAACCGTGAGACCGCACGCGAAGCCCTCGCTGACCTGCGTCAGGAAGGAGAACACGACCATGGATGAGCGGTACCTCAACGTCGACCAGGTCGCCGAGCTGCTCGGCACGACCGTGCGTTTCCCCCGGCGCCTCATCGAGGAGCGGCGCATCACGTACGTGAAGGTGGGCCGTCACGTCCGGATCCCCGAGAGCGCGGTTCGCGAGTTCATCGAGGCCAACACGGTGCAGCCGCGTCGGTGTGGTGCGGTGCTTCGGGGGGTGGCTGCCTGATGGCAGGGAAGCGCCGGCACTTTGGCCGGGTCCGCAAGCTCCCGTCTGGCCGCTATCAGGCTCGCTACCTCGGCCCTGACGGGCAGCTTCGGCCTGCGCCCCACACGTTCCGCACCAAGAAGGATGCGGACGACTGGCTTGCCGACAAGCAGACCGAGCTTCGGCGCGGGGACTGGCACGACCCCGACGCCGGGAAGATTGCGTTCGGCGAGTATGCCGCTGCCTGGATCAAGGAACGCGAGCTGACCACCACGACACGGCAGCTCTACGGCTCGCTCCTGCGGCACCACCTTGAACCCGCCTTCGGGGCCGTCAACGTCGCGGAGATCTCGCCCCCGCTCGTGCGGCGCTGGCGCGCTGACAAGCTCGCGTCCGGCACCGGCCCGACCACGGTCGCCAAGGCCTACGCCCTGCTGCGCGCGATCATGGGCACGGCCGTCGCCGACCAGATGATCAGGCGCAACCCGTGCACGATCAAGGGCGCCAGCACCGTGCACACCCCGGAGCGGCCGACCGCCACCGTGCAGGAGGTCTACGACCTGGCCGAAGCCATGCAGCCCCACTACCGGGTGCTCGTGCTGATGGCCGGATTCCTCGGCCTGCGCTGGGGTGAGCTGATCGGGCTGCATCGCCGGGACATCGACCTGGACCACGGCACCGTGCGCGTCCGCCGGGCCGTTGCCGAGCTGTTCAACGGACAGCGCGAGATCAAGGCGCCCAAGAGCGCTGCGGGCAAGCGCACCGTCTCCATCCCGGCAGCGATCGCCCCGGACATCCGGGACCACCTGGAGCGGTACGCGGAGGCCGGCGCCGACGGCCGGGTGTTCCTCGGCGCCAAGGGGGCGACTCCTCGCCGGAACCACTTCAACCGGCTGTGGCGCAAGGCGTGCAGTGACGCCGGGATCAAGGGCCTGCACTTCCATGATCTTCGGCACACGGGCAATACCCTGGCGGCCTCCACGGGGGCGAGTACGCGTGAGCTGATGGCGCGCATGGGCCACAGCACCACCCGGGCCGCACTGATCTACCAGCACGCGAGCGCCGCGCGTGACCGGCTGATCGCCGACGCCCTGAGCGACCTGGTCGACAAGGGCCGCAAGCCCAAGCGGAAGCACGATCAGGAACCGGAGGGGCACGCGGGGGACACGCCGGACTGAACGCAGCCCCCGGAAACACTCAGGGCCAGGTCGAGGAATGATCCTCTGACCTGGCCCTGAGTTACTTGGAGCGGGCGACGGGAATCGAACCCGCGTAGCTAGTTTGGAAGACTAGGGCTCTACCATTGAGCTACGCCCGCACAGCACGCGCCGCAGGTCGGGTGACCGCGGCACTGAAGGCATCGTAGCGGGTCGGCCCCCTTTGTCGCACACCGCATTCCCGCCGGAGCGGACGCGGCACGGACCCTGTGGAATTGCGGCGGCCACACCGCCTGGCGGCATGTACCCTACGTGTCGCACCAGACGGGGTGTGGCGCAGCTTGGTAGCGCGTCCGCTTTGGGAGCGGAAGGCCGTGGGTTCAAATCCCGCCACCCCGACCAGCCACTCGATCATCTCGCGTGATCGTCCATCCGGTCACTCGCGTGATCGCCTTTTGGGCGGTGTAGTCGCTGCCGTTACTATGCAAGCTGCACGCCCGTGTGTCTCATCGTCTGCAGTCCTCCGGGCGGCGAAATCCGCCGGGCCGTTCTGGCCCCGGCAGAAACCAAGAAGTCAGCCACAAGGAGACCGAACCGTGAAGAGCGCCGTGGAGACCCTGAACCCGACTCGGGTTCGGCTCACTGTCGAGGTGCCCTTCGAGGAGCTCAAGGACAGCCTCGACGCGGCGTACAAGAAGATCAACCAGCAGGTCACGGTGAAGGGCTTCCGCAAGGGCAAGGTCCCGGCCCGGGTCATCGACCAGCGGTTCGGCCGCGGTGCGGTTCTGGAGGAGGCGGTCAACGACGCGCTTCCGAAGTTCTACACCGACGCGGTCAACGAGGCCGAGCTCAGCGTGCTGGGCCAGCCCGAGGTCGACATCACGGAGCTGAAGGACGGCGAGACGCTGAACTTCACCGCCGAGGTCGACATCCGCCCGTCCATCGAGATCCCGGACTTCTCCGGCATCGAGGTCGAGGTCGACGCGGTCGAGGTCACCGACGAGGACGTCGACAAGGCCGTCGAGGAGCTGCGCGAGCGCTTCGCCTCCACCGCCCCGGTCGAGCGTGCCGCCGAGGACGGCGACGTCCTGACGATCGACCTGCAGGCCAAGGTCGACGGCGAGGTCCTCGAGGACGGCGTCGCCGACGGCGTCTCCTACACCATCGGCTCCGGTGAGCTGCTGGAAGGCATCGACGACGCCGTGAAGGGCCTGGAGGCCGGTGGCGAGGCCACCTTCACCTCCGAGCTCAAGGGCGGCTCCGCCGCCGGCAAGGAGGCCGAGGTCACCGTCAAGGTCACCCAGGTCGCCAAGCGTGAACTCCCCGAGCTGGACGACGAGTTCGCGCAGCTCGCCTCCGAGTTCGACACCATCGAGGAGCTGCGCGCGGACAGCCGCAAGCGCCTCGAGAACATGAAGCAGTACGACCAGGCCACGCAGGCCCAGGAGCGCGTCCTGGAGAAGCTGCTCGAGCTGGTCGAGGTCCCGGTCCCCGAGAAGCTGCTCGAGGACGAGATCAACACCCGCAAGCACAACCTCGAGCACCACCAGCTCGGCCAGATGGGCCTCGACCTCGCGAAGTACCTGGAGATCCAGGGCAAGAGCGAGGAGGAGTTCGACGCCGAGACCAAGGAAGCCGCGGTCAAGGGCATCAAGACCCAGTTCGTGCTCGACGAGCTCGTCAAGCAGGAGAAGCTGAACGTCAACCAGGAGGAGCTCACCGAGCACCTCATGCGTCGTGCGGCCTCCTCCGGCATGTCCCCCGACCAGTTCGCGCAGGCGGTCGTCGAGGGTGGCCAGGTTCCGCTCCTGGTCGGCGAGGTCGCCCGCGGCAAGGCCCTGGCCGTCGTGGTCGAGAAGGCCACGGTCAAGGACACCAACGGCGAGATCATCGACCTCGACGACGAGGACGAGGAGACCACCGAGGCCTCCGCCGAGGAGACCCCGGCCGAGGACGCCCCGGCCGAGGAGAAGACCGAGGGCTGAGCCCCGGCACCGGTTGAATCGCGGGGAGGGCCCGGGGTGTGAACCCCGGGCCCTCCCGTCGTACGAGCCCCCGAGTCGCTACGCCCCCGGCGAACACTCCCATCTCCGGGATTCCCCGAAGGGACCCGCGCGTTAGGGTCCATGAATACGAGGGCAGTGGAGTCCCCGAACGGCTCCTAGCCCCTAGGGAAACGTGAGACGGCCCGGCGCCGTCGTAAGACGAGCAGGTGGATACGTGACGAATCTGATGCCTTCAGCCGCCGGCGAGCCTTCCATCGGTGGTGGCCTCGGCGACCAGGTCTACAACCGGCTGCTCAACGAGCGGATCATCTTCCTCGGCCAGCCGGTCGACGACGACATCGCGAACAAGATCACCGCACAGCTGCTGCTCCTTGCCGCCGACCCGGACAAGGACATCTACCTGTACATCAACAGCCCCGGCGGTTCCATCACGGCCGGCATGGCGATCTACGACACCATGCAGTTCATCAAGAACGACGTGGTCACCATCGCCATGGGCCTCGCGGCCTCGATGGGCCAGTTCCTGCTCAGCGCCGGCACCCCCGGCAAGCGCTTCGCGCTGCCGAACGCCGAGATTCTGATCCACCAGCCCTCCGCCGGCCTCGCCGGCTCGGCCTCGGACATCAAGATCCACGCCGAGCGGCTGCTGCACACCAAGAAGCGCATGGCCGAGCTCACGTCCCAGCACACGGGGCAGACGGTCGAGCAGATCACCCGCGACTCGGACCGCGACCGCTGGTTCGACGCCTTCGAGGCCAAGGAGTACGGCCTCATCGACGACGTCATTCCCACGGCCGCCGGCATGCCGGGCGGCGGCGGCACCGGGGCCTGAGCGGTCCCCACGGGGCCTGTGGCGCCCCGTGAGGCCCACGGAGCCCTCCCGGGCCCCAGCGACCCCAGACAGCCCCAGCCGACCGCCTCAGCCCTTTCAGGAGACACCGTGAACCAGTTCCCCGGCAGCGGGATCTACGACCGTATGAACGCCGTGCAGGACATGAGCGCCTCGCAGGGCCGCTACACCGGCCCGCAGGCCGAGTCCCGCTACATCATTCCGCGCTTCGTCGAGCGCACCTCCCAGGGCATCCGCGAGTACGACCCGTACGCGAAGCTCTTCGAGGAGCGCGTGATCTTCCTCGGCGTCCAGATCGACGACGCCTCCGCCAACGACGTCATGGCGCAGCTGCTGTGCCTGGAGTCGATGGACCCCGACCGTGACATCTCGGTCTACATCAACAGCCCCGGCGGCTCCTTCACGGCGCTCACCGCGATCTACGACACGATGCAGTACGTGAAGCCGGACATCCAGACGGTCTGCATGGGTCAGGCCGCCTCCGCCGCCGCCGTCCTGCTGGCCGCCGGCACGGCGGGCAAGCGCATGGCCCTGCCGAACGCGCGCGTTCTGATCCACCAGCCGTACAGCGAGACCGGCCGCGGTCAGGTGTCCGACCTGGAGATCGCCGCGAACGAGATCCTCCGGATGCGCTCGCAGCTGGAGGAGATGCTGGCCAAGCACTCCACCACGCCGGTCGAGAAGATCCGCGAGGACATCGAGCGCGACAAGATCCTCACGGCCGAGGACGCGCTGAGCTACGGCCTGATCGACCAGGTCATCAGCACCCGGAAGATGGACAACTCGAGCCTGCGCTGACGCGAGAGGCTGTAACGTCTGCCGCCCCTTGGCATGGTTTGGCTCGGTTCACGTCAAAGCGAACCGTGCCAAGGGGGGCCCGAACGGGGGGCCCGGCAAGGTACCGTCGGACATAAGGCAGCACCAGGAGTCCGCTGGACGTTGACGTCCAGGAGTCTCCCAGGCGAAGGGGAAGCACACCGTGGCACGCATCGGTGACGGCGGCGATCTGCTCAAGTGCTCGTTCTGCGGCAAGAGCCAGAAGCAGGTCAAGAAGCTCATCGCAGGGCCCGGTGTGTACATCTGCGACGAGTGCATCGACCTCTGCAACGAGATCATCGAGGAAGAGCTGGCGGAGACCAGCGAGGTCCGCTGGGAGGAACTCCCGAAGCCCCGCGAGATCTACGAGTTCCTCGAGGGCTATGTGGTCGGCCAGGAGGCCGCCAAGAAGGCCCTCTCCGTAGCGGTCTACAACCACTACAAGCGAGTCCAGGCCGGCGAGAACGGCGGGGCGAACGGCCGTGACGACGCCATCGAGTTGGCGAAGTCCAACATCCTGCTCCTCGGCCCCACGGGCTCCGGCAAGACGCTCCTCGCGCAGACTCTCGCGCGCATGCTGAACGTCCCCTTCGCGATCGCCGACGCCACGGCCCTCACCGAGGCGGGATACGTCGGCGAGGACGTCGAGAACATCCTGCTCAAGCTGATCCAGGCGGCCGACTACGACGTCAAGAAGGCCGAGACCGGGATCATCTACATCGATGAGATCGACAAGGTCGCGAGGAAGAGTGAAAACCCCTCGATCACCCGCGACGTCTCGGGCGAGGGCGTCCAGCAGGCCCTGCTGAAGATCCTGGAGGGCACCACGGCCTCGGTCCCGCCGCAGGGCGGCCGCAAGCACCCCCACCAGGAGTTCATCCAGATCGACACGACGAACGTGCTGTTCATCGTGGGCGGTGCCTTCGCCGGACTGGAGAAGATCATCGAGTCCCGGGCCGGCGCCAAGGGCATCGGCTTCGGCGCGCAGATCCGCTCCAAGCGCGAGATGGAGTCCAAGGACCAGTTCCAGGAGGTCATGCCGGAGGACCTGGTCAAGTTCGGCATGATCCCCGAGTTCATCGGCCGTCTCCCGGTCATCACCTCGGTCCACAACCTCGACCGCGAGGCCCTGCTCCAGATCCTCGTCGAGCCGCGCAACGCGCTCGTCAAGCAGTACGAGCGCCTGTTCGAACTCGACGGTGTGGAGCTGGACTTCGAGCGCGAGGCCCTGGAAGCCATCGCCGACCAGGCCATCCTCCGCCAGACCGGCGCGCGCGGCCTGCGCGCCATCATGGAGGAAGTCCTCCAGGGCGTGATGTACGAGGTCCCGTCCCGCAAGGACGTGGCCCGGGTCGTCATCACGGCGGACGTCGTCCAGTCGAACGTCAACCCGACGCTGATCCCGCGGGACGCGCGCAACGGACGCGGCCCGGGCGAGCAGAAGACGGCGTGACACAGCAGGCTTGAACAGGAAGGGCCCCGGTCGACGACCGGGGCCCTTCCTGTTGTCCGCTGAGCGTCGTCAGGCCTTGACGCGGATCTCCGGGCGGAGCTTGGTCGTGATGTCGATCGCGACGTCCTTGGTGATGCCCGCGCTCACCTGACCCGGCGAGACCATCGCGACCGTGCTGTAGTCGGCCCACGCGCAGAACCAGTCGGTCTTGCCTTTCTTGGTCGACGGGTCCTGCCCCTTGGCCGCCTGGCACTTCATGACCGCGCCCTCGAGGTCGGCCTCTTCGGGCTCGCCGATCAGCTTGGTCTTTTTGCCGCTGCTGCTGGAGCCTTCTTCCGACGACTTCTTGAAGTTCGAGAAGAACGTGTCCAACGCTGCCTCGGGGTCGGAGACCTCGCCGTAGACGCCGATGAACGTAACGCCCTTGGCTGTCGCCATCTGGGCAGCCGAGGACGGATCGGTCGGGTCGTACTTGCTCATGTCCACCGTTGAGTAGGAGCCCAGCACGGACTTGCCGTTCTTGACGCCGCTCTTCTCCAACTCCTTGGTGGAGTCGTCACCGACCGTCTGCCCGTCCTTCGTGACACGGTTGTACTCGCCGAGCACCTTCGCCGGCGTCGCCAGCTTGTGCGGCCCGTCGTCCTCCAGGGCACCCGCGCCGCCGCCTCCGCCGATCACGAAGTACGCGCCCACGCCGATGGCCACCACGACCGCCACCGCGCCGAGGATGAGGCCGGTCTTCTTGTTGCCGCCGCCCGGGGTAGGGGGCTGCGGAACGCCGTAGGGAGCCTGGCCGTAGGGCGGCTGCTGGCCGTACGGGGGCTGCTGGCCGTAACCCTGCTGGGGCGGGACGCCCTGCGGGGCCTGCTGCGGGTAGCCGTAGCCGGGCTGGGGCGGAGGGGCCTGCTGGGGGTAGCCGTAGCCGGGCTGGGGCGCCTGCGGCGGCTGGCCGTACGGGCCCGGCTGGCCGTACGGACCGGGCTGCTGGGGCTGCCCGCCGTACGGGCCCGGCTGGTTGTAGCTCATGTTCTGGGTTCCCCTCCAGATGCTTATGTGTTTCAGACATCCTGGCGCAGACCCGCCGTGTGCATGGCATCGGGGCCCCCACCGTTACAAAGCAAAGGCGTTTCGGGACGGGGCGGTGACACCTCTAAACTGACCCCCGTGACCGAGAACGCTCAGCAGCAGCCACCAGCGCCCAGCACCGACCTGCCGACCCAGTACGCGCCGGCCGACGTAGAGGGGCCGCTGTACGAGCGCTGGGTAGAGCGTGGTTACTTCGAGGCGGACGAGAAGAGCGACAAGCCGCCGTACACCATCGTCATTCCGCCGCCGAACGTCACCGGCTCGCTCCACCTGGGGCACGCCTTCGAGCACACGCTCATCGACGCCCTGACCCGCCGCAAGCGCATGCAGGGCTACGAGACGCTGTGGCAGCCCGGCATGGACCACGCCGGTATCGCCACGCAGAACGTCGTCGAGCGGGAGCTCGCCAAGGAGGGCAAGTCCCGTCACGACCTGGGCCGTGAGACGTTCGTCGAGCGCGTCTGGCAGTGGAAGGGCGAGTCCGGCGGGCAGATCAGCGGCCAGATGCGGCGGTTGGGCGACGGTGTCGCCTGGTCGCGCGAGCGCTTCACGATGGACGAGGGTCTGTCCCAGGCCGTCCAGACCATCTTCAAGCGGCTCTACGACGACGAGCTGATCTACCGCGCCGAGCGCATCATCAACTGGTGCCCCCGCTGTCTGACGGCCATCTCGGACATCGAGGTCGAGTACCAGGACGACGACGGCGAGCTCGTCTCCATGAAGTACGGCGACGGGGACGACACCATCGTCGTCGCCACCACCCGCGCCGAGACGATGCTCGGTGACACGGCCGTCGCCGTCCACCCCGAGGATGAGCGCTACAAGCACCTGATCGGCAAGCTGGTCAAGCTGCCGCTGACCGACCGCTCCATCCCGGTCGTCGCGGACGAGCACGTCGACCCCGAGTTCGGCACGGGCGCCGTCAAGGTGACCCCGGCGCACGACCCGAACGACTTCGAGATCGGCCAGCGCCACGACCTCCCGGCCCTGACGATCATGGACGAGCACGCGGTCATCACCGCCCACGGCCCCTTCCAGGGCCTGGACCGGCTGGAGGCCCGCTCGGCGATCGTCGCCGCGCTGCGCGCCGAGGGCCGGATCGTCGCCGAGAAGCGGCCGTACGTCCACTCGGTCGGCCACTGCTCGCGCTGCAAGACGACCATCGAGCCGCGGCTGTCCATGCAGTGGTGGGTCAAGGTCGGCCCGCTCGCGAAGGCGGCCGGTGACGCCGTCCGCGACGGGCGCGTCAAGATCCATCCGCAGGAGATGGAGAAGCGCTACTTCGACTGGGTCGACAACCTCCACGACTGGTGCATCTCGCGGCAGTTGTGGTGGGGCCACCGCATCCCGGTCTGGTACGGCCCGAACGGCGAGGTCGTCTGCGTCGGCCCCGACGAGGAGGCGCCCGGGACCGAGGCCGAGGGCTGGCGTCAGGACACCGACGTCCTCGACACCTGGTTCTCCTCCGGCCTGTGGCCGTTCTCCACGCTCGGCTGGCCCGAACAGACCGAGTCGCTCGCGAAGTTCTACCCGAACTCCGTCCTGGTCACCGGCTACGACATCCTCTTCTTCTGGGTCGCCCGGATGATGATGTTCGGCCTGTACGCGATGGACGGCACCCCGCCGTTCCACACCATCGCCCTGCACGGCATGGTCCGCGACCAGTTCGGCAAGAAGATGTCGAAGTCCTTCGGCAACGCGGTCAACCCGCTGGACTGGATGGACAAGTACGGCTCCGACGCCCTGCGCTTCACCCTCGCCCGCGGCGCCAACCCGGGCGTCGACGTCCCGATCGGCGAGGACTGGGTCCAGGGCTCCCGGAACTTCGCCAACAAGATCTGGAACGCGACGCGCTTCGCGATGATGAACGGCGCCACGATCGAGGGCCCGCTGCCGGACGCCTCGAAGATGTCGGCGACCGACCGCTGGATCCTGTCCCGGCTCAACTCGGTCGTCGCCGAGGTCGACGCGTTCTACGAGGACTACCAGTTCGCCAAGCTCTCCGACGCCCTGTTCCACTTCGCGTGGGACGAGGTCTTCGACTGGTACGTCGAGCTGTCCAAGACGACGTTCCAGGCGGGCGGCGAGGCGGCCGAGGTCTCCAAGCGCGTCCTCGGCGAGGTCCTCGACGTCACGCTGAAGCTGCTGCACCCGGTGGTCCCGTTCGTCACCGAGACCCTGTGGACCACGCTCACCGGCGGGGAGTCGGTCGTCATCGCCGACTGGCCCAAGGACAGTGGCTTCCGTGACGCCGACGCCGAGCGTGAGATCGAGAGCCTCCAGTCGGTCATCACCGAGGTGCGCCGCTTCCGCGCCGACCAGGGCCTCCAGCCCGGCCAGCGGGTCCCGGCCCGGCTGACCCTGGACGGCACGCGGTTCGCGCCCCACGAGGCGGCCATCCGCCAGCTGCTCCGCCTCCAGCCGGAGGGCGACGCCTTCACGGCCACGGCCACCCTCCCGGTCGCCGGCGCCGAGGTCGCCCTCGACCTGTCCGGCACGATCGACGTGGCGGCGGAGCGCAAGCGCCTGGCGAAGGACCTGGCGGCGGCGGAGAAGGAGAAGTCCCAGGCCAACGGCAAGCTCGGCAACGAGGCGTTCCTGGCGAAGGCCCCCGACCACGTCGTCGACAAGATCCGCACCCGCCTGGCCAAGGCGGAGGAGGACATCGCGCGGATCCAGGCACAGCTGGAGAGGCTGCCGCAGGCGTAGCCCGTTCGTACGGTGTGAAGGCCCCCGGTGCTTGTCGGCACCGGGGGCCTTCGCGCAGTTCGGGGGCGCGGGGCTGTATCGATGTACGGATCCGCCGCGTGGGCGCGACAAGCCCCCACAGACCCGCATACACCGGACGACACAAACCACCCCCGGCCGATGTCACCGCCCGTCCGTAGACTGGCCCCGTGAGCGAGCTCCCTCCAGACCACAACGCCGACGACCAGCCCGACCCCCTCAACACCTTCGACGAGATCATCGCGGAGGAAACCGACCGCGACCCCGACCTCGCGGTCATCGAAGCCGGCAGTCGCACCCTGCGCACCCAGGGCGGCCCGCCCGACGCCGACATCCCCACGCGCCCCGCCGACCCCGAGGTCGACAAGGCCCTGCGCGAGGTCGAGACGGAGCTGGCCACCCGCTGGGGCGAGACCAAGCTGGAGCCCTCCGTCAGCCGTATCGCCGCGCTGATGGACGTGCTGGGGGAGCCGCAGCGGGCGTACCCGTCGATCCACATCACGGGGACGAACGGCAAGACCTCCACGGCCCGCATGATCGAGGCCCTGCTCGGCGCCTTCGAGCTGCGCACCGGCCGCTACACCTCGCCGCACGTGCAGTCGATCACCGAGCGCATCAGCCTCGACGGCGCACCCATCGCGCCCGAGCGGTTCATCGAGACGTACCAGGACATCAAGCCGTACGTGGAGATGGTCGACGCCTCCCAGGAGTACCGGCTGTCCTTCTTCGAGGTGCTCACCGGCATGGCGTACGCGGCGTTCGCCGACGCCCCCGCCGACGTGGCCGTCGTGGAGGTCGGCATGGGTGGCTCCTGGGACGCCACGAACGTGATCGACGGGGACGTCGCCGTCGTCACGCCCATAGACCTCGACCACACCGACCGGCTCGGCACCACGCACGCCGAGATCGCCACGGAGAAGGCCGGCATCATCAAGCAGGGTGCGACGGTCATCATGGCGCAGCAGCCGGTCGACGCGGCGCAGGTGCTGCTGAAGAAGGCCGTCGAGGTGGACGCGACCGTGGCCCGGGAAGGGCTGGAGTTCGGTGTCGTCGAGCGGCAGGTGGCCGTCGGCGGGCAGCTGGTGACGCTGCGCGGGCTGGGCGGCGAGTACCCCGAGGTGTACCTGCCGCTGCACGGCGCGCACCAGGCGCACAACGCGGCCGTCGCGCTCGCCGCCGTCGAGGCGTTCTTCGGCGTCGGCGCGCAGCGGGCCGACGCGCTGGATCTGGACACGGTCCGCAAGGCCTTCGCCGCCGTGGCTTCGCCGGGCCGGCTGGAGGTCGTGCGCCGGTCGCCGACGGTCGTGCTGGACGCCGCCCACAACCCGGCGGGTGGCCGGGCGGCCGCCGAGGCGATCGGGGAGGCGTTCCAGTTCAGCCGCCTCATCGGCGTGGTCGGCGCGAGCGGCGACAAGAACGTACGGGGACTGCTGGAGGCCTTCGAGCCGGTGTTCGCCGAGGTCGTGGTCACGCAGAACTCCAGCCACCGTGCGATGGACGCCGACGAGCTCGCCGGTATCGCGGTGGAGGTGTTCGGCGAGGAGCGCGTCCAGGTCGAGCCGAGGCTGCCCGACGCGCTGGAGGCAGCCATCACGCTGGCCGAGGAGGAAGGTGAGTTCGCCGGCGGCGGTGTGCTCGTCACCGGTTCCGTCATCACCGTCGGCGAGGCCCGACTGCTCCTGGGGAAGGGCTGAGTCCCGTGCGCATGCTCTGTTCTTCGACCCTGATCGGCGAGTTCTTCGTCATCGGATTCGCCGGTCTGGTCGCCATGAAGGACCCGGACCTGTCCATGGCGACGGTGTGGACGGTCAGCGGCGTCGCGATGTTCCTGTGCCTGGTGCTGTGCGGCCTGGTGACGCGCCCGGGCGGGGTCGCCCTCGGCTGGGCGCTGCAGATCGCGCTCATCGCCTCGGGATTCATCGTGCCGACCATGTACTTCCTGGGCGCGGTCTTCGCGGCCCTGTGGTGGGCGTCGGTGCACTACGGGCGGAAGGTGGACGAGGCGAAGGCGAGATTCGCGGCCCAGGCGGCCTCCTCCTCCACACCTGACGCTGCGTAACAGGCGCCCCGACACGCCGGGTAATCTCGTCCCACCGCAAGACCTTCACCCATAAGGAGCCCGTCGTGAGCCAGCGCACCCTCGTCCTCCTCAAGCCCGACGCCGTTCGTCGAGGCCTGACAGGCGAGATCATCAGCCGCATCGAGCGCAAGGCGGGCTGGACGATCACCGCGCTGGAGCTGCGCACCCTGGACCAGGACACGCTGGAGCAGCACTACGGCGAGCACAAGGGCAAGCCCTTCTACGAGCCGCTGGTGGAGTTCATGGCCTCCGGCCCGGTCGTGGCGTTGATCGTCGAGGGTGAGCGGGTCATCGAAGGGGTGCGTCAGCTGGCCGGCCCGACCGACCCGATCGCCGCGGCGCCCGGTTCCATCCGCGGCGACTTCGGTGTGATCGTCCGGGAGAACCTGATCCACGCCTCCGACTCCGAGGAGTCCGCCGAGCGCGAGGTGAAGATTTTCTTCCCCGGTCGGGCGTAGCGTCCGCACCTCACCAGCACATACGGCAGGGTCTGGGGGCCGGGGCCCCCGGACTTTGCGGCATATGCGTGGCGATCGAGGGAACGATGGGCCCCGAACGCCCGTCTCCAGAAGCGAATGCGGACGGCATCTGCTGACAATGGCGGAGACCCTCCCGCAGTGTTCGCGAAGGCGCGTCTACGATGGAAGCCTTCACGTCACAGCACCCACCTTTGCCTACCTGATAAGCCCTCAAAAGCTAGTGGGAAGGCCAGACGAATCCTGATGGGGAACTCAATGTCGTTCATCGGCCGTGACATGGCTGTCGACCTCGGGACCGCCAACACGCTGGTGTACGTCAGGGGTCGCGGGATCGTACTCAACGAGCCGTCCGTCGTCGCGATCAACACCAATACCGGTGGCATCCTCGCGGTCGGCGCCGAAGCGAAGAAGATGATCGGGCGCACGCCCGGCAACATCGTTGCCGTTCGCCCGCTGAAGGACGGCGTGATCGCCGACTTCGAGATCACCGAGCGGATGCTCCGTTACTTCATTCTGAAGATCCACAAGCGGCGGTATCTGGCTCGTCCGCGGGTCGTCGTCTGTGTGCCCTCGGGCATCACGGGCGTCGAGCGCCGCGCCGTCATCGAGGCGTCGTCCCAGGCCGGCGCCCGTCAGGTGCACATCATCGAGGAGCCCATGGCCGCGGCCATCGGCTCCGGCCTGCCGGTCCACGAGGCCACGGGCAACATGGTGGTCGACATCGGCGGCGGCACCACGGAGGTCGCGGTCATCTCCCTCGGCGGCATCGTCACCGCCCAGTCCATCCGTGTCGCGGGCGACGAACTGGACAACGCGATCATCCAGCACATCAAGAAGGAGTACTCGCTCCTGCTGGGTGAGCGCACGGCCGAGCAGATCAAGATCACGATCGGTTCGGCGTACGACCTCGACTCCGACGAGCACACCGAAATCCGGGGCCGGGACCTCGTCTCCGGGTTGCCGAAGACCGTGGTCATCTCCGCCGCCGAAGTCCGCAAGGCGATCGAGGAGCCGGTCAACGCGATCGTCGACGCCGTCAAGACGACCCTCGACAAGTGTCCGCCGGAGCTGTCCGGCGACATCATGGACCGAGGAATCGTTCTGACCGGCGGCGGAGCGCTGTTGAGGGGTCTCGACGAGCGGCTTCGCCGGGAGACCGGTATGCCGATCCACATCGCCGAGGACCCGCTGGACAGTGTGGCGCTCGGATCCGGAAAGTGCGTCGAGGAGTTCGAGGCGCTCCAGCAGGTGCTGGACGCCCAGCCGCGCAGATGACATAACTCTTCGATTCCGCCGTACGGGACGATCTCCTCTCGTACGGCGGATCGTTGATATAGAGGCATAAGCTCCCACAAAGCAGCCCCTCGGGTTTCCCTGGGGCTTCCCGAATTCCTATGAGGAAGGGCACGGCCGCCGCACGTGAGGGACACACGAGAGAGCCGGCTGCTCCTGGTGCTGCTGATCGCCGTCGCGTTCGCGTTGATCACAGTGGACATCCGCGGTGGGGAGGACTCGCCCGTCGACGGTGCCCGGCGGGGCGCGGCGACGGTTTTCGGCCCGATCGAGAGCGGCGTCTCGGCCGCGGTCGACCCGGTCGGCAACGCGGTCTCCGCCATCCGCGACTCCGGGGAACGGCACGACCGGCTCGCCGCGCTGGAAGAGGAGAACGCGGCCCTGAAGGCGCGACTCGGCAGCGACGACCGCAGCCGCAGCCGCCTCAAGCAGCTCGACAAGATGCTGAAGATCGCCGGCCAGGGCCAGTACGGCATCAAGGGCGCCGAGGTCATCGCCATCGGAGCCGCGCAGGGCTTCTCCTGGACCATCACCATCGACGTCGGCGCCAAGGACGGCATCAAGCGCGACATGACCGTCCTGAACGGGGACGGGCTCGTCGGGCGGGTCACCACCGTCGGGCCCAACACCGCCACGGTCCTGCTGGCCAGCGACCCCGACTTCACGGTCGGCACCCGGATGGAGTCCGGCGACGAGCTCGGCTTCGCCTCCGGCCAGGGCGACCGCCCGCTGCGCGTCGAACTCCTCAACGGCAAGGCGGAGGTGAAGAAGGGCGACCGTCTGGTCACCTTCGGCTCGCAGGCCGACCGGCCGTTCGTGCCCGGCGTGCCCGTCGGCGTGGTCTCCCGCGTCGACCCCTCCGGCGGCGGCCTGACCCGCACGCTGTACGTCACGCCGTACGCCGGCTTCACCAAGCTCGACATCGTCGGTGTCGTCGTCGAGGCCCCGAAGAAGGACCCGCGTGACACGGTGCTCCCGCCCAAGCCCAAGCCCACCCCGAGGCCGACGGTGACGGTGACCGTGACGCCGTCCGCCGAGGCCCCCGTGGACGGCCAGAACCAGCAAGAGCAGTAGGAGCTGTCACCCCATGCGCGTCAACCGGATCCTGCTCTCCTCCGCCCTGGTCGTCGTCGCCCTGGTGATCCAGGTGAGCGTCCTCGCCCGCCTCCATCTGCCGGGCGCCGTGCCCGACCTGCTGCTGCTCACCGTGCTCGGACTCGCGTTGGTGTACGGGCATGTGGGCGGTGCCCTCGTCGGTTTCGGCGCGGGCCTGCTCGCCGACCTGGCCCCGCCCGCCGACCACGCCGCCGGGCGCTACGCCCTGGTGCTGTGCGTCATCGGTTACCTCGCGGGCCTGGTCAAACCCGAGACGGGCCGGCTGAAGTCCGCGACCGGCCCCATGGTCGTGGTGGGCGCCGCCGCGGTCGCCTCGACGCTGCTCTACGCCGGGGTCGGCGCCCTCGTCGGCGACACAGCCGCCCGCCATGTCGGCCTCGGCAGCCTGCTGTTCACGGCCGTCCTGTACGACCTGCTGCTCGCCCCCTTCGTCGTGCCGGGGATCATGGCCCTGGCCCGGCGCGCCGACAACGATCCGCTCGCCGAGACCGGCTCCGCCACCAAGGCCACGGACATCTCCTCCGGCTGGCTCTCCGGCGGCACCGGACTGAAGATCGGCAGCCAGCGCAACGGGCTGCGCGTGAAGGCGGCCCGCGCGCGCATGGCACGCGCCGGACGCATCAAGGGGGTCAAGCGGCTGTGAACGCAGCGAAGTTCACCCGAACGGGCCGGTCCAGTAGGAACGCCGGTTCGTGGGCGGGCGTTCATCACTCGTACCCGCACACCCATCACTCGTACCCGCATATCCGTACGCGCACCGAGAGGAGGAGGCAGCCGCAGTGACCAACATTCCCGAGACCGGCAGGAACTCGCGGGTCCAGATCCGGCTCGTCGTCATCCAGGTCCTCGTCCTCTCCCTCCTGCTCACCCTCGGCGGACGCCTCTGGTACCTCCAGATCCGCGAGGGCGCCGCCTACGCCAAGGAGGCCTCGGGGAACCACGTCCAGCAGGTCGTCCAGCCGGCCGTCCGCGGCTCGATCCTGGACGCGCGCGGCGTGGCCCTCGCGGACAACGAGACGCGGCTGGTGGTCTCCGCGTCCCGCACGGACCTGCTGAAGATGAAGGACGACGGCGAGGAAGTCCTCACCAAGCTCGCCGGGGTCCTGGGCATGACGCCCAAGGAGGTCCAGGAGAAGGTCCGGCTGTGCGACGCCAAGACGCCGCAGCCCTGCTGGAACGGCTCGCCGTACCAGCCCATCCCGATCACCGACGAGGCCACCGCCAAGCAGGCCCTGCAGATCCGCGAGCGCGCCGAGGACTTCCCCGGCATCACCGCCGAGCCGGAGGCCGTGCGCCGCTACCCGAGCCCGGGCAAGGCCAACTCCGCCCAGGTCCTCGGCTACCTCTCGCCGGTCACCGACGAGGAGATCAAGAAGGCGCAGAACACCAACTCGCCGTATCTGCGCTCCGACCAGGTCGGCCGCTCCGGCCTGGAGCGCCAGTACGACAAGGCACTGCGTGGCAAGGCCGGCGTCACCCGCTACGAGGTCGACAACCTCGGCCGGGTCATCGGCCAGGCCGAGGCCGACCCGGCCCACCCCGGCGACAACCTCGTCACCAGCATCGACTCCCGGGTCCAGCGGATCGCCGAGTACCAGCTGAACGAGGCGATGAAGGAAGCCCGCAAGCAGCACGACCGGAACACCGGCACCAACTACAAGGCCGACTCCGGCGCCGTCGTGGTGATGGAGGCCAAGACCGGCCGCGTCGTCGCCATGGCCTCGAACCCCACCTACGACCCGAACGCCTGGGTGGGCGGCATCTCCGCCAAGGACTACACACGCCTCACCGGCAAGAGCTCGAACTACCCGCTGCTCAACCGCGCCATCCAGGGCCAGTCGGCCCCCGGCTCCATCTTCAAGGTCATCCCGACGGCCGCCGCCGTCAACGCCGGGTACTCCTTCAACGGCCCCTACAACTGCTCCAGCTCGTACTCGATCGGCGGCCAGGTCTTCAAGAACTTCGAGTCCCAGAGCCACGGCCCCATCAGCCTCGGCCGCGCCCTGGAGGTGTCCTGCGACACCGTCTTCTACGCCCTCTCCCACGAGGAGTGGAAGCGCGACGGCGGCACCAAGCCGAAGAAGAACGCCAACGACTGGTTCTACAAGACCGCCCACCAGTTCGGCCTCGGCAAGGAAACCGGCATCGACCTCCCCAACGAGGTCACCGGCCGCGTCCCCGACCGCCAGTGGAAGCTCAACTACTGGAAGGCCAACAAGGACGCCTGGTGCCGCACCGGCAAGCGCAACGGCAGCTACGCCGAGAAGATCGCCTACGAGAACTGCCTCGAAGGCAACCGCATGCGCGCCGGTGACTCCGTCAACTACTCCATCGGCCAGGGCGACACGCTCGTCACACCGATCCAGATGGCCACCATCTACGGGGCCATCTCCAACGGCGGCACGATGTACACCCCGTCGGTCGGCAAGGCCGTCATCAGCGCCGACGGCAAGACGGTCACACCGATCAAGCCCCAGGCGCACGGCAAGCTGCCGATGACGCAGAAGACGCGCGACGAGATAGACGAAGCCCTCGCGGGAGTCGCCACCCGCGGTACGGCCGCCTGGAGGTTCGGCGGCTGGCCGCAGGACAAGATCCCGATGCACGCCAAGACGGGTACGGCGGAGGTCTACGGCAAGCAGACGACCTCCTGGTTCGCCACGTACACCAAGGACTACTCGATCGTCATGACGATCTCCCAGGGTGGTACGGGTTCCGGCGCCTCGGGCCCCGCCGTCCGCAACATCTACAACGCGCTGTACGGCGTCTCCGAGGACGGCGCGATCGACTCGAAGAAGGCGCTGCTGCCGACCCCGCAGAAGACCCTGCCGAAGGTCAAGACGGACGGCACCATCACCTCCCCGAAGGTCTCCAAGGACCCGGCCAAGGACCAGCGGGCCGACAAGAAGGACCCGAACGCCCCGGCCGACCCGCTCCAGCCGGCGACGACGGCCCCGCCGACGCCGGAGAACCGTGACACCCGAAGGCGGCGACGCCGCCGGGGAAGCCGGAGGTTGCCAGCATGACCGGCGGTGTGAACAGCTTCCAGGTCTCCGGCTACGGGCCCGAGCGCTCCGGCTGGACGCGGCTGCTGGCCCGTGACTCGGTGGCGCGGCGGCTCGACTGGCCGATCCTGTTGTCGGCGGTGGCTCTGTCGATGCTCGGCACGCTCCTCGTCTACTCCGCGACCCGCAACCGCACGGAGCTCAACCAGGGCGACCCGTACTACTTCCTCGTCCGGCACCTGCTGAACACCGGCATCGGCCTTGTCCTGATGGCCGGCACGATCTGGCTCGGCCACCGCGCCCTGCGCACGGCCGTGCCGGTCCTGTACGGCTTCTCGGTGCTGCTGATCCTGCTGGTGCTGACCCCGCTCGGCTCCACCATCAACGGCGCCCACTCCTGGATCAAGCTGCCCGGCGGCTTCTCGCTCCAGCCCTCGGAGTTCGTGAAGGTCACGATCATCCTGGGCATGGCGATGCTGCTGGCGGCCCGGGTCGACGCGGGCGACAAGCAGTACCCCGACCACCGCACGGTCGTGCAGGCCCTCGGCCTGGCCACCGTGCCGATGCTGATCGTCATGCTGATGCCCGACCTCGGGTCGGTCATGGTGATGGTCATCATCGTGCTCGGCGTGCTGCTGGCCTCCGGGGCGTCCAACCGGTGGGTGTTCGGCCTGCTCGGCGCGGGCACCCTCGGCGCGGTCACCGTCTGGCAGATCGGGGTGCTCGACGACTACCAGATCGCCCGCTTCGCCGCCTTCGCCAACCCCGAGCTCGACCCGGCCGGCGTCGGCTACAACACCAACCAGGCCCGCATCGCCATCGGTTCGGGCGGCCTGACCGGCTCCGGCCTCTTCCACGGCTCGCAGACCACCGGCCAGTTCGTGCCCGAGCAGCAGACGGACTTCGTCTTCACCGTGGCGGGGGAGGAGCTGGGCTTCCTCGGCGGCGGCCTGATCATCGTGCTGCTCGGCATCGTCCTGTGGCGGGCCTGCCGTATCGCCCGGGAGACCACGGACCTGTACGGCACGATCGTGGCCGCGGGCATCGTCGCCTGGTTCGCCTTCCAGACGTTCGAGAACGTCGGCATGACACTCGGCATCATGCCGGTCACCGGCCTGCCGCTGCCGTTCGTGTCGTACGGCGGATCGTCGATGTTCGCCGTGTGGATAGCGGTGGGGTTGTTGCAGTCGATCCGGGTGCAACGGCCGATGTCGGCCTAGCGTCCCGGGAGCGGGAGCGGAATGTCCGAGGCGTATGTGGCCCAGTGCCCGGTGACCGGCGAGTTGGTGAGCCAACTCCTCGCGCTGGCGGAGCTGGACCTGACCGACGACGACGTCATCGAGGCGCGGATGCGCGAGGCGGCTTGGCCCGACTGGTCGCAGGCGGTGCGGGGACCGGCGTACGAGGACACACCCGATGTCCCCGAGGCCACCCACGTCACCCCGCAGGGCCACTTCGTCACCTGCGACGGCGACGGCTCGCTCCACCTGCCGTTCGCCTACCTCTACTCCGTCGACGGCGGTCTGCTCGACGAGGACTGCTGGGGCGCGCTGCCCGGCTGGACCAGCGCGGAAGGCGCTTGGCGGCCCGAGTTCGACGCCCACTTCGCCGCCGTGGTGCAGCGCTTCACCGAGCGCCTGGGGCTGCCGAACCACGACGTCCGGCAGCCCAGGTACGACACCCGGTACGTCAGCTGGCGCCTGGAGCACAACGTGCTGATCGTCGGACAGGGCCCGGAGCCGCTGTCGTACCACCAGTTCGAGGACGCCCACGTCTCCCTCGTCTCACGGACGGCGAAGGACGCGCCGTTCCCGGACGGCGAGGAGATGCGGGCCCTGCTGACGACCTGAACGTGTCGCCCCTCCCGGGCGCGCCCACCCCTGCTGTCCCGGCCGGTCAGCCACTAGATTTGGTGCATGGCGGAGACGAAACGCGAGATCGAGCGCAAGTACGAAGCCGACGAGAGCGGGATACCGGACCTGACCGGAGTCGCCGGGGTCGCGGCTGTGGCCGACCAGGGCGTGGCCCACCTCGATGCCACCTACTACGACACCGGCGACGAACGCCTCGCCGCGTCGTCCGTGACCCTGCGCCGCCGCACCGGCGGTTCCGACGCGGGCTGGCATCTGAAGTTCCCGATCGCCCCGGACGTCCGCGACGAGATCCAGGCCCCGCTCTCCGACATCCTCCCCGACGACCTCGCCGCGCTGGTCCGCTCCCGGGTCCGCGGCAGCGAGCTGCTCCCGGTGGTCCGGCTGCGCTCCGACCGCGACGTGCGCCACCTGCTCGACGCCGACGGCCGGCTGCTCGCCGAGGTGAGCGTGGACACCGTGCACGCCGAGCGGCTCACGGGACGCGGCGGCGAAGCGCGGTGGACCGAGGTCGAGGTGGAACTCGCCGACGGGGGAGACCCGGCCCTGCTCGACAAGGTGGAGAAGCGACTGCGCAAGGCGGGCGTACGGCCGTCGGCGTCGTCGTCGAAGCTGGCCCGCGCCCTTAAGGAGACGGCACCGGGGAAGCGGCGCAGGTCCGCGCCCGCCCGGGAACCGGTGACCGCCGGAGACCATGTGCTCGCCTACCTGCGCACCCAGCGGGACGCGATCGTCGAGCTCGACCCCGCCGTCCGCCGGGACGCGGAGGACGCCGTGCACAGCATGCGCGTGGCCACCCGCCGGCTGCGCAGCACCTTCAAGTCGTTCGGCAAGATCCTCGACCGGGCCGTCACCGACCCCATCGCCGAGGAGCTGAAGTGGCTCGCCGGCGAGCTGGGCCTGGACCGGGACCGCGAGGTGCTGACCGAGCGGCTGACGGCGGCCGTCGACGAGGTGCCCGCCGCTCTGGTCCGCGGCCCGGTCGTGGAGCGCCTGCACTCCTGGTCCCGCGCCGAGCACGGCGGGGCCCGCGGCCGCCTCCTCGGTGTCCTGGACTCCCGCCGCTACCTGACCCTGCTCGACACCCTGGACGCGCTGATCGCCGACCCGCCCCTGCTGAAGGCGGCCGGCAAGGAGCCCCACAAGCCGATCGCCAAGGCAGTGCGCAAGGACTTCCGCAAGGTGTCCGTGCTGATCGAGCACGCGGCGGACCTGGAGCCCGGCGCCGAGCGGGACGTCGCGCTGCACGAGGCCCGCAAGAAGGCCAAGCGCACCCGCTACGCGGCGGAGGCTGCCAAACCCGTCCTCGGCAAACCCGCCAAGACCATGGTCAAGTCCATGAAGTCGCTGCAGAACCTGCTCGGCGAGCACCAGGACAGCGTGATGGCCCGGCAGGCCCTGCGCGAGCTGTCGGCGGTCGCCCACGCGGCGGGCGAGAGTGCCTTCACCTACGGCCTCCTCCATGAGCGCGAGGAGCAGCGGGCGGTGCGCGTGGAGACCGAAGTGCCCGGGTTCTGGGACGGGATCAAGGGTGGTGCGGCGGCCCTCTGACCTTCCGGCGTACGGAGGCGCTCCGCTGTCGCGTTAGTCTGGATGGTCACCCCTGTCAGTTCAGTCCAGCTCACGAAGGTGCGCGACATGCCTGCCGAAGTCGCTGCGTCGGTCTTCCCGCAGCTCGAAGCTCTGCTCCCGCATGTGCAGAAGCCGATCCAGTACGTCGGCGGAGAGCTCAACTCCACGGTCAAGGACTGGGACTCCTGCGACGTCCGCTGGGCGCTCATGTACCCGGACGCCTACGAGGTCGGTCTGCCCAACCAAGGCGTCATGATCCTCTACGAGGTGCTCAACGAGCAGCAGGGCGTCCTCGCCGAGCGCACCTACAGCGTGTGGCCGGACCTCGAGGAGCTCATGCGGGAGCACCACGTCCCGCAGTTCACGGTGGACAGCCACCGGCCCGTGAAGGCCTTCGACGTGTTCGGCCTGTCCTTCTCCACGGAGCTGGGCTACACCAACATGCTGGCCGCCCTCGACCTGGCCGGCATCCCGCTGGAGGCCAAGGACCGCGGCCTGGACGACCCGATCGTCCTGGCCGGCGGCCACGCGGCGTTCAACCCCGAGCCGATCGCCGACTTCATCGACTGCGCGGTGATCGGCGACGGCGAGCAGGCCGTCCTGGAGATCACCGCGATCGTCCGCGCCTGGAAGGCCGAGGGCCGCCCCGGCGGCCGAGAGGAGCTCCTCTTCCGCCTGGCGAAGACCGGCGGGGTGTACGTCCCCGGCTTCTACGACGTCGAGTACCTGCCGGACGGCCGTATCGCCCGGGTCGTGCCGAAGCGCAGCGGGGTCCCGTGGCGGGTCTCCAAGCACACCGTCATGGACCTCGACGAGTGGCCGTACCCCAAGCAGCCCCTCGTCCCGCTGGCCGAGACGGTCCACGAGCGCATGTCGGTGGAGATCTTCCGCGGCTGCACCCGCGGCTGCCGCTTCTGCCAGGCCGGCATGATCACGCGCCCGGTGCGCGAGCGGTCCATCACGGGCATCGGCGACATGGTCGAGCAGGGCCTGAAGGCGACGGGCTTCGAGGAGGTCGGCCTGCTGTCCCTCTCCTCCGCCGACCACACGGAGATCGGCGACATCGCCAAGGGCCTCGCCGACCGCTACGAGGAAGACAAGATCGGCCTGTCGCTCCCCTCCACCCGCGTGGACGCCTTCAACATCGACCTGGCGAACGAGCTGACCAGGAACGGCCGGCGCTCGGGCCTCACCTTCGCCCCCGAGGGCGGCTCGGAACGCATCCGCAAGGTCATCAACAAGATGGTCTCGGAAGAGGACCTGATCCGCACGGTCTCGACGGCGTACGGCAACGGCTGGCGCCAGGTGAAGCTGTACTTCATGTGCGGCCTGCCGACGGAGACCGACGACGACGTCCTCCAGATCGCCGACATGGCGACCAAGGTCATCGCGAAGGGCCGCGAGGTCTCCCGTTCCAACGACATCCGCTGCACGGTCTCGATCGGCGGCTTCGTCCCCAAGCCGCACACGCCCTTCCAGTGGGCCCCGCAGCTCTCCGCCGAGGAGACCGACGCCCGTCTGCAGAAGCTGCGGGACAAGATCCGCGGCGACAAGAAGTACGGCCGCTCCATCGGCTTCCGCTACCACGACGGCAAGCCCGGCATCGTCGAGGGCCTTCTCTCCCGGGGTGACCGCCGCATCGGCGCGGTCATCCGCGCCGTCTACGACGACGGCGGCCGCTTCGACGGCTGGCGCGAGCACTTCTCGTACGACCGCTGGATGGCCTGCGCCGACAAGACGCTGCCCGCCTTCGGCGTAGACGTCGACTGGTACACCACCCGCGAGCGCACCTACGAGGAGGTCCTCCCCTGGGACCACCTCGACTCCGGCCTGGACAAGGACTGGCTCTGGGAGGACTGGCAGGACGCCCTCGACGAGACAGAGGTCGACGACTGCCGCTGGACGCCGTGTTTCGACTGCGGGGTGTGCCCGCAGATGGACACCCAGATCCAGATCGGCCCGACGGGCAAGAAGCTGCTCCCCCTGACGGTCAAGAACGCGGCGCCGGCTCCCAGCGGGCACGGGCACTGAGGAGAGTCATCGGTCCTGCTGTCGGTCGCTCGCCGGCAACCGACAGCAGGCGGTGGTGGGTCACCGCAGCAGTTCGCAGATCTTGAACAGCAGCATCGTGATGGCGATGAAGGTGCCCCCTTCGCGCGGGCCCGGGAGGTGAGAGGGCCGTTCTGAGGGGGACCCGCTGAGTAGGCCGGGTTGGTGACGCTCCCCTGGGGGGCCGATTCGGCCAGGTTCCCCCAGTTCAGAATGTGTGCTGGGGGAGCCGTCAGGTCAGGCGGCCCTTTTCGCAGACCTGGCGGGCGACCTCGCGGAGCTTGATGTTCTTCTCCTGGGAGAAGCGGCGCAGCACGTCGAAGGCCTGCTCCTCGGTGAGGTGGTGGCTGCCCATGAGGATGCCAATGGCCTCGCCGATCACGTGGCGCGTGGCCATGGCCTGCTCCATCTGGGCGTGGCTGCGGGCGCTGGAGAAGGCCACGGCAGCGTGCGAGGCCAGGAGCCAGCCGGCGGTCTCGCTGTCGTCCGTGAAGGCCCCCGGCCGGTGCGCGTACAGGTTGAGCGCGCCGAAGTCCTCGTCCTCCGTGTACAGCAGGAAGCCCATCATGCTGCCCACACCCAGTTCGCGGGCACCCGCGGCGTAGGTGGGCCAGCGGGACTGCTCGGCGGTGAAGTCGGCGATGCGGAACACGCGCTCTCCCGTGCTGGTGCGGGCCGCGTCGAAGCAGGGGCCCGCCGCGAGGTGCTCCTGGAGCCGGTCGCTCTCCACGACCAGGTCGTGGGTGGGCGCCAGCGTCTCCACGCGGTTGCCGTGCAGGAGGAGGATGCCGGCCGCGTCGCACCCCGCCACGCGTTCCGTGGCCGCTCTGGTGATGTGCTCGAGCGTGGCGCCGACCGAGTCCTGGGCGAGCAGGTCACGCGCCATGGAGGCCATCTCCCGTGCGAACACGCGCCAGTCCACTGTCGTCCTCCTCGGTCCGAGTGCCGGGCCTGTGTACCCCTGCCACGGTGTCACGTACCGCGCACGCCGGTGGGCAGCCGTACATCGCGGGCTTCGTAAAGGGGGGCACCCCTTGCGTCATCTATCGAGTTTCGATAGATTTCCATCGCGGTTCGATCGAAGGAGTGGCGATGGGGAAGCTGGCCGTGGCGGCGTTGCGTGGGGTGCTCGTGGTGCTGCTCGCCGGGTCGTTGTTCGTGCAGGCGGTGATGGTGCCGCTGCTGGCCGTCGACATGAACGGACTCGAGCCCGAGTACGCGTATCTGCGCACCCCGATCCTCGTGATCACGATCCTGGGTATCGTGACGGCCCAGGTCGTCGTGGTCTGCGTGTGGCGGCTGGTGACGATGGTGCGTCGCGGGACGGTGTTCTCCACCGCGGCCTTCCGCTACGTGCACATCGTGATCGGCGCGTTCGTGGCGGCCGCCCTGCTGGTCTTCGCGCTCGCGGTCGTGCTCGCGCCGGGCGAGGCCGTCGCTCCCGGGGTGGTCCTGCTGCTGTGCGGGCTCGTGGTGGCCGTGCTGGGCGTCGCGCTGATCGTGCTCGTGCTGCGGATGCTGCTCGCGCAGGCCGTCGCACGCGACATCGAGGCGGCCCAGATGCAGGCCGAGCTGGAAGAGGTCATCTGATGCCGATCGCCGTCGACATCGACGTGATGCTGGCCAAACGCAAGATGTCCGTGGGCGAACTGGCGGAACGCGTCGGCATCACCCCCGCCAACCTGGCGGTCCTCAAGAACGGCCGCGCCAAGGCGGTCCGCTTCTCCACCCTCGCCGCGCTGTGCGAGGTTCTGGAGTGCCAGCCGGGAGATCTGCTGCGCTGGGAGTCGGACGGGGCGGCCGACCCGACAATGCCCTGATGGAGAACATCAGCATCCGCCCCGCCCGGCCCGCCGAACTCACAGCCGTGGCCACCCTCCGGTGGGAGTGGCTCGTCGAGAACGGCTCGGAGGACCTCGGCGAACGCGAGGACTTCGTACGGCACTTCGTCGCCTGGGCGGGGGAGAATGCCGACTCCCACCGCTGCACGGTGCTCGTCCGGGACGACCGGGTCATCGGCATGGCCTGGCTCGCGGTGGTGCGGCGGGTGCCCACGCCCCGGGCGCCACGGCGGGCCTCCGGCGATCTGCAGTGCGTCTACGTCGTACCCGAGGCGCGCGACGGCGGACTGGGCGGGCGGCTCATCCGGGCCGTCCTGGACGGAGCCCGCGACCTCGGGCTGGAACGCGTGACCGTCCACTCCAGTACGCGGGCGATCCCCGCGTACGCCCGCAACGGCTTCCAGGAGTCTCCCCGGCTGATGCAGGCGCAGATCCTTCGCCCGTGAGCCGTATGATCTTGCGACCGAGTGGAGGAATCGCGGGAGAACGGGGCGGGACTGTGCGGTGCTGGATCCGGACGGGGCACTGAAGGCGTCTACGACGGTATGGATCTGGAGAAGCAGCCCCCCGAGGGTTCCGAGGCGCGGGCCGATCTGCACAAACGGCCTGCTGAGCCGCCCGTCCGGCGCGAGCCGGAGGCGCCCGAGGGGTGTCTCGCCGTCGCGATCCGGATTCCCGTGCGGATCATCGTGCTCGTCCTGGTCGTCCCCGTGCGGATGCTGTGGGACGGGCTCGTCGTGGCCGGCCGGTTCCTGAACGACGCGCTGCTCCGGCCGCTCGGGCGGGCGCTGCTGTGGGTCGGGCGGGCGGTGTTCGTCTGGCCGTTCGTCGGGCTGTGGCGCTACGTCGTCGTCCCGGTGGGCAAGGCCCTCGGATGGCTGGGGAACGTCCTCGTCGTCGTGCCGCTGGTCTGGCTCTACCGCTACGTCCTGACCCCGGTGGGGCACGCGATCGCATGGGCCGCCCGGGGAATCGGGGCCGCGATCGGCTGGCTCGCCAGGGGCGTGGGAGCCGCGCTCGGCTGGGTCTACGCGTACCTGCTCACGCCCGTCGGGCACGCGGTGACGTGGGTACTGAAGGGACTCGGCGCCGTGCTCGCCGCGCTCGGCATCGGCGTCTGGACGGTCCTGGCCTGGCTCGCGAAGTACCTCGTCGTCGTCCCCGCCGTCTGGCTGTACACCTGGGTGCTCGCGCCCGTCGGCCGCGCGATCGTCTGGTGCGGCAAGGGGATCGTGTGGCTGGTGAGCATGGTTGTCACCGGCATCGGCGCGGCCCTCTACTGGACCGCCCGCATCCTGCTGGTCCTGCCCGCGCTCGCCCTCTGGCGCTGGATCCTCACCCCGGTCGGACGCGTCCTCGCCGTCATCGGGCGGGAGGTGTGGGACGCCCTCGGCCACGCCTGGCGCATCGCCGGGCACATCTCGCTCGCCGTCGGGCGCTTCCTCGGCACCCTCTTCCGGTGGATCTTCGTCGAACCGGTGCGGTGGGTGTACCGCAGCGTGCTGACGCCCGTCGGGCACGTCGTACGGGACGCCGTCTGGCGGCCCGCCGCCGAGGCCGCCCGCAGTGTGGGGCGGGCCACCCGGCAGGCACTGGCCGCCGCCCGGGAGTCCGTACGTCAGGCCCGCGCCGACTTCCGGCGGATGCTCCTCGGCGAGCCGCGGCAGCCGCAGCCGGTCGACCGGAGGGAACCTTCGGCGCGCGAGGCACGTACTCTTGGTAGCAGTACGACCGCTCTCACGAAGGACTGAACGACACTGGGCAAGCGACAGCCCGAAGGCCCGCCGCCCGCACCCGCGGTGCAGCGCATCCGACTGCGTTACACCAAGCGCGGCCGCCTCCGGTTCACCAGCCACCGTGACTTCCAGCGCGCCTTCGAGCGTGCGTTGCGCCGTGCCGAGGTGCCGATGGGGTACTCGGCGGGCTTCACACCGCACCCGAAGGTGTCGTACGCCAATGCCGCACCCACCGGCACGGGCAGTGAGGCGGAATACCTGGAGATCGCGCTCACCGCGCCCCGCGACCCGGAGCAGCTCAGGGCCCTTCTCGACGAGTCGCTGCCCACCGGGCTCGACATCACCGAGGCGGTCGAGGCCCGCACCTCGGGACTCGCCGACCGGCTGACGGCTTCCGTCTGGGAGCTCCGGCTGGACGGAGTGCCGCTGGAGGAGGCCCGCCGAGCGGCGGACGCCTTCAACGCGGCCGAGACCGTCGAGGTCCAGCGCCTCGCCAAGAACGGCGTCCGCACGTTCGACGCCCGCTCCGCCGTCGCGAGCCTGGAGGTGCGCGACCTCTCGGAAACGCACAGTTCGCAGGCTGATAGGCCGACCGACCAGCCCTGTGCGATACTGCGGCTGGTTGTTCGGCACGTGACGCCTGCCGTACGACCCGACGACGTCCTGTCCGGTCTCCGCGCCGTGGCCGACCTGGCGCCGCCGGTCCCCGCAGCGGTGACCAGGCTGGCGCAGGGGCTGTTCGATGAAGAGACCGGCACGGTGACCGACCCGCTCGCGCCCGACCGCGAGGCAGTCGAGGCCCACTCAACGGCCGAACCGACTGCCGCCGCGACGGCGTCGGCGTAAGGAAGGTTCCGCGTAGGGACGGACGTCGTAGCGCCGCCCTCGGACTCGGGAGCCACCTGGGTCGGGCAGCGCACCGACCAGAAGACTTTCGCCAGGCCGTACGCATTCGGCGTACGGAACCGGCGAGACAGGACACAGAGAGCTCCCGAGCGGCGCCCGCGCCCCGGACGGCGGCGAACGCGCACAGCGCGCGCCGCGGACGTCACCGGCATCGCCGGACCAGGCGCGGCGCCCGGGAGCCTGACGGGAGATAAGCCCGCATGCTCGAACCGACCGAACCCACAGAGGGTTCCGAACAGAACACTCCCAGCGACACCCTGCCGCCCCGCCGGCGGCGGCGTGCTGCGTCACGCCCGGCGGGCCCGCCCACCGGTGCCTCCGACGCGCCGGTGGAGACGGTGGCGCCGGCCATACCGCTCGCCGATGTCGAGGAACTCGCGGCTGATGTCGCAGAGGCCGAAGACGTGGCGGCCGACGAGGCCGAGGAGACCCCCGAGGCCGCCGAGGCGCCCGAGGCTGTCGAGAGCGACGAGGAGGCCGCGCCCGCCGGGCGCAAGCGGCGTCGCGCCGTACGCCGTGCTTCCGCTCCCGTCGGTGCTCCGGCGGCCGCGGAAGCCGCCGAGACCGTGGTCCCGGCGAACGCCGTCGCCGAGCCGGCCGAGGTTGCCACACCCGCCGCGTCCGCCGAAGTGACCGAGGACGCCGCTCCCAAGCGCACCCGGCGCCGTGCCACGCGCACCGTGACCTCGCCCACCGCCGCTCCGGCGGAGGCGGCCGAGACGGTCGCGGCACCGGCCGCGGCCGACGGCCAGGAGCCGGCGGTCGTGGCCGACGGCGCCGCCGAAGGTGCCGAGGCCGCTGAAGAGGCTGCTCCGCGTCGGACTCGCCGGCGTGCCTCGCGGCGGGCGTCCGCGCCTGCCGGGGCGCCTTCCGCCGCGGACGCGGTGGAGGGGAACGCCGAGGAGGCGAAGGCACCCGTGACCGACACCCCCGCCGAGCCCGCCCCCGCGTCCGAGGCCCCCGCCTCCGAGACCGCTGCCGCCGAGCCCGCCCCCGCTGCCGAGGCCCCCGCCGAAACCGCCGCCGCCGAGGCCGCCGAGTCGGCCGAAGAGACCGGTCCGCGTCGCCGTCGCCGGGTCGTGCGCAGGGCCGCCGGCGGCTTTGCCGAGCCTGCCCAGCCCGCCAAGGGCACCAGGGCCTCGAAGGCCGCCGCCCGTGCCGGCGCGGCCGACAGCGAGGGCGAGTCGCCGTCGCGTCCGGCCCGGCCCGCAGTCGCGCTCTTCCAGGCGCCCGTCTTCACCGAGCCCCAGTTCCAGACGCCGGATCGGGCCGCCGCCGCAGCCGCCGCCGAGGCGGCCGGGGCCGAGGAGCCCCAGGAGGCCGAGGAGTCCGTGCCGGCCGAGGCCCAGCGCGAGGAGCAGAGCGGCGGCTCGCGTCGCCGTCGCCGTCGCCGGGGTGCCGGTGACGAGCCCGAGGCCCAGGCCCCCGAGACCGCCGTCGCCACCGACACCGCCGACGACGAGGCGGAGGACGCCGACGAGTCCGCCGAGGATCAGGCCGACGGCGACGAGCAGGAGGAGTCCGAGGGCAGCGGCTCGCGCCGTCGCCGTCGCCGGGGCGGCCGCCGCCGCCGGCGTGGCGAGTCCGCCGACTCCGACGGCGAGGGCGCCGAGGACTCGGACGCCGAGTCCGAGCAGACTGCCGAGGACGCCTCCGACGAGGACGACGAGGACTCCGAGGACGCCACCGACCGCGACGAGTCCGGTGGAGGCGGCTCCAGTAGCAGCCGCCGTCGCCGGCGCCGCCGTCGTCGTGCCGGTGACTCCGGAAACGAGCCCGAGCCCTCCGAGGACGACCCGGAGCGCACGGTCGTCAAGGTCCGCGAGCCCCGCCCCAAGGCCGAGCCGTCCGACGAGGTGCAGTCCATCAAGGGCTCGACCCGTCTGGAGGCCAAGAAGCAGCGCCGCCGCGAAGGCCGCGAGCAGGGCCGTCGGCGCGTCCCGATCATCACCGAGGCCGAGTTCCTGGCCCGCCGCGAGGCCGTCGAGCGCGTGATGGTCGTCCGCCAGCACGGCGACCGCACGCAGATCGGCGTCCTCGAGGACAACGTGCTCGTCGAGCACTACGTCAACAAGGAGCAGTCGACCTCGTACGTCGGCAACGTCTACCTCGGCAAGGTGCAGAACGTGCTGCCGTCGATGGAGGCCGCCTTCATCGACATCGGCAAGGGCCGCAACGCCGTCCTGTACGCCGGTGAGGTCAACTTCGAGGCGCTCGGCATGGCCAACGGGCCGCGGCGTATCGAGTCCGCCCTGAAGTCCGGCCAGTCCGTGCTCGTCCAGGTGACGAAGGACCCCATCGGTCACAAGGGCGCCCGCCTCACCAGCCAGGTCTCCCTGCCGGGCCGCTACCTCGTGTACGTGCCCGAGGGCTCCATGACCGGCATCAGCCGCAAGCTGCCCGACACCGAGCGGGCCCGGCTGAAGACCATCCTCAAGAAGATCGTCCCCGAGGACGCGGGCGTCATCGTGCGCACCGCCGCCGAGGGCGCGAGCGAGGACGAGCTGCGCCGGGACGTCGAGCGGCTGCAGCAGCAGTGGGAGGACATCCAGAAGAAGTCCAAGAACGGCAACGCGCCGACGCTGCTGTACGGCGAGCCGGACATGACCGTCCGGGTCGTGCGCGACATCTTCAACGAGGACTTCTCCAAGGTCGTCGTCAGCGGCGACGAGGCGTGGTCGACCATCCACGGGTACGTCTCGCACGTCGCGCCGGACCTCGCCGAGCGGCTGTCGAAGTGGACCTCCGAGGTCGACGTCTTCGCCACCTACCGGATCGACGAGCAGCTGGCCAAGGCCCTCGACCGCAAGGTGTGGCTGCCCAGTGGCGGTTCGCTGGTGATCGACCGGACCGAGGCGATGATCGTCGTCGACGTCAACACCGGCAAGTTCACCGGCCAGGGCGGCAACCTCGAGGAGACCGTCACCAGGAACAACCTGGAGGCGGCCGAGGAGATCGTGCGTCAGCTGCGGCTGCGCGACCTCGGCGGCATCATCGTCATCGACTTCATCGACATGGTGCTGGAGTCCAACCGGGACCTGGTGCTGCGGCGCCTGCTGGAGTGCCTGGGCCGGGACCGTACGAAGCACCAGGTCGCGGAAGTGACCTCGCTGGGGCTCGTGCAGATGACCCGCAAGCGGGTCGGCCAGGGTCTGCTGGAGTCCTTCTCCGAGACCTGTGTCCACTGCAACGGGCGCGGTGTCATCGTGCACATGGAGCAGCCGACGGCCCCCGGAGGCGGCGGCAAGCGCAAGAAGCGCGCGCGTGCCGGTGCCGCCGAGCAGCCGCACGTGCACGAGGCGGCCCTCGAGACCGCCGAGCAGGAGGCGGAGACCGAGGCGGAGCTCGGAGCCGAGGTCGCCGAGCCGATCGCGCTGCCCGAGCCGGCCTTCGAGCCCGACGAGGAGCTCTACGGCAGTGCCGCCGAGGCGGAGGCCGCGGCGGGCCGTGGCCGGTCGCGACGCCGGGCGAGCCGGCGGGCGTCGGCTCCGGCGGGCTCCCCGCGCGGTGAGACGGCCGAGCCGCAGGCCGAGCAGGGCAGGGACAGGACCCGGCGCGGCAGGGGCAGGGCCGAGCAGGCCGAGGCCGAGGTGCCGACGGCTCAGGACGTGACCGTCGAGCAGGAGGTCGCCCGTCCGGTGCAGCCGGAGCCGGCCGCCGAGGCGCAGGCCGAGCCGATGGCCGTGGAGGACCCGGTGGTCGAGGCCGCGCAGGCCGCGCAGGCCGCTCCGGCCGAGGAGGCCGCGCCCAAGGGCCGTACCCGGCGGCGGGCCACCCGCAAGGTGTCCGCTCCGGCCGGTTCTCCGGCGGGTGCCGAGGCGGCCGTGGTGACGGTCGCCGAGACCGCGCCCGCGGTGTCCGAGGCCACTCAGGCTCCGGAGTCGGCCGGACAGCCCGAGGTCGCCGTCGAGTCGGCCGCCGAGGCGCCTGCGGAGAGCGCCGCCCCGGCCCGTCCGCGGCGCCGTGCCGTGCGCAAGCCCACGGTGTCCACGGCGTCCGAGGAGACGGCCGTCGTGGTCGTCCCGTCGGCCGCGTCGGAGGACGTCCCGGCAGCCCCCGCGTCCGACGGTGCCGCCATGGAGGAGGCCGCCGAGGAGTCGGCCCCCGCCAAGAAGACGGCCCGCAAGACGGCCAAGAAGGCCACGGCGAAGAAGGCCGCCACCACCAAGAAGACGGTGGCGAAGAAGACCGCCGCCAAGAAGACGACGGCCAAGAAGGCGGCGAAGACCACCAAGACCGCCGCCAAGAAGACCGCGTCGAAGAAGACCGTGGCGGCGGAGCAGTCCGTGTCCTCCGCGTCCTCCGTCTCGGCCTCCACCGACGAGGGCTGACCGGCCTCGACGTCCCCCGGGGCGTGCGCGAACCCCGCGTACGCCCCGGCGGACGCGACCGGCGTGACCGGTCGCACAGGTGGCGGGCCCGGCTCGGTTTGACCCCTTCGGCCGCGGCCCCGTAACCTTGACCGTCGGCGTGTCGATTGACGCGTCACATCCCCGTAAACCTCATCCTCCGGGCGCCGGGCGCCAGGAGAGGCTGCTCGCTGAGTCGGGCGGCTGGCCTGCGGGGGTGCCGTTTCCCGAGCTAGAGAGTGAGTTCCGCGTGTACGCCATCGTGCGCAGCGGTGGTCGCCAGCACAAGGTTGCTGTCGGCGACATCGTTGAGGTTGACAAGATTTCCACTGCCAAGGTTGGCGACTCGGTCGAGCTCTCGACCCTGCTCGTTGTCGACGGCGACGCCGTGACCAGCGACCCGTGGGTGCTGGCCGGCATCAAGGTCCAGGCCGAGGTCGTGGACCACCACAAGGGGCAGAAGATCGACATTCTGCGCTACAAGAACAAGACCGGTTACCGCCGTCGCCAGGGCCACCGCCAGCAGTACACGGCGATCAAGGTCACTGAGATCCCCACGGCTGCGAAGTAAGGGACTGAGGAGAAATGGCACACAAGAAGGGCGCATCGTCCACCCGGAACGGTCGCGACTCCAATGCCCAGCGGCTCGGCGTGAAGCGCTTCGGCGGTCAGGTCGTCAACGCGGGTGAGATCCTGGTTCGTCAGCGTGGCACCCACTTCCACCCGGGCGCCGGCGTCGGCCGTGGTGGCGACGACACGCTGTTCGCCCTCGAGGCCGGTTCGGTGCAGTTCGGCACCCACCGTGGCCGCAAGGTCGTGAACATCGTTCCGGTCGCCTGATCGGAAGCTTTCGCGAGGCGGACCTCACTTCCCTCACGGGGAAGCGGGTCCGCCTTTCGCGTGTTAGGCAGAGAACAACCCCGTACGACCTCGTACATACGACCTCGTACACATGCGTACGCACCTGGAGGCACACACCATGACCACCTTCGTGGACCGCGTCGAGCTGCACGTCGCCGCGGGTAGCGGGGGCCACGGCTGTGCCTCCGTCCACCGTGAGAAGTTCAAGCCCCTCGGCGGGCCGGACGGCGGCAACGGCGGGCGCGGCGGAGACGTGATCCTCACGGTCGACCAGTCGATCACCACGCTGCTCGACTACCACCACTCCCCGCACCGCAAGGCCACCAACGGCAAGCCCGGCGAGGGCGGCAACCGCTCCGGCAAGGACGGGCAGGACCTCGTCCTGCCGGTGCCGGACGGCACCGTGGTGCTGGACAAGGCGGGCAACGTCCTCGCCGACCTGGTCGGGCACGGCACGTCGTACGTCGCCGCGCAGGGCGGCCGGGGCGGGCTCGGCAACGCGGCGCTGGCCTCCGCGCGGCGCAAGGCGCCCGGGTTCGCGCTGCTCGGCGAGCCGGGGGACCTGCGGGACGTCGTCCTGGAGCTGAAGACCGTCGCCGACGTGGCGCTCGTCGGATACCCGAGTGCCGGCAAGTCGTCGCTGATCTCGGTGCTGAGCGCCGCCAAGCCGAAGATCGCCGACTACCCCTTCACCACCCTCGTGCCGAACCTCGGTGTCGTCACGGCCGGTTCGACGGTGTACACGATCGCCGACGTGCCCGGGCTGATCCCCGGGGCCAGCCAGGGCAAGGGCCTGGGTCTCGAGTTCCTGCGGCACGTGGAGCGGTGCAGTGTGCTCGTGCACGTCCTGGACACCGCGACGCTGGAGTCGGACCGCGACCCGACCTCCGACCTCGACATCATCGAGGAGGAGCTGCGGCAGTACGGCGGGCTGGACAACCGGCCGCGGATCGTCGTCCTGAACAAGATCGACGTACCGGACGGCAAGGATCTGGCCGAGATGGTGCGGCCCGACCTGGAGGCGCGCGGCTACCGCGTGTTCGAGGTGTCGGCCGTGGCGCACATGGGCCTGAAGGAGCTGTCGTTCGCGCTCGCGGAGCTCGTGGCGCAGTCGCGGGCCGCGAAGCCGAAGGAAGAGGCCACCCGGATCGTGATCCGGCCCAAGGCCGTGGACGACACCGGCTTCACCGTGACGCGCGAGGCCGACGGCCTGTTCCGGGTGCGCGGCGAGAAGCCCGAACGCTGGGTGCGTCAGACCGACTTCAACAACGACGAGGCGGTCGGCTATCTGGCGGACCGGCTCAACCGGCTCGGTGTCGAGCAGGAGCTGATGAAGGCGGGCGCCCGGGGCGGCGACGGCGTCGCCATCGGCCCCGAGGAGAACGCGGTCGTCTTCGACTGGGAGCCGTCCATGACGGCCGGGGCCGAGATGCTCGGCCGACGCGGTGAGGACCACCGGCTCGAGGGCGAGCGGCCGGCCGCGCAGCGCCGCAAGGACCGGCAGGCCCAGCGGGACGAGGCGCAGCAGGAGTTCGACGACTTCGAGCCGTTCTGAGTTAACAAGAAGCAAATAGGCAACGGACTTCGGTGCAACCAAGCCGTTCCCCGGTGAGTCGTACAGGGCGGTGCCGGTGAGGATCTTGTTCCTCACCGGCACCGTAACTGCCCAGCGAAGCACCGGAGTCGATGTGCCGCAGTCCATGAGCAAGCGCAGGGTCGGCCGGGCGGTCGCGGCGGCCGTCGCCGTCGTCGCGGCCGTGACCACCCCGGTGGCCGCGCACGCCGCCCCCGCCGCCCCGTCCGTCGCCGAGAACAAGCCCCGGGACGACTTCAACGGCGACGGCTACCAGGACCTGGCCGTCGCGGCCCCGCACGGCAAGGTCGACGGGCAGGCCCAGGCCGGGTACGTGGCCGTCGTGTACGGCTCGGCCAAGGGCGTCGACCTGACGCACCAGCAGGTCATCAGCCAGAACACCCCGGGCATACCCGGTGCCGCGGAGACCAACGACGACTACGGCGACGGTCTCGCCGCCGGAGACCTCGACGGCGACGGCTACGCCGACCTGGTCGTGGGAGCCCCGGGTGAGGGCGTCGGGGAGGTCACCTACGCCGGTACGCTCGCCGTGCTGTGGGGCGGGAAGCAGGGTCTGTCGGGCGGTACGGCCGTGGCCACCGGCACCGAGGAGGACCGGGTCGACGCCGAGACCCCGTCGCTCGGCGACTTCGACGGCGACGGCCATCTGGATCTCGCCACCGGCAACCGCCTGCTGTACGGGCCGTTCGACCGCACCACCGGCGCCGCGAAGAGTCGGACCCTCGCCATCGAGTCCGAGTACTTCACGGACGACGTGGCCGCCGGGGACATCGACCACGACGGCATCACGGACCTGGTCGCGCTCATCCACGACCGCAACGAGGACGACATGCACGACCCCGACTACAAGCACCGTCGGGCGGTCTGGCTGCGGGGCGCCCGCGACGGGCTGAGCGCCCCCGCCCCGCTGAACAACCCCGACGGCACCCGCATGCGCGGCGGCGAGAGCCTCGGCGTCGGCGACGTGGACAAGGACGGGTACGCCGACGTCGTCATCGGCCGTCCGAACGACGGCTTCGGCGAGGTCGATCTCGACGACCCGTTGCTGAAGGGCGGTCAGATCGGCGTGGTGCACGGCTCGGCCGACGGACCCGACACCTCCCGCACCACGATCATCACGCAGGGCACCCCCGAGGTGCCCGGCAGCTCGGAGTGGGCCGACGGTTTCGGCGGGAGCATCTCCGTGGGCGACGTCGACGCCGACGGCTACGCGGACGTCTCCACCGGCAGTTCGAGCGAGGACCTCGGGGACGTGTACGCGGCCGGCCAGGTCACCGTCCTGCGCGGCGGCAGGCCGGGGCTGACCGGCAACGGCGCCTACAGCATGAACCAGAACACCAGGAACGTCCCGGGCACGGCGGAGCGGAACGACTTCTTCGGTGCCGACACCAAGCTGCTCGACGTCAACGGGGACGGCCGGGCCGAGCTGTTCGTCGGCGCCACCGGCGAGAACCGGGACGGCGGAGTCTGGGCGTTCCCCAACCCGGTCGACACTCCCACCGCGACCGGCTCGGTCAGCTTCGGCGCGGGCACCCTCGGCACGGTCAGGAACGGCTCCGGAATCGGCGCGGGTTTCGCTCGCTGACCCATTACTGATCGCCTGTCAGACTCGCCCCGGCAACGGCTTGTTCCGGTGCTGGCGGCGAGTCTCTCTTTGTCTGCTTAGTTGTCATGTACGTGAACCCCGGCGTTCAGCGGGCGGACCGCCCGCGAGCGTGAAGCTTCCCAGTGTCCAAGTGGCCAGCGAGGTAAGGGAGTCAGCCGATGACCGGAGCAGTATCCCCCGACCGACGCCGCTTTCTGACCGCCGGTGCCGCGGTGCTCGGCGCCGCGGCCTCCGCCCAGCTGTGGCTGCCGGCCGCCGCCCGCGCGGCCGAGACGCCGCTGCCGGACGGTGTGTTCAGCCTCGGCGTCTCCTCGGGCGACCCGCTGCCCGACGGCATCGTGCTGTGGACCAGGCTCGCACCGGACCCGCTGAACGGCGGCGGCATGCCCGATCGCGTGGTGCCGGTGGAGTGGCAGCTCGCGGAGGACCCCCGGTTCAGAAAGCTCGTCCGGCAGGGCACCGCCCAGGCACGGCCCGAGTACGGGCACAGCGTTCACGTGGACGTACGGGGCCTGCGTGGGGGCCGTACGTACTGGTATCGCTTCCGCACCAGCGGGCAGCTCTCGCCCGTCGGCCGCACCCGTACCGCGCCCCACCCCTACAGCTCCGGTGGCTCCCTGCGCATGGCCCTCGCCTCCTGCCAGAACTGGCAGCACGGCTATTTCACGCCATACGCAGACATGCTCGACCAGGACCCGGACGTCGTGGTGTTCGTCGGCGACTACATCTACGAGTCCACGCCCTCGGCGACGGCCCTGCGGCGGCACGAGGGCACCGGCGAGCCGTTCAGCCTCGTCCAGTACCGCAACCGGTACGCCCAGTACCGGACGGACCCCGACCTCGCGGCGATGCACGCGAACGCGCCCTTCGTGGTGACCTTCGACGACCACGAGGTGGACAACGACTTCGCCGGCGAGATCCCGCAGGACCCCGACAAGCAGCCGCACGACGCGTTCGTGGCCCGGCTGACCGCGGCCTACCAGGCGTTCTACGAGCACATGCCGGTCCGCGCGACCGCCGTCCCGAACGGCCCGCACATCCGGATGTACCGCCGCCTGGAGTTCGGCCGGCTGGCCCGGCTCAACGTCCTGGACACCCGGCAGTACCGCAGCGACCAGGCCAAGAGCCAGGCCGGTGCCCAGGACCCGTCGCTGACCATGCTGGGCGCGCGGCAGAAGCAGTGGCTGCTGAACGGCCTCCAGGACTCGCCGGCCCGCTGGAACCTCATCGCCTCGCAGATCATGATGGCCGAGACGGACCTCCAGGTCGGCGAGGGCAAGCTCTGGTTCTACGACGCCTGGGACGGCTACCAGGCCGAACGCAACCGGTTCCTCCAGGAGTTCCAGAAGGTCCGCAACCCGGTGGTGCTCTCCGGCGACCGGCACTTGACGATGATCAGCGACCTCAAGGAGGACTACGCCGACCCGGACTCCGAGGTGGTCGGCGCCGAGTTCGTCGGCACCTCCATCTCCAGCAACGGCGACCAGGACCAGGAAGCCTTCCGCAAGGAGTGGGACCCGCGGCGCCCGGACAACCCGCACTGGAAGCTGCTCGACGCACACCGCGGCTACCACCTCTTCGACGTCCGCCGCGACCGCATCGACGCGCAGGTCAGGGTGGTCGACACCGTCCGGCAGCCCACGGCGACCCCGAGCACACTGGCCCGGCTGAGGGTCGAGGCGGGCCGCCCGGGCGTCGAGGTCGTCTGACCTGGCCCGTGCCCCCCGGAGCCCGGGACTCCTCGGAGTCCCGGGCTCTTCGACGTACGGGGCGGGTGAGCCGTGTGAGAAGTCCGACCCGGGTGTGCGGCGTATTGCTCTTGCCGAGACCGAAATGCTGCGGAATCTTGACCAGGAATTCCGCGGCAATGAGCCACCGGACGAGCTGTATTCGCGACGTGTCCGCAACGGTGCGGTCATCCTTATGGAGAAGGCGTACGGTCCGCCGACCGGGGGCGTGAAGACGGCACCCCGGCATGACGGGCCCGGCCCCGGGTCCTCGGTGGTCAGACGCCGCTGCCGGCCGTGGCGCGGACCCGCGACGATCGGGCCGCGGAGCCGCGCCGCGCTCGCCGTGGCGCGGTGCGCACCCTCAAAGCGCGTACCGTGCACCAGACATCGTCCAAGCACCAGACATCGTCCAAGGAACTCGTGAAGGTCCTCGGTCACCGCCGGCTCGGGCGGCTTCGGCGCCGCTGAGCTCCTGTGGAGTTACTCACAGCAATTCCTGAGGCACCTGCATCACCGGCGGAACCGTCTCGCCAATCACCAGCGTCGCCAGGTGAATGAGAGGTTGCGCGCACATATGCGGTGCAGGTCGCTCACCTTGCATTGCGGTAACCACAAGTGGGACCATTTCCAAGTTCCCTGTCGCCCCAAGGTAGGTCACCTGTGTCCCAGCACATAGCCAAGCCCCGTACCACCGCAGTGATCCTGGCCGGTGGCACCGGCCAGCGCGTGGGTCTGTCGATCCCCAAGCAGCTGCTGAAGATCGCCGGCAAGGCAGTCATCGAGCACACGCTGACCACCTTCGAGAACGCGGACTCGATCGACGACATCATCGTGCTGATGGCGCCGGGTTACGTGCCCGACATCGAGAAGATCGTCGCGAAGGCCGGATTCAAGAAGGTCTCGAAGGTCATCGAGGGCGGCTCCACGCGGAACGAGACCACCGAGCGCGCCATCGCCGCGCTGGGCGAGGGCCTGGCCGAGGGCGAGGACGCCAACGTCCTCTTCCACGACGCCGTGCGCCCCCTGCTCTCGCAGCGCGTCATCGACGACTGCGTCGTCGCCCTGGAGCGCTACCAGGCCGTCGACGTGGCCATCCCGTCCGCGGACACCATCATCGTCACGCGCACGCACGGCGAGGACGGCGAGTTCATCACCGAGATCCCGGACCGCTCCCGGCTGCGCCGCGGCCAGACGCCGCAGGCCTTCAAGCTGTCCACGATCAAGCGGGCCTACGAGGTCGCCGCCGGTGACCCCAACTTCCAGGCCACCGACGACTGCTCCGTCGTGCTCAAGTACCTGCCGGACGTGCCGATCCACGTCGTCGCGGGTGACGAGTACAACATGAAGGTCACCCAGCCCGTCGACGTCTTCATCGCCGACAAGCTCTTCCAGCTCGCCTCCACGGCCGCGCCCGAGCAGGTCTCCGAGGAGGCCTACCGCGAGCTGCTGACCGGCAAGACCATGGTCGTCTTCGGCGGCAGCTACGGCATCGGCAAGGACATCGCCGAGCTCGCCGAGTCCTACGGCGCCAAGGTCTACGCCCTCGGCCGCTCCACCACCGGCACCCACGTGGAGAACCCGGAGGAGGTCGACGACGCCCTGTCCAAGGCGTACGCCGAGACCGGCCGCATCGACTACGTGGTCAACACCGCCGGCGTGCTGCGCATAGGCAAGCTCGCCGAGACCGACAACGCCACCATCGAGGAGGCGCTGAAGGTCAACTACCTGGCCCCGGTGCAGATCGCCCGCTCGTCGTACAAGTACCTCTCCGAGACCAAGGGCCAGCTGCTGCTCTACACCTCCAGCAGCTACACCCGGGGCCGTGCCGAGTACAGCCTGTACTCCTCCACCAAGGCCGCCATGGTGAACCTCACCCAGGCGCTGTCCGACGAGTGGGCCGGCGACGGCGTCCGCGTCAACTGCATCAACCCCGAGCGCACCGCCACCCCCATGCGCACCAAGGCGTTCGGCCAGGAGCCCTCGGGTTCCCTGCTGTCCTCCGAGGCCGTGGCCCGTACCTCGCTCGACGTGCTGCTCTCCGAGCTCACCGGACACGTCATCGACGTCCGCCAGCAGGACCCGACGGCCGGCGCGGCCCGGGCCACCGGCTTCGAGCAGGCGCTGGCCACCGTGCTGGACCGGCAGGACGGCGTGTAATAATTGGCGCCAATTAGACTTCAGTAATTCAGGCCTCTGCGCCCTCCTGTTAACGGGTTTCGTCGACAGGAGTGTTCGCAGGGGCCTGAATCCATACAGTCTCGCGAATATTCACAGACCAGCCGCATTCTCGAACCAAGACCGGCACACCCCTCCCAAGAGCAGGTTTCTCCGTGATATCCACCGCTATTCGCGTCGCCCGGGTGGGCAGTGCGGCCCAGCTGGCCGCGGCGGTCCTCATGGTGGCGGGCTTCCCCGCCCTCATGCTGGCCGCGCTCGTCCCGAGCGTTCCCGCCTTCGCGGCAGCGGCCGCCGTGACGTACCTGGCGGACCACTATCTGCACCGCAAGAACAGCTACCTGATCAACCGCCTCAGCAAGGTGCGGGCCGGTCTGTCGATCCGCTTCCTGATACGGCAGCTGCTCCTCGTCCTGCTGCTGGCCCGGCTGTCCCTCGCGGACAACCTGATCTACTACGGGGCGATCGCCTGCTTCATCGCCTTCTACGGTCTCCAGGCCCCGCACGGCGCGCTGGTCCAGCTGATCCGCAACCGCCGCCGCATGCCCGTCGCCACCCGCAACGTCGACCTGGCCTCGCGCATCCGCATCCCGGACGCCCCGCCGCGCAAGCTGCTGCACCGCTCCGCCGAGAAGATGCTCCACCTCGACCTCGCGGCGGTCGTCGGCATCCTGGTCGCCGCGCAGGTCAAGTCGGCCCTGATCGGCTTCATCGGCATCGGCGTCACGGTGGCCCTGGCCACCCTGTACGTCCTGACGCTCGTGCCGTACGTGCGCGGCCGGAGAATCCCGCCGAAGGCCGAGATGGTCCTGGCCGCCGTCGACGACTGGCTGGGCGAGTACAAGCCGGAGACGGTCCTGTACTTCTCCGGTTCGAAGGACTCCGCCTACCAGGTCAACATGTGGCTCGACACCATGGAGAAGCTGGAGTCCAAGCCGCTGATCATCCTGCGTGAGCGGGCCATCCTGAACAATCTGGCGCCCACCACGGTCCCCGTCATCTGCGTGCCCGGAGGGGTGCACCTGATGAACATGGACCTGTCCACCGTGCGCGTCGCGCTCTACGCGGCCAACGTCGGCAAGAACATCCACATGCTGCGCGTGCCCACCATCAAGCACGTCTTCATCGGCCACGGCGACAGCGACAAGCTCGCCAGCGTCAACCCGTACAGCAAGGTCTACGACGAGGTGTGGACGGCCGGCCGCGCGGGCCGCGACCGTTACGCCATCGCCGACGTCGGTGTCCGTGACGACGACATCGTCGAGGTCGGCCGCCCGCAGCTCGCCCCGATCCAGACCTGGCAGGGCGTGCCCGAGGGCCGCATCCCGACCGTGCTGTACGCCCCCACCTGGGAGGGCTGGGACGGCAACCCGGGCAACACCTCCGTCGTGCTGGCCGGCGAGAACATCGTGCAGCAGCTCGTGCAGGCCGACCCGCCGGTCCGCGTCCTGTACAAGCCGCACCCGTTCACCGGCAACGTCAGCAAGGAGGCCGGCGCCGCGCACCGGCGGATCACGGCCCTGGTGCAGAAGGCCGCCGCCGAGCGCGCCATCGACACCCGGTTCATCCCCGACACCGCCGCCCAGGCGCAGGCCAAGGCCGAGCTGGACCGCATCCAGGCCCGGCTCGCGCAGCTGTCCGGCTCCGGCGGCGACCGCGGCGACGAGGCCGAGGCCACCCGTGACGGGCTGATCGACGTCGCCCGGCACGAGGAGGCCGCCCGGCTGCGCGCCGAGTGGAACGACGCCTACTGGCGTTCCTTCCCGTCCTGGGAGCACCGCGTCATCACGGGCGCCGAGCCGCGGCTGTACGACTGCTTCAACGTCTCCGACGCGATGGTCTCCGACATCTCCAGCGTGGTGTCCGACTTCATCGCGAGCGGCAAGCCGTACGCGGTCACGGACTCCGCCGAGGTGGGTGTCGAGGAGTTCAAGCGGAACAACACGGCGGTGCGTGCCGCGGTGATCCTGTCCAACAGCGCCGCCGAGCTGGGCGAGCTGCTCGGCGCGGTCCGCGCCCCGGACGCCGACCCGCTGGCCGAGGACCGCAAGGAGCTCAAGCAGTACCTGCTGGGCCCGGACGAGCCGACCTCCCTCGACCAGTTCAACACCGCGGTCGCGAACCTCGCGCTCAAGGCCGAGACGCGCAACGTCGGTCAGGAGTCACGGGTGGCGGCCGCCGGCGCCGAGGCCGAGCTGGCGAACGCCGTGCCCGGGCAGCGGGTGTCCGCCGCCGGTGACACGGACGGTGTCGGCACGGGCTGAACCGCCGCCGCCGACTGAAGAGTTCGGCCCCGAGGAGCTTCTCCTCGGGGCCGAACTCTTTCGTTTTCCCGCTCCCTGTGCGTTATCCGTGTGAGGTGACTCACGAACATGCATGGGGGAGGCAACCGCTTGCCTCGATCACCCGTCTACCAAGTAGCGAATGAGGCGATACGGGGGGAATATCCCATTGACTAGGGGGAAACGTGACCGTGACGCAGCCTGATGTGAGTGTGATCATCGGTGCGTACGAAGCGATGCCGTATCTGATCGAGTGCCTCTCGTCCGTCGAGGCGCAGACCATCGATCCGACACGCGTCGAGGTCATCGCGGTGGACGACGGTTCGACGGACGGGACGGGGGAGTACCTGGAGGAGTTCGCCGCGCGAGCTCCCATGCACGTTCTGGTGATCCGGCAGGAGAACTCCGGCGGCCCCAGCGGCCCGCGCAACGTGGGCCTGGGCAAGGCCAGCGGCCGCTACGTCTTCTTCCTCGACGCCGACGACCGGCTGGGCCCCGAGGCCCTGGAGCGGATGGTCGCCATGGCCGACCGCGCCGGCACGGACGTGGTGCTCGGCAAGGTCGAGGGCGTCAACCGCTCGGCGCCGAAGTCCATGTGGGGCAAGACGGTGGAGCGGACGGACGTCTTCTCCTCCAACATCAAGTTCACCCTCAGCGCGCAGAAGCTGTTCCGCCGCGCGCTCCTGGACCGGCACGGCATGCGCTTCGACGAGTCGCTGTTCACCGGCGAGGACGCGCTGTTCACCATGGAGGCGTATCTGCGGGCGGACGGCGTCTCCGTGGTCGCCGACCACACCTGCTACTACCTGGTCGGCCGCGACGACGGCAAGCACGTGACGAAGAGCGGCAGTTACACGCTGCGCTTCGACTCCGCGCGGGCCCTGATGAACCTCATCGCCGAACTCGTCCCCGCGGGCGGCCGGCGCGACCAGCTGATGGTCCGGCCCTTCCTCGTCACGCTGCTGCCGCAGTTCGGGCCCAAGTACCTGACGGACAGCGAGGAGATACGCCGGCACAAGTTCGAGCTGGCCAAGCCGATGATGGACACCTACTGGACCGAGGGCGTCGCCCAGCGCCTCAAGGTCCACGAGCGGCTGCGGCTGCACCTGGTCGCCGAGCAGCGTCCCGAACTGCTCCTGGACGTCGTGAAGTTCGTCAAGGCCAAGAAGCAGGCGGCGGCCCTCCTGGAGAGGAAGGGCCGCCGCGTGTACCTGGCCTACCCGCACTTCCGGGACCGCGCCGCCGGCGTCCCCGACTCGGTCTACCTCGCCGAACCCCGGGAGGCCCGCGCCTTCCCGGGCTACCGCGAGGGCGGCGTCGACACGTTCGTACGCCGGGCGGTGCGCAAGGCGCGGCGGGTCATCACCTCACGGGAGATGCGGCACGCGGCCTGACCGCGCCTGCCGCGGATCAGCGCGGCGCGGTCGGGACCTCTGTCGCGGTGCGCTGACCGGGCACCGCGGCCAGCCGCTCCGCCACCCGGGCCCGGTGGTCCCGGGCCTCCCCGCACAGCGCCCGGACGGCGTCGTTGAAGCGCTCCTGTGACGACGGCTCCGCCGGGCCGAGCAGGCGCAGCTTCAACTCGGCTCGCGCCTCGGCGAGTTCATCGCGCTCCGGGTGCCGGACCGTCTCCAGCAGGCCCGGCACCCCGGCGGCGTCCGGCGTCAGCACCGTCGCCGCCACCACCGTCGGGAACGCCGTACGGAAGGCGTCCTCGGGCAGCCCGCTGGTGTTGGCCACCGCGTACGGCTTCTCGCTCGCCAGGAAGTCGCTGATCACGCTCGACACATCGCTGATCAGCAGGTCGGCCACGTTGAAGCAGGAGTACAGGGCGGGCCGGGCGTCCGTGATGATCTGGTGCTCGCCCTCCGGCAGCGAGGCCCAGTACGCCTCCTCCCACGCGGCCGTCGCGCGCGCCACCGCCTCCGCGCGGCCCGGCTCCGGCGCCGACTGCACCTGCATCCGCTCCACGGTGTCGGCCCCGGCCCGGAAGACCGACGTGGTCAGCCGGTCCAGCTCGGCGGTGCAGCGGGTGAGTTCCGCGCTGTCGGACGGGCGCACCCCCGTCCGCTCCCGGTTGGCCGCCCGGATCAGCTCCCGGATCCGCAGATCGGCCGCGCCCGCCCGGGGGTCCACCGAGCCCGTCAGCGGATGCGGCTTGTACAGCAGCCGCACCCCTGGGTCCGCGAGCAGCGCCCGCACCAGGTTCTCGCCGGCCGCGATCACCGACGTGTTGCCGGGGTTGCCGTCCCAGCCCTCCCAGGTCGGCGCGTACAGCACCGTCGTGAACGCCCCGGCCGGCGGGCCCGCGTACGGCAGCACGCCGTCCAGCTGCGGGCGTCCCGTCTCCACCACGTCCTTGTCCTCGACCCCGACCTCGGCCAGGGCGTACCGCTCGCGCGCGGCGGGCCCGGCGACCCACACCTCGTCGTACGCCTTCGCGTAGGGGTTGCACGAGGACAGCTTGTCGCTCTCGCCGTGGTTGACGAAGGTGTGCTTGATCGTGGGGATGCGCAGCACCTGCGAGGTCTTGCCCGAGTTCGACGGGTGGATGAGGACCTGCAGCGTGGAGTGTTCCAGGCGCATGAGCGTCGACACCTTCGGCAGGCACACGATCGGGATGTCCGTCGCGGCGATCTTCTGCACCATGAACCGCTCGCGCAGGATGATGACCGGCCTGCCGTCCAGCCCGGCGAGCGGCTCCAGCCACATGTTCGCCTGGTAGGCCGAGGCGGCACCGCCGGAGAAGTACAGGCCGACGGTCGGCCGGTACGCGGCCAGCCACGCGTCGAACCAGTCCAGCACCTCCTGCTCGTCCGCCGGGCGACGGCCCGGCAGCAGCCGGAGAAGCAGCGCGCCGAGGCCGGTCAGCCCCAGGGCGAGGGAGAGTGCGATGCCCGCGGCGGCGTACACCGGCCGGTCGCCCGGGGCGCTGGCCAGCAGCCCGGCCGTCGCCGGCAGACCGAACACCAGCAACCGGTGGCCGGGGCGGCGCAGCAGTACGGACGGGGCCGGGGACAGCCGCAGCGCCGAGGCGTCGATGTTCCGGGTCACCACGGGCAGGGTGCGGGTACGGCGCACCAGCACCGAGACCGCCTGGATCGCGCAGTGCAGCGCGTAGAAGACGAGCAGCCCGGCCACCAGCGGGGCGTACACCGTCTCGCGGTCCTGCTCGCCCAGCCGCAGCAGGGCCACGACCAGCAGCAGGTCCCGCAGCACGTGCCGCACGGTGATGTCCGCGTGCGACTTGGCGAACAGCGACAGCACCCCACGCTGCCACCGGTACAGGACGCCCTCGGTGGCCAGGGAGACGGCCGTCGCGGCGATCAGCAGCGGAACGTCGGGCAGCAGCGCCGCGACCGCCTGTGCGGCGAACGCGGCGGCCAGGACGACGGTGACCAGCCCCTTGAGAAGGGCCTGCGGTCGGGGGAGAGGTACGGGCACTGCGGTCACTCCAGGAGCGTCGGGTCGGCGCAGGTCGGCCGTCCGGGTTAACGCGCGGCGACCTCCTGACGACACGCGCGTGTCGTCAGGGTGTGGGGAGCGGCCGCCGCCGTGTGTCGTCGGACCGTAGCGGAAGGCGGCGTTCCTGTCGTGGGTGGGGCCGGGAAAAGGAAGATCGGATTCCCGGCGCGCGGCGGGACCGGACGAGGGTGGCCGCCGTCCCGTGACGCGGGCGGCACCGTCCGTAGCGTGGACCGGCGCCGCACCCCGTCCGGCCGTCCCGTAGATTTCCTGGTGAGCGACCGAATCGACGCGAGGGGACGGACGGCGACGTGGCAGGGGCAAGGCAGGCCGTGGGCGAGGCCCGCAGGATCGTCGTCAAGGTCGGGTCCTCCTCGCTGACCACCGCCTCGGGCGGCCTGGACGCGGACCGCGTGGACGCGCTGGTCGACGTCCTCGCCAAGGTCCGCAGCGGCGGGGAACGCGAGATCGTCCTGGTCTCCTCGGGCGCCATCGCCGCCGGTCTCGCCCCGCTGGGCCTGCGCCGCCGCCCCAAGGACCTCGCCCGGCAGCAGGCCGCCGCCAGCGTCGGCCAGGGCCTGCTCGTCGCCCGCTACACCGCCTCCTTCGCCCGCTACGGCGTCCGCGTCGGCCAGGTCCTGCTGACCTCCGACGACATGAGCCGCCGCTCGCACCACCGCAACGCCTCGCGCACCCTCGACAAGCTGCTCGCGATGGGCGCCTTCCCGATCGTCAACGAGAACGACACCGTCGCCACGGACGAGATCCGCTTCGGCGACAACGACCGCCTGGCCGCCCTGGTCGCCCACCTCGTCCACGCCGACCTGCTGGTCCTGCTGTCCGACGTGGACGGCGTCTACGACGGAGACCCCGCGCGGCCCGGCACCTCCCGTATCGGCGAGGTGCGCGACCCCTCCGACCTCGCGGACGTCGAGATCGGCAGCGCGGGCAAGGCCGGTGTCGGTACCGGCGGCATGGTCACCAAGGTCGAGGCCGCCCGGATCGCGGCCGCCGCCGGTGTCCCCGTCGTCCTCACCAGCGCCGTCCACGCGGCCGACGCCCTGACCGGCCAGGACACCGGCACCCTCTTCCACCCCACCGGCAAGCGCTCCGCCGACCGGCTGCTGTGGCTCCAGCACGCCTCCACCCCGCAGGGCGCGCTGACCCTGGACGACGGCGCCGTGCAGGCCGTCGTGGACCGCCGCAAGTCGCTGCTGCCGGCCGGGATCGCCGCCGTCGAGGGCGAGTTCAGCGCCGGCGACCCCGTCGAGCTGCGGGACCGCACGGGGCACGCGGTGGCCCGCGGGCTCGTCAACTTCGACGCCAAGGAGATCCCCCGGCTGATCGGCCGCTCGACCCGGGAGCTGGCCCGCGAACTCGGACCCGCGTACGAACGCGAGGTCGTACACAGGGACGACCTGGTGGTCCTGCACCCGTAATGGGTCGAAACGTCCGCTCCCGGTGGTGGACGTTCCGCAAAACCGCCACGCGATGCCTTGCGGCCTGCTCAACTTTGTCCCAGGGACCTAGCAGCAGCGCCACTGTGCAAAGGAGGCCGTCGTGAGACGAGTGCGCCCTGGGACTCAGGCGTCCCGCGGTGGTGCCGGCTCCCGCGCGGCCGGTGAGGAGCGTGCCCTGACGAGCGTGGCGGCCGGGGACCGGTTCCAGGGTGAGGAACCCGGCGACACCCCGCGCCTGTGGCACGTCACCCTCAGCGTCTCCGGCAAGGAGGCCCCCCTCCCGGAGGTCCGGCGCGCCCTGGAGCAGCTCGCCCACGACCATCCCTTCTTCCTGACCAGCAGGTACGCGGTCGACCACGCGGAGATCCGCTACTGGGAGGAGGCCCGCGACCTGCACGACGCGGCCGCCGTCGCCCTGCGCCTGTGGGGCGAGCACCGGCAGACCGCCGGGCTGCCGCCCTGGGAGATCGTCGGTCTGGAGGTCATCGACCGCGCGACGTACCACCAGCGCATCGCGGAAGGGTACGGGCCGCCCCCGGCCTCGCCGGTCGGAGTTCACCCGTTTTGATCCGGTCCGGGAAGTGTCTCGGGGTGTGAAACGCGCGATGAACGAATCCGCCCGGCGCACTACCCTTCCCTCATGACCACGCTTTCGCCGTACGACTCCATGTCCCCGGTCACCGAGGCCGCCTACCGCGCCAAGGCCGCCGCCGCGGCCCTCGCGCCGCTGCCCCGGGCCGAGAAGGACGACGCGCTGCTCGCCATCGCGGACGCGCTGGAGGTCCGTGCGAGCGAGATCGTCGAGGCCAACGCCAAGGACGTCGCCAAAGCCCGCGAGGCCGGCATCAGCGAGGGCATGATCGACCGGCTCACGCTCACCCCCGAGCGGATCCGCGCCATCGCCTCCGACGTGCGCGACGTGGCCGCCCTGCCCGACCCGGTCGGCGAGGTCGTCCGCGGATCCACGCTGCCCAACGGCATCGACCTGCGCCAGGTCCGCGTGCCGCTCGGCGTCGTCGGAATCATCTACGAGGGCCGGCCGAACGTCACCGTCGACGCCGCCGCCCTCTGCCTGAAGTCCGGCAACGCGGCCCTGCTGCGCGGCTCCTCCTCGGCGTACCAGTCGAACACCGCCCTGGTGCGCGTCCTGCGCGACGCCGTCGGCGGGGCCGGACTGCCCGCCGACGCCATCCAGCTCGTCCCCGGGGAGAGCCGCGACAGCGTGCGCGAGCTGATGCGCGCCCGCGGCCTGGTCGACGTGCTCATCCCGCGCGGCGGCGCCTCCCTGATCAACACGGTCGTCCAGGAGTCCGTCGTCCCGGTCATCGAGACGGGCACCGGAAACTGCCACGTCTACGTCGACGCCCGGGCCGACCTCGACATGGCCGTCGAGATCCTGATCAACTCCAAGGCCCAGCGGGTCGGCGTCTGCAACGCCGCCGAGACCCTGCTGGTCCACCAGGACATCGCCGCCGAGTTCCTGCCCCGCGCCCTGGACGCCCTCGCGGAGGCCGGGGTCACCGTGCACGCCGACGAGCGCGTGCAGGCCTACGCCAAGGACTCCAAGGCCACCGTCGTCGAGGCGACGGCCGAGGACTGGGAGACCGAGTACCTGTCGTACGACATCGCCGCCGCGGTCGTGGACTCGCTGGACAAGGCCGTCGAGCACATCCGGCTGTGGACCTCCGGCCACACCGAGGCCATCGTGACGACCTCCCAGCAGGCGGCCCGCCGCTTCACCCAACTGGTCGATTCGACGACCGTCGCCGTGAACGCCTCCACCCGCTTCACCGACGGCGGCCAGTTCGGCTTCGGCGCGGAGATCGGCATCTCCACGCAGAAGCTGCACGCCCGCGGCCCCATGGGCCTGCCGGAGCTGACCAGCACGAAGTACATCGTCACCGGGGACGGGCACGTACGGCGCTGAGCCGCGCTTCCGGAGGGAGCAACCCGGAGCATGCGCGAGGGCGCATACCCGTGCAGGTCACCCGGGTGGCGCAGGCGCGCGCGGCAGGAGTGCCCGGGCGGGCGTGCGCCGGCCGACCCCCGTGGAAGCCGTCTCGACCGGCGGATGAATTTCCATACCGTCTGCCCAAATTGACCCCCCAGGTCTACTCTGGATCCGTGCCGGAGGACGTGGGGGGCACGCCGTTTCCGGACGGCCGGGAGCCCGACGACGACCACGACCGCGGGGTGTCGGACGAAGAGTTCGCCTCCGTGGTCTTCGACGAGGCCTTCGTACGCGCGGCCGTGGTGCACGAGCCGACCGCAGTGGAGCGCCTCCTGGCCGCGGCACAGGCGAGAGCCGAGGCCTCCGAGGCCGAGGCGCGCCGCGCCCACACCAGAGGCGAGCGCTACGAGGACGGTTACGGCCGGCGTGGCGATTTCGGCCATGATCCCGACCTCGACGAGCTCGACGACCCCGACATCCTCGAAGACCATTACGGCGGCGCGGGGCCGTACTCCAAACAGGTCCGCTGGCACCGCCCCGTCGCCTGGCTGCTCGCCCTGGTGATGGGCATCGGCATGGTCGCCCTGGCCTTCACGGCGGTCTACCGGGGCGCCTCCTCCAACCGCGACGAGCCCGCGCCGCCACCCGCCTCGACCGGGCTGGAACAGAGCAGCGGAGCCGCCCCCTCGGCTTCCGCCGACTACTCCCCGCCGGCCGTCTCCGTGATCCCCCGCAGCCCCTGACCGGAACCCGCCCATCTTGGTGAGAACCTGTCAGAAGTTGTGGAGCAGCGGGGCGTTTACCCGAGCTTCCGGCGACCTACCCTGAAGATATGGGCGGGCCAGGAAACCCACCTGAGGGGACTCCCGAGGGCGCCCCCGGAGGTGGAGAGGACGAGTACCGATCCGTCGTCTTCGACGAGTCGTTCGTCCGTGCTGCCCGCCTCCAGGAGTTCTCCGCGCAGGAGCGCATCGCCGACCACGCGCCCGCCGTACGGCGCCGGCCGCCCCTGCGCCGGGGCCTGTCCCGGCAGGCTCTGGTCCTGGTCCTGCTGATCGCCGTCGCCTTCGGCACCGCGATCTACATGGGCGTACGGCACCCCTACCAGACCCCTGCCGCCCGGGAGCCCATCGAGCCCCTGCGGATGACCGTCATCCCGCTCGCCCCCGAGGGCAAGGTGCCCGGCACCGCCGACCTGGCCTACCTGTACGAGCACAGCCCCGCCGCACAGTTCCGGACCGGCGCGGAGGGCGTGCCGCTGCCCGCCTCGCGGCGCACCGCGCACTTCTCGGACAGCCAGGTCGTGAGCGCCCTGACCACGGCCAAGGACTACATCGTCCGGTCGGCCCTCGACCCGGAGGTGCTCACGGGCGGTGAGGTCCGGGCCGTCCGCGTGCTGCTCGACCCCGACCAACTGGACCAGTTCGACCAGAGCTTCGCCCGCCCCACCGCCGACGGACGCCACGCGCCCACCGGCTGGCTGGTCCGCTTCGACCCCTCGCGCGCCGAGCTCGCCGACCGCAAGGTCCGGGTCCAGGGCACGCTGCAGGCCGCCGAGGCCGACTCGTCCACGCTGGAGGTCACCGCCGACCACACGTTCGTGTACGCGCTGCGGCCGAACGGGGCGGACGACAAGGACGAGGTGTCCCTGTTCACCCTCCGGCGCGAGCTGCAGTTCCGCTTCGACCGCGACGACCTGCGGCTGCACCAGGCCCAGCTCGTCGTCTCCTACGTCCAGGCCGGCCCGCTCTCCTGCGCCGAGGACTCCACGAACCATCTCCGGCCCCTCCTGGCCGGCCAGACGGCCAAGGAGGGCGGCCCCGCCGGCACCGACCCCTACGCCACGGGCAGCGCGACGGCCCTGTGCGGCTCTCTGGCGACGAGCGCCCAGCCGAAGGTGTGAGGCGAGCCCGCCAGAGCCTTGAGGGCGGCGCAGGCGGCCTTGTCGCCTAGCTCTTGTCGTGCGGCGGCTGGTCGTCCCCCGACGAGTCCGGCGTGCCCGTCTCGGGCCCCTGGGGCGACTGCGGGGACGCGCCCGTGAAGCCGCCGAAGCCGCGGCGGACCCTCTCGCCCAGGTCGCCGGCACCGCCCGCGAGGTCCGTCACCAGCTTCATCAGCGGGTCCTTGGAGCTCTTCACGTGGGTGGAGTAGTGGTTCGCCGATTCCCGCCAGGAGTCCCGGACCGAGGTGTCCTTGTCCTCGTCGCGCCGCGGGTAGTGGCCGTCCATGATCCGCTGGTAGTCCCGCGACTCGGCCCACTTCTTCAGCTCGGCCGCCCGCACGGTGGTGAAGGGGTGGGAGCGGGGCATCACGTTCAGGATCTTCAGCACGGAGTCGCGCAGGTCGCCCCCCGCCTCGTACTCCTCGGCCTGGGCGAGGAACGCGTCCACGTTCATCTCGTGCAGGTGGTTGCCGCCCGCGATCTTCATCAGACCCCGCATGGAGGCCTGCAGATCCTGCCCGACCAGCAGCCCGGCCCGGTCCGCGGACAGCTCCGACTTGCGGAACCACTCGCGCAGCCCGGTCACGATCGCCATGATCGCGAGGTTGCCCAGGGGGATCCAGGCGACCCGGACGGCGAGGCTCGTCAGGAACAGCAGGATGGTCCGGTAGACGGAGTGGCCGGACAGGGCGTGCCCCACCTCGTGCCCGACGACCGCGCGCATCTCCTCCTCGTCGAGCAGCTCGACGAGGCCCGTCGTGACGACGATGATCGGCTCGTCCAGGCCGATGCACATCGCGTTCGGCTGCGGGTCCTGGTTCACGTACATCGGCGGGACCTTCTCCAGGTCCAGGATGTAGCAGGCGTCCCGCAGCATCACGTTCAGATGGGCGAACTGCTGGTCCGAGACCCGCACCGAGTCGGACAGGAACAGCAGCCGCAGACTGCGCTCGGGCAGCAGGCCGCTGAGCGCCTTGAACACCGTGTCGAAGCCGCTCAGCTTGCGCAGGGCCACCAGGGCGGAGCGGTCGGCGGGGTGCTCGTAGGTACGCGAGGAGATCCCGGGGAAGCGCCTGCGCTGCCTGCTCGGCACGTTCTCGTGCCCGTTGTGCTCGTGGCCGTCGGACATGTCTTCCCCCATGCGTCTGGTGTGACCTTTACGGCCCCTTGTGCGGCCTTTTGCTTCCCCGAGGCAGGGCCCAGCCTAGGCGGAGTTACGGTGGTCGGGCAGTACAGCGAAGGAGACCAACGCCATGGAGCACCACCCCGCATCCGCCTGGTTCGCCGAGGCCGCGAGCGCCGCCGAGGGGCAAGGGCCGGGGTTGCTGCGGATCGTGCTGATCGTGATGATCCTGGGCTGTGCGCTGACCGCGTGGTTCCTGCTGCGTGGCTACAGACGGAAGGACGACTGAGGTCGCGCGAAGGTTCCCCGCCGGGCTTCGGGGCCGGGCCCGGCCGCGGCGGGCGTGACCGCCCCGCGGGACGAACAGGCGGAGTCGGGGTGATCGCGGAACGGGCGCCCGCTTACGATGAGCCGACGTCTTTATCCCGCCCACACGCGATAGGTCCTGCCGAAGATGAGCTTCCACAGCACCGCTGCCCAGTTGGTCACCCTCGCCGCCGAGGGCGAGGAGCACGGCGGAAACCACGAGAGCCTCAGCCCCTACCTCACCGGTGGCGGCGCACTCTTCATCCTGCTGCTCCTGCTGTGGATCACCACCCGCTTCAACCGCGACCGCTGAGACCGGCGGGGCATCCGGCGGAGGATGCCCGGGGACCACGGGGGCGGCCGGAGCCCTCAGGCAGGGCCGGTAGGGTCTGCACGCATGGGAGAGCAGGACATGCCTACCGGTCCGGCGAACGAGACGCCGCACGACCCGGCACAGGACACGGCGAGCAGCACCGAGCGACACTCGGAGCCTCGCCGTGCCTCCGCGGTGGCCCACCGGACCGACGGCCCCGGAAAGAGCCCTTCGCGCCCGGGCAAGCGCCGCCTCGGCGTCATGGGCGGCACCTTCGACCCGATCCACCACGGGCACCTGGTGGCGGCCAGTGAGGTCGCCGCGGCCTTCCACCTCGACGAGGTGGTCTTCGTCCCGACCGGCCAGCCCTGGCAGAAGAGCCACCGCAGCGTCTCCCCGGCCGAGGACCGCTATCTGATGACGGTCATCGCGACCGCCGAGAACCCGCAGTTCTCCGTGAGCCGCATCGACATCGACCGCGGCGGCCCCACCTACACCGTGGACACCCTGCGTGACCTGAGCGCGCTCAATCCCGACACGGACCTGTTCTTCATCACCGGCGCCGACGCGCTCGCCCAGATCCTCACCTGGCGGGACAGCGAGGAACTGTTCTCCCTGGCGCACTTCATCGGAGCCACCCGGCCGGGCCACCAGCTGGACGACTCCGGACTCCCGGAGGGCGGTGTCTCGCTCGTGGAGGTTCCCGCCCTGGCCATCTCCTCGACGGACTGCCGTGCGAGAGTCGCCACGGGCGATCCCATCTGGTACCTGGTGCCGGACGGTGTTGTGCGCTATATCGACAAGCGCGAGCTGTACCGCGGCGAGTGAGCCGAGAGGGGCACCGGTGAACGACCGATACGACCCGGGGTACGGGGGCGACCAGTACGAGCTCGTCGGCTACGACGAGTACGGCCAGCCTGTCTACCGGCAGGTCCAAACGCAGCAGACCCAGCAGCAGACCTACGACCCGTACACCCAGCAGGGGCAGCCCGGGCAGCAGCACCAGCAGGGCTACGGCTACGACCCGTACGCGCAGCAGGGGCAGCAGTCCCCGACCGCGTACGACTACGGCACGGGCGGGCAGCCCGCCTCCGGCTACGGCTCCTACGACCCCTACGGCACCGCCCCGCCCCAGGGCGGCCCCGCGCAGGGCGCCCCGCACGACCCCTACGGCCACACCGCCGCCCCCGGAGCCACCGGCCGGCAGCCCCGGGTCGCCGAACAGCCCGCGCAGCAGACCGCCCACATCCCGCAGCAGGCCGGTCCGGCCCACGACCGGGAAGCCCCCGCCGAGCCGCAACGGGAGTACCACACCGAGCAGTTCGCCTTCGTCGAGGAACCGGACGCCAACTCCGAAGACGTCATCGACTGGCTGAAGTTCACCGAGAACCGCACCGAACGCCGCGAGGAGGCCCGGCGCCGGGCCCGGAGCCGGATCGTCGCCCTGGCGGTCGTCCTCGCGCTCGTCGCGGCCGGTGGCGTCGGCTACCTCTGGTACGCGGGGAAGCTGCCGGGCCTGTCCTCCGAGGACTCCAAGGCGGGCACCGCGACGGCCGCGGGCGCCCAGAAGCGCGACGTGGTCGTCGTCCACCTGCACGACACCAAGGGCGGTGGCACCTCCACGGCCCTCCTCGTCGACAACACCACCACCAAGCGGGGCACCACCGTCCTGCTGCCCAACTCCCTTGCCCTGACCAGCGACGACGGCACCACCACGACGCTCGCCAAGTCGGTCGAGGACGACGGCTCCGACGGCACCCGTGACGCACTCGACACGGTCCTCGGCACCGACATCGAGGGCACCTGGCGCCTGGACACCCCCTACCTGCAGAACCTCGTCGACCTCGTCGGCAACATCGACGTCGACACCGACGCCGACGTCCCCGACCCCGCCGCCAAGAAGAAGGGCGAGGCCCCCCTGGTCAACAAGGGCCAGGACCAGACCCTCAGCGGCAAGATGGCGGTCGCCTACGCCACCTACCGCGCTCCCGGGGAGGCCCAGAACGCCCAGCTGGAGCGCTTCGGGCAGGTCATGCAGGGCGTCCTGCGCAAGATCTCCTCCGACCCGCAGGCCGCGACGACCACCATCCAGACCCTGGCGCAGATCCTCGACCCGTCCCTCACCGACAAGGACCTCGGCACCTTCCTCGCCGGGCTCTCCGACCTCGCCAAGGGCGGCGACGTCAAGACCGACCTGCTGCCCGTCCAGAACGACGGCACGCTCAGCGCCCAGGCGAGCGCCGGTGTGGTCAAGAACGTCCTCGGCGGCACCGCCAAGAGCCCCGACAAGGACGCCGCCGTCAGCGTCTCCGTGCAGAACGCCACCGGCGTCAAGGACAACACCGAGAAGGCCCGCGTCGTGCTCCTCAACGGCGGCTTCACCTTCCTGGAGAGCGGCACCGGCACCGCCCGGGCCACCTCCGAGGTCGTCTACGCCGATGCCGCCGCCAAGGCGAACGCCGTCGAGGTCGCCAAGACCCTGGGGCTGCCCGCCGGCTCCGTCACCAAGGGCAGGACCTCTGCGAGCGCCGACGTCTCCGTGGTCCTCGGCCAGGACTACAAGCCGTAGCCCGGCCGGACGGCGGGAGGATGCCCCCCACGTGATCCCGGTCATCGCGTGGGGGGCCGACGGCGGTCCGTGAGACCCTTGGTGGCAAGTGTCCGCCGACCGAAAGCCTTGTAGTGACCGTGACCGACCGCTCTCACGAGCTGATCAACACCGCCGCCCAGGCGGCCGCCGACAAGCTGGCCCACGACATCGTCGCCTACGACGTCAGTGACGTGCTGTCCATCACGGACGCCTTCCTGCTGGCCTCCGCGCCCAACGACCGCCAGGTCAAGTCGATCGTCGACGAGATCGAGGAGCGCCTCTCGAAGGAACTCGGCGCCAAGCCGGTGCGCCGTGAGGGCGACCGCGAGGCCCGCTGGGTGCTGCTCGACTACGTCGACATCGTCGTCCACGTCCAGCACAGCGAGGAGCGCGTCTTCTACGCCCTGGAGCGGCTGTGGAAGGACTGCCCCGAGCTCGAGCTGCCCGAGGAGGCCAAGGCCACCCGTGGCAAGGCCGAGGAGCACGCCAAGCTGCGCGCGGCAGAGGAGGCGGCGGAACTGGACGGTGACTGGGGGTGACCTCAATCAGTGAGGCGTCCGCCGGGAAGGGCCGGGGCCGTCGCATCATCCTCTGGCGGCACGGCCAGACCTCGTGGAACGTGGAGCGCCGCTTCCAGGGCAGCACGGACGTCGAGCTGACCGAGACCGGCGTGGCCCAGGCCCGCCGCGCCGCCCGGCTGCTCGCCTCGCTGAAGCCGGACGCGATGGTCGCCTCGGACCTCCGGCGCGCCGCGGCCACGGCCGCCGAGCTGGCCATGCTCACCGGCCTCGACGTCACCCACGACGAGGCGCTGCGCGAGACCTACGCGGGCGTCTGGCAGGGCCTGACGCACGAGGAGATCATCGCCCGGTTCGGCGACGAGTACGCCGCGTGGAAGCGGGGCGAGCCCGTGCGCCGCGGTGGCGGCGAACTGGAGACCGAGGTCGCCGACCGCGCCGCCCCGGTGGTGCTGCGGCACGCCGAGAAGCTCCCGGAGGACGGCACGCTCGTCGTGGTCAGCCACGGCGGCACGATCCGCACCACCATCGGCCGCCTGCTGGGGCTCGACCCCCGCCACTGGGAGAGCCTCGGCGGACTCTCCAACTGCTGCTGGTCCGTGCTCGGCGAAGGCGCCCGCGGCTGGCGTCTGCTGGAGCACAACGCCGGCACCCTGCCGGAACCGGTGCTCGGCGACGACGACTGACCCCGGATTTCACTTTCCGGCAGGTCGCAGGCTAAAGTTCTTCTTGTTCGCCCCGCCAGCGGGGACGGACACGAGGGGCTATAGCTCAGTTGGTAGAGCGCCTGCATGGCATGCAGGAGGTCAGGAGTTCAATTCTCCTTAGCTCCACGTCAAGATCCCGTTCCCGCTCAGGGGGCGGGATTTTTCGTGCTCCGGCTTGAGTCACTCGGGCTCGCTGAGGCGTATACCTCTACGGCCCCGCCGGGTGCCGTGTCCGGACTGGTACTGAGGCGTCGCTGACCGTATTGGTCCGGCCGTGGCAGAATCAAACGGCCGGAAGGGGGCGCGGCCCGACGGGAGGAGTAGCGATGCCTGCGAGCATCCTCGAGGAGGTCGACCACCTCCTCGAAGCAGCGTTCACACGGGACATGTCCACCCGCCTCAGCTGCCCTTCCTGCGGTTCCGCGCACGTGGCCCAGATGCTCGGCGACAACGGCGGGATTTCCTACGTGTGCACGGCCTGCGGCCACAGCTGGAGCTGATCGATGGGTGCACACAGGCGGAAGTGCGACTGGTGCGGCAGCGGGACTCCGATCGTCCGCGACATGGAACCGATCAATCCCGACTACCAGTACTGGTGCGAGGAATGCGCGCGGGCGCTGATCATAAAAGGCGACCCGATCGAGACCTACCGCGAGTTGGAGGGCGAGCCGATCTACGGCCGGCTTCTGGAGGAGCACTGCACGCTCAAGCGGTTCTATTCGTTCGTCACGGCCTGAGCCCGCAGAGTCGGTTCAAATCCGACATAGCGGGCATCTCCGTGCGAGGCGAAATCGATTTGGTGTTGGGCCCGATGGACCAGTAATGTTGGCGTCGCCGCCAGGGAAACCCGGAGGGCACAAGCAAGGGGCTATAGCTCAGTTGGTAGAGCGCCTGCATGGCATGCAGGAGGTCAGGAGTTCAATTCTCCTTAGCTCCACAGCAGATGAGAAGGCGGGCCATCCGAATCGGATGGCCCGCCTTCTTTGTGTGCGACGTCGTGTGCGTCGTCCGAGTGCGCTCACGGCGGGCCCCACCGGGGGAGCCCGCCGTACGGGTGCTCAGCGGCCGAGAGCGCGGCGGCCGCGGCCCTGGGAGAGGACCGGGAGGTTGCGGGACGGCGCGCCCTGCCCGCTCGCCTCCTCGATGCGCAGCGCCAGTGCCGGGCAGCGGCGCACCGCGCGTAGAGCCTTGGCCTCGGCGTACCGCGGCACCTGTGCCTGCGCCACGGTCGGGAAGCCGTCGGCGCCCAGCTGGAACACCTCGGGAAGGATGTCGGCGCACAGGCCGTGACCCCGGCACAGGGTCCAGTCGACGTAGATCTTCTGGCGGCTGGGGCCGTTCTCCTCGGACTCGCCGCCGCCCGGGATGCCCGTGGGGGCCCTGCCGCCCTCGAAGAGCGGCAGAACGCCCTCCACGGGCCGTCCGCAGCCGTTGCCGAGGACATGGGCGGCCAGGTCGTCCGTGAACGCCTTGATGGTCGACTCGATGAACATCGCGGAGCCGTCCGGGTGCGAGCACGCGCCGCGCCGCTTCACGTTCTTGGCGACCTGCTTGAGTGCCTCCAGGGCAGCAGGTCCGCCGCCGTTGAGGATGTCCTCCAGGCCGCGCGCGGCGGCCGGCAGACCGAGGTAGCAGGGGCCGCACTGGCCCGCGCTCTCCTCCGCCAGCCACTGCGCGACCCGCAGCGACTCGCCCAGCGGGCAGGTGTCCTGAGTGATCGGCAGAATCGCGCCGGCGCCGAGTGCGCCGCCCACCGCGTCCAGGGAGTTGCGGGAGACGATCGCCTCGTTGACGGTCGCCGCGTCGATCCACTTGCCGTGGTAGCCGCCGGTGAGCACGCCCTGCGGTACCGGCGGCGCGCCGGCGAGCTGCAGGACGTACCGCAGCGGCACGCCCGTCGGGACCTCGATCACCATGGGGCGGGCGACCGCGCCGGAGACCGTGAGCATGACGGTGCCCGGCTCGTCGTACAGACCGGTGTTGCCGTAGCGCTCCGGGCCGATGCGGGCGGCGATCGCCAGCTGGGCGAAGGTCTCGGCGTTGGACAGCAGGGTGGGCGCGCCGCCGACGCCGTTCTGCGAGGCGCTGACCTTGCGGCCGGGCGGGATGGCCGGGCCGCCGTCGATCGAGCGGATCAGCGACGCGGCGGCACCGGTGACCATGCGGACCGGGTTGCGCTGGACGCGTGCGCGCAGTGCCGATCGACGGCCGTTGCTGAGGCCGCGTTCGGCGAGCGCGGCCTCCATGGAGCGCTGGGTCGACTCACGGGTGACCCCCACCACGAGCGTGCGGGCACCCAGAGCCTCGGCGCACAGCAGCGCGCCGTCCAGGATCAGATGAGGGGCACGGTTGATCAGCACCGTGTCCTTGCGGCAGGCCGGCTCGTCCTCGCTTCCGTTCACGACGACGACGGGCCGGACGCCGCGCTTGATCGCCGCCTCGGCGACCGAGCGCAGCTTCTTGTGGAAGGGGAAGCCCGCGCCGCCGCGGCCCTTCAGGTTGATGCGTTCGGCGAGTTGCGCGAGCTGCTCGCCGCCCATCGGCTCGAGCGGCCCGTGCACCTTGAGATGCATGGGCAGATCGAGCCGATCGACAAGGTCGAAGCCCGACGTGAGCTGGGGAAGCCCGACTACGCGGACTTCGGGTACGTCGGGCAGGGCCTCGTTCACTTAAAGCCTCCGGAAGGCGTGTTCCAAGGTTCGCCCGAGCCCGGTGCGTCGAAGTCATAGGACGCACCGGGCGTTGTGTCAGTGGCGGGACCGCTGTTGTACGTGTCGTTCGGGTAGTACGGGTCGTAGACGGCATTCGTCTCACCCGTGTCGTACACGTCACTCGATCCATAGCCGGAGGCGCCTGGATTGCCATAGGCCGGCATGCTTTGTCCGGTGTCCTGCAGGGGGTCGTAGGGCGGGATGTTGAATCCCGTGTCCTGGAGCGGGTCGTAGACCGACTGCGGGGCCTCGCCGACCGGCGGCGGGGACGGTATCGGCCAGTTGCCCGAGGTGCTGGAGGGGCCGTCCACGGTCGGGATGGTCTCGGTGGGCTGCATGTCCAGCGGCAGCTGCATGCTGGTGGTCGGCCCGGGCGCGAAGGGCTGCTGGCCCTGGGGAGGGCCCGTGACGGCACGGTAGGCGGCGGCGAAGCCGTTCGCCGGCTCCTTGGCCGCGGGGCGTTCCGCCTTCTCGTACAGCGGTCCCGACGGTGACGCCGTGGGGCGCGCGGGTGCCTCCCGGCCCTCGAAGCCGGGCATCCTGGAGCCGCCCGCCCGGGCCCGGCTCTCCTCCAGATCCCTGCGGACCTGGCCATCGCCGGGTCCGATGAGCGAGGCGACCTTGTCGGCGACATTGCGCTTGACCTGGCGCGGAGCGGCGCGCAGGGCGAGGGCGCCGGCCACTCCGGCCAGGGACAGGCAGTACAGGATGACGAAGATCGGCTTGGCCGCGCGACCCGCGTAGAGGCCGTGGACCAGGGCGGCGCACCAGGCCGGGTAGGCCAGCATGTGCATGGCTCGCCAGCGGGCCGCGACGGGTGCGGGGGACGCGAAGCGGTTGCGCAGGACGCCGGTGATGCCCACGAAGATCATGAGCATGCCTGCCAGGGTGCCCAGGCCGATCAGGAACGACCTGCCCGCTACCAGCTCCTCGTCGGTGAGCAGCAGCCCGAAGGGGATCACCGCGGCGATCCACGAGGTGTGGTCCAGCGCCAGCTTGACCCCGATGTGCACCAGCAGGAAGGCGATCGAGGCGACGGCCGTGGTCCGGTGCACGGCCTGCGCCAGGATGCGCCTGCGGGCGTCCAGGAGGACCCGGTCCTGGGCGACCAGGCCCCAGATCACCGAGCAGGTGAGGCACACGAGGGACAGCACGCCCGCACCGAAGTTTAGGAACTCGGCGAAGGAGTCGTCTGCCGTGGAGTCGTAGGGGTTCACGACCTGCCTCCCCACGTCCCGGCGTCCGGGGGCGGTGAGGTGTTACTGCGATGAGGGTTCATGGGGGCAACTCCGAGCGGTTCGGGAAAGCAGCGGTCCCGCTGCCGAACTCTAAGCGGAGCCATACCGATGAGTACGAGGTTTGAGTTATTGCGCTGTTACCAAAGGACAATGTGGTTGTTGTGATGCCCCTTAGTGGCTGTTACGCGAAGTAACTATTGACCATGGTTCAGCTTTTCCGGCACCGAGACGGCCCTCGGAAGCGCGTCGCGGCACGCTGAGGGCCTGCGGTACCCTAGCGCCATGCGTGCCGTACGCCTTCTGCTTAGCGGGCCGCGCTGATCAGTCCCGGCCACCGGACGAGTCGAGTGGCCGGCATCGGCGCGGCGTCCCCTCCTGTGTGAGGGGATTTTTCGTTTCTCGAACCAGACGCCCGCAGGCAGAGACGATCGATGGAGCTTTGAGGATCATGAGCGAGACGAACCCCGCCGCCACCTCCGAGGTGGCGGCGCCGCACCGCTACACGGCCGCCATGGCCGCCGAGATCGAGGCACGCTGGCAGGACTTCTGGGACGCCGACGGCACCTACGCCGCGCCCAACCCCAAGGGCGACCTGGCCGGTGACCAGGGGATCGTCACCCGCCCCAAGAAGTTCATCATGGACATGTTCCCGTACCCCTCCGGTGCGGGCCTGCACGTCGGCCACCCCCTGGGCTACATCGCCACGGACGTCTTCGCCCGCTTCCAGCGGATGACCGGCCACAACGTCCTGCACACCCTGGGCTTCGACGCCTTCGGCCTGCCCGCCGAGCAGTACGCGGTGCAGACCGGCACGCACCCGCGCGTGTCCACCGAAGCCAACATGGAGAACATGAAGTCCCAGCTGCGCCGGCTGGGCCTGGGCCACGACAAGCGCCGGTCGTTCGCCACGATCGACCCGGACTACTACAAGTGGACCCAGTGGATCTTCCTGCAGATCTTCAACTCCTGGTACGACCACGACGCCCGGCGGGCCCGCCCGATCGCCGAGCTGGTCGCCGCGTTCGAGTCCGGTGAGCGGCCCGTACCGGGGCACACGCGCGCGTGGAGCGAGCTGAGCGCCGCCGAGAAGGCCGACGTCCTGGGTGAGTTCCGGCTGGCCTACGCCTCCGACGCGCCGGTCAACTGGTGCCCCGGGCTGGGCACCGTGCTGGCCAACGAGGAGGTCACCGCCGAGGGCCGCTCCGAGCGCGGCAACTTCCCGGTCTTCAAGGCCAAGCTGCGCCAGTGGAACATGCGCATCACGGCCTACGCCGACCGGCTGCTGGAGGACCTGGCGGAGCTGGACTGGCCCGACGCCATCAAGCTGCAGCAGCGCAACTGGATCGGCCGCTCCGAGGGCGCCCGCGTCGACTTCCCCATCGACGGTGAGCGCATCACCGTCTTCACCACCCGCCCGGACACCCTGTTCGGCGCCACCTACATGGTGCTGGCGCCCGAGCACCCGCTGGTCGAGAAGTTCACCCCGGCCGCCTGGCCGGAGGGCACCCACGAGGTGTGGACCGGCGGCCACGCGACCCCCGGTGAGGCCGTCGCCGCCTATCGCGCCCAGGCCGCCTCGAAGTCCGACGTCGAGCGGCAGGCCGAGGCCAAGGACAAGACCGGCGTCTTCATCGGCGCGTACGCGACCAACCCGGTCAACGGCGAGAAAGTCCCGGTCTTCATCGCCGACTACGTCCTGATGGGCTACGGCACCGGCGCGATCATGGCCGTCCCGGCCGGCGACCAGCGCGACTTCGAGTTCGCGCGCGCCTTCGAGCTGCCGATCCACTGCATCGTCGAGCCGACCGACGGCCGCGGCACGGACACCTCCACCTGGGAGAACGCCTTCGCGTCGTACGAGGCGAAGATCATCAACTCCTCGAACGACGAGGTCAGCCTGGACGGCCTGGGCGTCGCCGAGGCCAAGGCGCGCGTCACCGAGTGGCTGGAGCGGTCCGGCGTCGGCGAGGGCACCGTCAACTTCCGGCTGCGCGACTGGCTGTTCAGCCGCCAGCGCTACTGGGGAGAGCCCTTCCCGATCGTCTACGACGAGGACGGCATCGCCCACGCGCTGCCCGAGTCGATGCTGCCGCTGGAGCTGCCCGAGGTCGAGGACTACTCGCCGCGCACCTTCGACCCGGACGACGCCGACACCCAGCCCGAGACGCCGCTGTCGCGCAACGAGGACTGGGTGAACGTCACGCTGGACCTGGGCGACGGCCGCGGTCCGCGCCCGTACCGGCGTGAGACCAACACCATGCCCAACTGGGCCGGTTCCTGCTGGTACGAGCTGCGCTACCTGGACCCGCACAACTCCGAGAAGCTGGTCGACCCCGAGATCGAGCAGTACTGGATGGGCCCGCGCGAGGGCATGCCGCACGGCGGTGTCGACCTGTACGTCGGTGGTGCCGAGCACGCCGTGCTGCACCTGCTGTACGCGCGCTTCTGGTCCAAGGTCCTGTACGACCTGGGTCACGTCTCGTCCGCCGAGCCGTTCCACAAGCTGTTCAACCAGGGCATGATCCAGGCCTACGTCTACCGTGACAGCCGTGGCATCGCGGTGCCGGCCGCCGAGGTGGAGGAGCGCGACGGCGCGTACTGGTACCAGGGCGAGAAGGTCTCCCGGCTGCTGGGCAAGATGGGCAAGTCCCTGAAGAACGCGGTCACTCCGGACGAGATCTGCGCCGAGTACGGAGCCGACACGCTGCGCCTGTACGAGATGGCCATGGGCCCGCTGGACGTCTCCCGGCCGTGGGACACGCGCGCGGTGGTCGGCCAGTTCCGGCTGCTGCAGCGGCTGTGGCGCAACATCGTCGACGAGGCGACCGGCGAGGTGACCGTGGTCGACGCCGAGCCCGACGAAGACACGCTGCGCGCCCTGCACAAGGCGATCGACGGGGTGCGCGGCGACCTGGAGGGCATGCGGTTCAACACCGCCATCGCCAAGGTCACCGAGCTGAACAACCACCTGACCAAGGTGGGCGGGGCCGTGTCCCGCCCGGTCGCCGAGGCCCTGGTGCTGATGGTCGCGCCGCTGGCCCCGCACATCGCCGAGGAGCTGTGGCGCCGGCTGGGGCACACCGGCTCGGTGGTCCACCAGGACTTCCCGGTGGCCGACCCGGCGTACGTCGTCGACGAGACCGTGACCTGCGTCGTGCAGATCAAGGGCAAGGTCAAGGCGCGGCTGGAGGTCTCGCCGTCGATCTCCGACGACGAGCTGGAGAAGGCCGCGCTGGCGGACGAGAAGGTCGTCGCCGCGCTGGGCGGTGCCGGGATCCGCAAGGTGATCGTGCGCGCGCCGAAGCTGGTGAACATCGTTCCGGCGTAGCCGCCAGGCGTACGGGCCGCTCTCGGGGTGGTCCCCTACGGGCAGGTTCGGGGTTTTTCTGGAACTCCGGACCTGCCTGTTGCGTTTACCGTGGAAGAGCGACGCGAGGCGCCGTGACGTCCTGAGGAGGAGCCCTTGTGGAAGCAGTGATCGCAGTCTTCGCCCTGCTCTTCGTGCTCTTTCTCGGGCTCGGGGTGTACGCCACGGTGAAGGTGGTCGGCGCCGCCAAGCGCGGTGTGGACCGTGGCATCACCCAGGCCCGCCGCACGGTCGAGGACCACACACTGCGCGCCAAGTCCTTCGCCCAGCCCGGCGCCGCGGGCGAGCTCGCCCAGCTCCGGCTGAAGCTGCGCACCTCGATGCGCGCCACGCAGGAAGCCCTGCAGGCGGCCGTCGCCGAGGACGAGTCCCTGAAGGAGTCCGTCGGCCTCTTCGAACGGCTCAGTGCGCACGGGCACGAGCTGGACGACGAGCTCAAGCGTCTGGAGTCCGAGCCGGACCGCGCCGCGCTCACCGAGCGGCTGCCCGGGCTGCGCGAGCGCACCGAACGCATCGCGCACGCGGCGGACTCGCTGCGCTGGGCGGCCCGCGACCGCGCCCGCCGCTTCGCGGACGACGACCTGGACTCGCTCAGCGCGCAGATCGACCTGGAGTCCGGGGCGCTGCGGCACTGGACGGCCCCGGAGCCGCAGCCCGAGTCCTCGCAGCAGTCCGCGTCCGCCCGGCAGCCGGGCACGTCGCCGCAGTCCGCGCCGCCGCCGTGGCCCGAGGCGCCCGCCGCCGATGCCGCCACGGCCGGGCAGACCTGGCCGGACACCGCGCAGTCGGAGCCGACGCGGCCCGCCATCACGCCGCCGGGACCCCGCCCGACCTACCCTTGGCAGAAGAAGCCCCGTCCCGAGAGCACCACTTGATCCGGCCACTCGCACCGCAGGGCGCAGGGGCCGGGCTGCCGCACGGGCGCTACGGCAGGTAACCTCCAGCTCATGTCCCGCCATGTCGCGATCGTCACCGATTCAACGGCCTACCTGCCGGCCCGGACGATGGAGCGTCACGGCATCACAGCGGTACCTCTGACCGTGGTTCTCGGCGACCGGGCCCTGGAGGAGGGCACCGAGATCTCGACCCGCGCCCTCGCCCAGGCTTTGCAGAAGCGGCGCCCCGTGACGACCTCGCGGCCCGGTCCCGCGGTCTTCGAGGAGACGTACCGCAAGGTCGCCGAGTCCGGCGCCACCGGCATCGTCTCCCTCCACCTCTCCGCCGAACTCTCCGGTACGTACGACGCGGCCGTCGTGGCCGCACGCCGGGCGCCGGTGCCGGTGCGGGTGGTGGACACCGGCATGATCGCGATGGCGCTAGGGTTCTGCGCGCTCGCCGCGGCGGAGGTCGCGGAGTCGGGCGGGACGGTGGACGAGGCCGTCGCAGCCGCCGAGAAGCGGGCCGCGGGCACCTCCGCCTACTTCTACGTCGACACCCTCGACTACCTGCGGCGCGGCGGCCGTATCGGCGCCGCGCAGGCCCTGCTGGGCTCGGCGCTCGCGGTGAAACCGCTGCTGCAACTGGCCGACGGGCGTATCGAACCGCTGGAGAAGGTGCGCACCGCGTCCAAGGCGATCGCCCGCCTGGAGGAGATCGCGGCCGACCGTGCGGGAAGCGCCCAGGTGGATGTCGCCGTCCACCATCTCGCCGCCCCGGACCGGGCGTCGGCCCTCGCCGACCGCTTGCGGACCCGGGTGACCGGGCTGGCCGATCTGCATGTCAGCGAGGTCGGGGCGGTGATCGGGGCGCATACGGGGCCCGGGCTGCTGGGAGTTGTGGTTTCGCCCCGGTGAACGTTGCTGTGCGCCTCCGGCCGCACGTGTGAGTGGCGGGGTTATCCACAACCGAGGGCTTGTCCCCGGGAATTGACCAAGATCATCGCGAGTGGGGCGAGGTGGCCGATCCTCGTCGCATGGCACTTCGATCACGTTCACGCACAGCGACCGCGACCAGTGGGCCGGGCCGTGGGCCGGCGTCCGACGGGCGCGTCCGTCATCACCGACGCCCGCCTGTCGCGCGCGGGCGGGCCGGGCAGCGTCACGCTTCGGCGGAGGAACTCCAGCGCCGCGCGGGGGTGTTGTTCGGCGAGCACGCCGGGCCGGCCGGGCCTCCAGGGCGTGCCGAGCCGGCCGAACGGGCCGGGGAGCGGCGGGAGTCGGGACAAGGGCCGCCGGGTTCCGCCGACGTCGAAGAGAGCCGGCGAGAGCTTGGTGACCACGAAGCGGTCGTGGAGCCCGTCGGCGTTCTCCCCGAGCCGGCGGGCCCGGACGGTCGTGCGGCGGAGGGAGTCTGGCGGGAGCGGGCCGGGCTGGCGCTGCGGGAGCGAATGCCGCTGTGGTTGCAGACCAGGTGCGGTCTGGAGCGGCGGAATGTGCTGGCCCTGACGGTGGTGCTCGTCATCGCCGCGGCATTCGCCGTGCAGCACTTCTGGACAGGCCGGACCCAGCCCGTGCGGCCGCCGGAAATGGTGCGGGCGGCGGTGCCCTACGGAGAGCGGCAGGAGAGCGCGCAGGGCGGGGAGGAGCGAGGCCCGGGCGCCTTTGGGGTGCCTGCCGGTGCTTCTTCCGGGTCGGTGAAGGCGGGGGCGGCCGAGATCGTCGTGGACGTCGGCGGCAAGGTCCGTGAACCAGGGATCCACCGGCTGCCGGCCGGCTCGCGGGTGGCGGACGCGCTGCACGCGGCGGGCGGGGTGAAGCCAGGCACGAACACCGACGGGCTCAACCGCGCCCGGTTCCTCGTGGACGGCGAGCAGGTGATCGTCGGGGGACCGGCTCCCGCCGCGGGAGCCGGTGGGGGAGGTGCGGCTCCCGGTGGCCCGGCCGGTGTCGCGGCGGGAGGAGCGGCCGCACCGGCGGCCCCGGTCTCCCTCAACACGGCCACCGCGGACCAGCTCGACACCTTGCCGGGGGTCGGCCCCGTGCTGGCGCAGCACATCATCGACTACCGCACACAGCACGGCGGTTTCCGTTCCGTGGACGAGCTGCGCGAGGTGAACGGCATCGGCGACCGCCGTTTCGCCGACCTGCGGAATCTCGTACGGCCATGAGGAGCCTCCCCGAACCGCCGGCGCGGCAGGACGAGACCGCGTCCGCGCTCCGTCCCGCCCGGTCGTCCGTGCACGCCTCCTCCGGCACACGTCTCGGCACCGCCCGTCCACGCCAGGAAGGCCCGACGGACCTGCGGCTCGTACCCCCCGCCCTCGCGGCCTGGGGCACGGCGGCGCTGGTGCTGGACGCATCGCCGCCATGGGTGCTCGCCATCGTGATCGGCTGTCTGGCAGCCGTCGGACTGCTGCCGTTGGCCCGGCGGCACTGGACGGCGTCATGGCCGCGAGCCTCGGCCGCCGCCCTGCTGCTGTGCGTCGCCGCGGCCGCCGCATCGGTCGGGCTGCACGGGGCGGATCTGCGCCGGGGACCCGTGCCCGGCCTGGCGCGGGAGTACGCGACGGTGACCGCCGAGGTCGAGCTCACGTCCGACCCGCGGCTCACCCGGCCGAAGGTCCGGGGCGCCCATGCGGCTCCGACGGCCGTGCTGATCGACGCCGACGTGCGGCGCGTCCATGAGGCGGGTGGCACGGCGGTGACGACACGGGCGCCGGTGCTGATGATCGTGGACGTGGACGCGGCCCCTCCCGGGCGGGTCGCCGATGGGCGGGGGCGGTCACCGTGGCTCGGCCTGCTGCCGTCGACGCGGCTGCGGGTCGGTGCGCGGCTCGCGCCCTCGATGACGGGCGGCGATCGGGTCGCGGCAGTGTTGCGCGTGCGGGACCAGGGCGAACCGGAAGTAGTGGATGGGCCCTCGGGGCCGCAGCGGCTTGCCGGGCGGTTGCGCGCCGGGCTGCGGGAGGCGACCGGCGGACTGCCGGCGGATGCTCGCGCGCTGCTGCCGGGCCTGGTGGTCGGCGACACCTCGCGGATCACTCCGGAGCTGGAGGAGGCGTTCAAGGAGACCGATCTCACGCACACGCTCGCCGTGTCCGGAGCCAACTTCACGATCCTCCTCGCCCTGCTGCTCGGGCCTCCGGGCCTGGCACAGCACGTCGAGCGGCGGGGGCTCGCGCCCAGGCTCGGTATCTCCCTGCGCGGGACGGCGGTGCTCGGGGGTGGGCTCTCACTCGGGTTCGTCGTCGTGTGCAGACCGGATCCGAGCGTGGTGCGCGCCGCGGCCTGCGGAGCCGTGGCACTGCTCGCCCTGGCGACCGGCCGCCGCCGGTCGATGATCCCGGCGCTGGCGACGGCGGTTCTGCTGCTGGTGCTGTACGACCCGTGGCTGGCGCGGAGTTACGGGTTCCTGCTGTCCGTCGTGGCGACCGGCGCCCTGCTCACGCTCGCGCCGCGCTGGAGCGCCGGGCTGCGGCGGCGCGGGGTGCCGCCGAGGGCGGCTGAGGCGCTGGGCGCCGCCGCAGCCGCGCAGGCCCTGTGCGCGCCCATCGTCGCCGTGCTGTCGGCGCGGGTGAGCCTGGTGGCGGTGCCGTGCAATCTGCTCGCGGAGTTCGCGATCGCGCCGGCGACCGTGCTGGGCTTCGCGGCGCTGGCGACGGCCCCGGTGGCGATGCCACTGGCCAAGTCCCTGGCGTGGTGCGCGCACTGGCCCGCCGAGTGGATCGCGCAGATCGCCCGGACCGGGGCGGCGCTGCCGGGCGGGGGAGTGGACTGGCCGGGCAGCTGGACGGGCGCGGCGCTGCTCCTGGCCGTCACCCTGGTCGTGGTGGTCGTCGGACGGCGGCTGCTCGGGCATCCCTGGTGGTGCGGGGTCTGCGCAGTGGTGCTGGCGCTGGTGGTGGTGCAGCCGCCGCCGCTGACCAGGGTGGTCACGGGCTGGCCGCCGCCGGGCTGGCGGCTGGTGATGTGTGACGTGGGGCAGGGCGATGCCCTGGTGCTCGCGGCGGGCGAGGGAACCGGCGTGGTGGTGGACGCGGGGCCCGACCCGCAGCTCGTCGACCACTGTCTGCGCTCACTGGGCATCAGCAGGATCCCGCTGGTCGTGCTGACCCATTTCCACGCCGATCACGTGGCGGGCCTGCCCGGGGTGCTGCGCGGACGAGCGGTGGGCGCGATCGAGACGACGGGCTTCGAAGAGCCCGCGGACCAGGCGGCGTTCGTACGGAGACTGGCGGCGGCGCGGCGGATTCCCCTGACGCGGGCGGCGACCGGGGAGCAGCGGAGCACGGGGGAGTTGTCCTGGCAGGTGGTGTGGCCGCCCCCGAACCCGCCGCCGGACCGGCCTGCGGGGGCGCCTGCGGGGTCGCTTCCGGGGTCGCTTCCGGGTGTGCTTCCGGCCCACCCGCCGCCGGAAGGGCCGAACGACGCCAGTGTCGCCATGCTGGTGCGCTCGGCCGGACTGCGCCTGCTGCTCCTCGGAGACCTGGAACCCCCGGCGCAGCGGGCGCTGGCGCGGTCACCGGCGGCCGAGGCGCTGGAGGGTGTGGACGTGCTGAAGGTCGCCCACCACGGCTCGGCCTACCAGGACCCGGGCCTCATACGCCGGGCGGCCCCGCGGCTGGCCCTCATCTCCTGCGGCGAGGACAACTCGTACGGCCACCCGGCGCCCGGCACGGTCGCGGCGCTGCGGGCCCAGGGCGCGGCGGTGCTGCGGACGGACCGGGACGGCGCGCTCGCGGTCGTAGGAGGCGGCGGAGAGCTGAGGGTGGCGCGAGACTGAGGGCATGAACTCAGCACAGGTTGATGCCTATCTCCGCCGACTGGGAGTCGAGCACCCGGCGTGGCCCACCGTCGACGCGCTGCGCGAGCTGCACCTGCGGCACCTGCAGACCGTGCCGTTCGAGAACCTCTCGATCCATCTGGGCGAGGAGATCGTGCTGGAGGAGAAGCGGCTGCTGGACAAGGTGGTGGGCGCGCGGCGGGGTGGGTTCTGCTACGAACTCAACGGTTCCTTCGGGGCGTTGCTCGCCGCGCTGGGGTACGACGTGGCGTTGCTGGCGGCGCGGGTGTACGGGGACGAGAAGCGGCTGGGGATCCCGTACGACCATCTCGCGTTGCGGGTGCGGACGGTGGACGGGGGTGACTGGCTGGCCGACGTCGGGTTCGGGGCGCACAGCCACCTTCCGCTGGCGTTCGGGGAACGGGGGGAGCAGGAGGATCCGGGAGGCACGTTCCGGATCGTCGAGGCGGGGCCGGACGCGGCCGGGGTGCGCGGCGGGCACGGCACGGTGGAGGCGGCGGACCTGGACGTGTCCCGGGACGGCAGGGCGCAGTACCGCCTGGAGGTGCGGCCGCGGGCGCTCGGCGACTTCGTTGCCGGGGCGTGGTGGCACAGCACGTCGTCGGTGTCGCATTTCACGCGGTCGCTGGTCTGTTCCCGGGTGACGGACGAGGGAGGACGGATCACGCTCAGCGGGCGCAGGCTGACGGTGACGGCGGCCGACGGGACGCGGGAGGAGCGGGTGCTGGAGACGGACGAGGAGGTACTCGGCGTGTACCGGGAGCGCTTCGGGATCGAGCTCGACGAGGTGCCGGTGCTGCGAAATCCCGCGTAGAAGTCAATTCCGGCCACACGGGGCTACTCGTGCGTAGTACCAGCACATCTGCTGGATTCCCGTGATGTGGTCCCGTGTTGCCTCGAAAGCCTCACTGGTGGTCGAATGCATCTTCGGCAACGTGTGATCAACAGTGATCAACAGGCGATTTCGAGTCACTCAGGGGAGTCGTGGATGATCGGCCGCTGGCGGGGAAGCCGCACCAACCGGGTGCAACGGACGAGTCCCCTGGCGGCGGTGCCGACCCCGCCGAGCGCGGGGGTGCTGGCCTGCCGGGTGCTGGACCCGGTCAACGAGCCGGTCAGGAACGCGGAGTTCGCGGTCACGGACGCCGTGGGGCGCCCGGTGGTCAGCGGGGGAGCGGATCCGTACGGGTCGTTCGTGACGACGGTGCCGGCGGGGGAGTACCGGCTCGCGGTGTCGGCTGAGGGGTACACGCCGTACCGGGCGACGACGCAGGTCGCGGAGAACACGCTCGCGTCGCTCGGGGACGTGACGCTGCAGGTGGCCCGGCCGCCGGAGCTTCCGGATGCCGGTGACTGGGAGATCGAGTCGGCGCACTCCTCGCTCGCCTTCACCGCGCGGCACATCGGACTGGCCCGGATCCACGGGCAGTTCAAGTCGTTCGCGGGGGTCATACGCGTCGCCGATCCGGTGGAGCGGTCGGCGATGCACGTGGTGATCGACGCGGCGTCCATCGACACCAACATGAGGATGCGCGACGACCATCTGCGGTCGGCGGACTTCCTGGACGTCGAGAGGTTCCCGACGCTGGAGTTCTACAGCGAACGGTTCGTGCACAAGGGCGGGAACCGGTGGGCCGTCACGGGGGCGCTGTCGCTGCACGGCGTGACGCGGACGGTCACGCTGGACACGGAGTACCTGGGCCTGGGCAACGGCATGGAGGGCGAGGTGCGGGCGGCCTGCCGGGCCACGACCGAGCTGCACCGGGACGACTTCACCGTGAGCTGGCAGACCATGCTGGCGCGGGGCATCGCGGTGGTGGGGCCGAGCATCAGGGTCGACCTCGATGTGCAGGTCGTCCGCAAGGGCTGAGCGTCCGGGCCGCGAGGCGGTGTCGGACAATGTCCGGCGTGAGTGATGTGCGACATGTGCTGGTGCTGCCCGACCGTGATGCCGCGGAAGAGGTGGTGGAGGCGCTGCGGGAGCGGTTCGGGGTCGTCGAGGAGCCGCAGCTGGTGCGGGACGCGCTGGCCGGCGAGGACGATGCCGAGGACGCGCAGTGGCTGGTCGTCCTGCGGGACGAGGACGAGCGGCTGGATGCCGGGGAGCTGGACCGGCTGGCCGGCGAGTGGGAGGGCTGGCGGGAGGAACCGTAGGCGTCTGGTCTTAGCGCCTGGTCTTCGCGCCTGGTCGTCCGTGGGCGCACGTCCCGGTCCGTAGGGACCCGCTGTCAGTGGCGCGTGGGATGCTTGTCGCGATGGCCAGGAAGACTGCGAATGACGACCCTCTCGCCCCGGTGACACTCGCCGTGGGCCAGGAGGACCTGCTCCTCGACCGTGCGGTGCAGGAGGTGGTGGCCGCCGCGAAGGCCGCCGACGCCGACACGGACGTACGGGACCTGACCCCGGACCAGTTGCAGCCCGGCACACTCGCCGAGCTGACGAGCCCGTCGCTCTTCGCGGAGCGCAAGGTCGTGGTCGTACGCAACGCGCAGGATCTGTCGGCCGACACGATCAAGGACGTGAAGGGCTATCTCGGGGCCCCCGCCGAGGAGATCACCCTCGTGCTGCTGCATGCCGGCGGGGCCAAGGGCAAGGGGCTGCTCGACGCGGCGCGCAAGGCCGGGGCGCGTGAGGTGGCCTGCCCCAAGATGACGAAGCCGGCGGACCGGCTGGCGTTCGTGCGGGGAGAGTTCAGGGCGACGGGGCGATCCGCCACTCCGGAGGCGTGCCAGACGCTCGTCGACGCGATCGGCAGCGATCTGCGGGAGCTGGCCTCGGCGGTGTCGCAGCTGGTCGCGGACGTCGAGGGGACGATCGACGAGGCGGTCGTCGGGCGGTACTACACCGGGCGCGCCGAGGCGTCGAGCTTCACGGTCGCCGACCGGGCGGTCGAGGGGCGGGCGGCGGAGGCCCTGGAGGCGTTGCGCTGGTCGCTGGCGACCGGGGTGGCGCCGGTGCTGATCACGAGCGCGCTCGCGCAGGGCGTCCGGGCGATCGGGAAGCTGTCGTCCGCGCGCGGGGGCCGGCCGGCCGATCTCGCGCGGGAGCTGGGAATGCCGCCGTGGAAGATCGACCGGGTGCGGCAGCAGATGCGGGGCTGGACCCCGGACGGGGTGTCGGTCGCGCTGCGGGCCGTGGCCGAGGCGGACGCGGGCGTGAAGGGCGGGAGCGACGACCCCGAGTACGCGCTGGAGAAGGCAGTGGTCACCATCGCCCGCGCGGCCCGCTCCAGGGGGCGCGGCTAGTAGGACCCGGGCCGGGGCGTTCGCCTCAGGGGAGAGCCGGACCCCGGCCCGGGCGGCTCCCTCCTGATACCCCCCGACCTCAGAAAACCGGCTCCCCCACGCCCAGCAGATTCCCCTCGCTGTCGTGGAACCAGGCGCCGCGTTCGCCCCGCGCGCCCTTGCTCGGGTAGTTCCCCTCGATCTCGGCGATTCCGCCCTCCGTGCGGAAGCCGGGCGCGTCGACCTCCTCGAACACCACGCCACGCCGCTTCAGCTCCGCGACCGCCGCCTCGATGTCCGCCACCTCCAACGCCATCTGCGTGAAGGTGCCGGGCGAGGCCCCCGTCGACCGGAAGAGGACGAACTCCGCGCCGCCGCACCGGTAGAGCAGCCCGCCGGGGCGTTCGTCGACGGGGTCCAGACCGAGTTTCTCGGAGTAGAAGCGCCGCGCCCGCTCCAGGTCCTGGGCGGGGAGTCTGGTCGCCGCGCGGACCAGGGCCGGCGCGCTCGTGTCGTCTGCGTCCATGTCTCCACTGTGCCGTGATCGAGTCGCCCTCCTCCTGCCGAAGAGGAGAATCGGGTGTATCAGCCGTACGTCGCCAAATGACGAGAGGTGGCGAAGGCCATGGCTGAACACCCGCACGCAGCGCTGGTCCGCAAGGGATTCGAGGCCTTCTCGCAAGGGGACATGGACACCTTGCGCGGGATGATGGCAGCGGACGCCACCCACCACGTACCCGGGAATCACCCGTTGTCGGGCGACTTCAAAGGGGTGGACTCGATCATCGAGATGTACGAGCGGCTCGGCGCGGAGACCAACGGGACGATGCGCGCCGAGCTGATCGGCATCTGTGTCGACGGCCGCGGTCATGCGGTCGGCATGAACCACTTCACGGCCGAGCGCAACGGCAAGCGCCTCGACGACACGGGCTGCATCATCTTCCGGATCGTCGGCGACAAGGTCACCGACCTGGACGAATGCGTCGAGGACATCGACAAGAACAACGAGTTCTGGTCCTGAACAGGCCGAAGGCCCCGCCGGCCGCCCTGGGGAAGAGCGGAAGGCGGGGCCTTCGATTCAAGCTGCAGGATCCGCGCCCGCGTGGCGAACGCAGGCCGCGCGCGGATCCGAGGGGTGCCGGACGGGAGCGGATGAGAGAGGGCCCGCTCGATTCCCTCCGGCGTCACATCAGATGTCAGCCCTTGAGCGCGCCGACCTTCTGAGCCAGCGCAGACTTCTTGTTGGCAGCCTGGTTCTTGTGGATGACGCCCTTCGAGACGGCCTTGTCGAGCTGACGCGCGGCGACGCGCTGGTACTCGGTGGCCTTCTCGACGTCACCCGCGGCAGCAGCCTCACGGGCCTTGCGGATCGCGGTCTTGAGGGAGGACTTGACGGCCTTGTTGCGCAGCCGCGCCTTCTCGTTGGTCTTGATCCGCTTGATCTGGGACTTGATGTTCGCCACGAATGAGCCTTCTCAGGTTCTGGCACGAGGCCGCACGGATACCGCACGATTCCCGCACCGGGTGATTTCTTGAGGTCGTGCCTCCTGCAAGAGGGCATGAGGCACAGCCACCCAGGCTACCAGCGGCCCCTTCCACGGCCCAAACCCGTCCATGGTCGCCACCCGTGGGACCATGGAGGCTACGTATCGATCCGACCCGAGACCGCAGACCCTGCGGACGCCTCAAGAATCAGGACCCTGCGTGCCCGCGATCCCTAGCCATGTGCCCGAGCCGAGCCGTACCGACCCGGCGCTGATCCGCAACTTCTGCATCATCGCGCACATCGACCACGGCAAGTCCACCCTCGCCGACCGGATGCTCCAGCTGACCGGAGTGGTCGAGCAGCGGCAGATGCGTGCCCAGTACCTCGACCGCATGGACATCGAGCGCGAGCGTGGCATCACGATCAAGTCACAGGCGGTGCGTCTGCCGTGGGCTCCCACCCATGACAAGAGCGACACGCACATCCTCAACATGATCGACACCCCGGGGCACGTCGACTTCACCTATGAGGTCTCACGGTCGCTCGCCGCGTGCGAGGGGACCATCCTCCTGGTCGACGCCGCCCAGGGCATCGAGGCGCAGACCCTCGCCAACCTGTATCTGGCGATGGAGAACGACCTCAAGATCATCCCTGTGCTGAACAAGATCGACCTGCCGGCTGCCCAGCCGGAGAAGTTCTCCGAGGAGCTCGCCAACCTCATCGGCTGCCAGCCCGAGGACGTGCTCAAGGTCTCGGCGAAGACCGGCGTCGGTGTGGACGCGCTCCTGGACCGGGTCGTCCGCGACGTCCCGCCCCCGGTCGGCGTCAAGGACGCCCCCGCCCGCGCGATGATCTTCGACTCGGTCTACGACTCCTACCGCGGCGTGGTCACGTACGTCCGTGTCGTCGACGGGCAGCTCAACAAGCGCGAGCGCATCAAGATGATGTCGACCGGCGCCACGCACGAGCTCCTGGAGATCGGCGTCTCGTCGCCCGAGATGACCCCGGCCGACGGCATCGGCGTCGGCGAGGTGGGCTACATCATCACCGGCGTGAAGGACGTCCGTCAGTCCAAGGTCGGTGACACCATCACCAGCAAGGAGAAGGGCGCCACCGAAGCCCTCGGCGGGTACAAGGACCCGAAGCCGATGGTCTTCTCCGGCCTCTATCCGCTGGACGGCTCGGACTACCCGGACCTGCGCGAGGCGCTGGACAAGCTCCAGCTCAACGACGCCGCCCTGGTCTACGAGCCCGAGACCTCCGCGGCCCTCGGCTTCGGCTTCCGCGTCGGCTTCCTCGGCCTGCTGCACCTGGACGTCATCCGTGAGCGCCTGGAGCGCGAGTTCAACCTCGAACTCATCGCCACCGCGCCCAACGTGGTCTACCGCGTGATCATGGAGGACGGGAAGGAGCACACGGTCACCAACCCGAGCGAGTTCCCCGAGGGCAAGATCGACAAGGTCTTCGAGCCGGTCGTCCGGGCCACGATCCTCGCCCCCAGCGAGTTCATCGGCTCGATCATGGAGCTCTGCCAGACCCGCCGCGGCACGCTCCTCGGCATGGACTACCTCTCCGAGGACCGCGTCGAGATCCGCTACACGCTCCCGCTCGCGGAGATCGTCTTCGACTTCTTCGACAACCTGAAGTCCAAGACCCGCGGCTACGCCTCCCTGGACTACGAGCCCACCGGCGAGCAGGACGCCCAGCTGGTGAAGGTCGACATCCTGCTGCACGGCGACCGTGTCGACGCCTTCTCCGCCGTCACCCACAAGGACGCCGCGTACGCGTACGGAGTACGGCTCGTCGCCAAGCTGCGCGAGCTGATCCCGCGCCAGGCCTTCGAGATCCCCGTGCAGGCGGCCATCGGCTCCCGGGTCATCGCCCGCGAGACCATCCGCGCCATCCGCAAGGACGTCCTCGCCAAGTGCTACGGCGGTGACATCTCCCGTAAGCGGAAGCTGCTGGAGAAGCAGAAGGAGGGCAAGAAGCGGATGAAGATGGTGGGTTCCGTAGAGGTTCCGCAGGAGGCCTTCATCGCCGTCCTGTCGAGCGATGACAGCGCGGGGTCGGGCAAGGGCAAGAAGTAATCACGGATTACCGTGGGTTACACCGCAATCCGGGTTGAACAGGGGCTCGTCGTGCGAAAGTGCGGCGGGCCCTGTGCGTATGCGGGGTAGCTCTCTGTACGAAGTGACAGGCCGCGGACCCTTACGCCGCGGCCGGTCGCCCTTTACTCTGATCCCTGCTCGATAGTTACTCACGAGTTAAACAAGGCTCGTGAGTGAACCCAGCCGCACCTGAGCCAGCCGCACTGTCGCGGGCCCCGGAGGATGTCGTGAGCGACGCACAGACCCTGATCGAGAACCGTCCGCCGTCCGTGGCGGGCCTCTTCCTGGAGCGCGTGACGGCCACGCCGGACGCCGAGGCCTATCGGTATCCGGTCCCATCGTCCGCGGGCCAGGGACCTGACGAGTGGAAGTCGCTGAGCTGGGCGCGGGCCGCCGAGCGGGTCTACGCCATCGCGGCGGGACTCATCGAGCTGGGCGTGCAGCCGGAACAGCGCGTCGCGCTCGCCGCCGGCACCCGGATCGAGTGGATCCTCGCCGACCTCGGCATCATGTGCGCCGGCGCGGCCACGACCACGGTGTATCCGCAGACCAACGCCGACGAGTCGGCGTACATCCTGTCGGACTCCGAGAGCCGGGTGCTGATCGCGGAGAACGCCGAGCAGCTGGCCAAGGCCCAGGAGAAGCGCGCCGAGCTGCCCGAGCTGACGCATGTCGTGGTGATCGACGCGGCCGGTGTCGAGACCGCCGACTGGATCCTCACCCTGGACGAGCTGGAGAAGCGCGGCGCGGCCCGGCTGGAGAAGGACCCGGACCTGATCAAGGAGCGGGTCGGCGCGATCAGCAAGGACCAGCTGGCCACCCTCATCTACACCTCCGGCACCACGGGCCGCCCCAAGGGTGTGCGCCTGCCGCACGACAACTGGTCGTACATGGCGAAGGCGATCGCCGCGACCGGGCTGGTCAGCACCGAGGACGTGCAGTACCTGTGGCTGCCGCTCGCGCACGTCTTCGGCAAGGTGCTGACCTCCGGGCAGATCGAGGTCGGGCACGTCACCGCCGTGGACGGCCGGGTCGACAAGATCATCGAGAACCTGCCGGTGGTGCAGCCGACGTACATGGCGGCCGTGCCGCGCATCTTCGAGAAGGTCTACAACGGCGTGGCCGCGAAGGCCCGTGCGGGCGGCGGCGCCAAGTACAAGATCTTCCAGTGGGCCGCCGAGGTGGCCCGCGAGTACGCCAAGGTCTCCCAGGACAACTTCCGGCGGACCGGGACCGCGTCCGTGCCGTTCTCGCTGGGCGCGAAGCACAAGGTGGCCGACGCGCTGGTGTTCGCCAAGATCCGTGAGGCCTTCGGCGGGAACCTGCGCGCGTGCGTCTCGGGTTCCGCCGCCCTGTCGCCGGAGATCGGCTACTTCTTCGCGGGCGCCGGCATCCACATCCTGGAGGGCTACGGCCTGACCGAGTCCTCGGCGGCGTCCTTCGTGAACCCGGGCGAGGCCTACCGCACCGGCACCGTCGGCAAGCCGCTGCCCGGCACCGAGGTGCGGATCGCCGACGACGGGGAGATCCTGCTGCGCGGCCCGGGCATCATGGAGGGCTACCACAAGCTGCCCGAGAAGACGGCCGAGGTGCTGGAGCCGGACGGCTGGTTCCACACCGGGGACATCGGGGAGCTGTCGCCCGACGGGTACCTGCGGATCACCGACCGCAAGAAGGACCTCATCAAGACCTCGGGCGGCAAGTACATCGCCCCGGCGGAGGTCGAGGGACAGTTCAAGGCGGTGTGCCCGTACGTGTCCAACATCCTGGTGCACGGGGCCGACCGGAACTTCTGCACGGCGCTCATCGCGCTCGACGAGGCCGCGATCACCGAATGGGCCAAGGACAACGGGCTCCAGGGGAAGTCGTACGCGGAGATCGTCGCCGCGCCGGTGACCGTCGAGATGGTCGACGGATATGTGAAGCAGCTCAACGAGGGGCTTCAGCGCTGGCAGACCATCAAGAAGTTCCGGCTGCTGCCGCGGGATCTCGACGTCGAGCACGGTGAGATCACGCCGAGTCTGAAGCTGAAGCGGCCGGTGGTGGAGCGGGAGTACAAGCACCTGATCGAGGAGATGTACGACGGCTCTCGTGAGCGGTAGGGGCCCTCAGGCCTCCGGATCAACCCGGCGTCGCAACTCCTGGACCTCCGCGCGCAGGCGCTCCACCTCTCTGCCCTTGCGGTAGAGGTCCAGGAAGACGCTGACCTTGGCCCTGAGGACCCAGGGGTCGAAGGGCTTGGTCACGTAGTCGGCGGCGCCGGTGGCGTAGCCGCGGAAGGCGTAGCCCGAGTCGTCGTCCGCGCCGGTCAGGAAGATGATCGGGACGTCCCGGGTCTGGTCGAGGCGCTTGATGTGGGCGGCCGTCTCGAAGCCGTCCATGCCGGGCATGCGGATGTCGAGCAGGACCAGGGCGATCGGCTGCCGCAGCAGCGCCTTCATCGCCTCCTCGCCCGAACGGGCGCGTACCAGCGGTTCGTTGAGGGAGGCGAGGACCGCCTCCAGGGCGGTCAGGTTGTCCTCCATGTCGTCGACCAGGAGGATTCCGGCACGTTCGGGGTAAGTGGCCGCGCTGCTCATGCCTCTTCTTCCGTGCCCTCGGGGTCAAGAAGTTCGCACACCACCGTCAGCAGGCCGTCGATGTCCACCGGCTTGGGCACGTAGTCGTTGGCACCGCGGGCGATGGACTTCTCCCGGTCGCCGGGCATCGCCTTGGCGGTCAGCGCCACGATCGGCAGGCCCGCCCAGCGGGGTGTGCGGCGGATCGCGGAGATGGTCTCGTAGCCGTCCATCTCCGGCATCATGATGTCCATCAGGACCAGTTCGACGTCCGCGCTGCGCTCCAGGGTCTCGATGCCCTCGCGGCCGTTCTCCGCGTACAGCACGGTCATGCCGACCCGGCCCAGGACATGGGTGAGGGCGAAGACGTTGCGGATGTCGTCGTCGACGATCAGCACCCGTCGCCCGGCCAGGATCCGGCCCGGCCTGCCGGACGTCCACGCCTCCAGCTTCGTCGGCGACGGCCAGGCGTCGTCCGTGTCGTGCGCGACCGGGAAGGGCCCGCTGGTCGGCTGGAGCGGCAGGGGCAGGTCGGTGCGGTCCTCGGGGAGCGGCACGGGAGCCGTGTGACCGGGGCTGACGACGGGGACGTAGAGGGTGAACGTGGAGCCCTTGCCGGGTTCGCTCGCCGCGACGATCCGGCCGCCGAGCAGGCCCGCGATCTCCCGGCTGATGGACAGGCCGAGGCCGGTGCCGCCGTACTTACGGTTGGTGGTGCCGTCGGCCTGCTGGAACGCCTCGAAGATCACCGGGAGTTTCTCCGGCGCGATCCCGATGCCGGTGTCGGACACGGCGAACGCGATGACGTCGTCGGTGTCCCGGACACCCCCACTCTCGGTTCCTCCCCCACTCTCGACTTCGCTCGATCGGGGGGACCCCCGTCGGTGCTCGCCGTCCCGCACCCGGTCCACCCGCAGCTCGACCTTGCCGCTGGCGGTGAACTTGATCGCGTTGGAGAGCAGGTTGCGCAGGATCTGCTGGAGCCGCTGCTCGTCCGAGTACATCTCGCGCGGTACGTCCTCGCCGACCGCGACCTCGAAGGCCAGCCCCCGGTCGATGGTGAGGGGGCGGAAGGTGGCGTGGACGTAGTCGAGCAGCTTGATGAGCGGCAGCCGCTTGGGGCGTACGTCCATCCGGCCGGCCTCGATCTTCGACAGGTCCAGGATGTCGTTGATCAGCTGGAGCAGGTCCGAGCCCGAGCGGTGGATCGTCGTCGCGAACTGCACCTCCTGGTCGGAGAGATGGCCGTCCGGGTTGTCGGAGAGCAGCCGGGCCAGGATCAGCAGGGAGTTCAGCGGCGTGCGCAGCTCGTGCGACATGTTGGCCAGGAACTCCGACTTGTACTGCGAGGACGTGGCCAGCAGGGCGGCCTTCTCCTCCAGTTCGGCGTTGGAGCGCTGGAGTTCGCCCTGCTGCTTCTGGAGTTCGTCGGAGCGTTCCTGGAGCTGCATGGCGAGGCGCTGGGACTCGCCGAGCAGGGACTCCGTGCGGGAGTTGGCGATGATCGTGTTGATGGCGACGCCGATGGTGTTGACGAACTGGTCGAAGAACGCCAGGTGCACATCGGAGAAGCGGGAGAACGAGGCGAGTTCGATGACGCCGAGGAGCTTGTCCTCGAAGAGGATCGGGATGATGACGATCGTGGTCGGGGCCGCCTCGCCGAGGCCGCTGTTGATCTTGATGTAGTCGGGCGGGGCGCCTTCCACGAGGATCCGCTTCTTCTCCCTGGCCGCCTGCGCGACCAGACCGTGCACCGGCAGGCCGCCGGTCTCGACGGTCGCGTCCTGGGCGGCGCCGTACCCGGCGATGAAGGCCAGGCCCTTGATCGGCACGGTGGTGCGCGGGCCCGCGCTGTCCTCGTCGGGGTCGGCCAGGTAGAACGCGCCGTACTGGGCGTTCACCAGCGGGGTCAGCTCGCGGAGTATCAGGTCGGCGACCTCCATGAGGTCCCGGTGGCCCTGCATCAGGGCGGCGAGCCGGGCCAGGTTGGACTCCAGCCAGTCCTTCGCGCGGGTCGTCTCGCGCAGGTTGGCCACCATCAGGTTGATGTTGTCCTTCAGCTCGGCGACCTCGCCCTGCGTCTCCACCGTGATCGAGCGGGACATGTCGCCCTGGGCCACGGCGGAGGCGACCTCGGCGATGGCGCGGACCTGGGTGGTGAGGTTCGACGCGAGTTCGTTGACGTTGGTCGTCAGGCGCTTCCAGGTGCCGTAGACGCCCTCGACCCGGGCCTGGCCGCCCAGTTGGCCCTCGGAGCCGACCTCGCGGGCGACGCGCGTGACCTCCGAGGAGAAGGAGGACAGCGTGTCGACCATCGTGTTGATGGTGGTCTTCAGCTCCAGGATCTCGCCGCGCGCGTCCACGTCGATCTTCCGGGACAGGTCGCCCTGCGCCACGGCCGTCGCGACCTGGGCGATGTTGCGGACCTGGGAGGTGAGGTTGTCGGCCATGTAGTTGACGTTGTCCGTCAGGTCCCGCCAGACGCCGGATACGCCCAACACCTGGGCCCGGCCGCCGAGCCGCCCGTCGGTGCCGACCTCGCGGGCCACGCGGGTCACCTCGTCGGCGAAGGCGCGCAGCTGCTCCACCATCGTGTTGACGGTGTCCTTCAGTTCCAGGATCTCGCCGCGCGCGTCGACCGTGATCTTCTTCGACAGGTCGCCGTTGGCGACGGCCGTCGTCACCTGGGCGATGTTGCGGACCTGGGAGGTCAGGTTCAGCGCCATGAAGTTGACGTTGTCGGTGAGGTCCTTCCAGACCCCGGAGACGCCCCGGACCTGGGCCTGGCCGCCGAGGTTGCCCTCCGTGCCGACCTCGCGGGCGACCCTGGTCACCTCGTCGGCGAAGGCGGAGAGCTGGTCGACCATCGTGTTGATCGTGGACTTCAGCTCCAGGATCTCGCCCTTGGCCTCCACCGTGATCTTCTTGCCGAGATCGCCCTGGGCGACGGCGGTGGAGACGAGGGCGATGTTGCGCACCTGGGAGGTGAGGTTGTCGGCCATGAAGTTGACGTTGTCGGTGAGGTCCTTCCAGACCCCGGAGACGCCCCGGACCTGAGCCCGCCCACCGAGGTTGCCCTCCGTGCCGACCTCGCGGGCGACCCTGGTCACTTCGTCGGCGAAGGCGGAGAGCTGGTCGACCATCGTGTTGATGGTCGACTTGAGCTCCAGGATCTCGCCCTGCGCGTCGACCGTGATCTTCTGGGACAGGTCGCCGTTGGCCACGGCCGTCGTCACCTGGGCGATGTTGCGGACCTGCGAGGTCAGGTTCGACGCCATGAAGTTGACGTTGTCGGTGAGGTCCTTCCACACCCCCGACACGCCCCGTACCTGCGCCCGGCCGCCCAACTGGCCCTCGGTGCCGACCTCGCGGGCCACCCGGGTGACCTCGTCGGCGAAGGCGGAGAGCTGGTCGACCATCGTGTTGACGGTCAGCTTCAGCTCCAGCAACTCGCCGGTCGCCTCCACCGTGACCGTGCGGGTCAGGTCGCCGCGGGCCACCGCCGTCGTCACCGCCGCGATGTCCCGCACCTGGGCCGTCAGCCGGGACGCCATCGTGTTGACGGCCTCCGTCACGTCCCGCCAACTGCCCGACAGGCCCTGCACCTTGGCCCGGCCGCCGAGCCGGCCCTCGGTGCCGACCTCACGGGCGACCCGCGTCACCTCGCCGGTGAACAGGGAGAGCTGGTCGACCATCTTGTTCACGGCCCGGCCCAGACGCCGCAGATCGCCGCGCAACTGCCGCGTGCCGTCGTGCAGATCGACCCGCTGGGTCAGATCGCCGCCGGCCACCGCGTCCAGCACGCGCGTGGCGTTTGTTGTGGGGGCGACCAGGGCGTCGAGCAGCTGGTTCACGTCGTTGACCCGGGAGGTCCACAGGCCCTGGCCCGGGCTGGCCGAGAGTCGCTCGTCGAGCCGGCCGTGCCGCACCAGCTCCCGTCTGACGCGCTGCACCTCGGAGGTGAAGTGGACGCTGCGGTCCATGATCTGGTTGAAGACCGCGGTGAGTTCGGCCACCATTCCGTGGCCGGATTCCGGCACCTTTGTGAAGTCGCCGTCGCGTGCCGCCGTCATGGCGGCCAGCAGGGGACGCAGCTCGGATGCACGAATCTGACCGTCTTCGTACCGGTCTTCGACCACAGGAGTAGCACTGTTCTCACTCATGGCGGCCCACTTCGGTAACTCGGCGCTTATGGGCGGGGTCAGTCTGTCACTCTGTCGGCATCGACTGTGGCGTATTCGTACGAACTGCCCGGGGAGCTGTCCATGGGGGCCATTCCGACGCAACGGGAGACCGCTTCCCGTGCCTCAGAGGCGCCTGCACACGCTTGGGAGACGCCCGTGCCCGTCCAGGAGGGGCCCGTTTCCGAGGAGCCCGCACCGTCCGCGGAGGTGATCACACCGTCCGCCGGGACACTCGCCCCCGATCAGCGTGCGCCGGTCTGCGCGGCGCCCGGGTCCGCCTCCGAGGCGCCCGTGCAGGAGCGCGCGCGGGCGCACGCAACCCTGTCCGGCAGTTCCAGCGCGCCGGGCGCCGCGCGCGCCCTGGTGCGCGGGGCGCTCGCCGAGTGGACCGGGCTCGGCCTGCCCGGCGCCGAGCACTTCACCGGCCGCCTCGCCGACGACGCCACGCTCGTCGTCAGCGAACTCGTCACGAACGCCGTCGTGCACGCCGGCACCGACGTCGAGCTGGAGTGCCGGCTGGAGGGCGACGCCCCGGACACGGCCGCGCTGGTGGTCGAGGTCTCCGACCACCACCCCTCCCGCGCGCCGCGCGGCAGCGAACCGGAGACGCCGCACGACACCCCCGAGTACGGGCGGGGCCTGCGGCTCGTCGGCGCGCTCTCCGAAGCGTGGGGGATCACGTACCGCACGGGCCGGAAGACCGTGTGGGCGCGGCTGCCCGCCGGGGGGTGCGCGGCGGGGGAGCAGATCGAGGCGTACGCCGGGGAGCACGCGCTGGCGCGCGGCCTGCGGGTGGCGGAGATCCTGGCGCCCGAGCCGCGCCCGGGCGACCAGGTGGGGGAGGCCGTACGCGCCTGGCGTGGCGGAGGAGACCTGTGGGACTCACGTGAGGGAGGGGAGACGTGGGACTCACGGGAGGGCGGAGAAGCCCGGGACTGGCCCGACTTGCGGGAGTCCCGTGACCTGCGTGACTGGAACGACTTACGGGACTGGCGGGACCGGCACGAGAGCCGACACGGACGCAACGGACCCGACGGCGCCTGGCTCGGCCGCGGCGCCCTCTCCTTCCTCGCCGAGGCCTCCGACCTGCTCGCCGGGCAGCTCGACGAGGACCTGGTCGCGGCCCTCGCCGGACAGCTGATCGTGCCCCGGCTGGCCGACTGGTGCGCGGTGTGGCTGGAGGACGAGGCCACCGGCGGCGGCTGGAGCGGCGGAGCCGGCGCGGGCGGACCGCGCCTCGCCCGGGTCTGGCACGGCAGCGAGAACCGCATCGAGGAGCTGCGTCGCGTCCTGGAGAAGGACCCGCCGCAGCCGTTCGACCCGATGGGGGCCTCCCCGTTCGAACGCGGCCGGGAGCAGGGCGGGTCCGGGCCCGTCGAGTACCCCTGGCCCGGCGAGGCGCTCGGTGACGGCGAGCCCGGCTCGGCCCTCGCGTACCGGCTGGTCGCCGGGGGACGCCCGCTGGGCACCCTCGTCATCGGGCGCTCCGGAACGGCCGGCTTCCCCGACGAGATCACCGGTCTCGTCGAGGACCTCAGCCGCCGGGTCGCCCTCGCCATCGGCGCCGCCCGGCAGTACGCCCGCCAGGCCACCATCAGCGCCGTCCTCCAGCGCGGACTGCTGCCCGGCGCCGTGGCCGAGATCCCCGGCATGCGCAGCGCCCTCGTCTACGAGCCGTGCGACAAGGGCGGGCCCAGCGGTGACTTCTACGACCTGTTCCCGGCGGGCGACGGCCGCTGGTGCTTCGCCGTCGGCGACGTCCAGGGCAAGGGGCCCGAGGCGGCCGTCGTCATCGGCCTGGCCCGGCCCTGGCTGCGGCTGCTGGCCCGCGAGGGCTACCGGGTCGCCGACGTCCTCGACCGCCTCAACCAGCTGCTGCTCGACGACGCCACGGAGGCCGCCGACGCGGCGGCCCGGGCACTGGTGGCCGCGGGGGCGCGGCCGACCCCGCCCGGCGACGGCCCCCAGACGCGCTTCCTGTCCCTGCTGTACGGGGAACTCGTCCCCTTCGACGGCGGTGTCCGCTGCACCGTCGCCTCCGCCGGGCACCCGCTGCCCCTGCTGCTCGGGGCGGGCGGCGAGGTCCACACGGCCGCCCAGCCCCAGACCCTCCTCGGCGTCATCGAGGACGCCACCTACACCAGCGAGACCTTCGAGCTGCGGTCCGGCGACACCCTGCTGTGCGTCACCGACGGCGTGACCGAGCGCCGCTCGGGCTCCCGCCAGTTCGACGACGGGGACGGGCTCGCGGCGGCGCTGGCCGGGTGCGCCGGGCTGGACGCCGAGCTGATAGCCGAGCGGATCAACCGGCTGGTGCACGAGTTCGGGGCGCGGCCGCCGGCGGACGATCTCGCACTGCTGGTGCTCCAGGCGGACTGACCGCGCGGGTGCTGGACAATGGAAGGCATGCCTTCCGCACTCCCCGACGGCGAGCCCGTCCCCGACGACGGCGCGCTGCCCGCATTCGCGCTCGCCGGGGCCACCGATCGTCCGCTCGGGTTCTACCTGCACGTTCCGTACTGCGCGACCCGCTGCGGCTACTGCGACTTCAACACGTACACCGCGACCGAGCTGCGCGGCACCGGCGGGGTGCTCGCGTCGCGCGACAACTACGCCGAGACGCTGGCCGACGAGGTCCGGCTGGCGCGCAAGGTGCTGGGCGACGACCCGCGGCCGGTCCGCACGGTGTTCGTGGGCGGGGGCACGCCCACGCTGCTGGACGCCGGTGATCTCGTACGGATGCTGCAGGCCGTCCGCGACGAGTTCGGCTTGGCGGAGGATGCCGAGGTCACGACGGAGGCGAATCCCGAGTCGGTCGATCCCGCGTACCTGGCGACGCTGCGCGAGGGGGGCTTCAACCGGATCTCCTTCGGGATGCAGAGCGCGCGGCAGCATGTGCTGAAGGTGCTGGACCGTACGCACACGCCGGGGCGGCCCGAGGCGTGCGTGGCGGAGGCCCGGGCGGCCGGGTTCGAGCATGTGAATCTCGACCTGATCTACGGCACGCCTGGTGAGTCCGACGACGACTGGCGGGCGTCGCTGGACGCGGTGCTGGGGGCCGGGCCGGACCATGTCAGCGCCTACGCCCTGATCGTCGAGGAGGGGACGCAGCTGGCCCGCCGGATCCGCCGGGGCGAGGTGCCGATGACCGACGACGACGTCCACGCCGACCGGTACCTGATCGCGGACGAGGTTCTCTCGGGTGCGGGCTTCGAGTGGTACGAGGTGTCGAACTGGGCGACCTCGCAGGCCGGGCGCTGTCTGCACAACGAGCTGTACTGGCGGGGGGCCGACTGGTGGGGCGCCGGGCCCGGTGCGCACAGCCATGTGGGCGGGGTGCGGTGGTGGAACGTGAAGCATCCGGGGGCGTACGCGGCCGCCCTGGCGGCGGGGCGCTCGCCCGGGGCCGGGCGGGAGCTGCTGAGCGACGAGGACCGGCGGGTCGAGCGGATTCTGCTGGAGCTGCGGCTCAGGGAGGGCGTACCGCTGTCCCTGCTCAGGCCGGAGGGGCTGGCCGCCTCGCGCAAGGCCTTGTCGGACGGACTGCTCCAGGAAGCCTCGTACGAGGAAGGGCGGGCCGTGCTGACCCTGCGGGGGCGGTTGCTGGCGGATGGGGTCGTGCGGGATCTGGTGGACTGAGGTGCTCGGTGTTCGTGCTGAGGCCGGGGGGTTTCGCAGCCCGGCGTAACGGGGTGCCGCTCTCCTTGGGACGGGTGCCGCCCCTAGCGGCACGCATGCCCGCAGCTACGCCGTCACGAAGTCGATCAGTTCCTCCACGCGGCCCAGCAGCTCCGGCTCCAGGTCCTTGTACGACCGCACCCCCGACAGGATCCGCTGCCAGGCCGCCCCCGTGTTCTCCGGCCAGCCCAGTGCCCTGCACACGCCCGTCTTCCAGTCCTGGCCACGCGGGACCCGTGGCCAGGATTCGATGCCCAGGGACGACGGTTTCACCGCCTCCCAGATGTCGATGTACGGGTGGCCGACGATCAGGGCGTGGTCGCTGGTGACGGACTGGGCGATGCGCCACTCCTTGGTGCCCGGCACCAGGTGGTCGACCAGGACGCCGAGGCGGGCGTCGGGGCCGGGCGCGAAGGCGTCCACGATCGACGGGAGGTCGTCGACGCCCTCCAGGTACTCCACGACCACGCCCTCGATGCGCAGGTCGTCGCCCCACACCCGTTCGACCAGCTCGGCGTCGTGGCGGCCCTCGACGTAGATGCGGCCGGCGCGGGCGACACGCGCGCGTGCGCCGGGGACGGCGACCGACCCGGAGGCCGTGCGGCTGGGACGTGCGGGGCCGCCCGGCGCCGGGCGGACGAGGGTCACCACCCTGCCCTCCAGCAGGAAGCCGCGCGGCTCCATCGGGAACACGCGGTGCTTGCCGAAGCGGTCCTCCAGCGTCACCGTGCCCGCCTCGCAGCGGATCACCGCGCCGCAGAAACCGGTCCCCGGCTCCTCCACCACCAGGCCCGGCTCCGCCGGAACCTCGGGCACCGGCTGGGGCTTCTTCCACGGCGGGGTCAGATCGGCGGAGTACTGGCGCATTCGAATGACGATAGGAGAAGCCGGTGGGTGATCACGGAGACACGCCGAAACGCGCCGCCAGGGCGTCCCGTTGCGCCCGCACGAACGCCGCGTCCACCACCGCTCCGTGACCGGGTACGTACACCGCGTCCTCACCGCCCAGGTCGAGCAGCCGGTCCAGGGCGGCCGGCCAGTGCGACGGCACCGCGTCGGGGCCCGCCTGGGGCTCGCCGGACTCCTCGACCAGGTCACCGCAGAACACCACCTCCGGATCGCCCGGCACCAGCACCGCCAGGTCGTGCGCGGTGTGTCCCGGCCCGACGTTCGCCAGCAGCACCTGGCACCCGCCGCCCAGGTCGAGGGTCCACTCGCCGGAGACCAGGTGGCCGGGCGGGGCCAGCCGCTCCGCCGCCTCCTCGGCCGTCGGCGCCGCCAGGCCGTGCCGGACCGCGTCCGCGCGCAACTCCGCCCGGTCCCGCACCCGCGTCAGCACCGCGTCCACGCCCACCGCCCCGAACACCTCGGTGTCCGTGAACGCCGGCGCCCCGAAGACATGGTCGAAGTGGGGATGGGTCAGCGCGAGATGCGTCACACGGTGACCCGTGAGCGACTGCGCCTGCGCGCGCAGCTTCGCGCCCTCGGCGAGGCTCGACCCCGCGTCGATCATGAGGGCCGCGCCCTCACCGGCGACCAGCCCCGCCGTGCAGTCCCACACCGGCAGCCGGCACCGCCCCACCCCGGCGGCGACGCGCTCCCATCCGAGGTCTTCCCAAGTCACCCTCATACGGCGACGCTAGCGGTGCACCCCGCTCGGGGTACGGCGCCGCACGACCAGCCTTGCCGGGGGTGTACCCCACCGCCGTACACTGGGCCGGGGAATGCTGGCACTCGCACGCGCAGAGTGCCAGGCTCGACAGGCAGGACAACGGGCGGACGACTTCTGGAGGTGTGCGCGATGCTCAGTGAACGCAGGCTTCAGGTGCTGCGCGCCATCGTCCAGGACTACGTCGGCACCGAGGAGCCGGTGGGCTCCAAGGCCCTCACCGAGCGGCACAGCCTCGGCGTCTCCCCGGCCACCGTCCGCAACGACATGGCGGCCCTCGAGGACGAGGGGTACATCGCCCAGCCGCACACCAGCGCCGGGCGCATCCCCACCGACAAGGGCTACCGGCTGTTCGTCGACAAGCTCGCCGGCGTCAAGCCGATGACCGCGCCCGAGCGGCGCGCGATCCAGAACTTCCTCGAGGGTGCCGTCGACCTCGACGACGTCGTGGCGCGTACGGTACGGCTGCTCGCGCAGCTCACGCGTCAGGTCGCCGTCGTGCAGTACCCGTCGCTGACCCGGTCCACCGTGCGGCATGTGGAGTTGCTCTCCCTGGCGCCCGCGCGCGTGATGCTCGTGCTGATCACGGACACCGGGCGGGTCGAGCAGCGGGTGGTCGACTGCCCGGCGCCCTTCGGCGACGCCTCGCTCGCGGATCTGCGCGCCCGGCTCAACAGCCGTGTGGCGAACCGCCGTTTCGCGGATGTGCCGAGTCTGGTGGAGGATCTCCCCGAGGCGTTCGAGCACGAGGACCGGGGTACGGTCTCTACGGTGCTCTCCACACTTCTGGAGACGCTCGTCGAGGAGAACGAGGAGCGGCTGATGATCGGCGGCACCGCCAATCTGACCCGCTTCGGGCATGACTTCCCCCTCACGATCCGGCCGGTGCTGGAGGCGCTGGAGGAGCAGGTCGTGCTCCTCAAGCTGCTCGGCGAGGCGAAGGATCCGGGCGTGACCGTACGGATCGGTCACGAGAACGCCCACGAAGGACTCAACTCCACGTCCGTCGTGTCGGTCGGCTACGGTTCGGGCGGCGAGGCAGTCGCCAAGCTCGGCGTGGTCGGACCGACCCGCATGGACTACCCGGGAACGATGGGAGCGGTACGCGCAGTGGCACGGTACGTCGGACAGATCCTGGCGGAGTCGTAGTGGCCACGGACTACTACGCCGTACTCGGCGTGCGCCGCGACGCGTCGCAGGAAGAGATCAAGAAGGCCTTCCGGCGGCTCGCCCGCGAGCTGCACCCGGACGTCAACCCCGATCCGAAGACCCAGGAGCGGTTCAAGGAGATCAACGCCGCTTACGAGGTGCTGTCGGACCCGCAGAAGAAGCAGGTCTACGACCTCGGCGGCGACCCGCTCTCGCAGGCCGGCGGCGGCGGCGCGGGCGGCTTCGGAGCCGGTGGCTTCGGGAACTTCTCGGACATCATGGACGCGTTCTTCGGCACGGCGTCGCAGCGCGGACCGCGCTCGCGCACCCGCCGCGGCCAGGACGCGATGATCCGCATCGAGATCGAGCTCGACGAGGCGGCCTTCGGCACGACGAAGGACATCCAGGTCGACACGGCCGTCGTCTGCAACACCTGCAACGGTGAGGGCGCGGCCCCGGGCACCTCCGCCCAGACGTGTGACATGTGCCGCGGCCGCGGTGAGGTCTCGCAGGTCACCCGGTCCTTCCTGGGCCAGGTCATGACGTCCCGCCCCTGCCCGCAGTGCCAGGGGTTCGGCACGGTCGTCCCGACTCCGTGCCCGGAGTGCGCGGGCGACGGCCGCGTCCGGTCCCGCCGCACGCTCACGGTCAAGATCCCGGCCGGTGTCGACAACGGCACCCGGATCCAGCTGGCCGGCGAGGGCGAGGTCGGTCCCGGCGGCGGTCCGGCCGGTGATCTCTACGTCGAGATCCACGAACTGCCGCACAGTACGTTCCAGCGGCGCGGCGACGACCTGCACTGCACGGTGACGATCCCCATGACGGCGGCGTCCCTCGGCACGAAGGTGCCGCTGGAGACGCTCGACGGCATGGAGGAGGTCGACATCCGCCCGGGCACCCAGTCCGGCCAGTCGATCCCGCTGCACGGCCGGGGCGTCACGCACCTGCGGGGTGGCGGACGCGGCGACCTCATCGTCCACGTCGAGGTCCAGACCCCGACCAAGCTCGACCCCGAGCAGGAACGCCTGCTCCGCGAGCTCTCCAAGCTCCGCGGCGAGGAGCGCCCCACGGGGCAGTTCCAACCTGGGCAGCAGGGGCTGTTCTCGCGGTTGAAGGACGCCTTCAACGGGCGCTGAGACCGAGCGTGCTTCTGGTCTATGCCAGTCGGCAGGCCGGTTTCGGAGTTGTTCGGAGGACGTGACAACATGCGGTCATGTCCTCCGCACTGACCGATCTCTTCCCCCTCCCGATCGTGCAGGCCCCCATGGCGGGCGGCGTTTCCGTACCGCAGCTCGCCGCCGCCGTGTGCGAGGCGGGCGGGCTCGGTTTCCTCGCCGCCGGGTACAAGACCGCCGACGGGATGTACCAGGAGATCAAGCAGCTCCGGAGCCTCACCGGCAGGCCCTTCGGCGTCAACGTCTTCATGCCGCAGCCGGAGTACGCCGACCCCGCCGCCATCGATGTCTACGCCCACCAGCTGGCCGGCGAGGCCACCTGGTACGAGGCCGAGCTCGGCGATCCGGACAGTGGACGCGACGACGGCTTCGAGGCCAAGCTCGTGGTGCTGCGCGACAACCCCGTGCCGGTGGTGTCGTTCCACTTCGGCGTCCCGAGCCGTGAGGTCGTCGACACCCTGCACCGCGTCGGCTCCTTCGTCCTGGCCGCCGCGACCACCCCCGACGAGGCCCGGGCCGTGGAGCGGGCGGGCGCGGACGGGGTCATCGCCCAGGGCGTCGAGGCCGGCGGTCACCAGGGCACCCACCGGGACGTCCCCGAGACGGACGGTTCCGGCATCGGGCTGCTGTCGCTGGTCGCCCAGGTCCGGGAGGCCGTGAGCATCCCGATCGTCGCCGCCGGCGGCATCATGCGCGGCGGCCAGATCGCCGGGGTCCTCGCGGCGGGGGCGAGCGCGGCCCAGCTGGGCACCGCCTTCCTCGCCACCCACGAGTCCGGCGCGAACGCCCTGCACAAGCAGGCACTGACCAACCCCCTGTTCGTCCGCACGGAGTTGACCCGGGCGTTCTCCGGCCGGCCCGCGCGCGGCCTCGTCAACCGCTTCCTGCGCGAACACGGCCCGTACGCGCCCGCCGCCTACCCCGAGATCCACCACCTCACCTCGCCGCTGCGCAAGGCCGCCGCCAAGGCCGGTGACGCGCAGGGCATGGCGCTGTGGGCCGGGCAGGGGCACCGGATGGCGCGGGAGCTTCCCGCCGGGCAGCTGGTGGAGGTACTGGCCGGGGAACTGGCCGCCGCCCGGGCCTCGTTGACGGGCGGTGGCGTGCTGTGACCGCGCCGGTGTTCGTGGTCGAGCACTTCGACGCGGGCGGCGGCGGCCGGTACATCCTCGACGGGCCGGAGGGGCGGCATGCCGTCTCCGTGAAGCGGCTGCGGGCCGGGGAGGACGTCGTCCTCACGGACGGGGCGGGCCGCTGGGCGGACTGCGTCGTGCTCGACACGGAAGGCAAGGACCGGTTGATCCTCCAGCTGGACTCGGTGCACGAGGAGTCTCCGGAGCAGCCCCGGGTCACCGTCGTCCAGGCGCTGCCCAAGGGTGACCGGGGGGAGCTCGCCGTCGAGACCATGACCGAGGTCGGTGTCGACGCGATCGTGCCGTGGGCGGCGGCGCGTTGCATCACGCAGTGGAAGGGCGAACGCGGGGCCAAGGCGCTGGGCAAGTGGCGGGCGACGGCCCGGGAGGCCGGCAAGCAGTCCCGCCGGGTGCGCTTCCCGGAGGTCGCGGACGCGGCTACGACCAAGCAGGTCGCCGCCCTGCTGGCGGGAGCGGAGTTCGCCGCCGTGCTGCACGAGAGCGGGGACGCGCCGCTGGCGACGGCCGAACTGCCGTCCACCGGCGAGATCGTGCTGGTCGTGGGGCCCGAGGGGGGCGTGGCGCCGGCGGAGCTGGCGCTGTTCGAGGAGGCGGGGGCGAAGCCGTACCGCCTCGGGCGCAGTGTGCTGCGCACATCGACTGCCGGGACGGCCGCCGCGGCCGTGCTCCTGGCACGCACCGGACGCTGGTCCTGACCCCCTTGGAGGCACCGTGGAACTCGCGCAGGTTCGTCTGCTCGTGAACGACTTCTCCGCTTGCTACCGGTTCTACGACGAGGTTCTCGGCCTGAAACCGCAGTCGGGGGCGACGGAGGGGCCGTACGAGAAGTTCAGCCCCGCGGTGGGCTCGGCGGGGATCGCGTTGCAGGACCGGTCGATGATGGCCGGGGTGCTCGACGAACTGGGCGACACGGCGGCGGGGCACCGCTCCCTGGTCGTGCTGCGGGTGGACGGGCTGGACGCGTACTGCGAGGAGATCGCGATGCGCGGCGCCACGGTGCTGCACGGCCCGGTGCCCATGACGGACCGGATGCGGGTGGCGCATCTCAAGGACCCCGAGGGCAACGTGGTGGAGCTCCAGGAGTGGCTGCTGCTGCGCGGCTGACGCCTTTGCGCCCTACCGCGCGGCCCCCGTCAGTGGCAGGCTCCCCTCCATGGGGGCTTCGAGGAGGAATCGGCTGGGGCCGCGTGGTCGGCGAGTGGCGGTCGCGGCGACGTTCGCCGTGCTGGCGGTGGGCGGCGCTGTCGCCTGTGAACCCGGCAGCATCAGCTCCGCGTCCGTCGCGTACACCACCGACGAGACCGTGACCAAAGAGCTCAACCGGCAGAAGGCGGGCGTGCGTTGGCTCACGTGCACCGCCTCCTACGGGGAGAACGGCGGAAAGTCGTCACCCTCGGCGCGTGAGCGGACCGTCGCGACCGTCGACTGCGAGGGCGAGACCGACGACGGCAAGGAGATCACCGTCGACGGCAAGGTCACCCACGCGGTGGACGGTGCCTGTGTGCGCGGCAACATCACCGCCAAGGTGGACGGCAAGGTGTGGTTCGAGGTCGACGGGCTCGGCGACTGCAACTCCACCAGCCCGCCGCCCGTCGGCGGGCCCCCGAACGGGCAGCCCGGGCCGACCGTCACCGTGACCGTCACCCAGACCATCTGGTGCGAGCGGTACCCGGACTGCCGTCCCGTCGAGGGCAAGTGATCCGAACTCTGTCCGCGCGCGGTCGTCCCTGCATAGGGTGATCGGGTGACATCGCCTGCTTACCTCCGGTTCCCCCATGTGCACGGCGACCTGGTCGCCTTCACCGCCGAGGACGACGTGTGGCTCGCTCCACTCGACGGCGGCCGGGCCTGGCGGGTCAGCGCCGACAACATGCCGGTGACCCAGCCCCGCATCTCACCCGACGGCACCACCATCGCCTGGACCTCCACCCGCGACGGCGCCCCCGAGGTGTTCATCGCCCCGGTCGACGGCGGCCCCGCCAAGCGGCTGACGTACTGGGGGAGTCTCAAGACACAGGTGCGCGGCTGGACCCCGGACGGCGAGGTGCTGGCGATCAGCAGCCAGGGGCAGGCGAGCCTGCGCCGCACCTGGGCGCGCGCCGTCCCGCTGGACGGCGGCCCGGGCACCACCCTGCCGTACGGGCCCGTCGGTGACGTCGCCCACGGCCCGCACACGGTGCTGCTGTCCGCGCCGATGGGGCGTGAGGCGGCCTGGTGGAAGCGGTACCGCGGCGGCACGGCGGGCAAGTTGTGGATCGACCGCGAGGACGACGGGGAGTTCGTGCGGCTGCACGAGGACCTCGACGGCAACATCGAGTACCCGCTGTGGGTGGGGGACCGGATCGGCTTCCTCTCCGACCACGAGGGCACCGGAGCGCTCTACTCCTCCCTCGCCGACGGCTCCGACCTGCGCCGGCACACGCCACTCGACGGTTTCTACGCCCGGCACGCCGCGACCGACGGCACCCGGGTCGTCTACTCCAGCGCCGGTGAACTGTGGGTCCTGGACGACCTGGAGGGGGCCGAGCCGCGGCGCCTGGACGTGCGGCTGGGCGGACAGCGCGTCGATCTTCAGCCGTTCCCGCTGAACGCCTCCCGGTGGTTCGGGTCGGCGTCCCCCGACCACACGGCGCGCGGCAGCGCGGTCGCCGTACGCGGCTCCGTGCACTGGGTCACCCACCGCTCCGGCCCGGCCCGCGCACTGGCCGCGACACCCGGGGTGCGGGCCCGCCTGCCGCGCACCTTCCGCGCGGACGGCGAGCAGTGGGTGGTGTGGGTCACCGACGCCGAGGGTGAGGACGCCCTGGAGTTCGCGCCCGCCACCGGACTCGCCCCGGGGGCCACACCCCGCCGGCTCGCCGCCGGACAGCTCGGCCGGGTCCTGGACCTCGCCATGGCGCCCGACGGCAGCCGTGCCGCCGTGTCCTGCCACGACGGGCGCCTGCTGCTGGTGGAACGGGAGACGGGCGAGGTGCGGGAGGTCGACCGCAGCGAGGACGGTGATGTGTCGGGCCTCGTCTTCTCACCCGACTCGTCCTGGCTGGCCTGGTCCCACCCCGGCCCCCGGCCCCTGTGCCAGCTGAAGCTCGCCAACACCACCGACCTGTCGGTCACCGAGGCCACCCCGCTGCGCTTCCAGGACTACGCGCCCGCGTTCACGATGGACGGCAAGCACCTCGCGTTCCTGTCGACCCGCTCCTTCGACCCGGTCTACGACGAGCACGTCTTCGACCTGGCCTTCGTGGTCGGCGCCCGGCCGCATCTGATCACCCTCGCGGCCACCACGCCCTCCCCGTTCGGGCCGCAGCGGCACGGCCGGTCCTTCGAGACGCCCGACCGGGAGGAGACCCCCGACAGCGAGGGCACCCCCACCACCCGCATCGACCTGGAGGGCCTCGCCGACCGCATCGTGCCCTTCCCGGTCGAGGCCGCCCGCTACACCAATCTGCGCGCCGCCAAGGACGGCGTCCTGTGGCTGCGCCACCCGGTCGCCGGGGTGCTCGGCGCGTCCCGGGCCACTCCGGACGACCCCGAACCCAAGTCCGAGCTGGAGCGCTACGACCTCGCCCAGCAGCGCATCGAGCATCTCGCCGTCGACGCCGACCACTTCGCGGTCAGCGGCGACGGCAAGCGGGTGCTGCTGTGGACCGACGGGCGGCTGAAGGTCGTCCCCAGCGACCGGCGTGCCTCGAGCGACGACGACAGCGACACCAACATCACCGTCGACCTGGGCCGCGTACGCCAGTTCGTCGACCCGGCGGCCGAGTGGCGCCAGATGTTCGACGAGAACGGCCGCATCATGCGGGACCACTTCTGGCGGCCGGACATGAGCGGCGTCGACTGGGACGGCGTCCTCGACCGCTACCGCCCGGTCGTGGAGCGGCTCGCCACCCATGACGACCTGGTCGACCTGCTGTGGGAGGTCCAGGGCGAGCTCGGCACCTCGCACGCCTACGTCACCCCGCGCGGCGGCCACGGCGGCGGCCCCCGCCAGGGCCTGCTCGGCGCCGACATCTCCCGCCACGAGGACGGCAGTTGGCGGGTCGACCGCATCCTGCCCTCCGAGACCTCCGACCCGGACGCCCGCAGCCCGCTGGCCGCCCCCGGCGTCGCGGTACGCCCCGGCGACGCCATCGTCGCGATCGCCGGCCAGCCCGTCGACCCGGTCGCCGGCCCCGGCCCGCTGCTGATCGGCACGGCGAACAAGCCGGTGGAGCTGACCATCTCCCCGTCCGGCGGCGGCGATCCCCGGCACGCCGTCGTCGTCCCGGTCGCCGACGAGGAACCCCTGCGCTACCACGCCTGGGTCGCCGACCGCCGCGCCTACGTCCACGAGAAGTCCGGCGGCCGCCTCGGCTACCTCCACGTCCCGGACATGCAGGCCCCCGGCTGGGCGCAGATCCACCGCGACCTGCGCGTCGAGGTCGCCCGCGAAGGCCTGGTCGTCGACGTCCGCGAGAACCGGGGCGGCCACACCTCGCAGCTGGTCGTCGAGAAGCTGGCCCGCCGCATCGTCGGCTGGGCCGTCCCGCGCGGCATGCGCCCCTACAGCTACCCGGAGGACGCCCCGCGCGGCCCCGTCGTGGCCGTGGCCAACGAGTTCTCCGGCTCCGACGGCGACATCGTCAACGCGGCCGTCAAGGCCCTGGGCCTCGGCCCGGTCGTCGGCACCCGCACGTGGGGCGGCGTCATCGGCATCGACAGCCGCTACCGCCTGGTCGACGGCACCCTGGTCACCCAGCCCAAGTACGCCTTCTGGCTGGAGGGCTACGAGTGGGGAGTGGAGAACCACGGCGTGGATCCCGACGTGGAGGTCCTGCAACGTCCGCAGGACTACGCGGCGGGGAGGGACACCCAACTGGACGAAGCGATCCGACTGGCTCTGGAAGCGCTGGAGGCAGTACCGGCGAAAACGCCCCCGGGCCTGCCAACTTAAGGGGCGCGGGGAACTGCGCGACCAGCCCAAACGCACCCGCACCCGACGACGATACGATGCCCAAGTAGGACCACATTCGGCCAACCCCCGGAGGGACCATGGCAGGGGAGCCCCAGGAAGACTGCCTGTTCTGCAAGATCGTCGCAGGCACCGTCCCGGCGACCATCGTCCGCCAGACAGACACCACCATCGCGTTCCGCGACATCAACCCCCAGGCCCCCACCCACGTCCTGGTCATCCCCAAGGCGCACTACCAGAACGCCGCCGCCCTCGCCGCCGCCGACCCGGCGCTCACCGCGGACGTGCTCCGCGAGGCCCAGGCCGTCGCGGACGAGGAGAAGCTCGACAGCCACCGCCTCGTCTTCAACACCGGCGGCGGCGCCGGCCAGACGGTCTGGCACGTGCACGCCCACGTGCTCGGCGGCCGCGGCCTCGACTGGCCTCCGGGGTAATCCGCCTTGTCCGTACGTGAACTCGTGGTGCTCGGCACCGCCAGCCAGGTCCCGACCCGGCACCGCAACCACAACGGCTACCTGCTGCGCTGGGACGGCGAGGGCATCCTGTTCGACCCCGGCGAGGGCACGCAGCGCCAGATGCTGCGCGCCGGGGTCGCCGCGCACGACCTGAACCGGATCTGCGTCACGCACTTCCACGGCGACCACTCCCTCGGCCTCGCCGGTGTGATCCAGCGCATCAACCTCGACCGGGTCCCGCACGAGATCACCGCCCACTACCCCCGCTCCGGGCAGCGCTTCTTCGACCGGCTCCGGTACGCCACCGCCTACCGCGAGACCGTCGGCATCACCGAGGCCCCGGTCGACGCCGACGGGCCCCTCGCCCGCACCGGCGGCTACACGCTGGAGGCCCGGAAGCTGTCGCACCCGGTGGAGTCGTACGGGTACCGGATCGTCGAGCCCGACGGCCGCCGCATGCTGCCCGAGCGGCTCGCCGCGCACGGCATCAAGGGCCCGGACGTGGGCCGGATCCAGCGCGAGGGCTCGCTCGGCGGGGTCCCCCTCGACGCCGTCAGCGAGACGCGGCGCGGGCAGCGGTTCGCGTTCGTCATGGACACCCGGCTGTGCGACGGCGTGGACGCGCTTGCCGAGGGCTGCGACATGCTCGTCATCGAGTCGACGTTCCTCGACGAGGACGAGGAACTCGCCGTCGAGCACGGTCACCTGACGGCCGGTCAGGCAGCCGGGGTGGCCCGGGACGGCGGGGTGCGGCACCTCGTGCTGACCCACTTCAGCCAGCGCTACACCGACCCGGACGAGTTCGAGCGGCAGGCCCGGGCCGCCGGGTACGACGGTGAGCTGACCGTGGCCCACGATCTACTGAGAGTGCCGGTTCCGAAGCGTCGGTGAATCGGCCGTACGATGAATTGATGTCCCTCCCCAAAGCCGAACTGCACCTTCACATCGAAGGCACCCTGGAACCGGAACTCGCCTTCGAGCTCGCCGCGCGCAACGGCGTCACGCTGCCGTACGCCGACACGGACGAGCTGCGCGAGGCCTACCGGTTCGAGGACCTGCAGTCCTTCCTGAACCTGTACTACGAACTCATGGCCGTCCTGCGCACCGAGCGGGACTTCGAGGATCTGGCGAACGCCTATCTCGCCCGGGCCGCCGCGCAGGGCGTGCGGCACGCGGAGATCTTCTTCGACCCGCAGGCCCACACCGGCCGCGGGCTGGACATCGGCACGGTCGTCGAGGGGCTGTGGCGCGCGCTGGGGAACAGCGAGGCCAACCACGGCGTCTCGACCCGGCTGATCCTGTGCTTCCTGCGCGACGAGTCCGCCGAGTCGGCCCTGGCCACGCTGGACGCCGCCAAGCCGTACCTGGACCGGATCACCGGTGTCGGCCTCGACTCCGCCGAGGTCGGGCACCCGCCGGTGAAGTTCCGCGAGGTCTACGAGGCGGCCGCCGCGCTCGGCCTCAGGCGGGTCGCCCACGCCGGTGAGGAGGGCCCGCCGGAGTACATCACCGAGGCGCTGGACGTCCTCGGCGTCGAACGGGTCGACCACGGGCTGCGCTGCGTGGAGGACCCCGCGCTGGTGGAGCGGCTGGTGCGCGACCGGGTGCCGCTGACGCTGTGCCCGCTGTCCAACGTCCGGCTGCGCACGGTCGACACCCTCGCCGACCACCCCCTGCCCGCCATGCTGGACGCCGGCCTCATGTGCACGGTCAACTCCGACGACCCGGCCTACTTCGGCGGCTACGCCGGCGACAACTTCGACGCCGTGCGCGCCACCCTCGGCCTCACCGAGGAGCGGCTGCGCGAGCTCGCCCGCAACTCCTTCCTCGCCTCCTTCCTGGAGGACGACGAGGAGCTGCGGGCGCGGTATCTCGCCGAGGTGGAGGCCTACGCGTTCCAGCGGAACCCGTAGGGCCTCAGAAGACCTCCGACCCCGCCTTGTCGTAGGCACGCTGGGCGGGGACGGCGGCGGCCTCCACGGGGATCTCCACCACCGGCTGCTCCGGGGCGCCGATCTCGGGGATCGCGCCGGAGGGCGTGCCCGTGGCGGCGGCGACCAGGGCGGCCGGGTGACCGCCGCGGCGGCGGATCGCGCCGGGCAGCAGCGGGCGCCCGCCGGTGTGCAGGGCGACGGCGGTCATCGGCAGGGCGATCACCAGCAGTCCGGCGCCGAGGACCGCGCCCATGACCGGGAACCCGGCCTGCGCCGACAGCACACTGCCGGTCAGCGGCCCGGCGGCCGTGCCCAGCGAGGACGCCGAGCCGACCAGCACCGCCCAGCGGCCGCGCGGGTCGAGCGAGGCGGCGAGCCCGATGAGGTACGACAGCACCACCGGGTAGAGCGTGTTCCAGGCGATCTCGCCGGCCGCGAAGCTCTCCAGGTCGGTCGCGGAGGCGCTGAGCGCGATGCAGACGGCGATGAGGACCGTGCCGCCGCCGATGGGCACGGCACGTCCGAGGCGGGCCCCGAGGGCGCCCGCGGCGAGGACTCCGGTCAGGCCGGCGCCCAGTCCGAGGGCGAAGACGGCGCCGACGGTGGCCTCGCCGAGGTGCGCCTGCTCCAGGCCGATGCGTCCGCTCACGCCCCACAGGGAGTTCTGGGCGAGCGACCAGCACACCATGGCGGCGGCCAGCACCAGCCCCGAACGGGCGTGCGGCAGCCGGGCCTTGTGCTGCCGGGTGGGCGAGACGGGCGTGGCGGCGGGGAGGCGGCCGGTGAGCGGCCAGACCGCCAGGGCCGTGAGGGCGATCGCGGCCAGGGGCAGGCCGTGCCCCGGGCCGAGGTGCGGAACCGTCAGATACACGGCGCCCGCGAGGGCGGAGACGCTGAGCAGCCCGGCCGTCGAGGCGCGGTGCGGATCCCGTTGCCCGGCGATGAGGGTCGCGGCGACGGTGGTGGCCGTGCCGGAGCCGAACCCGCCGACGATCGCGCCGGCGACGACAGCGGGAACCGCGGTGGTCAGGGCGGCGCCGCCGTAGCCGATCAGGGCCAGGGCGAGGCCGAGCCGGGCGAGGGTGCGGGCTCCGACCCGCTCGACCCGGGAGGCGAGGACGAATCCGGCGGTGGCCGAACTCAGCAGCAGGGCACTGCCGGCGGCACCGGCCTGCGTGGCGGAGAGCGGAAGGTCCGAGTCGAGTCTGCCGACGGTGGTGGGCAGCAGATACGGAGCGAGGTACCCGGCCGTGAAAAGGGCGACGAGGGGCCAGGGGGTGGTGCGGGGGGCGAACACGGGCGTTCCCAGGGCATGCGAAAGGAGCGGGGGAAAGGGGGATTGGGCGACGACCGTCGACGGACAGGAACGCGCGAGCAATTTGTATCAAGCACGTTGTCGCACACGGGAGCCCGGGGCCTGTGATCTGGCGCACGTTGCGTTTGGGGTGGTGAAGCCCGGGTAAACGAGCGCCTTTCAGCAGGTGCCTACGGCGTTCTCGCTAACGCCAGTGCACCGATCCGGACCCCGTCGGAACGGTCGCCTCGGCCTTCGCCCGGATCTCCCGCATCACGGCGACGATCCGCTCCTCGTGCGCGGGCGTGAGCCGGGAGACCGGCACCGAGCAGCTGATCGCGTCCAGGGCCGGGGTGTCGTAGCGCAGCGCGAACCCGAAGCCGACGATGCCGGGCACGCCCTCCTCGCGGTCCACGGACCAGCCGCGGGACCGGGCCCGGGCGAGGTCGGCCGCCAGGGACTCCCTGCTCGTGTGCGTGTTCGGGGTCAGCGCCTCGTACGGCCCCTCGGGCAGCTCGCCGTCGGGGCGTTCCGCCAGCAGGGCCTTGCCCAGGGCCCCGGCGTGTGCGGGCAGGCGCCGCCCCACCCGGCTGATCGTGCGCAGGTACTCGTGCGACTCCCGCGTCGCCAGATACGCCACGTCTCGGCCGTCCAGCCGGCCCATGTGGATGGTCTCGCCGAGCGCCTCGGACGCCTCGTCGAGATACGGCCGTACGGACCTGACCCGCGGGTCGGAGTCGAGGTAGTTCGTGCCGGTGAGCAGGGCGTGGATGCCGATGCCGTACAGGGAGCCGGTGACGTCGGTGCGGACCCAGCCGCGCGAGATCAGGGTCTGCAGCAGCGCGTACATCGAGCTGCGCGGCACGCCGAGTTCGTCGGCCAGCTCCTGGAGCCGGGCCGGACGGTCGCCGCGTGCGGCGAGGAGTTCCAGCAGCTCGACCGTGCGCGCCGCGGACTTCACCTCGCGGACGCCCCCTGTGTCTGACATGCACCGATGGTAATCGGGCCGACCGGGCTGTTGACGTTCGCATACCCAACCCTCATTCTCATACATAGATGGCGTCTACATAAGGAGATGACGGGGAGATGACCGTGAGCGCTGGAGCGGTGGCGGTCGCGCAGCGGCTGCGGGACGGCATGGCAGGCGGCGTGCTGTCGTTCCCGCTGACCAGCTTCCGCGACGACGGCACCCTCGACCCGGACGGCTTCCGCGCCTACGTCGCGGAACGGCTCGCCGCCGCGCCCGGCGCCGTCTTCCCGGCCTGCGGCACCGGCGAGTTCTTCTCGCTCGACGAGGACGAGTACCGGCAGGTCGTCACCATCACCGTCGAGGAGGCGGCGGGCCGCGTCCCCGTCGTCGCGGGCACCGGCTACGGCTGGGCGCAGGCCGTCCGGTTCGCGCGCATCGCCGAGGACGCCGGAGCCGACGCGCTCCTGGTGCTGCCGCACTACCTCGTCGCCGCCCCGCAGGACGGCCTGGTCGCCCAGCTGGAGCAGATCGCCGCCCGCACACCGCTGCCCCTGATCGCCTACCAGCGCGGCCAGGTCGCCTTCACCGCCGGCTCGCTGCGCCGCATCGCCGCCCTGCCGAACGTCATCGGCCTCAAGGACGGCCACAGCGACCTCGACCGGCTGCAACGCCTCACGCTGGCCGCGCCCGAGGACTTCCTGTTCTTCAACGGAGCCTCCACCGCCGAGATCCAGGCCCGCGCCTACGCCACCGTCGGCGTCCCCGCCTACTCCTCCGCCGTCCACGCCTTCGCCCCCGAGATCGCCGGCGCCTTCTTCACCGCCCTGCGCGACGGCGACCACGGCACCGTCTCCAAGCTGCTGCGCGACTTCTACGTCCCGCTCGTCGAACTGCGCGACCGCGTCCCCGGGTACGCCGTGTCGCTGGTGAAGGCGGCGGCCCGGCTCCGCGGCCACCGCGTGGGCCCGGTACGCGCCCCGCTCACCGACCCCTCGCCCGCCGACCTGGCCGCCCTCACCGCCGTCCTCACCGCCGGACTCGACCTCGTAGGAGCCGCCCTGTGAACCTCACGATCGCGAGCGTTCGCCTGACGCCCATCCTGGTCGCGGACCCGCCGCTGCTGAACACCCAGGGCGTGCACCAGCCGTACACGCCCCGGCTGATCGTCGAGGTCGTCACGGCGGACGGAATCACCGGCGTGGGGGAGACCTACGGCGACGCCAAGTACCTGGACCTGGCCCGGCCCTTCGCCGAGCGGCTGAAGGGACGCCAGGTCAGCGATCTGAACGGCCTGTTCACCGTGGCGGACCAGGTCGCGGTGGACGCCTCCCGCGTCGAGAACGCCGTCGACGTCGGCGGGCTGCGCGGCGTCCAGACCGCCGACAAGCTGCGGCTGTCCGTCGTCTCCGGCTTCGAGGTCGCCTGCCTCGACGCCCTCGGCAAGGCGCTCGGACTGCCCGTGCACACCCTGCTCGGCGGCAAGGTCCGCGACGCCGTCGAGTACAGCGCGTACCTGTTCTACAAGTGGGGCGGCCACCCCGAGGGCGTGCCGGCCGAGAAGGACGACTGGGGCGCCGCCGTCGACCCGGCGGGAGTGGTGGAGCAGGCCAGCCGCTTCACGGAGCGCTACGGCTTCACCTCCTTCAAGCTCAAGGGCGGCGTCTTCCCGCCCGACGAGGAGATCGCGGCCGTCCGGGCGCTCGCCGAGGCCTTCCCGGGACATCCGCTGCGGCTCGACCCGAACGGCGCCTGGTCCGTGGAGACGTCCGTGAAGGTGGCCCAGGAGCTCGGGGACGTCCTGGAGTACCTGGAGGACCCGGCGCTCGGCACGCCCGCCATGGCCGAGGTCGCCGAGCGGACCGGGGTGCCGCTCGCCACCAACATGTGCGTGACGACCTTCGCCGAGATCCAGGAGGCCTTCACCCGGGGCGCCGTCCAGGTCGTGCTCTCCGACCACCACTACTGGGGCGGCCTGCGCAACACCCAGCAACTCGCCGCCATATGCCGCACCTTCGGCGTCGGCGTGTCGATGCACTCCAACACCCACCTGGGCATCTCGCTCGCCGCGATGACCCACGTGGCGGCCACCGTCCCGAACCTCCACCACGCCTGCGACTCCCACTACCCCTGGCAGTCGGAGGACGTCCTCACCGAGCGGCTCACCTTCGAGGGCGGCAAGGTCGCCGTGTCCGACGCGCCCGGCCTCGGCGTGGAGCTCGACCGCGCGCGGCTGGCCGCACTGCACCAGCGGTGGCTGGACGACGACGGCGCTCTGCGGGACCGCGACGACGCGGCCGCGATGCGGATCGCCGACCCGGAGTGGGTGACACCCGCGATGCCCCGCTGGTAGCGCCCGCCGCTGCCGGGACGGGGGCGCGCGAGGGCCCGGCGCGAGCTGACGGGACGGGTGGGTCGGGGGTGATCGGCATCACCTTGCCGGCGATGTGGTGCAGACTGGCCTGATCCGCACCACGTCAGGGAGCGCCTCGTGATCGCGTCCACCGCCCCGGCAGGAAAGGGCCCGGCCGGAAAGGGATCGCACCGCCAGAGCCAGGTCGATCCCCTCGCCCCGCTGCGCACACCGGACGACCCGCCCTGGGACGTCTACCTCACCGGCACCGTCTTCCTGGACATCATCTTCACCGGCCTCGACTCCGCCCCGGTGCGCGGGACGGAGTCCTGGGCGCGCGGGATGGGATCGAGCCCCGGCGGCGTCGCCAACATGGCGACCGCCCTGGCCCGCCTCGGACTGCGCACCTCCCTCGCGGCGGCCTTCGGCGACGACCACTACGGCGACTACTGCTGGGACGCCCTGGAGCACGGCGAGGGCATCGACCTCTCCCCGTCGCGCACGGTGCCCGGCTGGCACTCCCCGGTGACCGTCTCCATGGCCTACGAGGGGGAGCGCACGATGGTCTCGCACGGCCACGAGCCGCCCCCCGAGGAGCCCGCGCCCACATGCCCCTCACGCGCGCGTGCCGCCGTCGCCTCCCTCGCACCCGGCGTGAGCGCGCCCTGGATCGCCCAGGCCGCGAGCAACGGCACCAGGGTCTTCGGGGACGTCGGCTGGGACGACACCGGGGCGTGGGACCTGGCGGCGCTGCCCGACCTGCGGCACTGCGAGGCGTTCCTGCCGAACGCGCAGGAGGCGATGCTGTACACGCGGGCGGACTGCCCCCGGGCCGCCGCGCACGCCCTGACCGAGTACGTGCCGCTCGCGGTGGTCACCCTGGGGGCGGACGGTGCGTACGCGGTGGACCGGCGTACGGGGGAGACGGCGGAGGTGCCGGCCATCGCGGTCGAGGCGCTCGATCCGACCGGGGCCGGCGATGTGTTCGTCGCCGGGTTCGTGACCGGCACGCTGGCGGACTGGCCGCTGGCCGACCGGCTGGCCTTCGCCGGCCTGACGGCGGCGCTGTCGGTGCAGGAGTTCGGCGGTTCGCTGTCGGCGCCGGGGTGGTCGGAGATCGCGGCGTGGTGGCGGAAGGTCCAGTCGGTCGAGGGTCAGTCGCCGGTGGCGCTGGAGCGGTACGGGTTCCTGGCCGGGCTCGTGTCGGAGGAACTGGTCAGGCCCTGGCCGCTGCGGCGGGCCGTCCCCACCATCGGCTTCCGCCGCTCGGCGTGAGGCCCTCGCGCAAACCCCGCCCCCAAAACCCCTACGGCGTTGTCACTTCCCCGTCGTACCCTGGGAGTCGCGAGGCCGCCCTCAGCTGTGCGGCCGTGACGAGGAGGAACCGCAGGCCTTAAGCGCCGGCCCATGACTCAGACACCCACAGCTCACACCCCCGCGCAGGAGCAGGCGAGAGCGCAGTTCACCGTCCCCGCCCAGCACCCCATGGTGACCGTGCTGGGGTCCGGCGACTCCCTCCTGCGCGTGATCGAGAAGGCCTTCCCGGCGGCCGACATCCACGTCCGGGGCAACGAGATCAGCGCGGTCGGCGACCCGAAGGACGTCGCCCTCATTTCGCGCGTGTTCGACGAGATGATGCTGGTGCTCCGCACCGGGCAGCCGATGACGGAGGACGCAGTGGAACGCTCGATCGCCATGCTGAAGGCCAGCGACAACGGCGAGAGCGACGGCCAGGAGACCCCGGCCGAGGTGCTCACGCAGAACATCCTGTCCTCCCGCGGCCGGACGATCCGCCCCAAGACGCTCAACCAGAAGCGCTACGTCGACGCGATCGACAAGCACACGATCGTCTTCGGCATCGGCCCCGCGGGCACCGGCAAGACGTACCTGGCGATGGCCAAGGCGGTGCAGGCCCTGCAGTCCAAGCAGGTCAACCGCATCATCCTGACCCGCCCGGCGGTCGAGGCCGGCGAGCGGCTCGGCTTCCTCCCGGGCACGCTCTACGAGAAGATCGACCCGTACCTGCGCCCGCTCTACGACGCGCTGCACGACATGCTCGACCCGGACTCGATCCCCCGGCTGATGGCGGCGGGCACCATCGAGGTCGCGCCGCTCGCCTACATGCGCGGCCGCACGCTCAACGACGCCTTCATCATCCTGGACGAGGCCCAGAACACGAGCCCCGAGCAGATGAAGATGTTCCTCACCCGCCTCGGCTTCGAGTCGAAGATCGTGATCACGGGTGACGTGACCCAGGTCGACCTGCCGGACGGGACGAAGAGCGGTCTGCGGCAGGTGCAGGAGATCCTGGAGGGCCTGGACGACGTCCACTTCTCCCGGCTGTCGTCCCAGGACGTCGTCCGGCACAAGCTGGTGGGCCGTATCGTCGACGCGTACGAGAAGTACGACACCACGCACGGCACCCAGAACGGCGCGCACAAGAGCCGCGGCAAGTCCGGGCACAAGGGGAAGTAGACACACACAGCACCATGTCGATCGACGTCAACAACGAGTCAGGCACCGAGGTCGACGAGCAGGCGATCCTCGACATCGCCCGCTACGCGCTCGCTCGGATGCGCATCCACCCGCTCTCCGAGCTCTCGGTGATCGTCGTGGACGCCGACGCCATGGAGCAGCTCCACATCCAGTGGATGGATCTCCCGGGTCCCACGGATGTCATGTCCTTCCCGATGGACGAGCTGCGCCCGCCCTCCAAGGACGACGACGAGCCGCCGCAGGGGCTGCTCGGCGACATCGTGCTGTGCCCCGAGGTCGCCACCAAGCAGGGGGCCGAGGCCGACACGCAGCACTCCATGGACGAGGAGCTCCAGTTGCTCACCGTCCACGGCGTGCTGCACCTGCTGGGCTACGACCACGAGGAACCGGACGAGAAGGCCGAGATGTTCGGCCTCCAGGCGGCCATCGTGGACGGCTGGCGCTCGGAGCGGGGCCTGACCGGCCCCTCCCCGGCGCCGACGGTCTCGTAGCGCCGGCCGATGAGTCCGCAACTCGTCCTGGGCGCCATCGCCCTGGTCGTCGTGGCCTGGCTCGCCGCCTGCGCGGAGGCGGGCCTCGCGCGCGTCTCCAGCTTCCGCGCCGAGGAGGCCGTGCGCTCCGGCCGCCGCGGCAGCGCCAAGCTCTCTCAGGTCGCCGCCGACCCGACCCGCTACCTCAACGTGGCGCTGCTGGTCCGCGTCGCCTGCGAGATGGCCGCCGCCGCGCTGATCACCTACGGCTGCCTGAAGGAGTTCGACGGCACCACCGAGGCCCTCCTGGTCGCCATCGCGGTCATGGTCCTCGTGTCGTACGTCGCCGTCGGCGTCTCCCCGCGCACCATCGGCCGCCAGCACCCGCTGAACACCGCGACGCTCTCGGCGTACGTCCTGGTGCCGCTGGCCCGCATCATGGGCCCGATCCCGTCGCTGCTGATCCTCATCGGCAACGCGCTCACCCCCGGCAAGGGCTTCCGCCGTGGCCCCTTCGCCTCCGAGGCGGAGCTGCGCGCACTGGTCGACCTCGCCGAGAAGGAGTCCCTCATCGAGGACGAGGAGCGCCGCATGGTGCACTCCGTCTTCGAGCTGGGCGACACCCTCGTCCGCGAGGTCATGGTGCCGCGCACGGACCTGGTGGTGATCGAGCGCTTCAAGACCATCCGCCAGGCCCTCACCCTCGCCCTGCGCTCCGGCTTCTCGCGCATCCCGGTGACCGGTGAGAGCGAGGACGACATCGTCGGCATCGTGTATCTGAAGGACCTGGTCCGCAAGACGCACATCAGCCGCGACGCCGAGTCCGACCAGGTCTCCACGGCCATGCGCCCGGCGTTCTTCGTGCCCGACACCAAGAACGCCGGCGACCTGCTGCGCGAGATGCAGAAGGAACGCAACCACGTCGCCGTCGTCATCGACGAGTACGGCGGCACGGCCGGCATCGTCACCATCGAGGACATCCTCGAGGAGATCGTCGGCGAGATCACCGACGAGTACGACCGTGAACTGCCGCCGATCGAGGAGCTCGGCGGGGACCGCTTCCGCGTCACCGCCCGCCTCGACATCAGCGACCTGGGCGAGCTGTACGGCCTGGAGGAGTTCGACGACGAGGACGTCGAGACGGTCGGCGGCCTGCTGGCGAAGGCACTGGGACGCGTCCCCATCGCGGGTGCCTCGTCCGTCGTCGGCCTGCCCGACGGCCGGGAACTGCGCCTGACGGCGGAAGCCGCGGCCGGTCGCCGGAACAAGATCGTGACGGTGCTGGCGGAGCCGGTGGGCCCGGCGGACCCGCCCGAGGAGGAGAAGCCGGAATGACCCCGCAGGAACTGCGCGCGTTCTGCCTGTCCTTCAACGCCGCGGTGGAGGACTTCCCGTTCAGCCCGGAGATCTCGGTCTTCAAGGTGCAGGGCAAGCTGTTCGCCCTGTCGCACCTCGACGCGCGCCCCCTGAAGGTCAACCTCAAGTGCGACCCGGACGAGGCGGTCCGCCTCCGCGGTGAGCACGACGGCCTCGTCGTCCCCGGCTGGCACATGAACAAGCGCCACTGGAACACGGTCACGGCCGACGGCGAACTCCCGGACCAGTTGGTCCGGGAGCTCATCGAGGACTCCTACGACCTGGTCGTCGCGGGCCTGCCGCGAGCGGACCGCCTCCGCCTCGACCGTCCCTGACGCTTACGTATGCTCGGGGCATGACCGACAGCAGCGCGCTCGACCCCGAGGACCGCAAGATCGTCACCCTGGCCCGTTCCGCGCGGGCCCGCAACGGCGTGCCCGAGGGCGCGGCCGTACGGGACGAGACCGGACGCACCTATGTGGCGGGCACCGTGGCCCTCGACTCCCTGAAGCTCAGTGCCCTGCGGACGGCCGTGGCGATGGCGGCGGCCTCGGGCGCACGATCGCTGGAGGCTGCGGCGGTCGTGACCGAGGCGGAGTCGGCCTCCGAAGAGGACCGGGCGGCCGTCCGGGACCTCGGCAGTGCCGAGACGCCGGTCCTGGTGGCCGGCCCCGACGGAACGGTCCGGACCACGGTCACCGCTGGCTGAACTTCGCTGTAACCGCCGGTAATTAGGCCAGTTTTCAACCTTGCCGCCCCCTGCCCCACGCGCATCAATGGAACCGTAAGTTCCGACGGACCGTCAGGTTCGGCTCTCGCGCAGCGTGCCCGCACTCACCTGCCGAGCGGTCCCCCCACACGAAAGGGAGCCGGAATCCCATGAGATGCAAGCGAATCGGAGCAGGTGCGGCACTGGCGGCAGGGGCCCTCGCGGTCACCGGGCTCGCCTTCGCCCCCGCAGCCCTCGCCGTCACCCCCCAGACAGCGACGATCAGCGCGGACTGCGGCACCTTCGGCAGCGGCGAGGCCACACTCACGGCCACGCAGGACGGCACCGCCGCCACCCTCACCGTCAAGTCCTCCGCGATCACGGCGCCCATCGCGCTGGGAGAGGACTCGATCTCGTCCACCCTCACCCTGGTGAAGAGCGGCGGCGGCACCGTCGACTTCGCCGGCACGGAGAACCCGGCGATGGCCGCCGGCGCCCCCGTCGAGGTCGGCCCCCTCAGCGGCACCGTGGCCTCCGGCGACAGCCTGGAGGCCTTCGGCGGCTCGCTGAAGATGACCGTCTTCGGCATCACCATCACCTGCACGGCGACCGGGCCGCAGTCGCCGGGCCCGTTCGTGTTCGACTGAGAAGGAGCGACGCGGCCCCGGTGTCAGAGCGCGTCGGGGCCGCGCTCGCCCGTCCGCACCCGCACGACCGTGTCGACGGGCAGCGCCCACACCTTGCCGTCGCCGATCTTGCCGGTGTGCGCGGCCTTCACGACCGCGTCGATGACGTCCTCGGCGACCGCGTCCTCGACGACGACCTCGATCCGGACCTTCGGTACCAGGTCGACCTGGTACTCGGCGCCGCGGTACACCTCGGTGTGGCCGCGCTGTCGGCCGTAGCCGCTGGCCTCGCTGACGGTCAGGCCGTGCACGCCGAGTTCCTGCAGGGCGTTCTTGACCTCGTCGAGGCGGTACGGCTTGACGATCGCGGTGATGAGCTTCATGCCTGGGGGGTGACCTTCTGGGCGTGGGGGACGACGGAGGAGGAGACCGGGGCGCCATGGCCCAGGACCCCGTGATCGTAGGCCGTCTCGGCGTGCACCGTAAGGTCCAGGCCGGTCTGCTCCTGCTCCTCGTCGGCGCGGAAGCCCATCGTGGTGTCGATCAGCCTGCCGATGCCGTACGTCACGCCGAACGCGTACACCGCCACCACGACCACGGCCACCAGTTGCTTGCCGAGCTGACCGAGGCCGCCGCCGTAGAGGAGGCCCTCGGCGCCGCCCGTCATCGACTCGACGGCGAAGACGCCGATCAGGAGCGTGCCGATGACACCGCCGACCAGGTGGACGCCGACGACGTCCAGGGAGTCGTCGTAGTTCAGCTTGAACTTCCAGCTCACCGCGTACGAGCAGACGACACCGGCGGCGAGGCCGACGACCAGCGCGCCGAGCAGGGAGACGGACCCGCAGGACGGGGTGATCGCGACCAGGCCCGCGACCGCGCCGGACGCGGCGCCCAGGGTCGTGGGGTGGCCGTCGCGCTTCTGCTCGACGAAGAGCCAGCCGAGCAGGCCGGTGCAGCCCGCGGCGAGGGTGTTGAGGAACGCGGCGGCCGCGAGACCGTTGGCGCCGAGCGCGGAGCCGGCGTTGAAGCCGAACCAGCCGAACCAGAGCAGACCGGCGCCCAGCATCACCATGGGCAGGTTGTGCGGGCGCATGGCGTCCTTCTTGAAGCCCAGGCGCGGGCCCAGGACCAGGCACAACGCCAGCCCCGAGGCGCCGGAGACGATCTCCACGGGCAGCCCGCCGGCGAAGTCCAGGGCGCCCAGCCTCTCCAGGATCCAGCCGCCCGGGCCCCACACCCAGTGCGCGACCGGAACGTATACGAGCAGCGCCCACACCGGCACGAAGACCAGCCACGCGCCGAACTTCGCCCGGTCGGCGACGGCACCGCTGATCAGGGCGGCCGTGATGATCGCGAAAGTGAGCTGGAAGGTGGCGAAGAGGACGGTGGGCACCGTGCCCTGGACGCTGTCCGGGCCGAGGCCGCTCATGCCGACGTGGTCGAGCCCGCCGATGAGACCCCCGGCGGCGTCCTCGCCGAAGACGAGCGAGTAGCCGGCCGCCAGCCACACCACCGTGACCAGGGCGATCGACACGAAGCTCATCATCAGCATGTTGAGCACGCTCTTCGTTCTGACCATGCCGCCGTAGAAGAGGGCCAGGCCCGGGGTCATCAGCAGGACGAGGGCGGTGGCGGCGAGCAGCCAGGCGGTGTCGCCGGTGTCGGCGGTTGCGGCGGCCAGAGGCACGGTGTCTCCAACGGGTGGGGGCTCCGGGGGCTCGTCAGAGGTTCACCGGCCTGCGTTTCCGGTTGCGTACGGGTATGTTTCCGTGACGTTTCGTTGCGTGAGGGTTTCAAGAAGCTCACCAGAGACGTCCGGTGCGGGGCGGCTCCGGGGATCAGGGAGAATGGGCGGCATGAGCGTTCGTACCCAGTCATCCGAAGAGCCGGCCGGAGCTGTCCACAGGGCTGGCTTCGCCTGCTTCGTGGGCCGTCCCAACGCGGGCAAGTCCACCCTCACGAATGCTCTGGTCGGCCAGAAGGTGGCGATCACGGCGAACCAGCCGCAGACGACGCGGCACACCGTGCGGGGCATCGTGCACCGCCCGGACGCGCAGCTGATCCTGGTCGACACCCCGGGGCTGCACAAGCCGCGCACGCTGCTGGGCGAGCGGCTCAACGACGTCGTGCGCACGACGTGGGCCGAGGTCGACGTGATCGGCTTCTGTCTGCCGGCGAACGAGAAGCTCGGCCCGGGCGACCGCTTCATCGCGAAGGAACTGGCGTCCATCAAGAAGACGCCGAAGATCGCGATCGTCACCAAGACCGATCTCGTCGACAGCAAGGTGCTCGCCGAGCAGCTGATCGCCATCGACCAGCTCGGCAAGGAGCTGGGCTTCGAGTGGGCCGAGATCGTGCCCGTCTCGGCGGTCGCCGACAAGCAGGTGGGCCTGCTGGCCGACCTGCTCGTCCCGCTCCTCCCGGAGGGTCCCGCCCTCTACCCCGAGGGCGACCTCACCGACGAGCCCGAGCAGGTCATGATCGCCGAGCTGATCCGCGAGGCGGCCCTGGAGGGCGTCCGCGACGAGCTGCCGCACTCCATCGCCGTGGTCGTCGAGGAGATGCTCCCGCGCGAGGACCGCCCCGCCGACAAGCCCCTCCTCGACATCCATGCCTTCGTCTACATCGAGCGCCCCAGCCAGAAGGGCATCATCATCGGCCCCAAGGGCAAGCGCCTGAAGGAGGTCGGCATCAAGTCCCGCAAGCAGATCGAGGCGCTGCTGGGCACACCGGTCTTCCTGGACCTGCACGTCAAGGTGGCGAAGGACTGGCAGCGGGATCCGCGGCAGTTGCGCAAGCTGGGATTCTGAGGTCCCTCACCGCGCTAGGACGCCGTCCCGAGGCTCGCCCACACCGCGTTGCCGCCCGTGAGGGCCGAGCGGGTGATGCCCCAGCTGTCGGCTATCTCCCGTACGAGCAGCAGCCCGCGGCCGCCCTCGTCGTCGAGGCCGGGGTGGCGCTCGGGGATGCCGCGGCCCGTGAGGTCGCCGTCGTGGACCTCCAGCCGGAAGCGCGCGTCCGTCATCAGCTGGACGCCGCACAGGATCCGTTCGCTGAGCGTGTGCAGCACGGCGTTGGTCACCAGCTCGGACACGAGCAGCACGGCGTTCGCGCACACCTCTTCGGGCACCTGCCAGGAGGCCAGCCGCGTGCGCAGGGCGTGACGGGCGGCTCTGACGCCCCGCTGCGGCGGCAGCTCCAGCCAGTCGGTGCGGTCCGGGCGCACCGCGTCCAGGAACCGGTGGGTGGATGTCGTGTGGGGGGACACGGCGATCGCCTTCCGTGGGGGGTGGGCGCAATCAAGGAAGGGGCGAGCGGGCAAGGGACCGGCCGGTGGGGGGAGTTGATGCTTCCGGCACCCTGGTCACACAAGTAACTATGCTCGTAGAGCAGTTCACGCTGCAACCATCTCCCTGATGCGTCACGCCGCTGACCATCCGCCGCCTGGAGAAGGCCGAGGTCGGCCTGAAGATCCTCTACGTCGAGAAGCTGCTGGAGACCTACGGGGCGGGCCGGCAGGAGATCGACGAGTTCGTCGCCCTCGCCGAGCGGGCCAACGAGCCCGGCTGGTGGCACCCCTACCGCGATGTGATGCCGTCCTGGTTCACGGCCTACGTCAGCCTGGAGACCGGCGCCCGGACGCTGCGCACCTATGAGCCGCAGTACGTCATGGGCCTGCTCCAGACTCCCGGGTACGCGCGTGCCGTGCTGCGCGGCGGCTTCCCGAACGACGGCGAGGACGACCTCGACCGGCGCGTGGAGCTGCGGCTGCGCCGGCAGAGCCTGCTCACCAGGCAGGACGCGCCCACGCTGTGGGTGGTGATGGAGGAGGCCGTGCTGCACCGGGTGGTGGGCGGCCCGGAGGTGATGCGGGACCAGATCGACCGGCTGCTGGAGGCGTCCGAGCTGGAGCACGTCAGCGTGGACATCGTGCCGTTCGGCGCGGGCGCCCACGTCGGGGCGTGCGCGCCCTTCACCTACTTCCGGTTCGAGGAGCGGGAGCTGCCCGACATCGTCTACAGCGAGATCCTCTCCGCCTCCGTCTACCTCGACCAGCGCGCGGACGTGGTGGCCCATCTGGAGGCGCACAACCGGCTGTCGCTGAAGACCTCGTCCGCGGACAGCAAGGCGCTGTTGAACCGCATGCGGAAGGAGTACGCATGACCGTGACCGAGGGCGCCGTCTACAACGGGATGCCCGCGTCGGACCTCGGCGAGCAGGGCTGGGAGCGTCCGTGGAGCGGCCCCAACGGGGGCCAGTGCGTGGAGACGAAGCAGCTCGCCGACGGCCGCGTGGCGGTGCGCCAGTCGGCCGATCCCGCCGGTCCCGCGCTGATCTACACGTCCGAGGAGATCACCGCGTTCGTCACGGGGGTCAAGCAGGGCCTCGCCGACCACCTGACGGCCCGCTGAAACCCCACCGCACCGCACTCGCACCACCACCCCCCCACGAGAGGCACCCCCCATGAGCACCTCGCAGGCCGCGCGGGACATCGACACCAGCAGGCCGCACTCCGCCCGCATGTACGACTACTACCTCGGCGGCAAGGACCACTTCGAGGTCGACAAGCTGGCGGCCGAGCGGGTCGCCGAGGCCTACCCCGCCATCTTCGTGTGCGCCCGCGAGAACCGGGCCTTCATGCACCGCGCCACCCGCGTCCTCGCCCGTGAGCACGGCATCCGCCAGTGGCTGGACATCGGCACCGGCATCCCCACCGAGCCCAACCTGCACCAGGTCGCCCAGTCCGTGGTGCCGGACGCCCGGGTGGTCTACGCCGACAACGACCCGCTCGTCCTCAAGTACGCCGAGCGCCTGATGCGCAGCACGTCCGAGGGCCGCACCACGTACATCGAGGCGGACGTCAACGACCCCCAGACGCTGCTGGACGCGCCCGAGCTGGCCGAGATCCTGGACCTGAACCGCCCGGTCGCGCTGTCCCTCAACGCCCTGATGCACTTCGTCACCGACGCCCAGGACCCCTACGGCATCGTGCGCCGCCTGCTCGACGTGCTGCCCTCGGGCAGCGCCCTGGCGCTGAGCCACTGCACGCCCGACTTCGACCCGTCGACGTGGCAGAAGGTCACCGACATCTACACCTCGGCCGGCACCCCGGTGCGGTTCCGCTCGCAGAAGGAGGTCGCGCGCTTCTTCGACGGCCTGGACCTGCTGGAGCCGGGCGTCACCGTGGGCCACCGCTGGCGGCCCGACCCCGCCGAGGGCGACGTCCCGACGGACGCCGAGGTCAGCCTGTGGACCGGGGTGGGCATCAAGCCGTAGGTCCCTGCGCCCTCAGCAGCTCCCGGTACCAGTGGTACGACGCCTTCGGGGTCCGCTCCAGGGTGTCGAAGTCGACGTGGACCAGGCCGAAGCGGCGTGCGTAGCCCTCCGCCCACTCGAAGTTGTCGAGCAGGGACCACACGAAGTAGCCGCGCACGTCGACGCCCGCCTCCACCGCCCGGTGCAGGGCCCGGACATGGCCGTCCAGGTAGGCGATGCGGTCCTGGTCGTCGACGCCCGGGTACGAGCACCCGTTCTCGGTGATGACGACGGGCGGGAGCCGGTCGCCGTAGCGCTCACGGAAGGCGGTGAGGAGTTCGGTGAGGCCCTCGGGGACGACCGGCCAGCCGAAGTCCGTGACCGGGTGGCCCTCGATCTCCCGGACGGAGAAGGGCAGTTCGGCGGGCATGGCGACCCCGCCGAACTCGATCTCCGCGCCCTGCGGGGCACCCACCCTGGTCGGGGCGTAGTAGTTGACCCCGTACCAGTCGAGCGGCTCGGCGATCACCTTCAGGTCCGCCTCGACGTCCCCCGGCATCAGCTCGCCGATGCCGTCCGGGTACCGGCCCAGCAGCAGCGGGTCCGCGAACAGGCGGTTCAGCAGCAGGTCGTAGAACTCGGCCGCCTCCACGTCCGCCGCCTCGGTCGACGCCGCCCAGGTCGGACCGTGCGAGTTGGCGATGCCGATGTCGGTGGCGCCCGAGGCGCGCAGGGCCCGTACGGCCAGGCCGTGGGCGAGCAGCTGGTGGTGGGCGACCGGCAGCGCGTCGAACAGCAGCTTCCTGCCCGGTGCGTGCACGCCCAGGGCGTGGCCCAGCAGGGTGTGCTCGGCGGGCTCGTTCAGGGTGATCCACTTCGTCACGCGGTCGCCGAGGCGGCCTGCGACCAGCGACACGTGCTCGGCGAAGCGCTCGGCCGTGTCCCGCTCCAGCCAGTCCAGGTCCGCGGGCAGGTCCCAGTGGAACAGCGTCGGCACCGGGCGGACACCGGCCGCGCACAGGTCGTCGACCAGCCGGTCGTAGAAGTCCAGGCCCTTCTCCGACCGGACCCGCGGCCAGGAGACCGAGAAGCGGTAGGCGTTCACGCCCAGGCCGGCCAGGAGGGCCACGTCCTCGCGGTGGCGGTGGACGTGGTCACAGGCCACCGCCGCCGTCGAGCCGTCCTTCACCCGCCCCGGCTCCGCCGTGAAGGCGTCCCACACGGACGGCTCGCGCTCGTCCGCGGCGCCCTCGATCTGGTGCGCCGAGGTGGACACCCCCCAGAGGAAGCCGGCCGGGAAGCGGGGGATCGGATTGCCTGCGTCAGTCGCCATGCGCTGGATCATCCGTACCGGCGGTAACGGAAGTCAACGGCCGGGCGGGAAGGAGCTGTCAGGCCCCTTCCTTCAGGACCCGCGAGATCAGCGCCCGCTGCTCCTCCGTCAGCCGGGGATCCGCGCAGTACACGGTCCTCCCGTCCACCGTGAGCTGGTAGCTGAACCCGTCCGGGACCCCGATCGGCGGCGTGCTCCGGCCGTCGGCGACCGCCTGCTCGGCCAAGGCCTGCCACTCGGAGGCATCGGGCCGGCCCGAGGTGTCCACCTCGGCATGCCGCTCGATGCCCGCGAACCCGCCCGTGCGCCTCACCTGAATCCGCATGGCACCTGTCTAGTACGGAACTACGGGGTCCGCACCCCGACCTGCTCCCAGGCCTTCGACACGGCGTCCAGCTCCTCCCCGTCGCCGAAGCGCTCCCGGGCGGCCTCGACGGTGAGCGTGGCGAAGTCGGTGAACATCGCCTGCTGCGTCAGGCGACCGCTCGTGAGGACGTCGTACCAGACCTGTCCGGCCCGCTCCCAGGCGTGGCCGCCGAGGGCCGTGGCCGCGAGGTAGAAGGCGCGGTTCGGGATGCCCGAGTTGATGTGGACACCACCGTTGTCGCGGCCGGTGCGGACGAAGTCGTCCATCGTCGCCGGCTGCGGGTCCTTGCCGAGGACGTCGTCGTCGTACGCCGTGCCCGGCTCCTTCATGGAGCGCAGCGCCGTGCCCGTCACCCGCGGGGCGAGCAGGCCCGCGCCGATCAGCCAGTCGGCCTCGGCCGCGGTCTGGCCGAGCGTGTACTGCTTGATCAGGGCGCCGAAGACGTCCGACAGCGACTCGTTGAGCGCGCCGGGCTGGCCGAAGTAGGTGAGGTTGGCCGTGTACTGCGTGACGCCGTGCGCGAGTTCGTGGCCGATGACGTCGATCGGGATGGTGAAGTCCAGGAAGATCTCGCCGTCCCCGTCGCCGAAGACCATCTGCTCGCCGTTCCAGAAGGCGTTGTTGTAGTCGCGGTCGTAGTGCACCGTCGCGTTCAGCGGGAGGCCGTTCCCGTCGATCGAGTCGCGCTGGTAGGCGTGGAGGAACAGCTCGAACGTGGCGCCGAGGCCCGCGTAGGCGCGGTTGACGGTGGCGTCCTTGCCGGGCTTGTCGCCCTCGCCGCGGACCTTGTGGCCGGGCAGGTCGGTGCCGTGCCGGGCGTCGTGGACGGTGCGCTGCGGCTTGCCGTGGGCGACCGCGGCGACGGCGGTCGCCCCGATGACCGTGGTGAGGCGGCGCTGGGTGCGCTCGAAGGCGTCGCGCTGCAGGGTGCGGCGGGCGGGACCGGCGAGCGCGGGGTCCTCGGCCTGGGCGAGCTTGTCGAGGACATGAGGCGGAACGATGGTGCAGAAGACGGGCTCGAAGCCCCCGTGAGTCGTCATGCCGGGCACCCTTGCACTGCGTGACGAAGCTGTCACTAGTAGCCACCATGATTGGTGAAATACGGGGACAAGCGCCCTCACGCTCCGTGGTGAAGTGGTATAGCGCACTTTTTGTCCCGTATGTGCGCCGGGTCCCGCATACTGATACGACCCCACGCGCCGGGAGAGGCTCGGCTAGCATGCTGCGCATCATGCGTTTCGGGCTGCTTCTCCTTAGCTGCCGCGGCGAGGGCCTGTAGTCGAGGCCGACTCCCTCCCCGCGGAGCTTGGTGCTGCGTCGTCGGCCGTCCTTCCGGACACCCTTTGAGGAGCCCCCGCATCATGGCGAACCGCCAGCAGCCCAGTTCCATGCCGATCCACAAGTACGGCCGCTACGAGCAGGTCGACATCTCGGACCGCACCTGGCCGGAGCAGCGCATCACCACCGCCCCCCGCTGGCTCTCCACCGACCTGCGTGACGGCAACCAGGCCCTGATCGACCCCATGTCGCCGGCCCGCAAGCGCGCCATGTTCGACCTGCTGGTCAAGATGGGCTACAAGGAGATCGAGGTCGGCTTCCCGGCCTCCGGGCAGACCGACTTCGACTTCGTGCGCTCCATCATCGAGGAGCCCGGGGCCATCCCCGACGACGTCACCATCTCCGTACTGACCCAGGCCCGCGAGGACCTGATCGAGCGCACGGTGGAGTCCCTGAAGGGCGCCAAGCGCGCCACGGTCCACCTGTACAACGCCACGGCCCCGGTCTTCCGCCGGGTCGTCTTCCGCGGCTCCAGGGACGACATCAAGCAGATCGCCGTCGACGGCACGCGCCTGGTCATGGAGTACGCCGAGAAGCTGCTGGGCCCCGAGACCGAGTTCGGCTACCAGTACAGCCCCGAGATCTTCACCGACACCGAGCTGGACTTCGCCCTGGAGGTCTGCGAGGCGGTCATGGACGTCTGGCAGCCCGGCCCGGGCCGCGAGATCATCCTGAACCTGCCGGCCACCGTGGAGCGTTCCACGCCGTCCACGCACGCCGACCGCTTCGAGTGGATGGGCCGCAACCTCTCCCGCCGCGAGCACGTCTGCCTGTCGATCCACCCCCACAACGACCGCGGCACCGCCGTCGCCGCCGCCGAGCTGGCCCTGATGGCCGGCGCCGACCGCGTCGAGGGCTGCCTGTTCGGCCAGGGCGAGCGCACCGGCAACGTCGACCTGGTCACCCTGGGCATGAACCTGTTCTCGCAGGGCGTCGACCCGCAGATCGACTTCTCCGACATCGACGAGATCCGTCGTACGTGGGAGTACTGCAACCAGATGGAGGTCCACCCGCGCCACCCGTACGTGGGCGACCTGGTCTACACGTCCTTCTCCGGCTCCCACCAGGACGCCATCAAGAAGGGCTTCGACGCCATGGAGGCCGACGCGGCCGCCAAGGGCGTCACCGTCGACGACATCGAGTGGGCCGTCCCCTACCTGCCGATCGACCCCAAGGACGTCGGCCGCTCCTACGAGGCGGTCATCCGGGTCAACTCGCAGTCCGGCAAGGGCGGTATCGCCTACGTCCTGAAGAACGACCACAAGCTGGAACTGCCCCGCCGGATGCAGATCGAGTTCTCGAAGATCATCCAGGCGAAGACGGACGCCGAGGGCGGCGAGGTCACGCCGAAGGACATCTGGGCGACCTTCGAGGACGAGTACCTGCCCAACCCCGTGAACCCGTGGGGCCGGATCCAGGTCAAGAACAACCAGTCGACGACCGACACCGACGGCGTGGACACGCTGAAGGTGGAGGCCACCGTCGACGGCCAGGACACCGTCCTGACCGGTTCGGGCAACGGTCCGATCTCGGCCTTCTTCGACGCCCTGCAGTCCGTCGGCATCGACGTACGCCTGCTGGACTACCAGGAGCACACGATGAGCGAGGGTGCCTCCGCGCAGGCCGCCTCGTACATCGAATGCGCGATCGACGACAAGATCCTGTGGGGCATCGGAATCGACGCGAACACGACGCGGGCCTCGCTGAAGGCGGTCGTCTCGGCCGTCAACCGCGCGGCTCGCTGACCAGCCGTACGGGTCTGCGGCCACGGGCCGCTCAGGAATGCCGCAGGGGCTCCGTCCGCCGGTCTACGGCGGGTGGAGCCCCGTCGTATACCGGCCATTTGCTGTGGAGGTCACGGAAAGGTCTCCTCCGGGGTGCTGACTCCTCGTCTCTGATGTGGCTAACATCACGCAAGCGCGGCGACGTTGCCGTGGGGCGTGACGGAGGTGCGACGTGCTGCCAGGACGGGGACGAAACGGCCATGCCGCCAGGCTTTCTCGCATCCTGGGCACCCGTACCGCGTGGACGGCCGCCGGTGACGGGGAGTTCTTCTGTCCCGGCTGCGGCGGCGACCGCAACTACCAGCGGCTGACCGGACAGCGCCGCTTCACCCTGCTCGGCCTGCCCGTGCTGCCGCGCGGCGAGACCGGCCCGGTCGTGGAGTGCGCGGCCTGCCGCCGCCACTTCGGCACGGACGTCCTCGACCACCCGACCACCACCCGCTTCTCCGCGATGCTCCGCGACGCTGTGCACACCGTCGCGCTCGCGGTGCTGGCCGCCGGCGGCGCCGGGTCCCGCTCGGCACTGGAGGCCGCCGTGCTCGCCGTGCGCGTGGCCGGCTTCGACGACTGCACCGAGGAGCAGCTGGCCGCCCTCGTCGAGGCGCTGGAGGCGGACACCGGCCGGATCACCGGCGAACCCTGCGGTGCGGGGCTGGCCATAGAGCTGCACGAGGCGCTGGACCCGCTCGCCCCGCACCTCGCCACCGTCGGCCGCGAATCGATCCTGCTGCAGGGTGCCCGCATCGCCTTGGCGGACGGGCCCTACACCCCGGCCGAGCGGGACGTGCTGGCGACGGTGGGGGCGGCGCTCACGATCTGCTCCGACGACGTGACTCGGCTGCTGGCGGCGGCGCGCACACCGTCGTAGGGCACACCCCCGCGCTACTCCCCGGGGAGTAACGCGCGGCCCGGGCCGCCCCCCGCAGTAACCCCCGACTCGACCTCACGCCCGACGAACCGGCCCCCGCCCGGCGGGAGTCTGGAGACCGATCCAGACACCCGACCGGAGGGAGCCGGACACATGGGGGCCGTAAGGACGCGCACCGGGCGGAAGCGGGCCGTGCCCTGGGTGGTGGTCGGGCTGTGGCTCGCCGCGCTCGTGCTGGTCGGGCCGCTCGCGGGCAAGTTCGCCGACATCCAGCAGAACCGCGCGGTCGACTACCTGCCCGACAGCGCCGACTCGACGCAGGTGGCGCGGATCCAGGACGAGTTGCCGGGCGGTGAGTCGACCGACCTGGTGCTCGTCTACCACCGGGACGGTCGTCTGACCGACGCCGACCGGCGCACCGCCGACCGGCAGATCACCGAGGTGAGCGGCGCCTACGACCTTTCCGGGGAGCCCCTGGGCATCCCGTCCAAGGACGGCTCCACCCTGATGTACCCGGTCTCCAGCACCCAGCCGGGCCAGGACGAGGAGGCCCGGGACGCGTTCGTCGACGGGGTGCGGGACATCGCCGACGGCGGCGGCGGGCTCAGCGTCGAGGTCGGCGGGCCCGGTGCGCTGAACACCGACATGAACAAGGTGTTCGGGACCCTCGACGCCACGCTGCTGCTCGCCACGCTCGGCGTCGTCACCGTGCTGCTCATCCTCATCTACCGCAGCCCCTTCCTGTGGCTGGTGCCGCTCGCCGTGGCGGGCGTCGCCGCCGCCGTGTCGATGGCCGCCGGGTACGGGCTGCACGAACTGTTCGACGTCACCGTCACCGGGCAGAGCGGCGGCGTGATGACCGTGCTGGTCCTCGGCGCCGGCACCGACTACGCGCTGCTGATCGTCTCCCGCTACCGCGAGGAACTGCGGCACCACGAGCGGCCGTACGACGCCATGCGCACCGCGCTGCGCGGCTGCGGGCCGGCCGTCCTCGCCTCCTCGGGGACCGTCGCGGCCGGGCTGCTGTGCCTGCTCGCCGCGGACCTCAACAGCAGCAGCGGCATGGGGCCGGTCGGCATGGTCGGGGTGCTCGCCGCGCTGGTCGCCATGACGACCCTGCTGCCGGCGGTTCTGGTGCTGCTGGGGCGGCGGGTCTTCTGGCCGCTGATCCCGGCGTTCGGGAGTGTGCCGAAGGCCCGGCGGTCGCTGTTCGCCGCGATGGGCAGCTCGGCGACGCGGCGCCCCGCCACCGTGCTCGCCGGCGGGGCCGTGCTGCTCGGTGCCCTCGCGCTCGGCACGTTCAACCTGTCCGGCAGCCTGAAGCAGGAGGACTTCTTCACCGAGCGGCCCGAGTCCATCACGGCGATGCAGACGCTGGCACGGGAGTATCCCGAGCGGAGCAGCCGGCCCGTCACGGTCATCGCGCCCGAAGAGCGGGCGGAGGCGGTTGCCGAGCGGGCCCGGACCACCGGGGGCGTCGCCGAGGTGGCGCCCGGACGCAGTGGCTCGGGCTGGACCGAGATCGCCGTCTTCACCACCGCGGCCCCCGAGTCCCCGGCCGAGACCCGCACCATCGAGGCGCTGCGGGCCGGGCTCGATCCCGTGGGCGCGTACGTCGGCGGGCCCAGCGCGCAGCAGATCGACCTGGCCGAGAGCGAGGCGCGGGACCGGAAGGTGATCGTGCCGCTGGTGCTCGGTGCCGTGTTCGTCATCCTGGTCGGACTGTTGCGCAGCCTCGTCGCGCCGCTGCTGTTGCTGGCGGCGGTGGTGGCGGTCTGGGGCGCCGCGCTCGGGATCGGCGGGCTGGTCTTCGAGCCGGTGTTCGGGTTCGCCGGGAACGATCCGGGGCTCGGGCTGCTGTCCTTCGTGTTCCTGGTCGCCCTCGGTGTCGACTACGGCATCTTCCTGATGCACCGGATGCGGGAGGAGTCCGTGCGCGGCGCCGAGCCGGAGGCGGCGGCGCTCACCGCGCTGCGGACGACCGGCGGGGTCATCGCCTCGGCGGGGGTCGTGCTGGCGGCGACCTTCGCGGTGCTGACCACGCTGCCCATGGTGGGGCTGGTCGAGCTCGGGTTCGTGATCGCGGTAGGGGTGCTGCTCGACACGTTCCTGGTGCGGACGTACCTGGTGACCACCGCGAGTGTGCTGCTCAAGCGCCGGGTGTGGTGGCCGGGGAAGCTCTCGCGGGCGCCGGAGCGGACGGTTCCGCCGAAGGAGCAGGAGCCTGTGGCCGCCAACGCCCGCTGACCCACGGCGCCCCTCCTCTCCCGGAGGGGCGCCTTCCTGGCCGAGGATGATGCCGTGCAGGCTCCCACCACCACCCAGCCGACCTGGTCGCGGCCCGCCGAGCGGATCATGGCCGCGATCAACCGCGACCCCCTGACCGCCCCGCACGCCCTCCGCAACGACGCGCTGCTCGCCGTTCTCGCCGCCGCGCTCGCCACCGTCCTGGCGCTGCTCGTCGACGACGGGCGCAGGCCCGACACGCTGGGCTGGACGCTGCTGATCGCCTGCAACGTGCCGATCGCGTGGCGACGCCGACGGCCGCTGCTCGTGCTGCTCGCGGTCGTGGCCTGTGTCGCCCCGTACCACGCCCTCGACAACAGTCACTCCGCGCCGACCCCGGCGACGTACATCGCCCTCTACACCGTCGCCGTGACCGGCCGCCCGCTGCGCACCGTCGTGGTCGGCGTCGGTGTCATCAGCCTCTCGGTCAGCGTGATGCTCACCGTCAGCATGCACGAGGCGCTGGAGGTGCTCCGGATATCGGGCTGGGTCGTCGCCGTGCTGTTCCTCGGCGTCGACGTGCGCTTCTACCGCCAGTACGTCGCCTCCATCGTGGAACGCGCCGAACGCGCCGAACGCACCCGCGAGGAGGAGGCCCGGCGGCGGGTCGCCGAGGAGCGGCTGCGGATCGCCCGTGATCTGCATGATCTGCTCGCCCACAGCATCACCCTCATCGGCGTGCAGACCTCCGTCGCCGCCCATGTGCTGTCCGCCGACCCGGAGCGGCTGGACCGGGAGACGGTGGCCAAGGCCCTCGACGACATCGCCGAGACCTGCCGCAGCGCCCGCGGTGAACTCCGTACGACCCTGGAGGTGCTGCGCGAGCACGGCCCCCCGGACGCCCGCGGCCCGCTGCCCGGCCTCGACGGGCTGCCCGACCTGACCGAGGCCGCGCGCCTCGCCGGAGCCCGGGTCGAGCAGACCGTACGGATCCGGCGGGCACCGCCCGCCGTCGGCGCCGCCGCCTACCGCATCGTGCAGGAGGCCCTGACGAACGCGGTACGGCACGCCGGGCCCGAACCCGCCGTGCGGGTGGAACTGGAGGAGCGGCAGGGCGTCCTGCACCTGTCGGTCCGCGACGACGGCACCGGACCGGCCCCGGGCGGCACCCCGGGCTTCGGGCTCGTCGGGATGCGTGAGCGGGCCCGCAGCGTCGGTGGCACACTCGACGCCGGACCGCGCACCGGGGGCGGATTCGAGGTGACCGCGGCTCTGCCGCTGACCACGACGGGGGAGAGGACCGGATGACCGTACGGGTGCTGCTCGCGGACGACCAGACGCTGGTGCGGGAGGCGTTCGCGATGCTCGTGGACTCGGCCCGGGACATGGAGGTCGTCGGCCAGGCCGCCACCGGCCGGCAGGCCGTCGAACTGGCCCGCAGCGCACGCGCCGACCTCGTGGTGATGGACATCCGCATGCCCGACCTGGACGGCATCGAGGCGACCCGGCTCATCGCGGCCGACGAGGATCTCGCGGGCGTACGGGTGCTCGTCCTCACCACGTACGACACCGACGAGAACATCGTCGACGCCCTGCGCGCCGGTGCCTCCGGGTTCCTGGTGAAGGACACCAGGCCGGCCGAACTCCTCGACGCCATCCGCACGGTCGCGGCCGGCGAGGCCCTGCTGTCGCCCGGGCCCACGGCGCGACTGATCCAGCGGTTCCTGCGCAGCCCCTCCGCACCTAAGACGGGCGGGCCCGAGTGCCTGTCCGGCCGGGAGCGGGAGGTGCTCGCGCTGGTCGCGCGCGGCCTCAACAACACGGAGATCGCCGACGCGTTGGGCCTGAGCCCGCTCACCGCCAAGACCCACGTCAGCCGCATCATGGGCAAGCTGGCAGCACGGGACCGGGCGCAGCTGGTCATCGTCGCCTACGAGTCCGGGATAGTGACGCCGGGGAGCGTCTGACGGCCCGACGACGGGACTGACACGACCTAGTGCCCCGGCAGGCAACGTTCGCCCCGTCGCGACGCCCGGCACGCCCTCTCGCCGCACCGGCCGAAAGCCCAAGTACATCCAGTACGAGGACTTCCGGCCGGCACGCCGAGAGCACGCACCGGACGCCGCTCCTTGACGGGCAAACGTTGCCTGCCGGGGCACTAGAGCAGCCCGGCCGCCGCCAGATACTTCCCCACCCGCTCCACCTCGTCCGGCGACAGCGGGATCTGCGGCTCCGCCGTCGCCGGGCAGTCGATCACGCCGCGCAGATACAGGGCGGCCTTGAAGGCGCCGATCGCCGAGGAGTTCGGGCCCATCCGGGCCGGGTCGCCGACGGTCACCATGCCGAACAGCGCGCACAGGCGCTCCTGTTCGGCACGGGCCTCGTCCCGATCCCCGGCGCGGCACAGGCGGTCCAGGCGGACGTAGCCGTGCGGGTCGACGTTGCCGAGGCCCGGCACCGTGCCGTCCGCGCCGATCGCGAGGGCCGCGTCGACGATCAGCTCGGAGCCGGTCAGCACGCTGAAGCCGGTGATGCCCTGGCGGTCCCGGATGCCGGTCACGACCTGGCGGAAGGCGGCCAGGTCGCCGCTGGAGTCCTTGAGCCCGGCCAGGACACCGTCGGCGGCCAGCTCCAGGACCACGTCGGCCGGCAGCTTGGTGTGGACGGCGACGGGAAGGTCGTAGGCGATGACGGGGACCGGGCTCGCGGCGGCGACCGCACGGTAGTGGCGGGCGATCTCCGCCGGGTGGGTGCGGGTGTAGAACGGGGCGGTGACGACGACCGCGTCCGCTCCCGCCGCCGTCACCGACGCGACATGGTCCAGGACCCGGGGCGTCGTCATGTCGATCGCCCCGGCCAGCACCGGGAGCTGTCCGCCCACATGGCCCGCGACCGACTCGACGACCAGCTCGCGCTGCCGGTCCGGCAGATACGCGGCCTCCGAGGTCGAGCCGAGCACGAACAGTCCGTGCACCCCGCCGGCCACCAGATGGTCGACGAGCCTGAGCAGCGAGGGGACGTCCACCTCGCCGTCCGGTGTCAGGGGCGTGCAGACGGGCGGGATGACACCGGTCAGCGGGGCGAAGGTCATGGAGCCTCCATCGGGTCGCTCTGGCGGACGAGGTCGCGGGTCGACTCGTCCTCCTGGACAGGATGGTGGCAGCGGAAGCGGTGTGCGGGCGCCGACGCGGCGGAGAAGTCCGGCATCTCCCGCGCACACGTCGCGTCCGCCTTCCAGCAACGGGTGCGGAACGGGCAGCCGCTCGGCGGGCGGGTCGCCGACGGCACCGGGCCGACCAGCGGGATCGGGTCGATCGGGTCGAGCAGGCCGGGCGTGGCGGAGAACAGGGCACGGGTGTACGGGTGCCGGGCCCGGTCGGTGACCAGGGCGGCCGGGGACTCCTCCACGATCCGGCCCAGGTACATGGTGATCACACGGTCGCTCATCCGCCGCACCGTCTGGATGTCGTGCGAGACGAACACCAGGGCCAGGCCGAGGCGTTCCTTCAGATCCAGCAGCAGATTGAGGATCTGGGCCCGGACCGACACGTCCAGGGCGCTGGTCGGCTCGTCCGCCACGACCAGGTCCGGGTCCAGCGCCAGCGCCCGGGCGATGGCGACCCGCTGGCGCTGTCCGCCCGACAGCTGGGCGGGCACGGCGTCGGCGAGGGCCCGGGGGAGACCTGTGAGGGACATCAACTCGCGGACTCTGTCCTCACGTTGGGTCCTCGTGCCCCGGTCGTGCACGTCCAGCGGGTCCCGCAGGATCTGACGGATGGTCAGGCGGCGGTTCAGGGCCGTCGACGGGTCCTGGAAGATCATGCCGGTGCTGCTGCCGACGGCCCGGCGGCGTTCGGCGGCCGGCATCGCCCACAGATCCCTGCCCCGGAACGACACCGTCCCCCGCGTCGGCGGCTGCACCCCGACCAGCACCTTCGCCAGCGTCGACTTGCCGCAGCCGGACTCGCCGACCACGCCGACGGTCTCGCCGGGCGCGATCGCCAGGTCGGCACCCGTCAGGGCGTACACGCGGTCCCGGGTGAAGAGGCCGCCGCTGCGGGCCTTGTGGACGACGTGGGCGTCGGAGAGCTCCACGAGAGCGGGCTGTGCGTTCATGACACCGCCTCGGTCTCGGTGGTCGCGAGCTCCATCGCCGGGTGATGGCAGGCCGCCGTGTGCGCCGGCGTACCGGTCAGCACCGGGGCCGTCGTGCGGCAGACCCCGCTCGCGCGCGGGCACCGGTCGGCGAAGCGGCACCCCGCAGGGAAGTCGGCCGGGGACGGCACGACGCCCCTGATCTGCGTCATCCGCTCCTGCGCCGACTCCAGCGACAGCACACTGCCGAGCAGCCCGCGCGTGTAGTGGTGGGCCGGGGCCTCCACGAGGTCGGCGGTCACCCCTGTCTCCACGATCTGCCCGCCGTACATCACCACCACCCGGTCGGTGACGTCAGCGACCAGCGCCAGGTCGTGCGAGACGAGGATCAGCGCGAAGCCGAGCTCCTCGCGCAGCCGCAGCAGCAGTTCCATGACCTGCGCCTGCACGGTCACGTCGAGGGCGGTCGTCGGTTCGTCGGCGACGATCAGCTTCGGGTCGCGGGACAGGGCCATGGCGATCAGGACGCGCTGCCGCTGCCCGCCGGACAGCTCGTGCGGGTAGCTGCGCAGGGTGCGTTCGGCGTCGAGTCCGACCATCGTCAGCAGCTCGGCGGGACTGCGGTGCCCGCCGCGCCGCACGACCTGCCTCAGCTGGGCGCGGATCGTCATCGCCGGGTTCAGCGACGACAGCGCGTCCTGGTAGATCATCGCCATCTCGTGGCCGAGCAGCCTGCGGCGTACGCGCATCGGCTCGGCGAGCAGGTCCCGCTGGTGGAAACGGACCTGGCCGCCGATCCGCGCCCCCTTCGGCTGCAGGCCCATGATCGCCAGTGCGGTGAGCGACTTGCCGCAGCCCGACTCGCCGACCAGCCCCAGCACCTCACCGGGATGGACCTCGAAGCTGATGCCGTCCACGATGTCCACGCCGCCGTGCCGCTGGTCGAAGCCGATGGCGAGGTTCTCCACCGCGAGCACCGGCTGCCCGTCCCGGGGCAGATGACGGGCCCGGGCCCGCAACCGCCGCGCCGCCTCCGCCAGACCGGGCAGCTGCACGACCTCCCCGCTGCCGGGCTCCGGTGTCTGGAGCCGGTCGTCGTCGGGTGCGTCCACCTTCCGCGCCGACGGGGCCGCCCACGCGTCGGACACCCCCTCGGACAGGATGTTCAGCGCCAGCACCGTCACCAGCATCAGCAGCCCGGGGAACACCGTCGCCCACCAGCCGCCGGTCAGCACCATGTTCTTGCCGTCCGCGATGACACTGCCCCAGGACGGGTCGGGCGGCCGTACGCCCGCCCCGATGAACGACAGCGACGCCTCGAAGACGACCGCCTCGGCGACCTGGACCGTGCAGAACACCAGCACCGGAGCGGCGCAGTTGATCGCCACGTGCCGCAGCACGATGTGCGGCGTCCGCGCGCCGATCACCCGTTCCGCCGTCACATAGTCCTCGCCGTACTGGTCGAGGACGTTCGCCCGGACCACCCGCGCCACCGGCGGGGTGAACAGGAACGCGATCGCGCAGATCAGCACCGTGATGCCACCGCCGAACACCGCCACCAGCACGGCGGCGAGCGCGATGCCCGGGAACGCCATCACGACGTCCAGGCAGCGCATCAGCGTCTCGTCGACCGCCTTGCGGGAGGTGGCCGCGATCGCCCCGAGCAGCGCGCCGGCCACCAGGGCGAGTCCGGTCGCGCCGAGCCCGATCGCGAGCGACCAGCGCGCCCCGTACATCAGCCGGCTGAGGATGTCCCGGCCGAGGCTGTCCTGGCCCATCCAGTGCCCGGCGGACGGATGCCCGGTGCCGTCGACGGGCGGCTGCTGGTCGAGCGGGTCGTGCGGGGCGAGGAGCGGCGCGAGCAGCGCCATCAGGACGACGACCGCCAGGAAGCAGACGGCGATCTTCGACGGCAGCGGCAGCCTGCGCCAGCCGCGCAGCCGGACGCCGGGCCGGGACAGCGCCTCGGTGAGGCCCTTCCGGGTCGTCATGCGGGTCATCATGAGGTCGCATCCCTCAGTCGCGGGTTGACCAGCAGGTACAGGACGTCGATGACGAGGTTCACGACGACGAACCCGGCCGCCGTGGTCAGGACGACGCCCTGGACGACGGCCGGGTCGCCGTTCTTCACGGCGTCGATCATCAGCTTGCCCATGCCGGGCAGCGAGAAGATCGTCTCGATGACGACCGCCCCGCCCAGCAGATAGCCGACGCGCAGCCCGAGCACGGTGAGCGGGTTGATGAGCGCGTTGCGCAGGACGTTCCGCCCGACCACCACCCGCGGCGGCAGCCCGCTCCCGATGGCCGTCCGCACGTAGTCCTTGTCCAGTTCCTCCACCACGGCCGTCCGCACGATCCGGGTCAGTTGCGCCGCCACCGGCAACGACAGCGCGAAGGCCGGCAGCGTCATGGTCTTCAGCCAGCCGGTGAGGGAGTCCGCCGGGTTGATGTAGCCGCCCGTCGGGAACCAGCCCAGGTCGACCGCCAGGTACTGGATCATCAGCAGCGCCAGCCAGAAGCCGGGCGCCGCGACACCGGTCAGCGACACGACCCGGATGATCTGGTCGGGCAGCCGGTCCCGGTAGATCGCCGCGGTCACGCCGCCGGCGAGGGACAGCACGACCGCGATGCCCAGGCCGAGGAAGGTCAGCTGGAGGGTGAGCGGCAGGGCGGTGGTGACCTGGTCGATCACCGGCGCCCGGGTCAGCGCGCTGGTGCCCATGTCGCCGTGCAGCAGGTCGGCGACGAAGTCGGCGTAGCGCACCGGCAGCGGATCCAGCAGGCCGTGTTCCTCGCGGAAGTCGTGCAGTTGCCGCGGTGTCGGGTTGGCGCCCTGGAAGAACGCGGACGCCGGGTCGACGTCCGAGAACCGCATCACCAGGAACACGAACAGCACGATGCCGAGCGTCAGCGGCACGAGCAGGGCGACGCGGCGGAGCAGGATCCGCAGGACGGCCGTCATGGCGCTAGGCCCACTTGGCCTGGAGGAGGTTGATGCCCGGATACGGCTGTGCCCTTATCCCGCTGAGCCGCGCCGGGTTCCAGGCCGTCATGAGCTCGTTGTGGACGACCGGGTAGAGCACGGCCTGCTCGGCGACGACGTCGATGTAGTCCTGGACGATCGCCTTCTTCTTCGCCGGGTCGGGCTCCCGGGTGGCCCGGTCCATGTCCTTGAAGAGCTGCCTGGCGACCGGGTCGGCGGCCCAGCGGGTGTACTGCATCCAGAGGTTCTCGGGGCCGTAGTTGTAATGCATGATCAGGTCGGCGTCGAGGCCGAACTGGTTGGGGTTCGAGGCGGCGGCCACGACCTGGTAGTCCTGCTTCTGGTCCATCTTCGTGAAGACGGCCGTGGTCTCCTGCGGGGACAGGGTCGTCTCCACACCGATCGCGTCCCAGGACGCCTTGATGGTCGGCAGGCAGTCGACGATCCAGCTGACGTTCACGGCGAGGATCTCGATGCTCAGCCCCTTGACGCCGGCCTCCTTCAGCAGCGCCTTCGCCTTGTCGGGGTCGTGGTCGTAGACGGTCTTCGCCCGGCGATAGGACGGGTTGGCCTCGTCGAGGAAGGAACTGGAGGGCTTGCCGTGGCCCTTGAGCGCGACCTCCACCATCTTCTCGGTGTCGATGGCGTAGTGCAGGGCCTGGCGCACGCGCACGTCGTCGAACGGCTTGTGCTTGGTGTTGAACATCAGGAACAGGTTGTTCATCCCGGCCCCGCCGGCGACCGTCATGCCGCCGCTCTCCAACTGCCCGATGTTGGCGTACGGGATGTTGTCCGCGATCTGCGCGCCGGCGCTCGACCCCGAGATCTTGGCGACGCGGGGTGCCGCGTCCACGATCGTCAGCCAGTTCATCTTCCGGAAGGCGGGCTTGCGGGGGCCGTTGTAGCCGTCGAACGCCTCGAAGGTGGTGTTCGACTTCGGGTGGTGCGCGGTCTGCCGGTACGGTCCCGAGCCGATCGCCTTGCCCTTGATGGCGTCGTCCCAGCCCCCCGGCCGGGAGAACACGTGCCGCGGCATGATCTTGGCGAGCGTCAGCCGCGAAAGACCGTCCGGGAACGGGAACTTGAGCACCAGCTCGACGTTCTGCGCGTCGATCTTCCGGACCTCCTTCAGCCAGCTCGCGAAGAAGCCCTTGGCGAGGGTCTGGGTGTCCGGGTCGAGGATCCGCTGGAAGACGAACACCACGTCGTCGGCGGTGACGGGCTTGCCGTCATGGAACGTGGCGCCCGGCCGCAGCGCGAACCTCCAGGACGTGCTGTCCGGATCCTTCGGCACCTCGGTCGCCAGCGCCGCGTACGGCTCCCGGGAGATCGGGTCCGTGTCCAGCAGCCCCTCGTAGATGTGGTTGTTGGCGGCCATGCAGAACGCGGACGCCGTCTGCGTGGGATCCCAGCTGCCGTCGTTGCCGTAGCCGATCACCGCGGTGAGGGTCCGGCCCGGGCCACCGCCGGTGCCGGTGTCGTTGGTGGACTGAGGCCCGGACGAACAGGCCGACAGCGACGCGGAGACGGCGGCGGCCGCGCCCAGCGCGCCGGTGTACTTCAGGAACGACCGGCGGTGCAGCGCCGGCACGTCGGGGGTCACGTCGCGCACGGGTCCTCCAGCGAGGTCTGGGGGGAAGGGACTGGCAGAGGAGATACGACGTCCTACGTCCTGCGGTCAGCGCGACCATAGGAGGGGCCGTGGGGCCGGTCAAGGGATCGCACACGAATGGCGTATTCGCCAGAGGTCGGACCAATGGCACGGTGAAATGGCCTGAGTTGACGACGTATCAGGGCAGGCCCGGTACCGGGTACCGCCAGAGGTGGGACGTGGGACGTCCGGGGCGCGTACGATGCGGCGCATGTCCGAGGAGCCCAGGACCAGCCGGATACAGCGCCAGGTCGTCCAGCTCATCCTCGACCGCAGACTCACCGCCGGCGCGCCGCTGCCCACCGAGGCCGAACTGATGGAGGCCCTCGGCGTCAGCCGCAACTCCGTCCGCGAGGCCCTGAAGGCCCTCCAGGCCCTCGACATCGTCGAGGTCAGACACGGCTACGGCACGTATGTCGGCCGAGCCTCCCTCACCCCGCTCGTCGACGGCCTGACCTTCCGCACCCTGGCCCGCCACGACGACGACACCGGCGCCCTCGCCGAGATCCTCCAGGTCCGCGAGGTGCTGGAGGAGGGACTGATCCGCCGGGTCGCCACGACGGCCACCGAAGCGGAACTGGACAAGCTGGAGGGCGTGGTGATGCGCATGGAGGAGGCCGCGCGCGGCACGGGCCGCTCCTTCCCCGAACTCGACCGCGAGTTCCACGAAGTCCTGTACGCGTCCCTGGGCAACGACCTCGTGCCCCAGCTCCTCGCCGCGTTCTGGACGGTCTTCCGCCGCGTCTCCGGCGCCCGCGGACGGCCCGACGACCCGTCCCCCGAGATCACGGTCCGCCGCCACCGCGACATCGTCACGGCGTTGCGGGCCCGAGACGTGGAGGGGGCGCAGCGGGCGATGGCGGTGCATTTCCGGGGCATCGGGGCAGGGGCGGGGCAGGAGCCCCGGGGAGTGGGCTGAATCGGTGCCCTGCCGAGCGGACGCGGAGCATGATGAGGGCGTGAGCGAGCTGTGGAGCGAGAGCGACGCCGGCGTCCTGCGCCTGCCGTCCGGCCGGCTGATCCGGGGCCGGGGCCTGCGCCATCCCCTGGACCCGGGCAGGCCCCAGCCCTCCTACGCCGTCCACCTCCTCGGCAGGCGACCGCCCGAGGTCCCCTGGGACTCCGCCTGGATCCGCTGGCCCGACTTCCGCCTCCCGGCGGATCCGCCGGCCGCCCGCGACCTGCTGACCGGGGCGTGGGAACGGGCCGCCGGGGAGCGGGTGGAGATCGCCTGCGGAGGCGGCCGCGGCCGCACGGGCACGGCCCTGGCCTGCCTGGCGGTGCTGGACGGGGTGCCGGGGGAGGAGGCGGTGGCGTACGTCCGGCGGCATTACGACCGGCGGGCGGTGGAGACGCCGTGGCAGCGGCGGTACGTGCGCCGGTTCGGCGAGGGGCGAGCCTGATGAGCGTCTCCTTCGGCGCGGCACCTCATACCTTGGTCGCGCCGCCGTAGACCGTCGGCCGACAGCGGCCCCGGCGCCCGCTCGGCACAGTGGGCGGCATGGAAGAGACCAAGGGGACCAAGCAGGCGAAGGGGATCAGCCGGGCGCAGTTCCTGGCCGGGGCCGCGGCGGTGGGTGCCGCCGGGGTGGTGGGATCGGCCGGGCAGGCCCGGGCCACGGAAGCCCGGCACGGCCGGGGACTGCGGCGGCGGGGCGTCGTCTACACGGTCGGGGCGGGGGAGACACCGGGGACCGCGTGGAGTGCCCGGCGGATGCGCCACGACATCCGGGCCATCCGGGACGACCTGCACGCCGACACCGTCGACGTCACGGGCGACGGCGTCGAACGCCTCACCAGGACCGCCGCCGAGGCCGCCGAGCGCGGACTGCACGTCTGGCTGCAGCCGACCCTCGGGGACGCACCGCAGCGCGACATCCTGGAGCACATCGCCGAGACCGGCCGGTTCGCGGAGCGCCTGCGGAGGCAGGGCGCGAGTGTCGACTTCAGCGTCGGCTGCGAGTTCTGGCTGTTCGTCCCCGGCATCCTGCCGGGCGAGACGGTGCTGGAGCGCATCGAGAACCTCCAGAACGGCACGGTCGACTGGCCGCGCATGCGGCGGCGTCTCGCCGAGTTCACCGTGAAGGCCGCGAAGGTCGGCCGGTCCGTCTTCAAGGGCAACCTCAGCTACGCCGCCGCCCAGAGCATCGACGACCCGGACTGGAGCCTCTTCGACATCGTCGGCATCGACTACTACGCGCACTTCGAGAAGCGGTCCGACCACGTCCGGGAGCTGAAGCAGTACCTGAAGTGGGGCAAGCCGCTCGCCATCACCGAGTTCGGCACGTGCGCGTACGTCGGTGCGCCCGAGACCGGCGGCATGGGCTGGGACATCGTCGACTACGACAAGGACCCGCCGGAGATCAAGGGGAGCCCGGTCCGCAGCGAGCGCGTCCAGGCCGACTACGTGGGCGAGTTGCTGGACGTCTTCGAGTCGATGGGCCTGTACGCGGCGATGGCCTTCGAGTTCATCAGCGCGGACGCCCCGCACCGCCCGGACGCGCCCCGGTTCGACCTCGACATGGCGTCGTACGCCCTCACCAAGGTGATCAAGGACCGCCCGGACGACCCCGCCTCCGGCTGGCACTGGGAGCCGAAGGAGGCGTTCCGCGCGGTGGCCCGCCGATACGGGGCGGCGGGCCACCGCACCGCTCAGTCGCAGTAGAGGTCGGAGGCGGGCCGGGTGCCGGTGGCCAGGAAACGGGAGACGGTCCGGTCGCCGCAGGCGTTGCCGTTGTCCAGATAGGCGTCGTGGCCGGTGGAGTTCACGGTGACCATGACCGCCCGGTCGCCGAGGGCCCGGCGCAGCTTCCGGGCCCCCGCGAGCGGGGTGGCGACATCCCGCTCGTTCTGCACGAGCAGGATGTTGGAGGGCCCGCGGTCCGTGATCCGCACGGCCGGCTCCTTCGGCTCGTACGGCCAGGCGGCACACACCATCGGCCCGCGCGGCATGCCCGCGGTCAGCGGGTACGCGGCCCGGCTCTCGTCCACGTCCTGCTGGTACGCGGTGGCCGAGTCGGGCCAGTCGACGTCGTTGCAGATGGTGCCGACGCCGACCGCGGCGACGTTCTGCAGGACCGACTCGGGCGGCGCCTCGGGCACGGGCGGCACGGTGCCCTCGCGGGCGGCCCGGAGGGCCTTGGCCAGGGTCGGGTAGTCGTCGGGGTCGTAGAGGCTGGACAGCATGGTCTGGCGGAGCGCGTTGCCGTCGAACCGCGGGGGTTCGGCGCCGGGCCAGGGGAGGGGCTCGCGGTCCAGCCCGGCGGCGAGCCGCAGGAATCCGGACCGTACCTCGGCGGGCGTACGGGCGACCCGGTACGGATTGCCGGGCCGGGAGGCCCACCGGGCGAACTCGGGGAAGTTGTCCTCGACGCCGACCTCGAAGGCGGCGAGCCAGTTGCGGGTCACACGGGTGTGGTCGGGGTTGTTGCTGTCCAGCACGATGCGGTCGGTGCGGTGCGGGAACAACTGGCTGTAGACGGCGCCGACGTAGGTGCCGTACGAGACGCCCCACGCGGAGACCTTCTCCTCGCCGAGGGCGGCCCGGACACGGTCCAGGTCACGGGCCTCGTTGGCGGTGCTGATGTGCCGGATCAACTCCCCGCCGTTGCGGGCACAGGCCTCGGCCGTACGCCGTGCGGTGGCCATGTTCTCGCCGACGGAACCGTCCGGGGCGGGCCAGGGCAGACGCTTCGTCATGCTGATGTCGGCGGGGTCGAGTGCGCAGTCGACGGCGGTGGAGGGCGCCATCCCGCGCGGTGCGAACCCGACGAGATCGTAGGCGTCCCGCACCCGCTGCGGCAGCTTCTGCCCCTTGCCGGAGGGATCGTTGAGACTGTCCCCGCCGGGGCCGCCCGGAATGAGTAACAGCGCACCTCGCCGCGCGGACGGCTTCTCGCTGGGAATCCGGGAGACGGCGATCTGGATCTCCGGGCTGTCCGGGTCGGAGTAGTCCATGGGGACGTCGAGGGTGGCGCACTGCTGTCTGGGGTCGAGGCCGGGGCTGGTGCACTTCGTCCAGTGGAGGCGCTCGGGTGCGGCGGCGGACGCCCCGCCGGGCCCGGCGAGCCCGAACACCGCACCGACGGCGGCGACCAGTGCCGCGTACTTCGTGGTCTGCTTCATACCGAGCAGCCTGTCCGACCTCGACGAACGGCCACATCCGGGTAACTGCCCTAAACGGCAGGGGGATTACCCGAGGATCCCGCCTGAGGAAGAGCATCGGCCCCCGGCCGTCGCACCATGAAGATGTCGATCTCGTCCTGGGTCTCCACCGTGAAGCCGTGGCGTTCGTAGAGGTGGCGGGCCGGGCTGTCCTGGAGGACGTTCAGGCGGACTAGGTCGCCGGAGGTGTCCGTCCTGCTCAGCAGGGTTCGCAGGACCGCCGAGCCCAGGCCCCGGCCCTGGAGTGCCGGGGCGAGGTAGAAGTGCTCCAGCCAGTGGCCGTTCCCGGACGGGCGCAGTGTGACGCTGCCCGCGAAGGTGGAGGCCGTCATGATGATCGACGTGTGCTGCGGGGAGAAGCCGTCCCGCAGGCGCTGCCTGACCCGGTGTTCGTCGTAGCGCCCCAGCCGCTCCAGGTCCGGGCGCATCACCACGGCCCGGAGTTCCGCTATCGCCTCGACATCCGCCGGCCGCGCGGGGCGCATGCCCCATTCCGGTTCCAAGTGCCTCGCTGATGCTCCCACGGCTGGATTGTTTCAAGGGGGGCGTGGCGCCCTTACGGCCGCGGTCGTCCAATACACCGGCGGCATCCCGTATATCGCCGATCTGCTTCCCGTACCACCGCTCGAAAATTCCCCCGGTTTGCGGCATCCGGCGCCGAACCCCTTTGTGCCGCACCGCAGTTGTAGGGCACAGACCCCTCTGGAGTGTAGTCGCGGAGCGTCACGATGAAGGCGCGAAGAGTGAAACCGCGAAAGGAAGGGGAGCACGGTGGAGGCACGACACTCGGCGCTCTGTGCCGAAGAAGCGGAGGACGCGGTGAAAGAATTGCGGGCAGAACTCGCCAAGGCCGGAATTACCCTGCCCTCACTGAGACTTGACCCGGTGAGTCTTGCGTGGGAAGCGCCCTGCCCGCTCGTCGAACCGGTCCGGTGTTCGGTGCGGACCGCCCGGCGGCTCACGGCGGTGTCGCGATGAAGCCTCCGGTCGGCGCGTATGTCGTGGACACCCGCAGCGGTCGCATCGGCATCGTGATGGGGCATGAGGGGCCCTACGTGCAGTTGAGGCCGTACGGGGGCGGCAGGGAGTGGGACGCCGACCCCGGAGCCGTCCGGCACGCCACCCCGGCCGAGCGGCTGCGCGCGGCGACCGCGTACGCGAACGCCCGCAGCAGGGGTGAGGTCCCTTGACGTGACGACCCTGCCAGAATGGTTCCATGAGTCTGTTCCGCGACGACGGCATCGTGCTGCGCACCCAGAAACTGGGTGAGGCGGACCGGATCATCACGCTGCTCACGCGCGGTCACGGACGGGTACGCGCTGTGGCCCGGGGCGTGCGCCGGACGAAGTCGAAGTTCGGTGCGCGTCTCGAGCCGTTCTCGCACGTCGACGTGCAGTTCTTCGCCAAGGGGAGCGAGCTGGTCGGGCGGGGGCTGCCGCTGTGCACTCAGAGCGAGACCATCGCGCCGTACGGCAGCGGGATCGTCAGCGACTACGCCCGGTACACGGCCGGGACCGTCATGCTGGAGACCGCCGAGCGGTTCACCGACCATGAAGGGGAGCCGGCCGTGCAGCAGTACCTGCTGCTGGTCGGCGGGCTGCGGACCCTCGCCCGGGGGGAGCACGCGCCGCATCTCGTGCTCGACGCGTTCCTGCTCCGCTCCCTCGCCGTCAACGGGTACGCCCCGAGCTTCACCGACTGCGCGAAGTGCGGGATGCCCGGGCCCAACCGGTTCTTCTCGGTCGCGTCGGGCGGTTCCGTCTGCGTGGACTGCCGCGTGCCCGGCAGCGTCGTACCCTCGCCCCAGGCCCTGGAACTCCTCGGCGCCCTGCTTACGGGAGACTGGGAGACCGCGGACGCGTGCGAGGCGCGCCACGTCCGGGAGGGCAGCGGGCTGGTGTCCGCGTATCTGCACTGGCACATGGAGCGCGGGCTGCGCTCCCTGCGCTACGTCGAGAAGTAGCGCGGCCGCGGAGCAGCAGAGAAGCAAGCAAGCGAGCACGAGGAGACGAGAAACACATGGCCGTACGCGGGATCCTGGGGCGTCAGCGCCGGGACTACAGGACGCCGGAGCCGCACCCGTCCGGCGCGCGGCCCCCGAAGCTCCCCGCGGAGCTCGTACCGCGGCATGTGGCGATCGTCATGGACGGCAACGGCCGCTGGGCCAAGGACCGCGGGCTGCCGCGTACCGAGGGGCACAAGGTCGGTGCCGAGCGCGTCCTGGACGTGCTTCAGGGGGCCATCGAGATGGGCGTGGGCGCCATCTCCCTGTACGCCTTCTCCACCGAGAACTGGAAGCGGTCGCCGGACGAGGTGCGCTTCCTGATGAACTTCAACCGGGACTTCATCCGCAAGACCCGGGACCAGCTGGACGAGCTGGGCATCCGGGTGCGCTGGGTGGGCCGTATGCCCAAGCTGTGGCGCTCGGTCGCCAAGGAACTCCAGGTCGCCCAGGAGCAGACCAAGGGGAACGACAAGCTCACGCTGTACTTCTGCATGAACTACGGCGGGCGGGCCGAGATCGCGGACGCGGCGCAGGCCCTGGCCGAGGACGTGAAGAGCGGCAGGCTCGACCCGTCCAAGGTCAATGAGAAGACCTTCGCGAAGTACCTGTATTACCCGGACATGCCGGACGTGGACCTGTTCCTGCGTCCCAGCGGCGAGCAGCGCACCTCCAACTACCTGATCTGGCAGAGCGCCTACGCCGAGATGGTCTTCCAGGACGTGCTGTGGCCGGACTTCGACCGGCGTGACCTGTGGCGGGCCTGCCTGGAGTTCGCCTCCCGGGACCGGCGCTTCGGCGGGGCCATCCCGAACGAGGAACTTCAGGCCATGGAGGGCAAGCAGCCGTAACACGCCACGCCCGGCCGCCCCTCCGGTGGCAGCCGGGCCGCGGCGGATCACACGAGGGGCAGACTGAGTGCCCGGGGCGCGTAGGAGGCTTCCGACCTCAGGGGCGCGGGGAACTGCGCGAACAACCCCCACGCACCCGCACCCGGCAACGCGTACTCACCTCTACGGCGAGGAACGGCTCACCCGCCGGAGGCAGCCGCGCAGTCCGCACAGGTCCCGAAAATCTCCACCGTATGAGCCACGTTCACATATCCGTGCTCCGCGGCGATGGACTCGGCCCACTTCTCCACGGCCGGGCCCTCGACCTCGACGGCCTTGCCGCAGCCGCGGCACACGAGGTGGTGGTGATGGTCGTCGGTGGAGCAGCGGCGGTAGACGGACTCGCCGTCGGCGGTGCGCAGGACGTCGACCTCACCGGCGTCGGCGAGGGACTGCAGCGTGCGGTAGACCGTGGTGAGCCCGACCGAGTCGCCCTTGTGCTTGAGCATGTCGTGCAGTTCCTGCGCGCTGCGGAACTCGTCGACCTCCTGCAGGGCCGCCGACACGGCGGCCCGCTGCCTGGTGGCGCGGCCCTTCACGGACGGTCCAGCGGTCGTCACCGTTGCCTCCTCACGTCTGCCTTGCCCGGGACATTGTGCCAGTCCGGGGTGGGGGCGTTCAGACGCCGACTTCGTCGGCCGCCTCCCGGCTGCCCGGGATCGCGCACTCGGCGGGGTCGGCCGTGGTGTTCGCGGCCGTCGCCGCGCGGGCGCGGCGGCGTGCCAGCGGGGCCGCTAGCGCCGTGAGCACGATGAACGCGCCGATGGTCAGCAGCACGATCGTCGCGCCGGGCGGCACGTCCTGGTAGTACGAGGTGACCGTACCGCCGATCGTCACGCTCACGCCGATGGCGACGGCGATCACGAAGGTGGCCGCGAAGCTGCGGCCGATCTGCTGGGCGGCCGCCACGGGCACCACCATCAGCGCGCTGACCAGCAGCAGCCCGACCACGCGCATCGCCACCGTCACCGTGACGGCCGCGGTGATCGCCGTCAGCAGGTTCAGCGCGCGCACCGGCAGGCCCGTCACCCGGGCGAACTCCTCGTCCTGGCTGACCGCGAACAGCTGCCGCCGCAGGCCGAGGGTGACCAGGACGACGAAGGCGGCCAGGACGCAGATCGCCGTGACGTCCGACTCGGACACCGTCGACAGGGAGCCGAACAGGTACGACGTCAGGTTGGCGTTGGAGCCCGTCGGCGCGAGGTTGATGAACATCACACCGCCGGCCATGCCGCCGTAGAACAGCATCGCGAGGGCGATGTCGCCGCGGGTCTTGCCGTACCAGCGGATCAGCTCCATGAGGACCGCGCCGAGGACGGAGACGAGAGTCGCCATCCACACCGGGGACCAGGTCAGCAGGAAGCCGAGGCCGACGCCGGTCATCGCGACGTGGCCGATGCCGTCTCCCATCAGGGCCTGGCGCCGCTGGACCAGGTAGATCCCCACCGCGGGGGCCGTGATGCCGACCAGGACGGCGGCGAGCAGGGCCCGCTGCATGAAGGCGTAGTCGAGGATCTCCATCAGCTCAGCAGTCCCGTGCGGATCGGTTCGTGGCCCGCGGGTGCGTGCGGGTGTACGTGGTCGTGGCCGGGCAGGGCGTGCTGCCCGACCGCCTTGGGGGGCGGTCCGTCGTGCACGACGCAGCCGTCGCGCAGGACGACCGCCCGGTCGATGAGGGGCTCCAGGGGGCCCAGTTCGTGCAGCACGAGCAGCACGGTCGTGCCCTGGGAGACCTGCTCGCGCAGCGTGTGCGCGAGGACCTCCTGGCTGGCCAGGTCGACACCGGCCATCGGCTCGTCCATGATCAGCAGTTCCGGCTCGGAGGCGAGGGCGCGGGCGATCAGGACGCGCTGGTGCTGGCCGCCGGAGAGGGCGTCGACCGAGTCCTTGGCCCGGTCCGCCATGCCGACGAGCTCCAGGGCGCGTCCCACGGCCGCGCGGTCGGCCTTGCGCAGTACGCCGAAGCGGGCCCGGGACAGGCGGCCGGAGGAGACCACCTCGGTCACGGTGGCGGGCACGCCGCCGGCGGCCGTGGTGCGCTGCGGGACGTAGCCCACGCGGTGCCAGTCGCGGAACCGCCTGCGGTCCGTGCCGAACAGCTCGATCTCGCCGGCGCCGGTCTGCACCTGGCCGATGATGCTGCGCACGGCCGTGGACTTGCCGGAGCCGTTCGCGCCGAGCAGCGCGACGACCTCACCGTGGTGCACGGTGAGGTCGATGCCGCGCAGGACGGGGCGCGAGCCCAGGTCCGCGCGGACACCGCGCAGGGATACGACGGGCTCGTTCATGCCGTCCTCCGATGGGTCGATCACTTCGCTCCCAGGGCCGCCTGAAGGGCCTTGAGGTTGGCTTCCATGACCTGGAAGTAGTCGTCGCCGCGGGACTTGTCGGTGATGCCCTCGAGCGGGTCGAGGACGTCCGTCTTGAGCTTCGCGTCCTTGGCGAGGGTCTTCGCGGTCTTGTCGGAGACCAGTGTCTCGTAGAAGACGGTGGTGACGCCGTCGGCCTTGGCCTCCTGCTGGAGCTCCCGGACGCGGGCGCCGCTGGGCTCGCTCTCGGGGTCGAGGCCGGAGATGGCCTCCTGGGTGAGGCCGTAACGCTCGGCGAGGTAGCCGAAGGCGGCGTGGTTGGTGAAGAAGACCTTGGTCTTGGTGTCCTTCAGGCCGTTCTCGAACTCGCCGTTGAGGCCGTTCAGCTTCTCGACCAGGGCCGCGGTGTTCTTCTTGTAATCGGCCGCGTGGTCCGGGTCGGCCTTCTCGAAGGCCTTGCCCACGCCCTCGGCGACCTCGGCGTACTTCACCGGGTCCAGCCAGATGTGCGGGTCGCGGGCGTGCTCCTCCTCCTCGGCGTGGCCTTCCTCGGCGGTGCCCTCCTCGCCCTCGTGGGCGTGGCCGCCGGTGCCGTGGTCCTCGAGGTGGGTCAGCGTGGTCGCGTCGATCTTGGTCTTGATGCCGGTCTGCCCGACGGCCTCGTCGACGGCCGGCTGGAGGCCCTTGAGGTAGAGCGCCGCGTCGGCCTCCTCCAGCTGCGCGCGCTGCTTGGTGCTGATCTCCAGGTCGTGCGGCTCCTGGCCGGGCTCGGTCAGGCTGGTGACGTTCGCGTGGTCGCCGCCGATCTGCTCGGCGAGGAATGCCATCGGGTAGAACGACGCGACGACGTCGAACTTGTCCGTGTTGCCCGAGGCCGCGCTGTCGCTGGAGCAGGCGGTCAGGGCGCCGAGGCCGAGAGCGGAGGCCAGGGCGGCGGGTATGAGGCGTCGTCGTACGTTCATGACACTCATTTTCAACAAATATGGAAACCGTTGTCAACAAACGGTCCGAGGAGCGGGACGGGAGGGGGCCGGCGGCCGCCGAGGGGGGAGCGATTTGATTGAGGGGGCGTCCCCGCCGGTAACCTGAAGCATTCGCTGGAAGCATCTCGCTTCGTCGCCCGTCGTCGTAATGAAGAGAGCACCGTGGCCGCCGACAAGATCGACACCATCGTCAGCCTGAGCAAGCGCCGGGGCTTCGTATTCCCCTGTAGTGAGATCTACGGCGGCCAGCGCGCCGCTTGGGACTACGGCCCCCTGGGTGTCGAGCTCAAGGAGAACCTCAAGCGCCAGTGGTGGCGCTACATGGTGACCTCGCGCGAGGACGTCGTGGGTATCGACTCGTCCGTGATTCTGGCCCCCGAGGTCTGGGTCGCCTCCGGTCACGTCGCCACCTTCACGGACCCGCTGACCGAGTGCACCTCCTGCCACAAGCGGTTCCGCGCGGACCACCTGGAGGAGGCCTACGAGGCCAAGCACAAGCGCCTGCCGGAGAACGGCCTGGCCGACGTCAACTGCCCCAACTGCGGCAACAAGGGCCAGTTCACCGAGCCCAAGCAGTTCTCGGGCCTGCTGTCCACCCACCTCGGCCCGACGCAGGACTCCGGCTCCATCGCCTACCTGCGGCCCGAGACCGCGCAGGGCATCTTCACCAACTTCTCCCAGGTGCAGACCACCTCGCGCCGCAAGCCGCCGTTCGGTATCGCCCAGATGGGCAAGTCCTTCCGCAACGAGATCACGCCCGGCAACTTCATCTTCCGCACCCGCGAGTTCGAGCAGATGGAGATGGAGTTCTTCGTCAAGCCGGGCGAGGACGAGAAGTGGCAGGAGTACTGGATGGAGCAGCGCTGGAACTGGTACACCGGTCTCGGCCTGCGCGAGGAGAACATGCGGTGGTACGAGCACCCGAAGGAGAAGCTCTCCCACTACTCCAAGCGCACCGCCGACATCGAGTACCGCTTCCAGTTCGGCGGCAGTGAGTGGGGCGAGCTCGAGGGTGTGGCCAACCGCACCGACTACGACCTCGGCGCCCACTCCAAGGCCTCCGGCCAGGACCTCACCTACTTCGACCAGGAAGCCGGCGAGCGCTGGACTCCGTACGTCATCGAGCCCGCGGCGGGTGTCGGCCGCGCGATGCTGGCGTTCCTCCTGGACGCCTACATCGAGGACGAGGCCCCCAACGCCAAGGGCAAGATGGAGAAGCGCACCGTGCTGCGCCTCGACCAGCGCCTCGCCCCGGTGAAGGTCGCGGTGCTGCCGCTGTCCCGCAACCCGGAGCTGTCCCCGAAGGCCAAGGGCCTCGCCCAGGCGCTCCGCCAGAACTGGAACATCGAGTTCGACGACGCCGGCGCCATCGGCCGCCGCTACCGCCGTCAGGACGAGATCGGCACGCCGTTCTGCGTGACCGTCGACTTCGACACGCTCGAGGACAACGCGGTCACCGTCCGCGAGCGCGACACGATGAAGCAGGAGCGCGTCTCCCTCGACCAGATCGAGGGCTACCTGGCGGCCCGCCTGATCGGCTGCTGATCGCCTTTCGCTGCGCCGCGGTGCCGGGTTCCTCCTCGGAGGGGCCCGGCACCGCGGCGTTTTCACAGGTCCTCTTGAGGTGGTTGCCCCTGCGCGAGTCGTGCACCCGGTGCTTCTTGAGGAGCTCGGCGATGCGCTCCTTGGTCTGGTCGTCTGAGGTCTCTGGGGCGTGGGGGATTGGTCCCGTAGCGCCGGGGCCGATTGGTCCTGTTTCCAGGGCGGGTGCCGCGCCAGGGTGACGGCATGAGCATCGCGTTCCTGCTGACCACCCTTGTCGTCGTCGCCACGCCGGGCACCGGCGTCGTCTACACCCTGGCCGCCGCGCTCTCCCGGGGGCGCCGTGCGAGTGTCGTCGCGGCCGTCGGCTGCACCCTCGGGATCGTGCCGCATCTGCTGGCCACCGTCACCGGCGTCGCCGCGCTGCTGCACGCGAGCGCGACCGCGTTCCAGGTGCTGAAGTACGCGGGCGTCGCCTACCTGCTGTACATGGCGTGGGCGACGGTGCGGGACAAGGAGGCGCTCGTGGTGGAGGAGCGGGCGGCGGCGCCGGTGTCCGCGCGGCGGGTGATCGTGCGGGGTGTGCTGATCAACATCCTCAATCCGAAGCTGACGATCTTCTTCTTCGCGTTCCTGCCGCAGTTCGTGAGCCCCGGTGAGCCGCACGCGGTGGTGCGCATGGTGGGGCTCGGCGGGGTGTTCATGCTGGCGACCTTCGCGGTGTTCGCCGCGTACGGGGTACTGGCCGCGTCGGTGCGCAGCCATGTGATCGGGCGGCCCCGGGTGATGGCGTGGCTGCGGCGGGGCTTCGCGGGGTCGTTCGTGGCACTGGGCGCGAAGCTGGCGGTCACCGCGCGGTAGCCAGGGGCGTGCCGCAGTTCTCGAGGCGGATGACAAGTATGGACTGACAGATATTGAAATCTGTCAGTCGTCATGGCACAGTGGACGGCATGACGATGCGAACCCGAACCCTCGGAACCACCGGCCCCCAGGTCTCCGCCCTCGGTCTCGGCTGCATGGGCATGTCCGCGCTGTACGGCGAGGCGGACCGGGCCGAATCCATAGCGACCCTCCACGCGGCGCTCGAAGCGGGCGTCACCCTGCTCGACACCGGCGACTTCTACGGCATGGGCCACAACGAGATGCTGATCGGCGAGGCCCTGCGCGCCGCTCCCGCCGCCCGGCGTGAACAGGCCCTGGTCAGCGTGAAGTTCGGCGCCCTGCGCGGCCCGGACGGCAGCTGGCTGGGCTACGACGGCCGGCCCGCCGCCGTGAAGAACTTCGCCGCCCACTCCCTCCAGCGGCTCGGCGTCGACCACATCGACGTCTACCGCATCGCCCGCCTCGACCCGGACGTGCCCATCGAGGAGACGGTCGGCGCCATCGCGGAACTGGTCGAGGCGGGATACGTACGGCACATCGGCCTCAGCGAGGTCGGCGCCGACACGATCCGCCGGGCCGCCGCCACCGCGCCGATCTCCGACCTCCAGATCGAGTACTCCCTCATCTCCCGCGGCATCGAGGACGAGATCCTGCCCACCACCCGCGAGCTGGGCATCGGCATCACGGCGTACGGAGTGCTCTCCCGGGGCCTGATCTCCGGCCACTTCACCGCGGACCGGCAGCTCGGCGCGGGCGACTTCCGGGCGATGTCGCCGCGCTTCCAGGGCGACAACCTCCGGCACAACCTGAACCTCGTCGAGGCGCTGCGGAAGATCGCCGAGCAGAAGGGCGTCAGCGTCGCGCAGATCGCCATCGCCTGGGTGCTCTCCCGCGGTGAGGACATCGTGCCCCTGGTCGGCGCCCGCCGCCGCGACCGGCTCACGGAGGCGCTGGGCGCGCTGGACGTGACGCTGGACGCGGCCGACGTGGCCGCGATCGAGGAGGCCGTACCGCCCGGCGCCGCTGCGGGCGACCGTTACCCGGCGGCCCAGATGGCACACCTCGAGAGCTGAACCGGGCTCCGGGTACGGTCAGGGCATGGCACCGACCAGCGAGATCCTGACCGCCGAGCGCATCCTGGAGGCGACCGAGGAGGTGCTGCGCCGCCACGGCCCGGCCAAGGCCACCGTGGTGGACGTGGCGCGTGCGCTCGGCGTCAGCCACGGCAGCGTCTACCGCCACTTCCGGACGAAGGCGGCGCTGCGCGAGGCGGTCACCAAGCGCTGGCTGGACCGCACGTCCGGGCAGCTGTCCGGGATCGCCGCCGCGGACAGCGCCCCGGAGACCCGGCTGCGGGACTGGCTCACCGCGCTGTTCGCGGCCAAGCGCCGCAAAGCGGGCGACGATCCGGAGCTGTTCGCCACGTACACGGTCCTCACCGACGAGGCCGGTACGGCGGTCGGCGAGCACCTCGCCGACCTGATCGCCCAGCTGACCCGGATCATCGAGGCCGGCGTCACCAGCGGCGACTTCGCCGCCACCGACCCGCGGGCCACGGCCCGAGCGGTGTTCCAGGCGACGGGCCGCTTCCACGATCCCAGCTACGCCCGGGAGTGGGAAGAGCCGGGCGCCGAGGCCGACTTCACCGCGGTCGTCGACCTGCTGGTGCGAGGCCTGCGGCCCTAGAAGGATCACCGCTAGCAGGTGCGCCCCGGCAAGCAGAGGCACAGGATGGGAAGAGAGGGGTGGGTCACCGCGCGGGGGCGCTGAGAAGGGGATGGCGATCGTGGATCTCATACTGCGCCCGGGCACCGCGGACGACGCCGCGGAGTGCGGAAGGATCTGCTACGAGGCCTTCGCCGGCATCGCCGGGGAGCATGCGTTCCCACCCGACTTCCCGAGCCCCGACGTGGGTGTCGCGGTGATCGAGGGAGCCCTCACGCACCCCGGTTTCTACAGCGTCGTCGCCGAACTCGACGGGCGGATCGTGGGCAGCAACTTCCTCGACGAACGCTCACCCGTCGTCGGGGTCGGGCCCGTCACCGTCGACCCCGGCGTGCAGAACGCGGGCGTGGGCCGCCGCCTGATGAGGGACGTGATGGAGCGGTCCGACGAGCGCGGGGCGCCGGGCATCCGGCTGCTGCAGACCGGCTACCACAACAGGTCGTTCTCGCTGTACGTCAGCCTGGGCTTCGTCCACCGGGCCACGCTCGCCTGCGTCCAGGGCCCGCCGATCGGGCGTGCGCTGCCCGGCTGCACGGTGCGGGAGGCCACGGACGCGGACCTCGGTGCCTGCAACGACCTGTGCCGGCAGGTCCACGGCGTCGACCGGGGCGGAGAGGTCGCCGACGGGCTCAAACAGGGCACCGCCCGGGTTGTCGAGTGCGCGGGACGCGTCACCGGGTACGCCACCGACCTGGCCTTCTTCGCGCACGCCGTCGGTGAGACCACCCGGGACCTCCAAGCCTTGATCGCGGCGGCCCCGCAGTTCGCCGGGCCGGGCATCCTCGTCCCCGTGAGCGACAGTGTGCTGCTGAGATGGTGCCTGTCCAACGGCCTCAAGGTCGTGCAGCTGATGAGCCTGATGACCATCGGCCTGTACAACCAGCCCGACGGGGCGTACCTGCCCTCGATCCTCTACTGAGGCTCGTCCTTCCAGGCCCTCCGGCCGTTCACGCCGCCGTCGGGTCCACCGTCGCCTGATGGGCCTCCGCCAGGTGTTCCTCGGCCTTCAGCCAGGGCAGGAACTGGGCCTTTCTGCGCCAGCCGCAGGTGTCGCATCTGATCGTGCGCTGCACGCCCGTCCGGTGCACGCGCACCACATGCTCCCGGCCGTGCTGGTCCCAGCGGCTGACCTTGCTCGTGTCGATCGGTGTCATGGCGCCCTCCCGCGTCGAGAAATCCGGCGTTCCGGTCTGCTCGCAGCAAGGAGTGTGCAGCAAGACCAACATCAACGGGGTTTCCAACAACCTGCCGATATATACCGGGAGATGAGCGACAGAGCCCTGCTAGGGTGCGCCGATGTCATCGATCAGGCAGGTCCAGGTCACGTTCGACTGCGCGGAGCCCGAGCGGGTGGCCCGCTTCTGGTGCGAGGTTCTGGGGTACGTCGTACCGCCCCCGCCGGAGGGGTTCGCGACGTGGGGTGACTTCGATCGCACTCTGCCGCCCGAGCGCCAGGGCGCGGGGTTCGTCTGCGGTGATCCCTCGGGCGTGGGACCGCGGCTGTATTTCCAGCGCGTCCCCGAAGGCAAGGTCGTCAAGAACCGGGTGCACCTCGACGTGCGCGTGGGCACCGGGCTCGTGGGCGAGGAACGCCTCGCCACGCTCGAAGCCGAGTGCGCACGACTGGTCGCGCTCGGCGCCACACGCGTGCGCGTGCTGCTCGCCGACGAGTACGACGAGTCGTGCATCGTGATGCAGGACATCGAGGGCAACGAGTTCTGTCTCGACTGAGCGGCTGCGAGTCGCAGAATCGGCCGGCACCGGCGACCGCCGGCCCCGGGAGCCGTTCCGGACTCAGCCGCTCGTCCCGACGGTCTGGCGTACCTCCGCCGGCTCCAGCCGCTCCGCGGCCCGCTCGGCGGTGCCCCGGGCCCACCGCCCGCTCGTCACCGCCCCCAGCGCCAGGACCGCGAAGCCGCACACCACGAGGATCCACCAGCCGGGCCGCGCCGCTGACACGAACGCCTCGCGGTAGGAGGACGAGCCGATGCGCGAGGCGAGCACCGCGCCCACCACCGCCACCCCCAGCGTCTGGCCCAGTTGCCGGCTCGTGGAGGCGACCGCGGCGGCCACCCCCGCCTGGGCACGCGGCATGCCGGAGACCGCCGTGTTGGTGATGGGCGCGTTGACGAACCCGAAGCCGATGCCGAAGAGGACGTAGCCGGCGAAGAGCGTGACGTTCGAGGTCTCCGCCTCGAACGCGGCGAAGAGGACACCGCTCGTCGTCATCGCGAAGCCCGCGATCAGCAGCGGCAGACGGGGGCCACGCGTGCCGACCAGGCGGCCCGACAGCGGCGCGCACAGGAACGTCGGGACCGCCATCGGCAGCATCCACAGGCCCGCCTCCAGGGCGGTCAGGCCGCGCACGTTCTGCAGGTACAGCGTCGACAGGAACAGGAAGCCGCCGAGCGCGGCGAACGCGCTGATCGCGATGACCGTCGCCCCGCTGAACGGCGCCGAGCGGAAGAAGCGCAGGTCGATCAGCGGTTCCTTGCGGCGCGGCTCGTAGAGGAGCAGCCCCGCCAGGGCGGCGAGGGCGACGACGGCCAGCGGCGCTGTGGACCGGAACGGGGTGCTCGGCGCCTCGATGATCGCGTACGTCAGCGAGCCGAACAGCGCGATCACCAGCACCTGCCCGACGGGGTCGGGGCGGCGGGCCTTCGGCGCGCGGGACTCGGGGACGAACCGCAGGGTGAGCAGCAGTGCCGCCAGGCCCACCGGCAGATTGATCCAGAAGATCGAGCGCCAGCCGACCGACTCCACCAGGAGACCCCCGACGAGCGGGCCGGCAGCCATCGATATGCCGACGACCGCGCCCCACGCGCCGATCGCCCGGGCCCGCTCGCGCGGGTCCGTGAAGGTGTTGGTGATGATCGACATGGCGACCGGGTTCAGCATCGAGCCGCCCACCGCCTGCACCATCCGGAACGCGACCAGCGCCTCCAGGTTCGGCGCGAGGGAGCACAGCACCGAGCCGAGGGTGAAGACGACCAGGCCTGCCATGAAGACCCGCTTGCGGCCGATCCGGTCGGCCGTGGAGCCCGCGAGCATCAGCAGCGAGGCCAGGACCAGCGTGTACGCGTCGATCGTCCACTGCAGGCCCGACGTGCTCGCGTGCAGGTCCTGCTGCATGGACGGCAGGGCCACGTTCAGGACCGTGTTGTCGAGGCTCACGATCAGCAGGCTCATGCAGCAGATCGCGAGTACCAGCATGCGGCGGCGGGGGCTGAGCTCGGGCATGCGCGCCATCGTACGCCGATTTCGATAGTGTGGCTAACTAATGAATTTTGCCATCTCATTGCACGGCACAATGGAGGCATGTCCACGCCCCTCCAGATCGGTCCGCACACCGTCCAGCCCCCCGTCGTCCTGGCCCCCATGGCCGGGATCACCAATGCGCCCTTCCGCACCCTGTGCAGGGAGTTCAGTGGCGGCAAGGGCCTGTTCGTCAGCGAGATGATCACCACCAGGGCACTGGTCGAACGCAACGAGAAGACCATGCAGCTCATTCACTTCGACGCGAGTGAGCGCCCCCGCTCCATCCAGCTGTACGGCGTGGACCCCGCGACCGTCGGCAAGGCCGTCCGCATGATCGCGGAGGAGGACCTCGCCGACCACATCGACCTGAACTTCGGCTGCCCGGTGCCGAAGGTCACACGCAAGGGCGGCGGCTCCGCGCTGCCGTACAAGCGGAACCTGCTGCGGGCCATCCTGCGCGAGGCCGTCAGCGGCGCCGGCGATCTGCCCGTGACGATGAAGATGCGCAAGGGCATCGACGACGACCACATCACCTTCCTCGACGCCGGCCGGATCGCCGTCGAGGAGGGCGTCACCGCCATCGCCCTGCACGGCCGCACCGCCGCCCAGCACTACGGCGGCACCGCCGACTGGGAGGCCATCGCCCGGCTGAAGGAGCACGTGCCGGAGATCCCGGTGCTCGGCAACGGCGACATCTGGTCGGCCGAGGACGCCCTGCGGATGGTGCGCGAGACCGGCTGCGACGGTGTCGTGGTGGGGCGCGGCTGCCTGGGCCGGCCGTGGCTGTTCTCGGACCTGGTCGCCGCCTTCGAGGGCCGTACCCAGGACATCGCCCGCCCCGCCCTGCGCGAGGTCGCCGACGTCATGGTCCGGCACGCCACCCTGCTCGGGGAGTGGATCGGCGACGAGTCCCGGGGCGTGATCGACTTCCGCAAGCACGTCGCCTGGTACCTGAAGGGCTTCGCGGTCGGCTCCGAGATGCGCAAGCGCCTCGCGATCACCTCGTCCCTGGAGGAGCTGCGGTCCGGTCTGGACGAGCTGGACCTCGACCAGCCCTGGCCCGCCGGCGCCGACGGGCCCCGGGGCCGTACCTCCGGCAACAACCGGGTGGTGCTGCCGGACGGCTGGCTGAAGGACCCCTACGACTGCGCCGGGGTCGGCGAGGACGCCGAGCTCGACACCTCCGGCGGCTGATCAGCCCTTGGAGGGGCGCGGCGTGGAGCCGTACGCCTTCAGGAAGCGGTCGCGGAAGGCGTCCATCCTCCACACGGGCGCGTCGCGGTCGGGCTTGAGGCCCTCCGTCCAGTTCCAGGCGGCGACCTTGTCCAGGACCTTCGGGTCCTTCGCGACGATCGACACCGGCACGTCCCGGCCGGCGCGGGTGCCGCTGACCCGGGCGATGGGCTGGTGGTCGCCGAGGAAGACCAGGACGGTGTCGTCGGTGCCGTAGCGCTCCAGCCACTGGGTGAGGCTGGTGACCGAGTACTCGATGGACTTGCCGTACTCCTGGCGGGACTTGGTGGTGTCGGTGATGACGTCCGACGCCTTGTTGCCGGCCTTCTGGATCGCGTCGAAGACCGAGCCGTCGCCGAGTTCGTCCCAGCCGACCATCTTCGGGATGGGCGCCCAGGGCTGGTGACTGGAGGTCAGGATGACGAACGACATCAGCGGCTTGTCCCGCTTCTTGCCGTGCACCTGCCGCTGGAAGGCCTCCAGCGCGTACTGGTCGGGCATCGTCGACCAGCTGAACTTCGGGCCCCGGTAGCCCAGGTCGAAGGCGTCGTAGAGCTTGTCGAGGCCGTACCACTCCTCCTCCGGCCAGCCCTTCTGCACGCCCGGCATGACACCGACCGTGTCCCAGGCGCCGGTCTTCTGGAAGGCCTTGGTGAGGGTGAGGTGGTCGCCGGCGCTGACCGTGCGGTAGCGCCGCTGGTTGTCGATCCACAGGCCGGACATGGTCGTGGAGTGGCCGAGCCAGCTGCTGCCGCCGTAGGTCGCCGAGGTCAGCCAGCCGCTGCGGGCCGCGAAGCCCGCCTTCTCCAGGGCCTCGGTGCTCGTGTCGAGGGTCCGGTCGACGCCGGGTGCCATGACCGGGTCCTCGATCGCGCTGCGGCCGTAGCTCTCGATGAACGTGAAGATCACGTCCTTGCCGCGCAGATCCGGCAGCAGTTCACCGGGCGGGGTGTTGCCGAAGGTGTCCGCCTTCGACTGCTTCACGAACGCCGCCTCGTCCCGCAGCGATTCCACCGTCCGCTGCGCGTGCACCCTGAGGGCCCCGGCCCCGCGCTCGGAGGCGATCGGCCCGCCGAACAGGGTCAGGCCCAGCGCGGAGCAGGTGACCCAGACGGTGCCGGCGATCAGGGCGCCCTTGGTCGCCCGCACCCGGTGGCGGGCCAGCACGTGCGCGAGCCGGATCGCCGCCGCGACCATGACGGCCGCCACGAGCAGCACGAGCACCACCGCGCCGACGGCGGCCGCGGTCGCGACGCCCCCGCCGAGTGTGTCCTCGACGTACGCCTGGGCGTCGGGCAGCAGGTCCCAGTCGAGCGCGGCGTTGAAGCCCCTGCCCAGGTACTCGTTGAACCCCATGTCGAGCAGGTTCACCGTGGTCAGTGCGGTGAGCCCGAGTCCGTACAGCACCGCCGCCGCCAGCCGGGGCCGGGGCGGCAGCGCCAGCACGACGACGGCCCCGATGACCGCCTCGGCCGGGATCCGCGCGAAGCTGTCCGGTTCGAGGGCGGGGAGGGTGTTGGGCAGCAGCAGGGCCCCGAGGACCACGACGGCGGCGAGGGCGGTGGTGGCCAGGCGGAGGGCGCGGGCGGCCCGGGGGTGGCGGGTGCGCCAGCCGCGGAGGCGGGTGAGGCGCGCGAAGCGGGATCTGGGACCGGCGCCCTCCCTCTTCTCAGGGTCGGCCTCCGCTGCGACGGCCTTCTGGACGTGTGTGAAGACAGGCACCCGGAGGTCCTTCCCGTTCGAACCCGGTGAGGTGGCGGACCCGCGTGGGGGTGCGGGCCCGCCACCGTTCGGTACGGGGTGTCCCTCAGGTGTGTTCAGCCCGCCGGGCCAGCGCTCGGCAAACACCCGGCAAACGGCGACCCAACACGGCCCTCAGACCACGCCGACCGCCGTGAGCAGCGCCAACGGTGCGGACGCGGAACGGGATTCACGCACGCACGCGTGCGGGTACGGCACCGGCTCCGGGTGGGTGTCGCGGCCGTAGCCCGCGAGGACCTCCGGGAGCCGGTGGCCGGTCGTGCCCGCCGCGTCGACCAGGCCGCGGGCGATCGCGCGGGCCTCGTCGTGCAGCCCGTAGCGGGCCAGGCCCAGTGCGATCAGCGCGTTGTCGTGCGGCCAGACCGAGCCGCGGTGGTAGGAGAGCGGGTGGTACGCCGGCTGCCCGGCGGCGAGGGTGCGGACGCCCCAGCCGGAGAAGAAGTCCGGTTCGAGAAGCCGCCGGCCGACGAGTTCGCCGTACTCCTTGTCCAGCAGCCCCGACCACAGCAGGTGCCCGGCGTCGGAGGCCAGCGCGTCGACCCGTTCGCCCCGGCCGTCGAGCGCGAGGGCGGGGAAGGAGTGCTCCGGCATCCAGAAGTCCCGCTGGAAACGGTCGCGCAGGTCGCCGGCCGCCTGCTCCAGCAGGTGCGCGTACGTGGCGTCCTGCCACACCGTGCGGGCGAGGCCCGCCGTGCGGCGCAGGGCGTCGTAGGCGTAGCCCTGGGCGCCCGCGGCCGTCACCGGCCCGTGGGGGCGGGTGCCCTCGGCGGAGCAGATGGCGCCGGGGGAGTCCTTCCAGTTCTGGTTGGCGAGGCCGCCCTGGTCGGCGCGGTAGACGAGGTAGCCGCGCGAGGTGAGGCCGCCGTGGTCGAGCATCCAGGTGATCGCGGCCCGGGCGTGGGGTTCGAGGCGGCGGGCCGGGCCGGTGTCGCCGGTGTGCTCGGTGTACGCGCCGAGCAGGACGAGGAAGAGCGGGGTGGCGTCGACCGAGCCGTAGTAGCGGCCGTAGGGGACCTGGCCGAAGTGGGCCAGTTCGCCGTGCCGTACCTCGTGCACGATCTTGCCGGGCTGGGCGATCTCGTCGGCGCGGGTCCCGGTGGCCTGCGTCGCGGCGAGCGCGGGCAGTGTGGCGGCGGCCAGCCGCGGCCGGTAGGGCAGGGCGAACAGCGAGGTCAGCAGGGCGTCCCGGCCCAACAGGGTCAGGAACCAGGGGGCGCCGGCGGCCGGGACGCGCAGTTCCTCACCGTCCGGGCCGGTCGCCGGGACCTGCAGGGCGGCGAGGTCGGCGAGGCCCCGGGTGCAGGCCGCGGCCAGCTCGGGCCAGCCGGCCGGAAAGGCCACGTCTTGGACGAACTCGCCCTCCCGGGCGCGCAGTTGCTCCTGGAGGGCGGCGGGGGAGCGGGGTACGCGCAGGGCACGCCGGTCGCCGTGCGGGCGGGCCATGACCCGCAGGGTCAGCTCGGCGGTGCCGTGCGGTTCGAGGTCCAGGGTCCATGCCAGGCGGCGGGCGCCGGTGCCCGTCTCCTCCACGGCGTCCGGGTGGGGGTCGGCCGTCACCGTCGTGACGGATTGCCATTCGCCGCGCCGGTAGGTGAACTCCACGCCGTGGCCCAGCACGCGGCGGGAGCGGACGGCCCCGGCCTTCGTGTAGGTGCGGTGGTCCGATCGCAGCTCGAACTGGTCGGTGAAGTCGGCGTCGGCGGTGACCGCGAGGTGGACCGTCGTCGGCACCGGGCGGTTGCTGGTGACGCGCAGCGACTCCACGAACGCGGAGTCCCCGACGGCCTGTTCGCGGAAGAGCGTGTACGCGGGCGGTTCGTCGCGGCCGCCGCGCGGCACGAGCACACAGCGCGCGGTGTCCCCGTCGGCCACCGGCGTCAGCGTGTCGGGCACCGCCCCGTCGACGGTGAGCTGCCACCGGCTCAGATGCCGGGCGTCCCGTACGAACATGCCGTCCGGGGCGCTGCCGCCCCGGTAGCCGCTGATGTCGCCGCGGTCGCCGACGGCGGCGAACGTCCGGCCGTGCACGAGCAGATGATGCCGGTCAGTCATCCCCGGTCTCCTCCCTTGATCGCCGTGAGGCCGTTCCTGCCCCGTGCGGGCCGGTCGTGCAGCAGGTCGAGCGTGAGCGCGGCGGTCCAGCCGAAGCCGGTGACGCCGCAGGCCTGTGCCGTGTACGGGTCGACGTACTCCGCGAAGCCGGAGGCGCCGGCGGTGTGCAGCATGCCCTTGCGCAGGGCGTCGGCCCGGCCGCGCTCGCCGTGCAGCCGCAGCCCGCGCTCCAGCAGCCAGTTGGTGTTGAACCAGGCCGGGCCGCGCCAGTAGCGGTGCGGGTCGAAGGCCTCGCCGAGCAGGTCGTAGCTCGGGACCAGGCGGGTCGTGCCGCCGAGGCCGAAGTGCGGGCCGCACATCGTGCGGACCAGGGTGGCCGCGAGGTCGCGCGGCAGGGCCGGCAGCAGCAGCGGGATCAGCCCGGAGACACCGCGCTCGGGGATCAGCTCCCCGGCGCGCACGTCCCGGCACAGGAACATCCCCGCCGCCGGTTCCCACAGCCGCTCCACCAGGGCCGCCGTCAGGCGCTCGGCGCGGACCCGCCGTGCGGAGCCGGCCGCGCCCAGCTCGTGGGCGATCCGGGCCAGGGCGTACTCGGAGGCGACGAGCAGGGCGTTGAACGCCGGGTCCTCCACGGCGAATCCGCCCGACGCTCCGTCGGGGCCGTCGGCGTATCCGCGGTCCCGGTAGTCGGCGGCCAGCCGCACGTACCGCCCGTAGTCCAGATCCGTCGGCCGGTCCTCGGGGGCGCCGTGGTCGAGGTCGGCGCGCCGGTAGGAGCGGGCCGGGGCCGGGGTGACCCGGGACAACGGGCGGTCCCAGCAGGGGCTGTTGTCCATACCCTGTTCCCAGGGGTGCACGACGGAGACCAGCCCGCCCCCGCCGAGGTCGCGCCGGTGCAGGAGGTAGCCGTGCCAGGCGGCCAGCCGGGGGTACGCCCGGGTGAGGAAGCCGCGCGCCCTGGACAGGCCCGGGTCGGCGAGGTGCACCAGCCACGCGGCCAGGGCGTGGACCGGTGGCTGCACGATCCCGGACGTCTGTACGGTGCGCGGGGCGCCCGCGGTGCTCCCCGCGGTCGACGAGCGCCAGAAGTCGGGGCTCGGGAAGTACGCGTCGAGGGGGACGGAGGGGTTGAAGACGATGTGCGGGATCCGCCCGTCCGCCCACTGGGCCGCCAGCAGCGTCTCCAGTTCCGTCTGGGCCCGTAACGGCGAGACGTGCCTGAGGCCGATCGCGATGAACGCAGAGTCCCACGACCACTGGTGCGGATACAGACTGCGCGAGGGCACCGTGGACGTCCCCGTCCAGCCTGCCTCCAGCACGGCGGTGGCCCGCACATGCAGGGGGGACGCGGCGCTGGACGGATCGTATGCAACGGTGCGTCCTGGGGGGCGCGGGGCGCGTTGGGCGGTGCGGTCCACTCGGGGCTCTCCGAAAAGACGTCCGGCCGGAAGGTTCGGCTGCGGCTACCGTAGGGTTACGTCTATTTAACACGCAAAACCCACTATGTAAGGCAAGGTTGAGAAACACAAGGGGGTGTGCATGACCGGACGGCCCGGGAGAACCGGACGAGGTGCGGGCCGGGGGAGCGCCGGCGAGCTGCTCGAACTGGTGCGCAGTCGCCGTGCCGTGACCCGGGGTGCGCTGCAGCAGGCGACCGGACTGTCCCGGGCGACCGTCGGGCAGCGGCTGGACCGGCTCTTCCGGGCGGGCTGGCTGCGCGAGGGCGCCGGGGGGCCGGTGGACTCCCCGCTGGGCGGACGGCCCTCCATCACCCTGGAGTTCGACGACGAGCACGCGGTGGTCCTGGCCGCCGACCTCGACACGCGGCACGCGCGGGCGGCCGTGCTGTCGCTGAGCGGCGAGATCCTCGCCGAGCACTCCGGCACCCTGGTCGTCGAGGACGGCCCGGACACCGTGCTCGGCGAACTCGGCCGCTGGTTCGCCGAGTTGCTGGAGAAGACCGGATGCGGGGCCGAGGCGCTCTGCGGGGTCGGGCTCGCGGTGCCCGGCCCGGTCGACACCGAGACCGGCCGCGTCGTCCAGCCGCCGATCATGCCCGGCTGGGACGGCTACGACATACGGGGCCGGCTGTCCCGGGCGCTCACCGAGCACGCGGGCGCCGCCGGGGTGCCCGTGCTGGTGGACAACGACGCCAACCTCATGGCGTACGGCGAACAGCGCACCGGCTACCCCGGCTGCTCCGCCTTCGTGCTGGTCAAGGTCTCCACCGGCATCGGCGCCGGGGTCGTGGTGGACGGCTCGGTGTTCCGCGGCATCGACGGCGGCGCCGGCGACATCGGGCACATCCGGGTGCCGGAGGGCGCCGAGGCGCTGTGCCGGTGCGGCTCGTACGGCTGTCTGGCCGCCGTCGCGAGCGGTGGCGCGGTGGCGCGGCGGCTGGCGGAGACCGGGGTGCCGGCGGCCTCCGGCTCGGACGTCCGGGACCTGCTGGCGTCCGGGCACCCCGAGGCGGTCGGACTCGCCCGGGAGGCCGGGCGCCGGGTCGGGGACGTCCTCGCGACCGTCGTGACGCTGCTCAACCCCGGCGTCCTGATGATCGCCGGGGATCTGGCCGGAACCGCCTTCCTGACGGGCGTGCGCGAACTGCTGTACCAGCGGGCGCTGCCCCGCTCCACCGCCCACCTGGACGTGGTGACCGCACGGCTGGGGGAGCAGGCCGCGCTGGTCGGGGCCGGTGCCATGGTCGTGGAGCACCTCTACGCGCCCGAGCGGGTCGAGGAGCGGCTGCGCGCGCTCGGGGTGTGACGCCGGTGTTTCGGTCCCGGGACGCCGTCCGCATGGTGAAATCCCGGCGGCTGTGGCAGCGTGATTCTCGCCACCCCTGATAAGGGTTGCGCTCAGATGAGCGGATCTTGGGCGACTGCACTTCTCCAAAGGGTGGCACTGAGTGCCACCCTTTGATCGTTCATCGAGCGAAATCAAATGTGCGGAAACATCGCTCACATGAGCGCTCGGAGGGTCTCAGGGAGGCTCTTGCGTTCAAGAAGTGAAAACATGCGGCTGCGATCGCTTGCTCAGCCTTGACTTTCGATCCGCTGGCGGACGAGTGGTTACAGGCGCATGACGCACAAGTGGACGTACCCAGACGCCTTTGATCTGGGTATGTTCCTGCCCGTCAGGGCAGCCACCGCGTCCTCGAGGAGTCGAGACCCGTGTCGGAAAACAAAGATCTCCCGGTAGCCGAGCAGGCCGCGAGCGTTGAGGGCGTGAAGTTCGTCTACGACTTCACCGAGGGCAACAAGGACCTCAAGGACCTCCTCGGTGGCAAGGGCGCGAACCTCGCGGAGATGACGAACCTCGGCCTTCCGGTCCCGCCCGGGTTCACCATCACCACCGAGGCCTGCAAGGTCTACCTGGACAGCGGCGAGGAGCCGGCGGCACTGCGTGACGAGGTGAGTGCACACCTCGACGCGCTCGAGGCCCGCATGGGCAAGAAGCTCGGCCAGGCCGACGACCCGCTGCTGGTGTCGGTGCGCTCGGGCGCCAAGTTCTCCATGCCCGGCATGATGGACACCGTCCTCAACATCGGCCTCTCCGACAAGTCGGTGCAGGGCCTGGCCAAGCAGGCCGGCGACGACCGGTTCGCGTGGGACTCCTACCGCCGCCTCATCCAGATGTTCGGCAAGACCGTCCTGGGTGTCGACGGCGAGCTGTTCGAGGACGCGCTGGAGGCGGCCAAGGCGGCCAAGAAGGTCACGGTCGACACCGAGCTGGAGGCCGCCGACCTCAAGAAGCTCGTCACCAAGTTCAAGAAGATCGTCAAGACCGAGGCCGGCCGGGACTTCCCGCAGGAGCCGCGCGAGCAGATGGACCTCGCCATCCACGCCGTCTTCGACTCCTGGAACACCGACCGGGCCAAGCTCTACCGCCGCCAGGAGCGCATCCCGCACGACCTGGGCACGGCCGTCAACGTCTGTTCCATGGTCTTCGGCAACCTCGGCCCCGACTCCGGCACCGGCGTCGCCTTCACCCGCGACCCCGCCTCCGGCCACCAGGGCGTCTACGGCGACTACCTGCAGAACGCGCAGGGCGAGGACGTCGTGGCGGGCATCCGCAACACCGTGCCGCTCGCCGACCTGGAGCAGATCGACAAGAAGTCGTACGACCAGCTCATGCAGATCATGGAGACCCTGGAGAACCACTACAGGGATCTCTGCGACATCGAGTTCACCATCGAGCGCGGTGTCCTGTGGATGCTCCAGACCCGCGTCGGCAAGCGCACCGCGGGCGCGGCCTTCCGCATCGCGACCCAGCTGGTGGACCAGGGCCTGATCGACGAGGCCGAGGCGCTCACCCGCGTCAACGGCGCCCAGCTCGCGCAGCTGATGTTCCCGCGCTTCGACGAGAGCGCGAAGGTCGCGACGGTCGGCCGGGGCATCGCGGCCTCGCCGGGGGCGGCGGTCGGCAAGGCCGTCTTCGACTCCTACACGGCCGTGAAGTGGTCGCGTTCGGGCGAGAAGGTCATCCTGATCCGCCGTGAGACCAACCCCGACGACCTGGACGGCATGATCGCCGCCGAGGGCATCCTGACCTCGCGCGGCGGCAAGACCTCCCACGCGGCCGTGGTCGCGCGCGGCATGGGCAAGACCTGTGTCTGCGGCGCCGAGGAGCTGGAGGTCGACACCAAGCGCCGCCGGATGACCGTGCCGGGCGGGCACGTCGTCGAGGAGGGCGACGTCGTCTCCATCGACGGCTCCTCGGGCAAGGTCTACCTCGGTGAGGTACCCGTCGTGCCGTCGCCGGTCGTGGAGTACTTCGAGGGCCGGATGCACCCGGGTGCCGACGACGCCGACGAGCTCGTCGAGGCCGTGCACCGGATGATGGCCTTCGCCGACCGCAAGCGCCGCCTGCGGGTGCGCGCCAACGCCGACAACGCCGAGGACGCGCTGCGCGCCCGCCGCTTCGGCGCCCAGGGCATCGGCCTGTGCCGCACCGAGCACATGTTCCTCGGCGACCGGCGCGAGCTGGTGGAGCGGCTGATCCTGGCCGACACGGACACCGAGCGCGAGGAGTCCCTCAAGCAGCTGCTCCCGCTCCAGAAGCAGGACTTCGTGCAGCTCTTCGAGTCCATGGACGGCCTCCCGGTCACCGTCCGCCTGCTGGACCCGCCGCTGCACGAGTTCCTCCCGGACATCACCGAGCTGTCCGTCCGCGTGGCCCTCGCCGAGTCCCGCCAGGAGCCGCACGAGAACGAACTGCGCCTGCTCCAGGCCGTGCACCGGCTGCACGAGCAGAACCCGATGCTGGGTCTGCGCGGGGTGCGCCTCGGCCTGGTCATCCCCGGCCTGTTCACCATGCAGGTCCGGGCGATCGCCGAGGCCGCGGCCGAGCGCAAGGCCGCCAAGGGCGACCCGCGTGCCGAGATCATGATCCCGCTGGTCGGCACGGTGCAGGAGCTGGAGATCGTGCGCGAGGAGGCCGACCAGGTCATCGCCGAGGTCGAGGCGGCCTCGGGCGCGCAGCTGAAGCTGTCCATCGGCACGATGATCGAGCTGCCGCGCGCCGCGCTCACCGCCGGTCAGATCGCCGAGGCCGCGGAGTTCTTCTCCTTCGGCACGAACGACCTGACCCAGACGGTGTGGGGCTTCTCCCGGGACGACGTGGAGGCGAGCTTCTTCACGGCGTACCTGGAGAAGGGCATCTTCGGTGTCTCCCCCTTCGAGACGATCGACAAGGACGGCGTCGGTTCCCTCGTGAAGCTGGCCGCCAAGGCCGGCCGCGAGACCCGCCCCGACCTCAAGCTCGGCGTCTGCGGCGAGCACGGCGGCGACCCGGAGTCGGTCCACTTCTTCCACGAGGTCGGACTCGACTACGTCTCCTGCTCCCCGTTCCGCATCCCGGTGGCCCGCCTGGAAGCGGGCCGGGCGGCGGTCCAGTCCCAGGGCAGCGACCACCGCTAGCCCGGGCCACGGAACCCGGAGCCGTCGACGGTCCCCGACCCTCACCGATCGCGGCGGCTCCGGAGCACGGAGAAGAGCGGGCGGCACCTTGTGCGGAGGTGCCGCCCCTTCGTGCATCCGGGACCGTACCGCCGGGCTCGTGGCCCGTGGGGCAGGGGCCGGGGCGCAAGGGTCGACACGAGGACGACGAGGACCGGTCTCCAGGGAGAGGGCGCGGTCAGGGCGAGGGACAGCGCGAGGGAAGCGAGGACGACCGCTGCGGGCGACGCGGTGGGGTCACTGGGGCCGCCCTTCCCGCAGGCACACGACCGTGCCGGACCGGGCGGCGGTGAGCAGCGCGCCGAGGGTCGGCAGGAGAGTCGCCAGCGGCATGGACTCCAGTTCAGTGAGGGCGAAGAGACCGTGGTCGTCGTGCTCCGAGCTGCGCCGGACGGGCTGCCCGGCCGGGAGCCGGCCACCGTGGAAGTAGAAGTCGATCACCGGCCCCGTGCCCAGCACATCGGCCCGGTGGTCGTACCCGATGAACCGCGGGTCCTCTTCCAGGACGATGCCGGTCTCCTCGTGCAGTTCCCGGCGCGCGGCACCGGCGGGGTCCTCGCCGTGGTCGAGCATGCCGCCCGGCAGCCCCCAGAGCCCCGCGGCGGGCAGGCCCCCGGCGTAGCGCAGCAGCAGGAGCCGGTCCTCGGCGTCGAGCAGCAGGACGCAGGACGCGACGATGGTCTGCGGCAGTGTCTTGACCCACTCGGCACGGGGCAGCACACCCGGCGCGTTCGGGACGGGCGCGGTCGTGTCCACGGTGGTGTTCCTTCCGTCGGCAGGGCAGCCCGCTGTGAACTGCCCAACCGGTGGAACGGCCGGGCCCGCCGATGGTCACCGGCGGGTCCGGCTCAGGTGTCGCACGCGCCCCCCGGTTACGAGCGGAACGGGCCCGTCACCTCGTAGGTGATGCCGCCCGAGGAGCTGCCGCTGGTGCCGCGCTGGCTGGAGAAGTAGAGGCGGGTGCCGTCGGGGGAGAAGGCCGGGCCGGTGATCTCCGAGCTCGACTGGCCGTCGACGCGCAGGAACGAGGCGACGACGTCGTCAGGGGTGATGACACAGATGTCCATGCTGCCGCCGTCCTCGGCGACGAAGAGGTCGCCGGAGGAGGCGCCGGTGATGTTGTCGACGCCGGTGAGGGGGGCCGTGCCGTTGACGAGGGAGTCGTCGTAGGCCAGTTCGTACGTGTTGGTGAGGAGGTTGAGCTGCCAGACGCGGTTGTCGCCCTTGGTGGTGAACCAGACCGTGTCGTTCGCGTAGTGGCAGCCCTCGCCGCCGTTGAAGGACTTCGAGCCGGAGACCTGGGAGCGGGTGGCAGTGGGGGAGCCGTCGGGGTCGGGGATGTCGGCCCAGGTGAAGGAGCCGCTCGTGGCGCTGCCCGCGACCATCACCTGGAGTTTGCCGGACGACAGGTTGCCCCAGGTCGTCGGCACGAAGCGGTAGAAGCGGCCGTTCGTCTCGTCCTCGGTCAGATAGATCACCTTGCGCACCGGGTCGGCGGCCGCCGCCTCGTGCTTGAAGCGGCCCATCGCCGCACGCTGCACCGCGGCGTTCGTGCCCCACGGGTCGGTCTCGTAGACGTAGCCGAGGGACACCTCCTCGCAGGACAGCCAGGTGTTCCACGGTGTCTTGCCGCCCGCGCAGTTCTGACGGGTGTTGGAGAGGATCCGGTACGCGCCGGTGATCGCGCCCGTCGCCGAGAACTTGACCGCGCTCGCGCCGCCCGAGGGGTTGATCTCGGAGTTGGAGACGTAGATCCAGCCCGTGCCGTCGGCGTAACAGGCGCCGCCGTCCGGGGCGTTGTGCCAGGTGTACGACGTGTTCCCGACGCGCTGGCCCGACCGGGCGATCACCCGGCTGGTGAAGCCGCTGGGGAGTCTGATGCCGTTGGCGTCCGGGGAACCCAGCGGCCCGTAGGGGCCGGTGCCGGGCTGGGCCGGGGCCGCGTACGCGGCGCCGCGCCACAGGGTTCCGCCCAGAGCGGCCGATGTGCCGCCGAGGACGGCCGCACGCAGGAGGCTACGACGTTCCACTCTCACTCCAAGAGGTGCCGTACCGCCCCGCCGCCGGTCGACGGCAGGGGTCGTGCGTGGGGGGAGGCGGAAAGGACGCTAAGGGCGCCGGGTTGACGGGGCATGGCCAACTCGTGGCCGTGGGACGGCATGCTGAGGCCGCCCGTGCTCTGCGGCTGCCGGGTCTACGCCGGCAGCGCCGGAACCTCCCGTCTCGGCCTCCTCGGGCGGTCGCCGCCCGGCCCGGGGCCGCCCTCGCCCGGCGGCCGCGCGGACGGCAGCCGGATCACCACGTCCAGGCCGCCGGTCGCCGCGGCGCGCAGGGTCGCCTCGCCGCCGCTGGCATGGGTGAGGCGCTGCACCAGGGCGAGACCGAGTCCCGTACCGCCCTTGGGGGCGCCCGGGGCGCGCCAGAAGCGGTCGAAGGCACGGGCCCGCTGCTCCTCCGTCATGCCGGGGCCCTCGTCGGTGACGTGCAGGTCGACCCAGCGGGGCCGACTGTCGCGCAAGGCCCGCCGGGGCGGGGCGTGCAGCCGCAGCTCGATCGTGACGGTGCTGCCCGCCGGGGACGCCCGCAGGGCGTTGGACAGCAGGTTGTCCATGATCTGCTCGACGGCCCCCGGCACCGCCAGCACCGGGCAGACGCTCCCCGCGAAGAGCACGAGGGAGACGCCCTCCCGTGCGAACAGGGCCTGCCAGGTACGGTGCCGCTCCGCGCAGACCGCGCCCAGGTCGACGGTGGCGGGGATCGCCGCGTGCTCCTCCAGCCGGGCCATGGCCAGCAGGTGCTCGACCATCCGGGCCAGCCGGTCCGTCTCCGTGACGGCCGCGGCGAGGCTGCCCCGGGCCCGGGCGGCGATGTCCGGCTCCAGGTTCTCCAGGCGCAGCCGCAGCGCCGCCAGCGGTGTCTTCAGCTGGTGCGAGGCCTCGCCCGCGAACGCCCGCTGGGACGCCAGCAGATGGGCGAACCGGGCCGCGGTGTGGTTGAACGCGGCCGCCAGACTGCGTACTTCCGGCGGTCCCTTCGTGATCGTCACCGGCGCGAACCGGCCGCCGTCGGCCAAGTCGTGCGTGGCCTGCTCCAGTTCACGGATGGGACGGCCCGCCCAGCGGGCGAAGGCGAAACCGACCACGGCGACCGCCGTCAGCACGGCCAGTCCGCCCAGCGCCAGCAGCAGCCACACATGGTGGACCCGCTCGTGCACCGTCCGGGTGGGCACCGTCAGCCACACCGCACCGGTCGGCCGCACCTCCTGGCCGACCGGCGCGGCCACGGACAGATACTCGACCCCGCCGATCGTGGAGGTCCGGACGTCCACCGTCGACGTGCCCCGCAGTGCGGCCGCGATGCCCGGCCGCGCGGCCAGGTCGCCGGACATCTCGGCATCCCTCGGGTGCGAGGCGGCGAGCGGCGCGCCCGAGGGGCCGACGATCACCACCTTCCCGCCGATGCGCCGCGCACAGTGCACCACCCGCTCGGGCAGGTCCTGCTCGGCCCGCCCCGCCGCGAGGGACAGCGCGGCGTACGCGGAGACCGACTCGGCCTCCTCCTTCGCCGCGTTGACGACCCGCTCCCGCTCGCCGCGTGAGTACACGAAGCCCAGCGGGATCTCCAGGCAGAGCAGCACCAGCGCCGCGAGGCTGAGGTAGCTGAGCAGCAGCCGGCGGGTCACGGAGAGGCCACCTGCGCGGTCGGCCCCGTGTGCACCGCCAGCCGGAAACCGACGCCCCGCAGGGTCCTGATCCACGCCGGGTGCCCCAACTTGCGGCGCAGTGCGGCCACATGGACGTCCAGGGTCTTGGTCGGGCCGTCGTAGTGCGGGTCCCAGACGCGGTCGAGGATCTGCTGCCGCGAGTAGACCGCGCCCGGGTCCTCGCTCAGCAGTGCCAGCAGGTCGAACTCCTTGGGCGTGAGCAGGACGGGGGCGTCGCCCACCCAGACCTGGCGGGTGCGGCGGTCCACGACGAGCGGGCCCGGGTCGTGCGGCGGGTCGGGGGCGGGGTCGTAGGAGGTGGTCGCGGGGGGTTCGTAGGAGAGGGGCGGGGCCGGGTCGTACGCGGGGGCCGGAGCCGGCTCGTACGGCGGCGGCTCGGGGGTGCCCCGGGCTCCCGCGCTCTCGGGAAACGCCTGGTGGGTGCGTTGCGTGCGGCGGGTCACCGCACGGACCCGGGCGACCAGTTCCCGCACGCTGAATGGTTTCGCCAGGTAGTCGTCGGCGCCCAGCTCCAGGCCCAGCACACGGTCGGCCTCCTCGCCGCGGGCGCTGAGGATGACGATGGGCACGTCCGAGACCTGCCGGATGCCGCGGCAGACGTCGATGCCGTCCATGTCCGGCAGCCCCAGGTCGAGCAGGACGACGTCGTTGTACGGGCCTCTCAGACCGTCCGTCCCGGTGGCGACGTGGTCGACCGTCAGACCGAAGTGGCCGAGCCCTTCGGTGAGCGGCTCGGCGATCGTCTCGTCGTCTTCGATGAGCAGCACTCGTAGGCCCATACGTCCTGTCTCTCCGTGAAGCCGGCATGAATCCGGGCAGCGTCAATTCACATTTCCTGCCCCGGAGTTCACACGCTACAAGATGACGCTGCATCTGGGAATCCGACAAAGAATGTTCAATTGCTGGCCGGGCTCTGGCTTTTGCTTAACCTTCCTCTGTAGGTCGGCGGTCTACGGTGGGGTCACAGGATGAACTCCCAGCTCAGGAGAGTGCGTTGAAGGCTTTGCTGGACCGTGCCCGTACGTTCAGGACGCGCGTCGATTTCGACAGCGGCGAATATCGGAAACTGGCTGAAGGGCAATACCCGGAGGCGTTGTTCATTACCTGCTCGGACTCGCGCGTCATACCCGCGATGATCACGGGCGCACGACCCGGAGAAATATTCGAGCTGCGGAACGCGGGCAATATCGTGCCGCCCTACGGACGGCCCGGGGCCTGTGGAGAGGCGGCCACCATCGAGTACGCACTGGAGGTGCTCGGGGTTCAGGACATCGTGGTGTGTGGTCACTCACACTGCGGTGCGATGGGTGCGCTGAAGTCCGGCGACGACCTGTCCGCCCTGCCCGGTGTGGACGCCTGGCTCCGCCTCGCCCGCCCGGAGCTGACCTCGGTCCTGGAGACCGCCCCGGACGATCCGTCCCTGCCGGAGGTGTCCCAGGGCAACGTCGTCAACCAGCTGGCCGCCCTGCGGAGTTACCCCGTGGTGCGGCAACGCCTCGACTCGGGCCGGCTCCGGCTGCACGGCTGGTACTACGAGGTCGACACCGGCTTCGTCTACGAACTCGGCGACGACGGCAGCTTCCGGGTGCACGCCGCGTGAGCGGGGCGCACGCGCGGGGAAGGACGCGGGGCGGCCCGGGGGGCGGGCGGCCGGGCGGAGCGGCGGAGGGCACGGCCGACCGGTGGTCGGCCGACGCGGCGGGGGGGACGGCGGACCGGTGGACGACCGATTCCGCGGGAGGCGCAGCCGGTTGGGGACCAGGACCCGCGGAAGGGACCGGGGGCTGGGAGAGCGCCGGAGCGGCGGGAGGTGCGGGGGGCTGGTCGGCAGGAGAGCCGGGGGGCGGTGGTCCGAGGGGAGGGCCGTCGCCGGGAGGCGGCGCGGAGTGGCGGACTGGTTCCGCGGGGGACACGGGGGATTGGCCGACGGGGGGTTCCGCGGGGGACACGGGAGCCTGGTCGGCGGATGGTGGTGCGTGGGGTGGGGCGCCGGGAGGTGTACCGGGTGATCCCGGAGGCGTGGCCGGCGGGTCAGGTGGCTGGGGGACCGGCGGGCCGGCAGAAGACCGGCCGGAGGGCTCCGGTGGCCGGTCCGGGGGCGGTTCCGAGGGGCGCCCGGCCCGTGGACCGGGCAAGGGCACGGTGGGCGGTGGTGCGCTGGGCGGGTTGATCAGCGGAGCCATGGGCCGTGCCAAGGGCGTCGGCGGCAAGGGCGGAGCGAAGGCGGACATCGCCACCGACATCACCGCCTCCCTCGTCGTCTTCCTCGTCGCCCTGCCACTGTGCATCGGTGTCGCCGTCGCCTCCGGCGTCCCCGCCGAGCTCGGCATCATCTCCGGGGTGATCGGCGGTCTCGTCGTGGGCGCGGTCCGGGGCAGCACGCTCCAGGTCAGCGGCCCGGCCGCCGGGCTCGCCGCGCTGGTCGCGGAGACCGTCGCCGAGGTCGGCGTGGCCATGCTCGGCGTGATCGTGCTGTTCGCCGGCATCCTCCAGATCATCCTGGGACTGGTACGGCTGGGCCGGATGTTCCAGGCCATCTCGGTCGCCGTCGTCCAGGGCATGCTCGCCGGCATCGGCGTGCCGCTGATGTTCAGCCAGGCCTACCCGATGGCCGACGCCAAGGCCCCCGGCACCGCGCTCGAGAACATGGCCGGGATCCCCGGGCTGCTGGCCGGCATCCTGACCGACCCGCAGGCGATGATCGCCACCCTGCTCGGCGCCGTCACGGTCGTGCTCAGCTTCGTGTGGAAGAAGGTGCCCGGGCCGGCCGGGAAGATCCCCGCCGCCCTGGTCGCCGTGGGCATCGGCACGGTCGTCGCCGCGCTGCCCGGCGTGAACGTGAAGACGCTCCAGGTGGGCAACCTGCTCAACTCCGTGCAGGTGCCGGGCGCGGAGCAGTTCGCCGGACTCGCCGACGGGACGATCATCACCGCGATCCTCACCTTCACGGTCATCGCGTCCGCGGAGAGCCTGTTCACGGCCGCCGCCGTGGACCGTATGCACAGCGGCCCGCGCACCCGCTACAACACCGAGCTGATCGCGCAGGGCGCCGGCAACACCGTCGCGGGCATCCTCGGCGCGCTCCCCATCACCGCGGTGGTGGCGCGCAGTTCGGCGAACGTCCAGGCCGGGGCCAAGACCCGGCTCTCCCGCACCCTGCACGGCCTGTGGCTGCTCGCCTTCGCGCTGCTGCTGCCGCAGGTGCTCGCGCTGATCCCGATCTCCGTGCTCGCCGGCGTCCTCGTGCACAGCGGCTGGAAGCTGTTCGGGCCCGCCGAGTTCCCCAAGATGTGGCGGCAGGACAGGGGCGAGTTCGCGGTGATGACGCTGACCATGCTGGTCATCGTGGCGACCGCGCTGCTGGAGGGCGTGCTGTTCGGTCTCGCCGCGGGGATCGTGCTGGCCGCGCTGCGCATGTCGCAGACCGTGATCCGCCAGCACGTCGAACAGGACACGGCGAAGGTCGTCATGGCGGGCAACGCCACGTTCCTGCGGCTGCCGAAGGTGATCGACGCGCTGGAGGCGGCCGCCGCGGCCGGGAAGCCGAGGATCCGCCTCGACCTGACCGGCGTGACCCACCTGGACCACGCCTGCCGCAACCAGGTCGAGGAGTTCACCGCCCAGCAGCGGGGACTGGGGCTGCGGGTGGAGCTGCTGATGCCGGGGGAGGCGAAGCCGGCCGGTTCCGCGACGCCGGCCTTCGAGGCTCCGGCGACGGAGCCGCTGCCCAGGCGCCCGGTCACCGCGGAGGAGACGGTGGAGCCGCCGCCCTGGCCCACCGCCGACGCCGAGTGGTTCTACCTCGACACGCGGCCCCTCCCGGAGGAGCACTCGCGCTCGCCCCTGGTGGGCTGAACCAACAGGGGGACATACCGCGGTGGCGTGCACGCCCGAGCAGGCGTGCACGCCACCGCGTCCGTGCAGGGGGCCGGATCAGCCGCAGCTGCCCGAGATCCACCGGTGGGAGCGGACCTTGTACGTACCGGCCAGGTTGCCGCCGTGCTGCTGGCGGGTGCAGCCGACCCGGTCGCTGTAGTTGGCGCCCCGGTAGTACGCGACACCGGTGGAGCTGCTGGTGCCGGCGTTCCACACGGACTTCACGTTGGTCGTGGCGGCCCAGGAACACCGGACGGCACCGCTCTGCCAGTCGGGGTCGGCCACGTCCCAGGCGCACTTGCTGCCGGTGAAGTTGGCTCCGGTCCAGAAGCAGATGTGCCCGGACGCGCAGTCCACCGCGGCGGGCGCGGCCGGGGCCGCCGACGCGGAGCTGGGCACGGCCAGGGCGGTGACGGCGGCGGCGCTGACGGTGAGAACCGCGAGCAGCGAGTTCGTACGAGAGCGGCGTACGGAAAGGCGCATGAGCCTGGTCTCCTCGGAGGTCGGGGACGGTGGAGCGGACGGCCCGACGCTGGCAAGGCACGACCGGGCCGGGCAAGGACGAAGGGGCCGGCTGGGATGCCGGGACGGCGTCCCGGCGCCTGCCTGGCGCGTTCCGGAACCGTTGGGACGGCCATGGGACGCCTTTGGTGGCACAGTGTCGGCACGAGACGCCCGACCAGCGTCCTGTGGGGATTCCCGAGGGGGGAACGGCCTTGTCCGCATGCCCGGAAACCGAGCGGTTCGCCGCGCTGTTGCGTTCGTTGAAGAGCCGGTCCGGCCTGAGTTACGAGGCCCTCGCCAGAAAGTCCGGACTGGCCGGGTCGACGTTGCACCGCTACTGCAAGGGCACGTCGGTGCCCCAGGACTACGGAAGCGTGCACCGGCTGGCCACGGTCTGTGGCGCGACCCCGGACGAACTGCGCACCCTGCACCGCCTGTGGGCACTGGCGGACGCGGCGCGGGCCGCCGCGGAACGGGGAGCGGTGCCGGAAGCGGCAGGGAGGACGGAACCGGAGGCGACGCAGGAAGCCGAGCCGAAGACCGAACCGAAAGCCGAGCCCAAGGCCGAACCGAAAGCCGAGCCGAAAGCAGAGGCGCCCACCAAGGCCCCGACCCCGGACCGGGGCCCGGCCTCAACGCCGGCCCGGGGCCCGGCCCCGGACCCGGACGGCGACCGGGCACCGGAGCAGCCCGCCCCCGGTGCGGCACCCCGGCCCGCGCGGCAGCCGCGCCGGCACCGGCTGCGCGCCACCGTCGTCATCGCCGCGGTCATCGCCGCCGTCACGGTCTCGGCCTGGGTGCTGTCGAGCGGCCGGTCGCCCTCAGGCGACGGTGACGGCGGTGGCCGGAGCACCGGCGAGGCGGTCCGGCCGTTGTTCTCGGCCAACTGCCCGCCCGTGATCGCGATGGGCGAGCACGACGAGTGCGTGCGGGAGGTGCAGCGCCTGTTGCACGACAAGGGCGCGGACATCGGCGTGGACGGGGACTTCGGCCCGCAGACCCTGCGCCGGGTCACCGCCTTCCAGGTGCTCGCCGGACTGCAGCCCAACGGGGTCGTCGCGGAGCCGACGAAGAAGGCGCTCTACACCTCGCCTGTCCGGATGGGCGTGTGGTCGCCGAAGAAGGTGCGGCAGCGGGTCCGGGAGGTGTTCCCCGAAGTGCCGGACAAGGCGGTGGCCATCGCCGACTGCCAGTCCTTCCTCGACCCGCTGCACATCCTCCCCAACACCAACGGCACCCGGAACTGGGGCCTGTTCCAGATCTCCGACGCCCGGCTGCGCGAGCTGGGCGGCACGCCGCGCGAGGCCCTGGACCCGGAGTGGAACATCCAGGCGGCCCGGAAGCTGTGGAGCCGGGACCGCGACTTCGGCGACTGGCCGCACTGCGAACGCGCCGCCGACGCACCCCGGTCCCCGACACCGACGCACTCGCCCACGGCGGCACGGACACAGCGCTGAACGCCGTGCCCGGCGTCGTGGGCTGGGGTCGGTGATCGTCCCGGTCGGGAGCCGTGGCCGAGACCACGATGGACACGATCCGGTACAGCGCCTCGGCCGTCCGGCCGGTGCTCGCGCACGCAAAAACACCCCTCCGCAAGGAGGGGTGTTTTCAGAGGCGGCCGACTACGCGATCCGCACCTGGTACGCCGTCACTCGTACCGTCTCGTCGTCCAGGCACTCGCCGGACGTCAGGTCGAAGCGCTGCTTCAGCAGGGGGGAGGCGACGAAGGGGCGGCCCTGGTGGGTGCCCGTGAGGCCCCGGGAGAGGACCGCGGCGCCGGTGAAGGGGTCGCGGTTGTCGATGGCGAACAGGGCGCCGGAGCGGTCCCGGAAGATCGCGGCCTGCCGGCCGTCGGGCAGCAGTGCCGCCACCCCGCGGCCCGGCAGCAGCGTGCTCAGGTCGCAGACCGTGAACCAGTCGCCGTCCAGGGCGAGTTCGATCTTGAGATCGGTGGTCTCGAGTGCCAGGGTCATCGCTGGGCGCTTCCTTCCAGTACGTCAGCGGCGGGTCGCATGCCGATGGACAGCAGCGGCAGGTCGGGCTTCATCTGGTCGCGCTCGGGCACGAAGGCGACGACGGGGTCCGGGGTGTCCGGCGCGTTCACGAAGGACACGAACCGGGCGAGCTTCTCGGGGTCGTTGATGGTCTCGGCCCATTCGTCGCGGTAGTGCGCGACGTGCGCCTGCATCAGCTGCTCCAGCTCGTCGCAGATGCCGAGCGAGTCGTGCACCACCACGTCCCGTACGTGCTCCAGGCCGCCCGGGATCCGCTCCAGCCAGGTCGAGGTGCGCTCCAGGCGGTCGGCCGTGCGGATGTAGAACATCAGGAACCGGTCGATCAGCCGGACCAGTTCGGCGTCCGACAGGTCCTGCGCGAGCAGGTCCGCGTGGCGCGGCGTCGCGCCGCCGTTGCCGCCGACGTAGAGGTTCCAGCCGTTGGCGGTGGCGATCACGCCGAAGTCCTTCGACTGGGCCTCGGCGCACTCGCGCTGGCAGCCGGAGACCGCCGACTTCAGCTTGTGCGGGGAGCGCAGACCCCGGTAGCGCAGCTCCAGGTCGATCGCCATCTTCACCGAGTCCTGGACGCCGTAGCGGCACCAGGTCTGGCCGACGCAGGACTTCACCGTGCGCAGCGACTTGCCGTAGGCGTGGCCGGACTCGAAGCCGGCGTCCACCAGCCGGGCCCAGATCAGCGGCAGCTGCTCGACGCGGGCGCCGAACATGTCGATCCGCTGACCACCGGTGATCTTCGTGTAGAGGCCGAAGTCGCGGGCGATCTCGCCGATCACGATCAGCTTCTCCGGGGCGATCTCGCCACCGGGGATCCGCGGCACGACCGAGTACGAGCCGTTCTTCTGCAGGTTGGCCAGGAAGTGGTCGTTGGTGTCCTGAAGGGCCGCCTGCTCGCCGTCCAGGACGTAGCCGCTCGCGCCGATCGTCGGGGCGAGGGAGGCGATGATCGAGCCGACGGTCGGCTTGCAGACCTCGCAGCCGTCACCGCCCCGGGCCTCCTCGCGGCCGTGCCGGTCGAGCAGGTCCTGGTAGGTGGTGATGCGCAGGGCGTGGACGATCTCGTAGAGCTCCTCGCGGGTCTGCCCGAAGCAGCCGCACAGGCCCTTGTCGACCTCGACGCCGCTCGCCTCCAGCTCGGCGTTGACGAGCTGGCCGAGGACCTTGACGCAGGAACCGCAGCCGGTGCCGGCCTTGGTGCACTTCTTCACCTCGGGCACGGTCGTGCACTGGTGGTCGGTGACCGCGCCGCGGATCGTGCCCTTGGAGACGTTGTGGCAGGAGCAGACGATCGCGTCGTCCGGCAGCGCGGACGGGCCGAGCTGGACGGACTCCCCGGCACCGGCGGGCAGCACCAGCGACTCGGGCGAGACCGGCGGGATCGAGCCGGTGAACGCCTTCAGCGTGCCGTACGCCTCCGCGTCGCCGACCAGGATGCCGCCGAGCAGCGTGCCGTCGCGGCCGATGACCAGCTTCTTGTACAGGCCCGCGCGGGAGTCGGAGTAGACGACGTCCAGGCAGTCCTCGGCGGCGCCGTGCGCGTCACCGAAGGACGCCACGTCCACGCCGAGCAGCTTCAGCTTGGTGGAGAGGTCGGCACCGGTGAAGGAGGCCTCGTCCGAGGCGATCGTGGCCGCCGCCGTCTCGGCCTGCTCGTAGCCCGGGGCCACCAGGCCGTACACCCGGCCGTCGGAGGCCAGCGCGCACTCGCCGATCGCGAAGACGTGCGGGTCGTTGACCGTACGGCACTGCTCGTCGACCGTGATGCCGCCGCGCTCGCCGACCGTCAGACCGCAGTCGCGGGCCAGCTGGTCGCGGGGGCGGACACCGGCGGAGAACACCACCAGGTCGGTGGCGAGTTCGGAACCGTCGGACAGCTTCATGCCGGTGACCGAGCCGTCCTCGCCGACCACCACCTCCTGCGTGCCCACACCCGTGTGGACGCTCAGGCCCATCTCCTCGATGGTGCGCAGCAGGGCGGCGCCGCCGCCGTCGTCGACCTGCACCGGCATCAGGCGCGGCGCGAACTCCACGATGTGGGAGGTGAGTCCGAGACCCTTGAGGGCGCCGGCCGCCTCCAGGCCGAGCAGACCGCCGCCGACCACGGCACCCACCTGGGCCTTCTTCGCGTACTCCTCGATCGCGAGCAGGTCCTCGATCGTGCGGTAGACGAAACAGCCCTCGGCGTCCTTGCCCGGGACCGGCGGCACGAAGGGGTACGAGCCGGTGGCCAGGACCAGTACGTCGTAGTCGACGACGAGGCCGGAGCGGGCGGTGACCCGGCGGGCCTCCCGGTCGACGCTCTCCGCCGGGTCGCCCACGTGCAGCTCGATGCCGTGGTCCTTGATGAACTCCATGTCCGTCATGGACAGGTCCTCGGGCGTCTTGCCCGAGAAGTACGAGGTGAGCTGGACGCGGTCGTACGCAGGACGCGGCTCCTCACAGAGCACGACCACGCGGTGCGTGGCGGTCAGGCCGCGCTCGGCGAGCGCTTCGAGGAAGCGCTGGCCGACCATGCCGTGGCCGACGAGCACGATCGTGGGGGTGGCCCCCTCGGTGGCGGTCATTAGGAGCCTCCATCGTTGGTAAGCAGGTGGAGCAAGGGGCCGCCGTCGGAGGGGAGCGGCTCTGCTCCCTCCCAGGCGCGGGCGAGCGCGCCGACGGTGCCGAGTTCGCCGACGAGGACCCCGCCGACCAGGCGGTCGTCGCGGACGACGACCTTGCGGTAGGTGCCGCGGGTGGCGTCGGCGAGCTGGACGACGTCGTCGCCCGGGAGCGCCTCGGTCTCGCCGAACGCGGCGAGGTCGAAGGGGCTGTCGTGCCCCGTGAGCGTGAGGCGGGTCAGCGACCGGGTGCCGGTGTACCGGGCGGTCGCGTCACCGGCCAGCAACTCCGCGAGTGCGTCGGCCTGTTCGAGCGCCGGGGTGGCGAGGCCGTAGAGCACGTCGTCGTGCTGGGCGCAGTCGCCGACGGCGTGGATGTACGGGTCGGAGGTGCGCAGCTCGTCGTCGACGACGACGCCCTTGCGGACCTCCAGTCCAGCGGCCTGCGCGAGACCGACCCGGGGGCGCACCCCGCAGGCGACGACCACCAGGTCGGCGTCGAGCGCGTAGCCGTCGGCCATCTCCACCGAGCGGACCGCGCCGCCGACGCAGCGCACGTCCCGGACGCGGCACTCGGTGTGCACCTCGACGCCCAGGTCGGTCAGGTGCCGCTTGACGAGCTTCGACGCGGCCGGGTCGAGCTGGCGCTCCATCAGCCGCTCGGACTGCTGGGCGAGCACGACCTGGGCACCGCGCAGGGCGAGCGCCCGGGCGGCGGAGACCCCGAGGAGCCCGCCGCCGATGACGACCGCCTTCACGCCCGGCCGGACCGCCTTGGACAGGCCCAGGCAGTCGTCCATGGTGCGGAACGCGTGGACGCCCTCGGGGAGTTCGTGATTCTCGGTGAACAGCCCGCGCAGGGGCGGCAGCACGGGGTTGGAGCCGGTGGCGAGGACGAGCCGGTCGTATGCGATCACCGTGCCGTCGGCGCACTCGACGGTCCGCCCGTCGCGGTCGATGCCGACGACCCGGCCGCGCGTGGCCTGCGCGGGCGCCGGCAGGGCGATCACCTCGGGGCTGTACCGTCCGGCCAGCACCTCGGCGAGCAGCACCCGGTTGTAGGGCCGGTGCTCCTCCTCGCCGATCAGCAGCGCGGGCGTGCCGAGCTCACCGAGCCGCCGGGCCAGTCGTGCGCCCGCGAGGCCGGTGCCGATCACCACCACACGCTCATTCGAGGTCATGCACTTGAGCGTGCGGTGCCGGTGTTACCCGGCAGCATCGCCTCTGTTTCCCGCGGGGAACGCTGCCCTCAGCGGGGCGGGGGTGTGGATGTGAGGGTTCCTGACGTGCGGCGACGGTGGCTGTGAGGGGCGTCGTACCGGCCTCGTACCAGTCTCGCACCGGCCTCGCATAGGGTCACGATCATGCCCGACATATCGCTGACCATGATCGTCCTGCTCTGCGTCGCGGCCCTCGCCGCCGGCTGGATCGACGCCGTGGTCGGCGGGGGCGGCCTCCTGCTGCTGCCGGTGCTGCTGCTCGGACTGCCGGCGAACACACCCGCCGCGCACGCGCTGGGAACCAACAAGGCCGTCGCCATCGTGGGCACGACGGGCGCGGCGGTGACGTACGCCCGCAAGGCCCCGGTGGACGTGAAGACAGCGGTCCGCATCGGGCTGGCCGCCCTCGCCGGATCCTCCGCCGGGGCCTTCTTCGCGGCCGGGATGAGCACCGACGTCCTCAAGCCGGTGATCATGGTGGTGCTGCTCGGGGTCGCCGCCTTCGTGATCCTGCGGCCCGCCTTCGGCACGGCCCCCGCGACCGGCCCGGCCACCCGCCGCCAGATCCTCGCCGCGATCGGCCTGGCGGGCCTCGGCATCGGCTTCTACGACGGTCTCATCGGCCCCGGCACCGGCACCTTCCTGGTCCTCGCGCTCACCGCCGTCCTCCACCTCGACCTCGTCGCAGCCTCCGCCACCGCCAAGGTCGTCAACTGCTGCACCAACGCGGGCGCCCTGGCGACCTTCGCCTGGCAGGGCGCGGTCCTGTGGCAACTGGCCGCCCTGATGGCCGTCTTCAACCTGGCGGGCGGCACCCTCGGCGCCCACACCGCCTTGAAGAAGGGCAGCGGCTTCGTCCGGATCGTGCTGCTGACGGTCGTGTTCGCCCTGGTGGGGAACCTGGCGTACGAGCAGTGGCTGGCTTAGGCGACGCCCGGGCCCCGCTGCAGATCCAGCAGCTCGACCATCCCCGTGCCGTCCTCGTCCCCGTGCCCCTGCGCGAGCCTGCGCTCCATCAGCTCCATGTACGGCGTCAGCAGCTCCGGGCTGACCCGCTGCTCCTCGGCCGTGCGCAGCAGCGTGGCGTTGCCCGCGACCTGCATGGCGAGGTTGGAGACGACGTCCTTGGCGTAGTCGCCGCTCTGCAGCTGCTCGGCCGTCTGGTGCACGGCCGGGGCCATCGCGGACAGCCAGTCCGCGAGCAGCGGTGCGAAGTCCTTCGGGGCGATGTCCTCCGGGCGGATCAGCGCGAAGGCGTGCGTGATGCCCGCGAACATGCCGGACATCGCGCTCAGCAGCGCCACGTCGTGCAGCGCGGCGAAGCCCGGGTCGGCCCCGACGTAGCGGGTGCCGGCCGGGACCGCGAGGGTGCCGCGGTGCTCCTCGAACAGCTCGGGGGAGCCGCTGTAGAAGACGTATCCGCCGGAGTCCGGCACCCCGATCATCGGCGGTACGGCCATGATGCCGCCGTCCAGGAAACGGGCGCCGCGCGCCTCGGCCCGGGCGGCGAGCGTACGGCCCTCCTCGGGGGTGCCCGTGGTCAGGTTGACCAGATCCCGCCCGGCGAGGACGGCCCCGTCGAGGGCCTCGCCCACGGAGGCGTCGTCGAGCAGGCAGGCGATCACCAGGCGGTTCGCCGCCACGGCCTCGGCGGCGCTCGCGGCGACCACGGCGCCCTCGGCGGCGAGGGCCTGCGCGCGGGCGGGGGTGCGGTTCCAGACGGTCACCTCGTGCCCGGCGGCGAGCCAGGCGCGGGCGAGGGCGGTGCCCATGGCACCGGTGCCGAGCAGAGTGAGCGGGGTGCGGGAGACAACTGCGGTATCGGTCATGGCGTTTAGGCTCGTCGCTGAGGAAGCGCCCGCTCAAGTACGCACTTGGAAGTGGGTGGTTACCTCGCGGGAAGAGTCCAGGCAGCGGCAGGGGAGGAGCTCGGGCATGGGGACGACGGGGCGGCGGCCGGGGGCGTACGTCTGCGGGATCGACGCGGCGATGGACGTGATCGGCGGCAAGTGGAAGGTGCTGATCCTCTGGGCGCTGAACGAGCGGCCCTGCCGTTTCGGCGAGTTGCGCCGGGAGCTGCCGGGGATCACCGAGAAGGTGCTGGCCTCGCACCTGAGGGAGATGAAGGCCGACGGCCTGGTGCACCGCGAGGCCTACGACGAGGTGCCGCCGCGCGTGGAGTACTCGCTGACACCCCGGGGCGTGTCCCTGAACGAGGCACTGGAACCGCTCGGGGCCTGGGGGAGGGCCAACGTCCTGGGCGGGTCACCGGCTGCCGGTCAGGTGCGCGAAGACGACGACGTTCCCCTGGTAACCGGTGCCGCGTGAGTAGCCGCCGCCGCAGGTGATGACCCGCAGTTCGGGGCGGGGGGCGGCGCCGTAGACCTTCTCGTCGGGGAAGTCCTTCGCGGCGTACACCTCGACGGCGTCCACGGTGAACACCGCGACGCCGCCGTCCCGCCGGTCCACCTCGATCGTGCTGCCCTTGGCCAGGGCGCCGAGGCCGTAGAAGACGGCGGGGCCGTCGGCGTTGTCGACATGGCCGGCGACGATCGCCGTGCCCCGTTCGCCGGGGGTGGTGCCGGCCTCGTACCAGCCGGCGAGGTTCTCGTCCGCCGCGGGCGGCACGTCGAGACTGCCGGTCTTCGTCAGCCCGAGCCCGGTCAGTGGCGCGTCGACCCGGATCGCCGGGATGCGGATGCGGTCGGGCGGCGAGGGCGGCAGGGCGGGCACGGCGGGCGGCTCACCGGCGCGGCCGTCCAGCCCCGCCCGGGCCTGCGCGGCGGACGGCTGCGGAGGGGCGTGCGTCTCGGCGCCGTTGCGCAGCAGCCACGCCCCGGAGCACAGGGCGAACACCGTCACGGCCGCCATGGCGGCGTTGGCCGGGTTGCCGAACCCGCTGCCGTACCTGGGGAACCTGCGCATACCCGACCCTTTCTGATCTCCCTCCTCGGCGGGAGCCCCACCCCGTGCCCCCCTCCGGGCCGCGAGGGGCGTCGGACCCGGAGGGGGAGGGGACATGCGGTACCGGCGACGGACAGCGGAGGGTGTCCGTCAGATCCCGTCGCCTCTCGCCCGGCGATGCAGGAGCCAGGTACCGCCCGCGGCGGCGACGGCGAGGGCCGCCACACCGGCCGCGGTCTGCACGGGATCGGGGCCCAGGGCGCCGCCGACCCCCGTCTTCACACTCCCCCGGGGATGCACCTGCCCGCGCATCGACGTCAGCGTGACCACCAGGTCCCCGGTGACCCGCCGGCCGCTGCCGTCGCAGGTGGCGGTGATCTCGTACGTTCCCGGCTGCGCACTGGGCGGCACCCTGAACCGCCCGGTCGCGTCCTGCCCGTGCGCGTCCGGCGCCAGGCTGAGGGAACCGGCTCCGACCGCGCTGGCGTCGCCCGTCGCCGAGCCGCCGTCGCCGCAGGCCGCCGTGTGCACCGTGACCTGACCGCCGGGCACGACCGGGGCCGGGGAGACCTCCAGGCCGCCGGCGGACGCGCCGTACGCGGGGGCCGCGGCGAGCGCCGCGGCGGCGACAGCCAGCGCGGTACCGGTCAGCGGCCGGGCGATACGTCGCATCGGTGCTCCTTCGAGCGGTTCGGTCGTGCGCCTGCCCTTCCGAGGTAACGGGCAGCGGGACGACCGCGCTTGCTGAGGGAGCGTCAGGATTGGGGTGAATGGGTGTCAGTCGGGGGTGAACCGGCGGTTTCCCGTGGTCGTTTCGGCAGGTCACGGGCGTTCGGCGGGCGGGACGGGGAAAAGCGCGGGGCGCGCGTGTGAACGGGTGACCCGGGTGTGCGAGCCGACACTTGACCTCAACAATGGTTGAGGTACGAGGCTGTGGCGCATGAACACAACCGCTACCGAATCGGCCGCCCGGCAACAGACCGCGACCGATCCGCTCCGCCTGACCCTCGTCGTGGGCAGCAACCGGCACGGCCGCTTCGGCCCCGTCGTCGCCGACTGGCTCCTCGGCCGCATCCGGGACCGGGACGACCTGGTCGCCGAGGTCGTGGATGTCGCCGAGACCGCGCTGCCCATGTCCCTCGAACCGACCCCGGAAGCGACGGCCGCACTGTCCGGCATCACCCCGAAGCTGGCCCGCGCGGACGCCTTCGTGGTCCTCACCCCCGAGTACAACCACTCCTTCCCGGCGGGCCTGAAGAACCTCGTCGACTGGCACTTCACCGAGTGGCAGGCCAAGCCCGTCGGCCTCGTCTCCTACGGCGGCCTGTCCGGCGGCCTGCGCGCCGCGGAGCACCTGCGTCAGGTCTTCGCGGAGCTGCACGCCGTGACGGTCCGCGACACCGTCTCCTTCCACAACGCCGGCGCCGCCTTCGACGACCGGGGCGTCCTGCGCGACCCGTCGGGCCCGGACGCGGCGGCGAAGACCATGCTGGACCAACTGGTGTGGTGGGGCCGTGCGTTGCGGGAGGCCAGGGGGAGGTGGGCCTACGCGGGCTGAGCCCGCATCAGGCGCACACCCGTCTCGCGCCGGTCCGTCTCGCGCCGCGCTCCCTCACACCCGCGCCCGCCAGTCCCCGCCCGCGATCGCCCGACCCCGGGCCCGCAGCCGCGTGGCGACGGCGGGCGCGGCCACGTACACCCACGCCCGGACGACCGCCCCGTCGGCCTCTCGTACGACCTTCCGCTCGACGCGCACATACAGACTGCGCGGATCCCCCGGCACGTACTCCTCCAGCCGGTCGAGCTCGGCGAGCAGCCCCTCGTACGCCTCCGGCAGTGCGCTGATCAGCTCCCCGCTGATCACGCCGCCGTCCGGCTCCTCGACCGCGTACGGGTAGCCCGGCCCCTCGTACAGCACCGCGTCCGCGAGCCTCCCCGGCTCCTCGGAACGGGTGCGGCCGCGCAGGAAGAGGTCGTGGTTGACCTCCCCCGGACGGAGGGTGCCGTAGACGAAGAAAGGGAGGGTCACAGGAACGATTCTGCACCCTCACACACCTCCACAGCGGGGCTATGGACATGCCATGTCCGCGCCGCCTTAACTCGCGGTCAACATCAACGCCGCCCCCGGTCGACCCCACGCGACCGGGTGCGCCCGCATGAGGAGACCGATGAGTCGGATACGTCATGTCCGCGGTTCCCGTCTCGCCCTCGCCGGTGTGGCCGTCACCGGCACCACCGCCCTGCTGGCCGCCGTCCTCTCCCCGGCCGCCGGCGCGGCGGACCGGCCGACCAGGTCGAGCGCGATCGAGGACGCGGAGGCGGTGCTCGCGGACCGGGCCGGCGCCCTGGGCCTCACCTCGGCCCAGGAGACGAAGGTCCGGGACGTCGTCGTCGACGAGGACGGCACCCGGCACGTCCGCTACGACCGCACCTACCACCGGCTCCCGGTCCTCGGCGGCGACTTCGTGCTCCACCTGAACCCGGACGGCTCGTACCGCGGCACGAGCCGCGCGACGAAGTCCGCGCTCTCCCTGGCGAGCGTCACCCCGAAGGTGACCGCCCCCAAGGCCGCCGACCTCGCGGCGAACCTGCTGCGCGCCGCGCACCTCGGCGAGACCCTGAAGAAGCTGACCGCCAAGCCGCGGCTGGTCGTCGACGCCCTGCACGGCGCCCCGAAGCTGGCCTGGCAGACCGACGCGGTGGCGCACGACGAACTCGGCAACCCGGTCGGGCGCACCGTGCTGACCGACGCGACGACCGGCGCCCGGATCGACGCCTGGGACTCCATGGAATCGGCCTCGGGTGACGGCAAGTCCCTCTACGGCGGCACGGTCCCGCTGGAGACGACGGCGTCCGGCTCGTCGTACCAGCTGAAGGACGCGACGCGCGGCGGCACATACACCGGCGACGCCGAGAACAAGACGGACAAGTGCCTGCTGACCGTCTGCCTGACCCGCGCCCCCGCGACGCTCTTCACGGACGCCGACAACCAGTGGGGGACCGGCACGACCGCCGACCGGTCCACGGTGGCGGTGGACGCCCAGTACGGCACGGACGTCACCTGGGACTACTACAAGAAGGTCCACGGCCGCGCCGGCATCGCAGGCGACGGCAAGGGGTCCTTCAACCGCGTCCACTACGGCAAGGACTACAACAACGCCTTCTGGGACGACAACTGCTTCTGCATGACGTACGGCGACGGCGACGGCAAGCTCATGGGCCCGCTGGTGTCGCTGGACGTCGCCGGGCACGAGATGTCCCACGGCGTCACCTCGAAGACGGCGGCGCTGACGTACTCGGGCGAGTCCGGCGGCCTGAACGAGGCCACGTCGGACATCTTCGGCACGCTGGTGGAGTTCCACGCGGCCAACGCCGAGGACCGGGGTGACTGGCTCATCGGCGAGAAGGTCGTCCGCTCCGGCCTCGGACGGGAGGCCCTGCGCTTCATGGACAAGCCGTCCAAGGACGGGAAGTCGGCGGACTGCTGGAGCGAGGGGCTCGCCGACCTCGACGTGCACTACTCCTCCGGCGTCGGCAACCACTTCGCCTACCTGCTCGCGGAGGGCAGCGGCAAGAAGTCCGTCAACGGCGTCAGTTACAACTCCCCGACCTGCGACGGCTCCACGGTGGCCGGCATCGGCCGGGCCAAGATGGGCAAGATCTGGTACCGCGCGCTGACGGTCTACATGACGTCCTCGACGGACTACGCGGCCGCCCGCACGGCGACCCTGAACGCGGCGAAGGACCTCTACGGCAGCGGCAGCACCGAGCAGAAGGCGGTGGCCGCGGCCTGGAACGCGGTCGAGGTGAGCTGAATCCCTACGGCCGGACCGCCTCCAGCCGCACCGCGCACGCCTTGAACTCCGGCATCCGGGAGGTCGGGTCGAGCGCGGGGTTGGTGAGGGTGTTGGCGCGGCCCTCGCCCGGCCAGTGGAAGGGCATGAAGACGGTGTCGGGCCGGATGGCGTTCGTGATCCTCGCGGGCGCCACGGCCCGGCCCCGCCGGGACACGACGGCCACCGGATCACCCTCGGCGGCCCCGAGCCGGGCCGCCAGCCTCGGGTGCAGCTCCACGAACGGCCCCGGCGCGGCGGCGTTCAGCTCCGCCACGCGCCGGGTCTGCGCCCCGGACTGGTACTGCGCCACGACCCGGCCGGTGGTCAGCAGCACCGGGTACTCGTCGTCCGGCTCCTCGGCGATCGCACGGTGGGACACGGGGACGAACCGGGCCCGGCCGTCGGGGGTGGCGAAACGGTCGAGGAAGAGGCGGGGCGTGCCGGGATGCACGGCCGGTGCCTCTCCGACGGGAACGGCGTCCTCGCCCTCGTCGACCGACTCCACCGCCGCCGGACACGGCCAGAACACCCCGTTCTCCTCCGCCAGCCTCCGGTAGGTGATGCCCGAGTAGTCCGCCGCCCCGCCCGCGGACGCCCGGCGTAGTTCCTCGAAGACCTCCTCCGGGTCCGTCGGGAAGCCCTTCTCCACGCCCAGCCGGGCGGCGAGTTCGTGCAGCACCTCCAGGTCGCTGCGGATGCCGTCGGGCGGGGTGATCGCCCGGCGCCGCAGCAGGACCCTGCCCTCCAGGTTGGTCGTCGTGCCCGTCTCCTCGGCCCACTGGGTGACCGGCAGGACCACGTCCGCGAGCGCCGCCGTCTCCGACAGCACCACGTCACAGACCGCCAGGAAGTCCAGCGACCTGATGCGCTCCTCGATGTGCGCGGCACGCGGCGCCGACACCACCGGGTTGGACGCCATCAGCAGCAGCGACCTGATGTCGGTGCCCAGCGCGTCCAGCAACTCGTACGCACTGCGCCCCGGGCCGGGCAGGCTGTCCGGGTCCACCCCCCACACCTCGGCGACGTGCGCCCGCGCGGCCGGGTCGTCGAGCTTGCGGTAGCCCGGCAACTGGTCGGCCTTCTGGCCGTGTTCCCGCCCGCCCTGCCCGTTGCCCTGGCCGGTCAGGCAGCCGTACCCGGACCGCGGGCGGCCCGCCCGGCCGGTCGCCAGGCACAGGTTGATCCACGCGCCCACCGTGTCCGTGCCCTTGGACTGCTGCTCGGGCCCCCGGGCGGTGAGCACCATCGCCGACTCCGGCTCGCAGAACATGCGCACGGTCTCACGGAGTTGAGGAACGGACACCCCCGTGATCCGCTCCACGTACTCCGGCCAGTGCGCCATCGCCGCGGCCCGGGCGTCCTCCCAGCCGGACGTGCGCTCCCGGACGTACTCCTCGTCCACCCGCCCCTCGGCGATCACCAGGTGCAGCAGGCCCAGGGCGAGGGCCAGATCCGTGCCCGGCCGGGGCGCCAGGTGCAGGTCCGCCTGCTCGGCGGTCTTCGTGCGGCGCGGGTCGATCACGATCAGCGTGCCGCCGTTCTCCTTCAACTCGGTGAAGAACCGCAGCGACGGCGGCATGGTCTCCGCGAGGTTCGACCCGACGAGGATCACACAGCCGGACTTCGGGATGTCCTCCAGCGGGAAGGGCAGCCCGCGGTCGAGACCGAACGCCTTGATGCCGGCGGCCGCCGCCGACGACATGCAGAAACGCCCGTTGTAGTCGATCTGGGAGGTGCCGAGCACGACCCGCGCGAACTTGCCGAGCGTGTACGCCTTCTCGTTCGTCAGCCCGCCCCCGCCGAACACCCCGACCGCGTCCGGCCCGTGCTCCGCGCGCGTGCGGCCCAGTCCGGCGGCGATCCGGTCCAGCGCCTCGTCCCAGGAGGCGGGCACCAGCGTGCCGCCCTCGTCGCGCACCAACGGGGAGGTCAGACGGACGCCCGGCGCGAGCACCGCCGCGGCCGTACGGCCCTTGCCGCACAGGGCGCCGCGGTTCACCGGGAAGTCCGCGCGCTCGCTCACCTCGACGGTCCCGTCCGGCACGGGCGTCAGGTTCATCCCGCACTGCAGGGCGCAGTACGGACAGTGCGTGGGCGTCACGGTGCTCTGCATACCGTTCAGCGTGCGTCGGCCGTGTTACGCCCGGGACGGTTCCCTGTTACGCGGCCGGGACGGCAACCTCCCCGCCCCCGCCCCGCCCGCGTGAGGGCACACGCCTCCCCACCTCAGGTCGTCGCCGACCGCCACGGACGTTGCCTGCGGGACGAGAAACGCCACATGTGGCTCATTGCGTTCCTTTCTTGGCCGATCAGGCCTCGTTGAGTGTTGAAGCAACAGCACTACGCTCTCGCTACGCGCAGCGCTCGCACGACTCCGCACGGCGTTCGACCCCCGGGCATGCCCGCCACTCACGGCTGCATCCACCCGCGGCTCCACCGCAGGTGGCACATCCGACCTCGAAACAGCCAGGAGGCCACCCGATCATGCCTCTGCGCCACTTGACCCCCCGCGACCAGCAGCTCTTCCGGCAGTACGGCCGAGGCCCCACCGTCCCCGTCCCCGACCCGCTCCTGCACCACGCCGTCGCCCGGCACGCCACGGTCACCCCGCACGCCGTCGCCGCCGAACACCAGGGCTCCCGCATCACCTACGGCGAGCTCGACCGGTACGCCGGCGCCCTCGCCGCCCGCCTGGTCCGCGAGGGCGTGCGCCCCGGCGACCACGTCGGCCTGTTCGTCCGCCGCTCGATCCCGATGCTGGTCGGCCTGCTCGGCATCCTGAAGGCCGGCGCCGCCTACGTCCCGCAGGACATCGGCCTCGCACCCCCGGCCCAGCTCACCCACGTCATCCGCACCGCCCGCACCCGGATCGTCCTCACGGTCGCCGAACACGCCCGCCGCGTCCCCCTGCCGGACGGCCATCTGCTGCTCCCGCTCGACGAGCCGCTGCCGTACGCCCCGGCCCCACGCGTCCGCGTCACCGGCGACGACGGCTGCTACGTCCTGTTCACCTCCGGCACCACCGGCCGCCCCAACGGCGTGAAGGTCACCCACCGCAATGTCGCCAACCTCCTGCTCACCGCGCCGGGCGGTCTCGGCGTCCGGCCCGGCGACCGCGTCGCCCAGCTCCTCAACATCGCCTTCGACATGGCCGCCTGGGAGATCCTCGGCTGCCTCGCCCAGGGCGGCACGCTCGTCATCCGCGGCAAGGACCTCGCGGCGGCGGCCCGCACGGCGGACGTGCTCGTCGCGACCCCGACCGTGCTGTCCGGCCTCGACCCGGCCGCCTGCCCGCGGGTGCGCACGGTCGCCGTCGCGGGGGAGCCCTGCCCGCGCCCGCTGGCCGACCGGTGGGCCCGGCAGGCCGCCTTCTTCAACTGCTGCGGCCCGACGGAGACGACGATCGTCAACACGATGAGCCGCCACGACCCGTCCGCCCCGCTGCTCACCATCGGCCGCCCCACCCCCAACAACACGGTCTACGTCCTCGACGCCGACCGCCGCCCCCTGCCGATCGGCGAGGTGGGCGAGATGTGGGCCGGCGGCGACTGCGTCTCCGCCGGCTACCTCGGCGACGACGCCCTCAACGCCGAGCGCTACGCCCCCGACCCGTTCCTGGGCGGCGGCCGGCGCATGTTCCGCACCCGCGACCTCGGCCGCTGGACCGCCGGCGGCGAGCTGGAGCACCTCGGCCGCACCGACGACCAGGTCAAGGTGCGCGGCTTCCGCGTCGAGCTGGACTCCGTCTCCTCGGTCCTGGAGTCGGCCGCCGGCTGCACCCGGGCCGTCACCCTGAAACGCGACGCCCGCACCCTGGTCTCCTTCGTCTGCCCGGCGGACGTCGACCCGGACGCCGCACGCCGGGCCGTCGCGGACGCCCTGCCGTACTACTGCGTCCCCGAGCGGATCCTGCCGCTGGCCTTCCTCCCCGAGACCGACCGCGGCAAGGTCGACAAACAGGCGCTGCTGCGCATGATCGAGGAGCGCGTGGCGGTGGCGCGATGACCACGTCCCCTCCCCGCAGCCATCAGGCGACCGGCGGGCTCCCGCCGCTCCTCCCGGGCCCCCGCCGCCTGCTCAAGCACCCCCGCCTGATGCACTACAACCGGCTGGCGGCCCTGGTCCTGCTGGCCAACGCGGTCTTCGCCTGGGCCTGTTGGCCCCTGGCCACACCCGCCCTCGGGCACGCGGCCCTCGCCAACCTCGCCCTCGCCGTCGTCGTACGCCAGCAGTACGTGATCAACTTCCTCTTCCGGCTGGCGACTTCGGCGCCGACGAGCTGGCCGCTGAGGGTCCGCTGGACGCTCGGCAAGGTCTACCACTTCGGCGGACTGCACGTCGGCGGGGCGCTGGCGGGCACGGCCTGGTTCCTAACGCTGACGATCACGACACCGAGCGGCCCTCTGATGACCGTCGGCTGGGCCCTGATCGCCCTCCTCGCACTCGTCATCGCCACCGCACTGCCACCCTTCCGCTCCCGCCACCACGACCAGTTCGAGAAGATCCACCGCTTCGGCGGCTGGGCCGCCCTGGCCCTGTTCTGGACGCACACGCTGCTGTCGTCGCCGGGCCCCTGGGAGGTCGGCGTGCTCACGGTGGTCACCTTCAGCGTCGCCCTGCCCTGGCTGCGGCTGCGCAAGGTGGACGTCCACCTCGAACGCCCCTCCTCCCACGTGGTGCTGGCCCGCTTCGACCACGGCGAGACCCCTTTCGCGGGCTCGTCCACCGCGATCAGCCGCAGCCCGCTGAAGGAATGGCACTCCTTCGCCAACGTCCCCTCGCCCGGTGAGCCGGGCTTCCGGCTCACCGTCTCCCGGGCCGGCGACTGGACCGGCTCCTTCATCGACGACCTGCCCGCAAAGGTGTGGGTCAAGGGCATCACCACGGCCGGCGTCGCCAACATCGAGGTCCTGTTCACCAAGGTGGTCTACGTCGCCACCGGCAGCGGCATCGGCCCCTGCCTGCCCCACCTGCTCGCCGCCCAGGTGCCCTCCCGGCTGGTCTGGGCGACCCGCGACCCCCGCGCGACCTACGGCGACGCCCTGGTCGACGAGATCCTCGCCGTCCAGCCGCATGCCCTGGTCTGGGACACCTCCCGGCACGGCAAGCCCGACATGGTGCGCCTCGCCCACGACGCCTACCGGGAATTCGGCGCCGAGGCGGTCATCTGCATCTCCAACAAGAAGCTGACCTGGCAGGTGGTCCACGGTCTGGAGCGGCGGGGGATTCCCGCGTACGGCGCGATCTGGGACTCGTAGAAGGGGATGTCGATGAACAACCTGAAGCTGGAGCGGGACGGCCGGGTGGTGACCGTACGTCTGCACCGTCCGCACGTACGCAACGCGTTCAGCTCGGAGCTGCTGTCCGAACTCCTCGACATTCTACGCCCGTTGGACGCGGACCCCGAGGTGGGCTGCTTCGTCGTCACCGGCTCGGACACGGTCTTCGCGGCCGGCGCCGACATCAAGGAGATGGCCGGGAAGTCGGCCGTCGACATGGCGGCCGAGGACTACTTCGCCGGCTGGGAGGAGTTCGCGGACCTCCGCACCCCGAAGATCGCGGCCGTCAACGGGCACGCCCTGGGCGGCGGTTGCGAGCTGGCGATGATGTGCGATCTGGTCGTCGCGGGGGAGTCGGCGGTCTTCGGCCAGCCCGAGATCAAGCTGGGCGTGATTCCCGGCATCGGCGGCACCCAGCGGCTGACCCGTCTCGTCGGCCGGGCCAAGGCCATGGACTTGATCCTCACCGGCCGCACGATGGACGCACGGGAGGCTGGACGCTGCGGTCTCGTCTCCCGCGTGGTCCCGGACGACCGGGTCCTGCCCGAGGCCCTCGAAGCGGCGACGGCGATCGCCTCCTACGGCCGCGCGGCGGTCAGGGCCGCCCGCGAGTGTGTCGACCGGGCCCTGGAAACCGGCCTGCGCGACGGTGTCCGCTTCGAACGCCGCGTCTTCCACGCCCTGTTCGCCACCGACGACCAGAAGGAGGGGATGACGGCGTTCCTGGAGAAGCGCCCCCCGCGCTTCCAGGGACGCTGACGCAGACCCGCTTACGGGAGAGGGTCTTCGGCTGTCGCCAAGGCCCTCTCCACACCCGGCTCCCGCGGCCCGAGGAACCGCGGGTCCGGCCGGAAGGCCGCGTCCAGCGCGGCCTTCCCGGCGGCGAGGATCTCCCGGGCACCCCCGTAGTACCAGGTCGCGTCGTGCACGGCGTCCACCCCGACCCCGTACGACTCGACCCCGGCCGCCCGGCACAGTGCCACCGCCCGCCGGATGTGGAAGCCCTGGCTGATCAGCACCGCCTCGTCCACCCCGAAGATCTTCTTCGCGCGCACGCAGGAGTCCCAGGTGTCGAACCCCGCGTAGTCGCTGACGATCCGTCCGTCGGGCACCCCGTGCCGCGTCAGGTACACGCGCATCGCGTCCGGCTCGTCGTAGTCCTCGCGGCTGTTGTCCCCGGTGACGAGCACCACCTTCACCCGCCCCTCCCGGTACAGCCTCGCCGCCGCGTCGAGCCGGTGCGCGAGATACGGCGAGGGCTCGCCGTCCCACAGCCCGGCACCGAACACCACGGCCACATCGGTACGCGGCACATCCGCCGCCGTACGCAGCCCGTCACCCGCCACGGTGTACATCCACGTCGCCGGGAGCAGCGCGAGCACGCACCCGGCCATCACGGCCTGCACCAGCCGCCGCTGCCCCCGCCGGGTACGCGGCAGCCGCGGTCTGCGGAACGTCACACGACGCATCGGACGGTCCCTCCCAGGTCGGCCTCTCGACAGTCAGGGACGTCCTCCCGGGCCGCCCGGTTCATCCGCAGCCGGGTGACCAGCTTCACTCGATTCACCGAAACCGCAGGTCACGCCACCTCACACACCCCTGTCCCACATCGTGAAGCGCTGGAAAACACGCGTGACGCCCAGGCAACGGGAAGGCAACGTGGCGCCGCGACCATCGGTACATGCCCAGTCAGCTCAGCCTCGTCCCGCCGCCCGCCCCGCGCCGCCCGGCCGCGCCCGCCCTCGTGGTCGTGGCGCACGGCAGCCGCGACCCCCGCGCGCTGAGCACCGTGAGCGCACTCCTCGACCGGGTCCGGGCCCTGCGCCCCGACGTGCCGGTGCACCTGGGCCACATCGAACTCAACGCCCCCCTGCTCCCCGACACGCTCGCCGCCCTCGGAGACAGGGAGGCGGTCCTCGTCCCCTTGCTCCTCAGCCGCGGCTATCACGTCAAGCAGGACATCCCCGAGATGGCCGCGGCCTCCGGGGCCCACACCCACCTGGCGGCACCCCTGGGCCCCCACCCCCTCCTGGTGGACGCCCTCCAGGCCCGCCTGCTGGAGGCCGGCTGGGGCGCGACACCCCGACGCACCAGCGCTGTCGTCCTCGCCGCGGCGGGCTCACGCGACCCGGACGCGAAAACGGACACCGCCCGCACGGCCCACCTCCTGGCGGCCCGCCTCGGCGTCCCCGTCATCCCGGCCTACGCCTCCGCGGCGACCCCGACCGTCCAGACGGCCGTCCGCACCCTGATCGCGAGGGGCCGCCACCACATAGCCCTGGCGTCCTACTTCACGGCCCCCGGCCGCTTCGCCACGGAGTGCGCGCAGGCGGCCCCCTGGATTGCGGCGGCCCCCCTGGGCACGCATCCCGCCATGGCCCAGCTCCTCCTGCACCGCTACGAGGAAGCGCTGACGGCGGCTGCCGAACCGGCACTGGCCTCGGCCTGAAACGGGGCGTGGGGTCGCGTCCTCAGGGGCGTGGGGAACTGCGCGACAAGCCACGACGAGCCCGCACGCGCCACACCACCGGACTCGGCACACGCGACGGCGCACAGCGAACCCGTGCCCGTACTGTCGACACATGGCAGGCACCGCACAGAACCCCCCGGCCTACGACCCGACGTCAGTCGACCGCTGGGCCCCGGAACCCGACAAACGCCCCGGCCGCACCGCCTTCCAACGCGACCGGGCCCGCGTCCTCCACTCCGCCGCCCTGCGCCGCCTCGCCGGCAAGACCCAAGTGGTGACGCCCGGCACCAGAGGCCCCGCCTGGGACGCCAGCCCCCGCACCCGCCTGACCCACTCCCTCGAATGCGCCCAGGTCGGCCGGGAACTGGGCGCGGCCCTCGGCTGCGACCCGGACCTCGTGGAAGCGGCCTGCCTCTCCCACGACCTGGGCCACCCGCCCTTCGGCCACAACGGCGAACAGGCCCTCAACGAGTTCGCGTCGGACTGCGGCGGCTTCGAGGGCAACGCCCAGTCCCTCAGACTCCTCACCCGCATCGAGCCCAAACGGTTCACCCCGGAGGGTTCCGTCGGCCTCAACCTCACCCGGGCGGCCCTCGACGCCGCCACGAAGTACCCCTGGCCCCGCGGCGCCCACCCCACCGACCCGGCCTCGAACAAGTTCGGTGTCTACGACGACGACCGCCCGGTCTTCGACTGGCTCCGCAAGGACGCCCCCGGCACCCGCGCCTGCTTCGAGGCGCAGGTCATGGACTGGTCCGACGACGTGGCCTACTCGGTGCACGACGTGGAGGACGGCCTGCACGCCGGTCACATCGACCCGAACTGCCTGCACGCCGACCCCGAACGCCGGGACGTGTTCGAGGTCGCCCGTGGCCGGTACGTGCCCGCCGACACCGACCCCGCCGAGCTCGCCGAGGCCCTGGACCGGCTCCTCGCCCAGGAGTGGTGGCCGCACGGCTATGACGGCACCGCCGTCGCCCAGGCCCGCCTCAAGGACGCCACCAGCCAGCTCATCGGCCGCTTCTGCCTGGCCGCCGAGACGGCGACCCGCACCGCCTACGGCGCCGGGCGGCTCACCCGGTACGCCGCCGAACTGGTCGTCCCGCGCGAGACCCGGATGGAGTGCGCCGTCCTCAAGGCCGTCGCCGACCTCTACGTCATGCAGCGCGCAGAGCAGGAGCGGCTGCGCGCCGACCAGCGGATCGTCGTCGCCGAACTGGCCGAGGCGCTCACCGCCCGCGCCCCGGACGGCCTGGACCCGCAGTTCCGCGCCCTGTTCGACCGGGCGGCGGACGACCGGGCGCGCAAGCGGGTGATCGTCGATCAGATCGCGTCCCTCACCGACACCGCCGCCCGTTCGCTTCACGCCCGTCTGACGGGGCAGGCGTGAGACTGACGCGGCGGGCGGGACGCGAGCACCCCCGAATGTGACCCTGCGTGGCCTGATCGGGTCACTCCCTCTTCCCGCATCACGCTCCGTGCGGGACGCTCGCAAGTGGCGACATCCGCTGTGTTCTCTGGGGAGACACCCCCAGACCCCGGTAGGAGGCATCAAGTGGTCGACGCGGATCAGACATTCGTCATCGTCGGAGGCGGACTGGCCGGCGCGAAGGCGGCCGAGACGCTCCGGGCGGAGGGTTTCACCGGCCGCGTGATACTGATCTGCGACGAACGCGACCACCCCTACGAGCGCCCGCCCCTGTCCAAGGGCTACCTCCTCGGCAAGGAGGAACGCGACAGCGTCTTCGTGCACGAGCCCGCCTGGTACGCGGCCAACGACATCGAGCTGCACCTCGGCCAGACCGTCGACGCGATCGACCGCACGGCGAAGACGGTCCGCTTCGGCGAGGACGGCACCGTCGTCCGCTACGACAAGCTGCTCCTGGCGACCGGCGCCGAGCCCCGCCGCCTCGACATCCCGGGCACGGACCTGGCCGGCGTGCACCACCTGCGCCGCCTCGCCCACGCCGAGCGCCTCAAGCACGTCCTGACCAACCTCGGCCGGGACAACGGCCACCTCGTCATCGCCGGCGGCGGCTGGATCGGCCTGGAGGTCGCGGCGGCGGCCCGCGAGTACGGCGCGGAGGTCACGGTCGTCGAGCACGGGCCGACCCCGCTGCACGGCGTGCTGGGCCCGGAGCTCGGCGGGCTCTTCGCGGAGCTGCACCGTGAGCACGGGGTGCGCTTCCACTTCGGCAGGCGGCTGACGGAGATCGTCGGCCAGGACGGCATGGTCCTCGCGGCCCGCACGGACGACGGTGAGGAGCACCCGGCGCACGACGTGCTGGCGGCGATCGGCGCGGCCCCGCGCACCCACCTGGCGGAGGCGGCGGGCCTGGAGATCGCCGACCGGGCCCACGGCGGCGGCATCGTCGTCGACGACCGGCTGCGCACCTCCGACCCGGACGTCTACGCGGCAGGCGACGTCGTCTCCTTCCCGCACCCCCTCTTCGGCACACGCGTGCGCGTCGAGCACTGGGCCAACGCCCTCAACGGCGGCCCGGCGGCCGCGCGCTCCATGCTGGGCCACGACGTGACGTACGACCGGGTGCCCTATTTCTTCTCCGACCAGTACGACCTGGGCATGGAGTACTCCGGCTGGGCGCCCCCGGGCAGCTACGACCAGGTGGTGATCCGCGGGGATGCCGGGAAGCGCGAGTTCATCGCGTTCTGGGTGAAGGACGGCCGGGTGCTGGCCGGGATGAACGTCAATGTGTGGGACGTCACGGACAAGATCCAGCGCCTGGTCCGGTCGAAGGCCCGGGTGAACACGGAGTCGCTGGCGGACCCGCACGTGCCGCTGGACGGCCTCGTCGCCTAGCCGTCGGGACTGTCGGTCCGTCCCCGTGCTGCAATTCCCGGGGGGCAACCCCCGGACCCCCGGCCGGAGAGCCCTCTCGCCCTGGGAGTGTCGGTTCGGCCCCGTAGAATCACCTCGTGGCTGGACGGATCAACGACGAGGACGTGAAGGCGGTACGGGACGCGGTCCCGATCGACGCCGTGGTGTCCGAGTACCTCCAGCTGCGCAACGCGGGCGGCGGAAACCTGAAGGGTCTCTGCCCGTTCCACGACGAGAAGTCCCCGTCCTTCCAGGTCAGCCCGAGCAAGGGGTTCTTCCACTGCTTCGGCTGCCAGGAGGGCGGCGACACCATCACGTTCGTGATGAAGATCGACCACCTCTCCTTCTCGGAGGCGGTCGAGCGCCTGGCCGGCCAGGCGGGCATCACCCTGCGCTACGAGGAGGGCGGCTACAACCCCTCCCACCAGCGCGGTGAGCGGATCCGCCTGGTCGAGGCCCACAAGATCGCCGCCGACTGGTACGTGGAACAGCTCGCGACCAGCCCGGAGGCCGACACCGGCCGCCAGTTCCTCGCCGAGCGCGGCTTCGACCAGGCCGCCGCCCAGCACTTCTCCGTCGGCTACAGCCCCCAGGGCTGGGACCACCTCACGCGCTATCTGCGCGGCAAGGGCTTCACCGACAAGGAGCTGATCCTCTCCGGCCTCTCCCAGGAAGGCCGCCGCGGCCCCATCGACCGCTTCCGCGGCCGCCTGATGTGGCCCATCCGCGACATCGGCGGCGACGTCGTCGGCTTCGGCGCCCGCAAGCTCTACGAGGCGGACAACGGCCCGAAGTACCTCAACACGCCCGACACGGCGATCTACCGGAAGTCCCAGGTCCTCTACGGCATCGACCTGGCGAAGAAGGACATCGCCAAGGCGTCCCGCGCGGTCGTCGTCGAGGGCTACACGGACGTCATGGCCTGCCACCTCGCCGGTGTGACGACGGCCATCGCCACCTGCGGCACCGCCTTCGGCGGCGACCACATCAAGATCCTCCGCCGGCTGCTCATGGACAACGGCTCGGCCCGGGTCATCTTCACCTTCGACGGTGACGCCGCCGGCCAGAAGGCGGCCCTGCGCGCCTTCGAGGACGACCAGAAGTTCGCCGCCGAGACGTACATCGCCATCGCCCCGGACGGCATGGACCCCTGCGACCTGCGCCTCGCCAAGGGCGACGAGGCCGTCGCCGACCTCGTCGAACCCCGCACCCCGCTCTTCGAGTTCGCGCTGCGCCAGATCGTGAGCCGCTACGACCTCGACACCCCGGCCGGCCGCGCGTCCGCGCTGGACGAGGCCGCCCCGATCGTCGCCCGCATCAAGAACAGCGGCGCCCAGCACGAGGTCGCCGTCCAGCTCGCCGGCATGCTCGGCATCCTCGACACCCAGTTCGTGGTCAAGCGCGTGGCCCAGCTGGCTCGCTGGGCCCGCGACCGCGGCGGCAAGGGCCCGGCCCCGGAGCGGCACCGCCAGGGGCAGCAGTACGCCGGCCCGCCCCAGCCCGCCGCCTCCCGCGGCCCGGCCCTGAACCTCCGCAACCCCGTCTTCGCCACCGAGCGGGAACTCCTCAAACTCGCCCTCCAGCGACCCGAGTTGGTCTCCCCTGCCTTCGACGCCTACGGCGTGGACGAGTTCACCGCCCCGGCCTACGCCGCCGTCCGCCAGGCCATCCAGGACGCGGGCGGCGCCGAACTGGGCGTGGCCGACCCCCAGGACTACCTGGTCAAGGTCCGCGAGGCCGCCCCGGACGACGCGGTCCGCGCGATGGTCACGGAGCTGGCCGTCGAGGCGATCATGCTGCACAAGGGCGTGAAGGGTGCCGACGAGGTCTACGCGGGCGCCCAGTTGGTGACGGTCCGCCGCCGGGCCGTCGAGCGCCGGATCCGCGACATCACGGGCCAGCTCACCCGCCTGGGCACCCACGGCGACCCGGCCCAGCTCGCCGCCGTGCAGAACGAACTGTGGGTCCTCCAGCAGTACGACCAGACCCTCCGGGAGCACGGCGCCGCCGCGCTCTGACGCCGGTCAGGGCTCGATCCCCTCGAACGTCGGCGTCACCGCCCGCACCAGCCGGCCGGCGAATTCCCGCTCGTCGTCCCGGAAGCGCGGGTACTCGGTGACGAAGTGGTTCCACTCCACGTACCCGACGGCCTCCACCACGTCCTCCAGCAGGATCTTCTCGCGGTAGGCGTACGGCCACTCGCCCGACAGCCGGAACACCTCGTGCAGCAGCTCGTAGCGCAGCGGGTGCCGCTCGGCCAGCAGGACGGCGTCGTACAGGTCCTTGCCCTGGGCGTGCACGTCGTTGATCACCCACATCAGCTTCCACGCCAGCGACAGCTCCGGCGTCGCGGCCTGGACGAGCGCACCGCCCGGCAGCTCGACCGGCTCGGGCTCCTCGGGCAGCCGCTCGTTGAAGACGAAGTCGAGCTGGACGTGGCCGCCGGGCAGGCCGGGCGCGCCCCAGGGGAGCACCATGCGGCGGCCGGGCACGCGGTCGTAGGTCCAGATGTCCTCGACCACCGCGCCGCGCGCCGAGATCCCGACCTCCCGCCCCCGGGCATCGGCCAGCTCCTGCGCCGCCTCCGCGATCCCGGTCAGCATCCGGTCCGTCCGGCCGTCCTCCATCCGCCAGGTGTGCGGTACCACGACGAAGTCCAGGTCGCCGGGCTCGCGGGCGGCCTCCCCGAACCACGCCGACATCAGCACGCTGCCGCGCAGCACCAGCGAGTCCACCCACTCCGAGCCGGACATCGCGGCCAGAACCAGATGCAGGGCCCGGCGGCGGGCGGCTCGCCACGCCTCGCCCCGGGTCGGGTCGGCGAAGCGCGGGTCGGTGGCCCGGTAGGCGTTCTGGTGGTGCTTCAGGGCCGGGTCGAAGACCGGGAGCTGCGTCACGTCGTCCCCCGGTACGGGCCGCAGCGTCTTCGGCAACCGCTCCGCCCTGCGAGTGGCGTCGTCCAGCGGCTCGCGGGGAATCTCCGGGCTTTGCCAGCCGAACCGCTCCCACGCCGTCCCGGTCATGTCCGTACCCCCATCGATTCCTCCAGCCATCCGTCGTCCAGCGACATGTCACTGTCGTGGAGCACGAACTCCCTTTCCACGCCCAGTACTTCGAGGTCACGCAGCTCGGTGAGCAGTCGCTCCAGCGCCCGGCCGGCACCCTCGGCGTCGACCGCGCGGCAGCGCTGGGTCACGAACCGCTCGTGCCGTGGGCCCCGCACCCGCCGGGCGTTCCACGACAGATGGGCGCCGTGCGGCACGACGCACGCGCCGAGGGCCGAAAGGTCCGTGCCCGAGTCGAGCAGCAGCTTCACGTGGTGCTCGAAGTACAGTCCGCCGCCGCACGGTTCGCGCGGCACTTCCGGCGCCCACGGCGACGACTCGATCTTCACGCGCACCGGTTCAAAACCGTCCGCCCGCAGGCGCGCCGCCACGTCCCGCGCTCGAGCCGCTTCCCGGGCGTACGACGGCGAACCGGACAGGGTGAGCATCGGCTGTTCGCGCATCCGTCCCCTGGCCAGCACGATGTGCGTGAGCTTGAACCCGCCCGCGGCCGCCCAGCGGCGCAGCCGCGCGGACTCGCCGGGACCAGCGCAGCGGACCGTCACATGTGATTCGTACAGGGAAGCGGACATCGGCCGATCGTCGCAGACCGGGGACGCGTGTGGCATCCGGGTTTCCCACGAGGGGCGACCACGCGGTCACGCACCGGAAGCAAAAAGTCATCGCACGCCCCTCGTGGCGACGATGTGTCTTACCCCACACTGGGTTCCGGTGCCTGAGTCCTCGGAGCGCGGCCGATCCGTCACCGACGGGTCCCAGACCCCCGCGGTTCCGCTCATCGCGTACGGGACGGAAAGCGGCGAGGCCGCCGACTCCGCCCCCGAAGTACCGCTGCCGTCCTCCTTGGCAGCGATCATCCTGGAGGTCGCCCCCGTGCAGACCCAGACCCTCACCCAGACCGGCGCCGGTGCCGCCCCCGGCGCGGACGGCACCGCGCCGGACGCGGAGGCCGACGCCCTGTCCGCCGTTCCGGCGCAGAGCCGCGCCGTGCACCACCCGGAGTCGGAACCGGAACCGGAGGAGCCGCCCGCCGAGGCCGTCGAGGAGGCTGAGCCCCCCGAGGTCGTCGTACCGACGCCGACCCGTACCGAGTCCGGCGGACCCTCCTCGGACCTGTTCCGCCAGTACCTGCGGGAGATCGGCCGCATCCCCCTGCTCACCGCCGCCGAGGAGGTCGAACTCGCCCGCCGCGTCGAGGCCGGCCTGTTCGCGGAGGAGAAGCTGCGGCTCACTCCCGACCTGGACAGCCAACTCGCCCTGGACCTGGACCGGCTCGTCGTCATGGGCCGCATGGCCAAGCGCCGCCTGATCGAGGCCAACCTGCGCCTGGTCGTCTCGGTCGCCAAGCGCTACGTCGGCCGCGGTCTGACCATGCTCGACCTCGTCCAGGAGGGCAACCTCGGCCTGATCCGGGCGGTCGAGAAGTTCGACTACGCCCGCGGCTACAAGTTCTCCACGTACGCCACGTGGTGGATCCGCCAGGCCATGTCCCGCGCCCTGGCCGACCAGGCCCGCACGATACGGGTGCCGGTCCACGTCGTGGAGCTCATCAACCGGGTCGTCCGCGTCCAGCGCCGCATGCTTCAGGAGCGGGGCTACGAGCCGACGCCCGAGGAGGTCGCGGCCCACCTGGAGCTGCCGCCGGAGCGGGTCAGCGAGGTCCTGCGCCTCGCCCAGGAGCCGGTGTCGCTGCACGCGCCCGTGGGGGAGGAGGACGACGTCGCCCTCGGCGACCTCATCGAGGACGGCGACGCGGCCAGTCCCGTCGAGTCGGCCGCGTTCCTGCTCCTCAGGGAGCACCTGGAGGCGGTCCTGTCGACGTTGGGGGAGCGGGAGCGGAAGGTCGTCCAACTCCGCTACGGGCTGGCGGACGGCCGCCCCCGCACCCTGGAGGAGATCGGCCGCATCTTCGGCGTGACGCGGGAACGGATACGGCAGATCGAGTCCAAGACCCTCAACAAGCTGAGGGACCACGCCTTCGCGGATCAGCTCCGGGGCTATCTGGACTGATGCCGTCCGCGGGCCCGGTGCGGGCTGGTCGCGCAGTTCCCCGCGCCCCTGAGAGGGCGTCAGCTGCACGTACTCAAGCGGGGAACTGCGCAACCGAATCAGTCGACCTCGGCCACCGCCTGCGCGAACTGGGCCTGGTACAGCCGCGCGTACGCACCGTCCGCCGCCAGCAGCTCCCCGTGCGTCCCCTGCTCCACGATCGACCCGTTCTCCATCACGAGGATCGCGTCCGCGTCCCGGATCGTCGACAACCGGTGGGCGATGACGAACGACGTACGCCCGTGCGCGAGTTTCGCCATCGCCTTCTGGATCAGCACCTCCGTCCGCGTGTCGACCGAGCTCGTCGCCTCGTCCAGCACCAGGATCACCGGGTCGGACAGGAACGCCCGCGCGATGGTGATCAGCTGCTTCTCTCCCGCGCTGACTCCCGTCCCCTCGTCGTCGATCACCGTGTCGTACCCGTCCGGCAGCGTCCGGATGAACCGGTCCGCGTGCGCCGCCCGGGCCGCCTCCTCGATCTCCCCGCGGGTGACCTCCCGGGAGGCGCCGTACGCGATGTTCTCCGCGATCGTGCCGCCGAACAGCCAGGTGTCCTGCAGCACCATGCCGATCCCGGCCCGCAGTTCGTCCCGGGACATCCGCGCGATGTCGACGCCGTCGAGGGTGATGCGCCCGCCGGTGACGTCGTAGAACCGCATCAGCAGGTTCACCAGCGTCGTCTTGCCGGCGCCCGTCGGGCCGACGATGGCCACCGTCTGCCCGGGCTCGACCTTGAGCGACAGGTCCTCGATGAGCGGCTTGTCGGGGTCGTAGCGGAACGACACGTGCTCCAGCGCCACCAGCCCGCGCAGCTCCTCGGGGCGCACGCCCGGCACCGGGTCGGCACCCTGCTCCTCCGCGTCGAGCAGCTCGAAGACCCGTTCCGCCGAGGCGACACCCGACTGCACCAGGTTCGCCATGGACGCGACCTGCGTCAGCGGCATGGAGAACTGCCGCGAGTACTGGATGAAGGCCTGCACGTCACCGATCGACAGCGAACCGGAGGCCACCCGCAGCCCGCCGACGACCGCGACCAGCACGTAGTTGAGGTTCGACACGAACATCATCAGCGGCTGCATGACCCCGCTGTTGAACTGCGCCTTGAACCCCGCCTCGTACAGCGCGTCGTTCTGCTCGGCGAACTGCTGCGCCGACTCCTCCTGCCGCCCGAACACCTTCACCAGGGAGTGCCCGGTGTACATCTCCTCGATGTGCGCGTTCAGCTGCCCCGTCGAGCGCCACTGCTGCACGAAGTGCGGCTGCGACCGCTTGCCCACGCGCGTGGCCACGACGAACGACAGCGGCACGGTCACCAGCGCGACCAGTGCCAGGATCCAGGAGACGTAGAACATCATCGCGAGCACACCGATGATGGTCAGCACGGAGTTGATGAGCTGCCCCATCGACTGCTGGAGGGTCTGCCCGATGTTGTCGATGTCGTTCGTCGCCCGGGACAGCACCTCACCGCGCTGGCGCTTGTCGAAGTACGACAGCGGCAGCCGCGACAGCTTCGTCTGCACGTCCTCGCGCATCCGGAACATGGTCCGGTTCACGGCCCGGTTCACCAGCCGCGTCGCCACCGCCATCAGCAGCCCGGCCACCGTGAACACACCCAGCGCCAGCAGCAGCACATGCCCGACGGCCGTGAAGTCGATGCCCTCGCCCGGGGTGAAGTCGGTGCTGCGCAACATGTCGGCGACATCACCGTCCCCGCGCTGCCGCATGGAGTCGAGGACCTGCTCCTTGCTCGCCCCCTCCGGCATGCCCCGCCCGACGATGCCCGCGAAGACCAGGTCGGTCGCCTTGCCGAGGATCTTCGGCCCGACGACGCTGAGGGCGACGCTGAGCACCACGCACAGCAGCAGCACGTAGATGGTCACGCGCTCCGGCCGGAACCGCGCGACGAGCCGTTTGCCCGACCCCTTGAAGTCGAGCGAGCGCTGGTCGGGGCCGCCCCCGGCCATCATCCGCCCCATGGGCCCCGCCATCAGGCAGCCTCCGCTTCCGTGAGCTGGGAGAGCACGATCTCCCGGTAGGTCTCGTTGTCCGCCATCAGCTCGTGGTGCCGTCCGGTGCCGACGACCCGGCCCTCGTCGAGGACGACGATCCGGTCGGCGTCCCGGATGGTCGCCACCCGCTGCGCCACGATCACCACGGTCGCCTCGGCGGTCTCCTGCCCCAGCGCGGCCCGCAGGGCGGCGTCCGTGGCGTAGTCGAGCGCGGAGAAGGAGTCGTCGAAGAGGTAGATCTCGGGTCGCTGCACCAGCGTCCGGGCGATCGCGAGCCGCTGCCGCTGACCACCGGAGACGTTCGTCCCGCCCTGCGCGATCGGCGCGTCGAGCCCACCCTCCAGCCGCTCCACGAAGTCCTTGGCCTGCGCGACCTCCAGCGCGTGCCACAGTTCCTCGTCGGTGGCGTCCGGATTGCCGTAGCGCAGGTTGGTCGCCACGGTCCCCGCGAACAGGTACGGCTTCTGGGGCACCATCCCGACGGTCTTCGCGAGCAGCGCGGGCTCGATCTCCGCCACCTCGACCCCGTCGACGAGCACCTGCCCGTCGGTGGCGTCGAACAGCCGCGGGACCAGCCCGAGCAGCGTGGACTTGCCGCTGCCGGTCGAGCCGATGACGGCGGTCGTCTCACCCGGCCGGGCCACCAGGTCAACGGCCCGCAGCACCGGCTCCTCGGCACCCGGATAGCGGAAGCCCGCCCCGCGGAGCTCCAGATGACCGTGCCGGCGCAGCTCCCGCACCGGCGCCGACGGCGGCACGACGCTGGAGGAGGTGTCCAGCACCTCCTGGATGCGCTCGGCACACACCTCCGCGCGCGGCACCATCATGAACATGAAGGTGGCCATCATCACGGACATGACGATCTGCATCAGATAGGCCAGGAACGCCGTCAGGTCACCGATCTGCATCCCGCCGCTGTCGATCCGGTGCGCGCCGAACCACACCACGGCGATCGACGACAGGTTCACCACCGTCATGACGATCGGGAACATCAGCGCGAGCAGATTGCCGGTGCCCAGGGCGAAGTCGGTGAGGTCGGTATTGGCCTTCCGGAAGCGCTGCTGCTCGTACTCGTCCCGGACGAAGGCGCGGATCACACGGTTGCCGGTGATCTGCTCGCGCAGCACCTGGTTCACCGAGTCCAGCCGCTCCTGCATCGCCCGGAACAGCGGCCGCAGCCGCCGCACGATCAGCGTCACGCAGATGCCCAGCACCGGCACGACCGCCACCAGCACCCCGGACAGCGGCACGTCCAGACCGAGCGCCAGCACGATGCCGCCCACGCACATGATCGGCGCCGACACCAGCAGCGTGAACGTCATCAGCGCCAGCATCTGCACCTGCTGGACGTCGTTCGTCGTCCGGGTGATCAGCGACGGCGCCCCGAAGTGACCGACCTCACGCGCGGAGAACGACTGCACCCGGTCGAACACGGACGCCCGCAGGTCCCGGCCGACCGCCGACGCGGTACGGGCGCCGTAGTACACGGCACCGATGTTGCACACGACCTGGACCAGCGAGATGCCGATCATCAGCCCGCCGTAGCCCAGGATGTAGCCGGTGTCGCCGTTCACGACACCCTGGTCGATGATGTCCGCGTTCAGCGTGGGCAGGTAGAGCGTGGCGCACGTCTGCAGGAACTGCAGCAGCACCAGCAGAGCGATGGGTCTCTTGTAGGGCCTGAGATAGGTCCGCAGAAGTCGTATGAGCACACTGCTTCTCTCGGAGTGGGCGACGGGGCGAGTGGTTGCCCCTGGCCCCTATCGTCGAACACTCCACCGGCGTTACCTCAACCGAATTAACCCAACAGGCGGTCAAAAGGGTCAGAGGGCGCCGGGATGCGTCTGCTCCCGAACCGCCACGAACTGCTGGCGCACCGCCTGCCCCACGGCCAGCTCGTCCCCGGGCTCCAGCACCTGCGCCACCGCGCCCTGCCAGGCCGGCGGGGTCCGCACATCGAGCGTGCCCTGCGACGCCCCCAGCGCCCAGGCCGCCTGGCGGGCGGCGCCGATCGCCGCGTAGTCCGCGGGCTGCGGCACCACGACCTGCGTCCCGAACAGCATGGGTGCCGCCGCCTGCACGGCGGGCAGTTCGGCGGCCGGCCCGAGCAGGAACACCCGCCGCACCTCCACACCCCGGCCGCGCAGCACGTCCAGCGCGTCCGCGAGCCCGCACAGCATCCCCTCGAATGCGGCCCGCGCGAGGTGCTCCGCCTTCATCGACTCGCGCCTGAGCCCCGCCAGGGTCCCGGCGGTGTGCGGCAGATTCGGCGTCCGCTCACCCTCCAGATAGGGCAGCAGCACCAGCCCGTGCGAGCCGGGCGTCGACTTCATCGCCAGGTCGGACAGGCTCTCCAGATCGGGCAGCCCCAGCAGCTCGGCGGCCCCGCGCAGCGTCCGTACGGCGTTCAGCGTGGTGACGACGGGCAGGTGCATGCCGGTCGCGTCCGCGAGCGCGGTGATCATCCCGGACCCGTCGACCAGCGCCTCGGGGTGCACGGCCATCACGGACCCGGACGCACCCAGCGACACCACCGCGTCACCGAGGCCGATGCCGAGACCGAACGCCGCCGCCATGGTCTCGCCGGTGCCCACGGAGATCAGCAGGCCCTCCGGCGTCGTACCGGCCGCGTCCGCCGGGCCGATCACCTCCGGCAGCATCACCTGGTGCCCGAGCGCCAGCTCGACGAGGTCGGACCGGTAGCCCCCGGTCGCCGCCGACCAGTAGCCGGTGCCGGACGCCCCGCCCCGGTCGGTGGTTCTGCGTACCGGTCGGCCCAGCAGCTGCCACACCAGCCAGTCGTGCGCCTGGAGGAGGATCGCGGTGCGCTGCGCGTTCTCCGGCTCGGTCCGGGCCAGCCAGCGCAGCTTCGTGATCGGCTGCGCGGCCTGCGGCACACAGCCCACCGCCTGCGCCCATGCCTCGCGCCCGCCGAGCGCGTCGACCAGATCGGCCGCGGCGACCTGCGTCCGCTTGTCGCCGCCGACCATCGCCGGCCGCACGGTGTTGCCCTGCGCGTCCAGCGGCACGACGGCGTTCTGCTGGGCCGAGACGCCGATCGCCCGCACGCCCTCCAGCAGCCCGCCCCCCGCGGCCTCTCCCAGGGAGAGCAGCCAGGCCTGCGGATCGACGTCCGACGGCCGGCCGCCGCCCTCGGGGCTCTCCACCGGATGCGGTGCATATCCCTGCCTGAGCACGGCTCCGGAGTCCGAGTCACAGACGACGATACGAGTGAAATCGGGTGAACTGTCCAACCCGGCGACTATCCCCATGGCCAAAATTCTGCCGTACGCTCCGCTCGGGTTGAGCCGTGGGCGCCGTGGATCTTGGCGCCGGTGCGCGGGTGCGGGGTTCGTCGTGGCTGGTCGCGCGGTTCCCCGCGCCCCTTCAGGGACGTGCCTGTATCCGGCGCGGGGAACAACTGTTACGTGTTGGTCGTGCCCCAGTCGTCCTCGCCACCGTTGTGGGTGGCTCGGTCGCGGAGGTGACGGACCCGGTCCGCCACCGAGTCGGGGACCCGGTCGCCGACCTTGTCGCTCACCACGTGGTACGCCTTGCCCGCGAACTCACGGCCCTGATGGGCCGCCGTCTCCGCGGTGTTGCGGACGGCTGGGTTCTGAGCGAACTGCCGGGCTGATTTCTTCAGCTGCTCGTAGCGCTCGCGTCCGGCCCTCGTGCCCAGCACGTAACCAAGGACGACTCCGGCGACGAACGTGAGCCGGTAACGCATGGCGGCCACCCTTTCCTTGCGTAGGTCTCCGGTGCGGCGTCGGTGCCGGGGAGTACCGATTGGCGGAGCACCCCCCTGCTTGCGCTAATGTATGTGTCGCAGCGAACGCGCGCCCCCTGGCGGATACCCAGGTAGGTGCGTTCGATGCAATACGAGACCTTCCTCGGTAGCTCAATTGGCAGAGCAGCCGGCTGTTAACCGGCAGGTTACTGGTTCGAGTCCAGTCCGGGGAGCTCGGTCCTCCGTAGCTCAATTGGCAGAGCAGCCGGCTGTTAACCGGCAGGTTACTGGTTCGAGTCCAGTCGGGGGAGCAGGATGAACGAGGGCCCCTCTGAGGGGTCCTTTTTCATGTCCGTTCCGCTGCCCCGGGAACCGCGCGGCACCCGGCGCAGTCCTCAAGGTCACGTAGGCCGTGCGAAGCCGCCCAGCCGAAGCAGGAGATCGTATGAGCGGCTATGCTGCGGCAGACGGCGCGCACACATGTACGCGACACGCCGCTATGGGGCGGTAGCTCAGCCGGTTAGAGCAGCGGACTCATAATCCGTCGGCCGTGGGTTCGAGTCCCACCCGCCCCACCGCGCGCTACACGCGCAGAACCGTTTCTACTCGCGGGAGTGCGAGAACGACGGTGCCGCTCCAGGGCGGCGCACCCGGTTCACCCGCCCGGCCCCGCAGCAGGGGCTGTGGAACGGCGGGCTGCTGACGGTCCGTCGGCGGGGACGGTGGCCGGGGTGGAGCCGTGGCGGCGTTGGCGGTGGGTGTAGGCGGTGACCGCCTGCCAGAGATCGCGGCGGTCGGTGTCGGGCCACAGGCCCGGGGTGAAGTGCAGCTCCGCGTAGGCCGTGTGCCAGGGCAGGAAATTGGAGACGCGCTGTTCTCCGCCGGTGCGCCAGAGCAGGTCCACGTCCGGCATGTCCGGGCGGGGCAGGTGGCGTGCGAAGTCGTCCTCGGCGATCAGGCCGGGGTCCAGGTGGCCGGCCCGTGCCCGGCGGGCCAGGGCGGCGGCCGTGCGGGTGAGCTCGTCCCGGCCGCCGTAGTCGATGCACATCGTCAGCGTCAGGCCGGTGCGGGCGCGGGTGGTGCGCTCCCGCAGATGGAGAAGGTCGACCAGGTCGGGGGGCAGGCGGCCGGCGCGGCCGTGCCAGCGCAGCCGGACGTCCAGGTCGCGGAAGGGGTTCTCGGCCAGGTCGCCGCGCAGCAGGTCGAGGATCGCGTCGACCTCCTCCGGGTCGCGCCGCCAGTTCTCGGTGGAGAAGGTGTAGAGCGTCAGGTGGCGCAGGCCGATGTCCAGGGCGCCGTGGACCACCTCGCGGACGGCCGTGGCGCCGGCCCGGTGGCCCTCGGGCCGGGGCAGGCCGCGCTGCTGGGCCCAGCGGCCGTTGCCGTCCATGATCACGGCGACGTGGGCGGGCAGATGGCCGGGCGGGAACTCAGGGGGCCGCTCGCCGCTCGGGTGGGGCGGCGGCCGCCGGAAGGTACTGGTGGGCGAGGGGCGGGTGGGTGCCGGTGGCCCGGGGGCGCCGGGGTGATGCGGCGGCGGCACCGTCAGCGGGGTCAGGCTCCAGGCCAGGGCCGCGCGGGCCCGGGCGGGGGCGAGGATGCGGGCCCGGCTGCGGAGCGCCGGCCGGGGCGGGGAGTGGAGCAGGGCCGGGCCGGCCGCGTCGACGGCGTCGAGCTGGGTGTGCAGCAGCGCGGCCATGGTGTGCAGGACCGTGGCGGGGCCGGGGTGCATGCCGCGGGTGAGGGCCTCCTGGGTCACCCACTGGCGGGCCAGGCCGGTCAGATGCGTGATCAGGGCGGCGACGGCGGGGCTCCAGCGGCGCCGCGCCAGGTCGGCCGCCGACCCGGGGTGGAGGTCGAGGGCCTCGGCGGGCAGCAGGAGGTCGCCCTGGGCGAGGTCGGCGGCCAGGTCGGTGAGGATGTCGGTGAGCCGGACGCCGTCGAGGAACTCCTCGTAGGTCTCCCGGGTGTCCAGACGCAGTGCCACGGGGACACCGGCCCGGTCGAAGATGGTGCGGACCTGGCCGAACCAGGGCAGGAGGTTGTCCCGGCCCCAGGTGCGCCACTCCGCCCAGTCGGCGAAGTGCCTGCCGCGGGTGTCGTCCTGGACCTGGGCCATGGCGTCCCGCAGCTCGGTCAGGTCCAGGCGCCAGCGGTTCGCGGTGTCCACCAGGGCGTGGCGGACCGGGTCCGGGCTCGATCCGGTGGGCAGTTCGCGGTGCAGGGCGGCAATCCAGGCCTCGACCCGGGCGGCCCGCTCGGCGGCGGGCGCGGTGCGGTCGTCGCCGAGGTCGTCGAGGGCGTTGGCGGCCGCCCAGAGGGCGTGGAGCGCCGGGCGCAGGGCCGCGGGCACCAGCTGGATCAGCGCGTACTCCGCCGGGTCCTGGTCCTTCGTCCGGCGCCGGCACAGTCGGTAGGCCGCCCGCAGGGCCGGATCGTCGCCGGTCACCGGGAGTCCGGCCCGTCCGGAGGTTTCGCAGGCCGCTTCTCGCTCTGCCGGTGCTGTGGTCGCGGGGGGCACATCGCTCACACCGAGGACGATACGTCCTGGTTCAGCGCGGTGATCACAGGGCCTGGGCGCGCGTCAGCGATCCGCCCCGGCCCGCCCGCGCGCCCGCCGGTGCCGGGTACGTCACGGCCCCGGTCCCGGGTCGGGCCGCACGGCCTCGGTGATGCCGGCCCGGGCCGCCTCGAGCTGAGCGGCGAACGCGATGCCGAGGAACAGGGCCACACCGGTCAGGTTGGCCCACAGCAGCAGGGCGACGAAGGCCGTCAGCGGCCCGTAGACGGCGCCGAAGGAGCCGCTCTTGGCGACGTAGAGGGCCAGCAGCCAGGTGGCCGTGATCCACAGCACCAGATGGACCGCGGAGCCGAACGCCAGCCAGGTGTAACCCGGTTGGTCCCGGCGCGGCGCCCAGCGGAAGATCGCCGACGAGGCGACCCACGCGAGCAGCACCCCGAGCGGCACGTCGAGGGCGCCCCACCAGTCGAGCCAGGTGCGGGACCAGCCGAGGGCCTGCACCACCGCGCTGCCGACGGCGTCACCGGCCACGAGCACGAGGAACCCCAGGACCATCGGCATGCCCGCGGCGAGGGCCAGGAGCAGGGAACGGCCGTACTTGGCCAGGAAGGGCCGGTCGCGCTCGATGCCGTAGATGCGGTTGGCGCCCCGTTCGACCTGCGCCATCGCCGAGGCCAGGTTGAGTACGGCGAAGGCCAGGCCCAGCCACATGGCGACGGCGCCCCACACGCCGGAACCGGCGCTGCGCTCGGTGCTGTCGAGAGCGTCCTCGATCAGTTTCGCGCTGGCGCCGGGCACGATCCGGCCGAGGGTGAGTTCGATGATCCGCCCCACGCTCTCCGTGTGCACGGTGGTGGCCACGCCGACCAGGGCGATGGTGAACGGCACCATGCCCAGGACCACCTGGAAGGCCAGGGAGCGGGAGCTGCTGAAGCCGTCCGCGTAGCGGAACCGGGTGAACGCGTCGAGGAGCAGCCGACGGCCTCCGTAGCGCCGCAGCGCGGTGAACGCCTCGTCCCCGGAGAGTTCCTCCCCGATCATGTCCCGCGTCTGCGGGACGTGCACTGCGGTGCCCATCGAGAAGGTCTCCTTCTGCCTGCCCTGCGTACCGGACCAGCATGCCGGGCGGCACGGCCGCGTGGCGGGTCAGAAGGGCATGCGGCCCCGGGTGCGTCGGCCGGCGGAGCCGCTGCGGCTCACCGCGCGGGAGCTCGAGTGGAAGGGCTTGCTGAAGAGCCTGCCCAGGACGCCGGGTGCCTTGCCGCCCGCCCGCGCGCCGGCGCCGAGCGAACGCTGGGTGCCGCGCTCGGGGTGGCGCGAGAGGCGCGGGACGAGAAATGCGAGCACGGCCAGGAGCACGCACCCGGCTATGACGACGGCGATGATCACAAGCAACTCCCTTGACTGGTCGGGAGATACGAGTGCCCCGTCGCGGCGCCTCCATGTGGCCTTCCGGGTGCCGGTGCCCGCTGTCGGGTCACTTCCGCCGTCCGCCCGGGACGGGGCGCGGGGTCTCCGGCACGGAACCGGACGCCCCGGGCTCCCTCAACCCCGGCGGCGCCTCGCGACCGCCCGCTGCAGCGCCGTGCGCAGCTCGGCCGACGGCGGCGGGCCGTCCGCTTCCGCGCTCGCCGTCACCGCCGCCGCGACATCCCGCAGCTTCGTGTTCGACAGCTGGGACGTCTCCCGCAGGATGTGCCACGCCTCGTCGGACGTGCAGCCGTGCGTGGCCATGAGGATGCCCCGGGCCTGGTCGATGACGGGGCGGGAGGCGATGGCCTGGCGGAGCTGCTCGACCTCCTCCTGGAGGACGTGCAGGCACTCCGCGCGTTCCAGGGCGACCGCCGAGGAGGCCGGGGCGGTCGACGGCACGGCGGGGACCGGGCCGGTGACGGCCAGGCCGGCCAGCGGGTCGGTCGTGTTCAGGCCCGCCAGTTCCAGGATCCGGCGCGGCTGTCCGTTCCAGTTCGTCGCCGTCACCGTCAGGTACCGCTGCCGGCCGTGGTCGGCCAGCACCTCCAGGAACTGCAGACCGGCCGTGTCCATGAAGTGCACGCCCGCCATGTCCAGATCAACCCGGGTCACGGTGGGGGGCAGGCCGGCCAGGGTTCTGGCCAGGATTTCCGCGCAGCCGTGAACGAGCTCACCGCGCGGGGTGAGCTCGGCGCGGTCCGCGTCGACGCGGCCACAGATGACCAGGGTGTCCAGCCCTCCTGTGAGATGTGGTGATGCCGTTGAGGTCATGTCACCGCCTTGTCGGTCCTCATCGGTCGTGTTCGTCTCGCCGGACTGCACGACGTCACTCGCCCCCGTGGACGTCGGTGTGAGGTGCGCCTGCCCGCCGTACGGCGTACTACACACCTTTCGGGGGAATGAGCTTGTCCCGGACGGGTACGAGCGCCAGGGGTCCACAAGCGTGGGGAGAGGGGCTTGAACACTCGGCATCACCTGTCGGCGACCGGCCCCGTGCCGGGCCTGGCGGTGTTCCCGCTGGCCGGGCAGCAGGGCGTCCGGGCGGCGGGAGAAGTAGGCCTGACAACACGTGCGATCTGGGAAGGCGTACTGGAGCAGGCTGTTCGCGAGGACGATGACGTGTACTACCTCGAACTGTCCGGCGTGACGTTCGTCGACGTCGCGGGCGCCGGTGCGCTCGCGGCGGCCGCAGGGCAGCTCCGGGACGGCCGGCGGTTCGTGGTGCGCCGGCCGCCGCCCGCGCTGCGGCGCACGCTGGACCTGCTGTGGCCGGGCCAGCCGGGAATCGAGGTGTCGACGTCATGACCGCCGCCGTCACCGAGCCCTTCGGCCCCCTCGACCCCTTCGCCCACCCCGCGCTCTTCTACCGGGACGAGCAGGAGTACCTCGACGGCACCCTGCCCTTCGTGCACGCGGGCCTGGACGCCGGCGAGCCGGTCGCCGTCGCCGTGCCCGGCAAGAACCTCGCCCTGATCAGGGACGCGCTGGGAGACGCCGCCGACGCCGTGCGGCTCCTCGACATGCGCGAGGCCGGACGCAACCCCGGGCGGATCATCCCCGGAGTGCTGCGCGCCTTCGCCGACGCCCAGCCCGCAGGCCACCGGGTGCGGATCATCGGCGAGCCCATCTGGGCGGGCCGCTCCGAGACCGAGTACCCGGCCTGCGTCCAGCACGAGGCACTCATCAACGCCGCCTTCCAGGGCCGTACGGCGACGATCATGTGCCCGTACGACGTCGCGCGGCTGCCCGAGCACATGGTCACCGACGCGTACGCGACCCACCCGACCGTCATCCACCCCGGCTCCCGGGCGGAGCAGGACAGCGACGCGTACGCCCCCGGGGACGTCGTCGTCCGCTACAACGAGCCGCTGCCGCCCGTGCAGGAGGCGCTGACGTTCGCCTTCGACTCCGACTCGCTCCCCCACGCCCGGCACATGGCCGTCGGGGAGGGCGCGCGCCTCGGCCTCGTCGGCGTGAAGCTGGACGACATGGCCCTCGCCACGGCCGAGCTCACCACCAACAGCGTGGTGCACGGCGGCGGTTCGGGCGTGCTGCGGGTGTGGGCCGAGGACGGGTACGTGGTGTGCGAGGTCCGCGACAAGGGGCACCTCGCGGATCTCCTGGCCGGACGCCGGCCCGTGCCCCGCGAGCAGCGCGGCGGGCGCGGGATTCTGCTGGTCAACCTGATCGCCGACCTGGTGCGGGTGCACCGGAGCGACAGCGGGACGACCGTGCGCTGCTGGTTCGCCCGCTGACCGGCGCCTGACGCTCAGGTGCCCAGCGGGTCCAGCGCCAGCGGCGCGATCCTGCCCTCCAGCATCGCCCCGAGACCCTGCACGGCGCACACGTCCGGGCGCTCGGCGATGTGCACCGGCATGCCGGTCGCCTGCCGCAGCATCTGGTCCAGGCCCGGCAGCAGGGCACTGCCGCCGACCATCATGATCCCCCGGTCGGCGAGGTCGGCGACCAGGTCGGGCGGGCAGCCCCGCAGCACCTTGCCGATGCCGTCGAGGACCGCGGTGAGCGGCGTCTGGATGGCGTCCCGTACGGCGGCGGTGTCGACCTGGACGGAGCGGGCCAGGCCCGTGGCGACGTCCCGGCCGTGGATCTCCGTGGAGGCCGGGCCCTGCGCCGTGAGGCCGTTGCCGGAGAGGGCCAGCTGCAAGGGCCGTACCGACTGGCTCGGCAGCATCAGCTCGTGCTCGTGACGCAGGTGCTGCACGATGGCGTGGTCGACGGCCTCGCCGCCCACCGCCATGCGCTCGGCGGTGACGATCGAGCCGAGGGACAGCACGGCCACCTGCGTGGCCGCCGCCCCGCACACCATGATCATCGTGGCCTCGGGCTGCTCCACCGGCAGCCCGCAGCCGACGGCCGCGGCGATGAGCGTGTCGACCAGTTCCACGCGGCGCGCCCCCAGGCCGACGAGGGTCTCGATCGCGGCGCGCTGGGCCAGCGGGTCGGCGTCGTGCGGGGTGCAGGCCGCGGCGCGCAGGATCGGCTTGCGGCGCAGACTGCGGCGCATCTTGTCGCCGAGCAGGTGCCGCAGCATGCGCTGCGCCATCTCGATGTCGACGACGGTGCCGCCGGAGACCGGCCGTACCACCCGGATGTAGTGCGGGGTGCGGCCCGTCATCTTCTCGGCGAGCTCGCCGACCGCGATCAGCGCGCCGGTGCGGGTGTTCACGGCGGCGGCGGACGGCTGGTCCACGACGAGCCCGGCGCCCTTGACGTACACGCGTGTGCGGGCCGCCCCCAGGTCGACGGCGAAATGGCAGCGGCGCAACTGCTCCAGACTGGCGGTCATGGCAGGTCCTCCCGAGAGCACAGACTGTGGGGGGCCGCCAGGTGGCGGGCCTCGCAGACGTGGGTCCGCCGGGTGGCGGGCCTCCTTCGCATCGTGCGCGGGACGGGGCCGGGCCGCCTTTCGTGGGGGGCCGGGCGGGGCGCCGCCGAACGGGGGGTTCGACGTTCGGTCACAGGGAGCGCGCGGCCTCCAGCAGGGGCGCGAGGGACGTCACGGTCGTCTCGCAGCCGGCCTCGCGCAACTGCCGGTCGGTGGTGGTGTTCCGGGCGAGGCCGACGAAGCGCAGCCCGGCCCGCTGGGCGGCGGCGAGCTCGGCGACCGTGGAACCGATCACCAGGCCCGTCGAGGCGGACCCCTCGCAGGCCTCCAGGGCGCGCAGCATGCAGTCCGGGTGCGGGGTGAGCAGAGAGAGGTCCTCGGCCCGTCCGTGGACGCCGGCCAGGGGCAGGTTTCCGTAGGGCCGCAGGTAGCGGGGTACGGCCTCGGCGCAGACGTCCGTGATCACACAGACGCGGCGGCCGGAGGCATGCAGGGTACGGACCAGGGGCGCGGAGTTGTGCGTCGCCGGGGCGTGCGGCACCGCCAGGAGTTCGAGCTCGTCCAGACGCTCCCGCAGCAGCGGCCCGAGCGGGTCCCGCGCGAACGCCCGGAGCACGTCCAGCGGATGGGCGAACGTCTCCCGCACCGCGCCGGGCAGGGTGTGCCGCGGGTCGCGGTGCTCGTCGACGAGGGCGAGCAGGCCGAGCACGGCCTCGCGCGCGGTGCTCGCCGAGAACAGGCGGGCCATCGGGCCGTCGAAGCCGAGCAGCACCGTCTCGGCCTCGCCGAGGAGCCGGGGCAGCGGGCGCTGTGCGGGCGCGGTCCCCTGCGGTCCGGGCAGGGCCGCGCCCTCCGGGCCGAGCTGGACCGACGCCGTCACCGACAGCCCGGGCACCGGCCAGCGGCGCAGCCCGGCGTTGACGGCGCGCTGGGCGGCGCCGGCCCGGCGCAGCGGATGCCGGCGGGTGATACGGGCCGCCTCCTCCAGCAGGTGACCGAGCAGTGGCTCGGACACCCGGCCGACGTCGGCACGCACGAAGGCGACCGGGTCCTCCACGTGCCAGGACAGCTCGACCGCGGCGGCGAAGGCGCCCTTGCCGGAACTCGGCAGGGAGACCCGGTGGTGGGCCTGGTGCGTGGTGAGGTCCACCTCGTAGTACGTCACGAGCCGCGAGGCCTCGCCGTGCGGCCGGGCGGGGTCGAGGAGGGTCAGCGGGCCGTCGGGCCGGGTGTGGACGACGGCCGTGCGGCCCGGGGCCGGTATGCCGAGCCGGCGCAGGTCGCGCGTGATGAAGGGGCCCTGCACCAGGTCGCGGGCCTCGGGCTCCGGGGGCGTGGCGGGGGACAGTGGGCAGTACCAGGCGACGGGCGGGGTGTCCGTGGCGCCGTCCTGGTAGAGGGGCTGGAAGCGCTGGGGGCCCTGGGCGGCCGAGCTGGCGGCGAACTGCTCGTAGACGGCCGGGGAGACGATCACCTGGATGTCGGCGGGCACGGGCGGTGGCTCCGGGGGCGGGGCGGGCCGGTCCCAGAACGTGACGGTCAGGGGCGGCGGGTCCACGAGCCCGGTGAGGACCTCGGGCAGGCCGCGCAGGACGGCGACCAGGACGGGCAGGAGGTAGGTGCCGGGTTCGGTGTGGACGTCGTAGCCGCTGCCGCGGACGCGTACGTCGAACCGGTGGGGGGCGAGCGCGCCGCGGGAGAGCATCTCGTGCACCGCGTATTCGAGGGTGATGCGGGCCTCGGGGTGGCCGGTGAGGTCGTCGGCCTCGAAGAGGATCGTGGGGGCGGAGGCCTCCGGCCCGGACCGCAGATCCGCCCTGAGGGTGCGCAGCCGGTCCCGGGTGGCCGCGGCGGCAGGGCCCGGGATGCCGTCGAGGGGGTCGCCGTACCAGAGGCCGAGGGCGTGCCGGGGGTCGCCGGTGCCGTCCGCGAGGAGCCGCTCGAAGTGCAGTACGTCGACGTACATGTCGGGCGCGTGCAGGGCGTACGAGCGCGAGAAGGAGACGAGGCGGCCGGGGGGCAGCGCGTGCCGCACCTCCGCTGCCGACCGCTCCAGGCGGGCGGCGGCCTCGCTCTCCGGCAGGGGCTCTTCCCACAGCCCTCGGGCCAGCTCGCCGTGGGGCACGCGCCGCCCGTGGCGGAGCAGCAGCATGCTCAGCAGCGCCTGGGCCGTCGGCGAGGGCGGCTCGATGTCCTGCGTGCCGTCGCTGATGCGCAGCGGACCGAGCAGCGTGAAGGAGCGCACCGGCGGCCACTGGGCCGTGGCGTGCAGGCGGGCCGCGTAGTCGGCGGCCTCGGGCAGCCTGTGCTCGTTGATCAGGCGGACCAGGTCCTCGTGCTCGGCGGGAATCCGCGCGCCCGGCGCCAACTGCTTGAGCAGCCAGCGGAATTCGGCGAGGTCCGACTGGGGGTCCCTGCCCCGGGACTCCTCACCCAGCGCGAACCGGCTCAGCAGCACAGTGCCGTCGGGCCGCAGCAGTAGACCGGTGGGCCCGCGCTCCCCACGCACCAGACCGTGTGCGTGCAGGGCCTCCAGCCCGGCCATGCCCTGGCTCACGAGGGTGGCGAACGTCCGGAAGGAGATGCCCGGCAGCACCTCGGACAGCGTCAGGCCGTCCACGAACTCCGTGACCAGGTACGGCGCGTCGTCCTCCACGCCGAAGTCGAGCACGCGAACGACATGCGGATCGTCCATCCCGGCCAGCGCTCGCGCCTGGCTCAGGAAGCGGTCGTGCTCTGCGGGCCGGCCCCGGTACCGGCGCACGACCACCTGCTGGTCCGTGCGGACGTCCACGGCGTTGGACACCTGCCCGTTCCACCCGCGGCGTGCCACCAGCCGGTAGCGCCCGGCGAACAGTTCCGCCCCGCCCAGCCGCCGCACGGTCTCCTCGCTGACCGTCGCGAACGCCGGGCCCGAGGCGCCCCGGCCGCTGTCCGTCTCGGCCCGGAACTCCCCGGCCGCGAGTCCGGCGCGCTCGTCGATCAGGCCCCCGACCTGTGCGAGGAACTCCCGTGTCCGGCCGCGGGCCGTGCGGGGGAGGGAGCGCAGCAGCAACTCCCTCACACCGGGCCGGAACTCGTAGGAGCCGGGTGGGCCGGGGGCGGAGGTGAGCATGCCGCTGAGGATCACCTCGGCCAGGTGCTGGGGGCGTGGGTCGCGTTCCAGGGTGCGCTGGACGAGGCGCATCACCGGGACCGAGGGGACCGCCAGTGCGAGGTGCCCGGCGAGGCGGAAGGCCTCCGGGGAGGCGGTGGCGCGAAAGCGCAGGACCAGGTCCTCGGGGGAGGAGGTGGTGAGGTCGGGGGTGGGCTCGGCGGGGGGCGCGGGAGCGGGCGGCAGCCAGGCCACCGCGCCGGGTGTCCGGGCGCCGCCCGGGTCGGCGAGCAGGGCCGCCCAGTGCGCGAGCCAGGGGGCGCCCGGTTCCAGGACCGGCAGCGGGACGGCCCCCTCCGGGGGCGGTGACGCGTCGTACGGGGTGAACGCGAGGGCCGCCGAGGGGGCCGCGGTGGCCGGCGACGTCAGCAGGCCGGGCTCGGCGGGCAACGCCGTGGTGGGCCAGAGGTGTTCGGGGAGGGGCTGGACCACGGCGAGCGGCATGTGGCGGGCCCAGTGCCGCAGGGTGCGGTACCAGCGGTCGCCCGCCTCGCCCGGACGCCACTGCGGGCCCATGCAGTCGCTGACGACGAGGGTGACCGTGCGGCCGTCGTCGAGGACGGGGACCTGGCGGGCCCGGCCGTCGGGCGTGGCCGGGTGCAGGGTGACCGTGCGGAAGATGCCCGACTGAGCGAGCGCCGTGTGCAGTTCGCTCACCAGGGGGTGCCAGACCGGCATGGTGGGGCCGGTGTCGTGCACGAGGTTCAGGCGCAGCCAGCGGTCGGGTGCCGGGCGCAGCACGGGGAACCACACGTCCGGGTGGGCGCCGAGCCGGGCGATCCGGTCGGCCGTCGCCCGCTCGTCGAGCAGGCGCAGATGCGGAGAGGGCACCTTGCGCTGCAGCGGACGCAGGGCGCGCTGGAGCGCGAGGGGGTGGGGCAGCATCGGGGGCGCGGGCGCAAGGAGGGGCGATCCGCCGCCGACGGGGTGGTGCGGGCGGTCCGGGGACCGTGGGGTGGGGAGGCGGAGGGTGACGCGGTCGGGGGCGGCCCGGGCAGGGGCCTCGGCGGTGGGCGGGGGTACGGGGGCGGCGGGGGCCTGCTCCTCGGGGCCGGGAGCCTCTTTGCCGGTGGCGGGAGCTTCGGGAACGATCGGCCGGCCGGTCCCGGGCTCCCCGGCCGGCTGCTCCAACTGATCGGCCAGCCAAAGCAGTTCGGCGATCTCCCGCGGGGTCGGCGCGGCGCCCGCCGCCGACAGTGCCGCCGCCAGCCGGGCGACCGGGGACGGCCCGGGGCCGGCCTCAGAAGCCATCGCCGTCGGCCGTCGCACTGAGGTACGGCATCAGCTGCTCGGCGAGGTCGTCACGGGACTCGGCGTCCAGGCCCGCCACTCCGGTGAGGTAGAGGGCGTTCAGCAGCTGGTCGGTGGCCAGTTCGCCGCCGGAGGCCCGCTCCAGGAAGCGGGTGATCAGGCGGTCGGCGTCGCCGTTCGGCGTGTCGAGGTGGGCCCGGACGATGTGGGTGAGCTGGTCCCGGCCGGGGCGGCGCAGCTTCAGCCGGACGCAGCGGCGCAGGAAGGCGGGCGGGAACTCGCGCTCCCCGTTGCTGGTCAGCACGACGAACGGAAAGGCCCGGCAGCGGACCCGGCCGCGGCGGACGGCGACCGGGGTGTCCGTGCCGTCGGCGAGGACCTCGGCCGCGCCGTCGCCGGAGTGCCGGGCGGCACGGACCAGTTCAGGGATCTCGTACTGCCCCTCCTCCAGGACGTTCAGCAGGTCGTTCGGCAGGTCGAGGTCGCTCTTGTCGATCTCGTCGACGAGCAGCGCGCGGGGCCGGTCGTAGGGGAGCAGGGCCGTGCCGAGCGGGCCGAGGCGCAGGTGGTCCTCGACGCCACCGGACGTGTCCTGCCCCTCCCGGGCCGCGTACAGCCGGGACAGCGGGTCGTACTGGTAGAGGCCGTCTGCCAGCGAACTGCGGCTGGTGATGTTCCAGCGCAGCACCGGGCCGAGCCGCAGCTCGCGCGCCACCGCGTAGGCGAGGGACGACTTGCCGGTGCCCGGCGGGCCGGTGACGAGCAGGGGGCGGCGCAGGCAGAGCGCGGCGTTGACGAGCCGGACGCTCTCCTCGGTGGCGACATACGACTTCGCCCGGTGCACACGGTCGGGGGAGACGGCCGTCGCGTCGTCGCCGTCGTGCGGCGGCGGCAGGGCGGGCCCGCCGTCGAAGGCACGCCAGGGCGGCGGGGCGGGCAGGTCGTCGATGCCGTCGTGCGGCTCGTTCCGGCCGGTGTAGACGGACCAGTGCGGCATGGAAAGTGGTCTCCGCTCTCCGTTTTCGTGCGGGTGGCTCAGGCGCCTCGCGGGCGGGTGGGTCAGGCGGGTCGCGGGTAGGTGGGTCAGGCGGGTCGCGGGTAGGTGGGTCGCGGGTAGGTGGGTCAGGCCACCGGCGACCTCGTGTGTGCGGCGGCGACGCCGTGAGGGTCGGTGAAGACCCGCGGGTCGTCCCAGAGCAGCTGGATGCCGCGGGCCCAGTGGTCCTCCTCCGCGAGCGCCTCCTCGCGCAGGGCCAGGACGTGGCGCGGGAGTTCGGCGGGCGGTACGGCCATGACGTGGGCGTCGAGCGCGTCGAGGAACGCCTTGCCGGTGCAGCCGTCCGCTCCGGCGCACTCCTCCTGCCCGGAGCCGCAGCCGCCCCGCGACCACACGATCACGGGGGCCGGCGCGGTGAGCGAGGTGTCGAAGTGGGGCCGGGTGCGGGCGGCGGCCGGGGCGGTGCCGAACCCGGCGAGGCAGGCGTCGTGCTGCCGTAGCCGCAACCGCAGCCGCCCGGGCTCCTCCGGCCCGCCGCACTCCACCCGGTGCATCCGCGCGCCCGGCCAGGAGTCGAGGCGTTTCCACGTCCGGGTCAGCACGTGCCGGGTGCTGGCCTTGCGGCGGGCGTGGTCGGTGACGACCAGCGGGTAGACGCAGCCGAGCGGCGTGTCGTCGTCCGGGGCGCTCTCCCAGCGGTCGACCGGCCAGTCCAGCCAGTCCCGGGGCAGTGCGAACGCGACCAACTCGTCCGCGCCGGGCGTCAGATACCGGAAGGCCGCCTCGATCCCCTCCTGTACGTACGCGTGCAGCCGGTGCTGCTCGACCGTGCCGGAGTCGACCGGGTGCCGCCGGCCCTCGCTGTACGCGGACACCTCGACGCGGACCAGGCCGTCGCCCGCTCCGCTGTGCCCGAGCTCGACGAGGATCGGCGACCAGGCCGGAGCCGACGGCTCCGCGGCCGGGGTGTGCAGCAGGTCCTGGAGCCGGTCGGCGAACCGGGCGACGGTCCGCGCGGCGCCCGGGCCGTCGAGTTCGCACAGCACGAACAGGGCCGCCGACCACAGCGAGTCGAACCCCTCCCCGGGCGGCGGGGGATCGAACGGGTCCGCCGCCGTGTACAGCCGCACCGGGTCGCAGTCGACGCCCGCGCGGGCCGCCTTCTCGACCAGGGCGCGCAGCCGGGCCCGGTCGGCGGTGGTGTGGTCGGAGGTGGGGACCAGGCTCTGCAGGTCCGGCCAGTAGCGGGCCATGACCTGGGTGGGCATCATCCGGCCGGTGCGCACTTCCCCGCTGCCGGCGTCCGCCGTGACCATGCCGACGACCTCGCCGGTGTCGGCCAGGGTGACGGCGGCCCCGCTGAAGCCGGGGGCCAGGGGCTGGCCGCCCTGGTGCCAGGCCTCCAGCTGGAGCCACTCCCGTCTGATCAACTGGGCTGCCGTGACCCGGCATTCGGCGAGGGTGCCCTCGTCGAAGCCGTCCGGGAAGCCGTAGACGACGAGCTTGCGGGCCGTCGGGCCGTGCGCCGCGTCGACCGGGGCCAGCGCGGCCGGGGCGATGGGCATCTCCCGGTCCAGCTCCAGCACGGCCAGGTCGCCGGGGTCGGTGACGCCGCCGCTCCAGCCGCCGTGCGCGACGACCCGGGCGGGAACGGCCGGGGTGCCGGGCCGCTCCGTGAAGGTCACGGCCAGGTCCTCGCCGTCGCCCACGACATGAGCGCACGTCAGCACCGTGCTCGGGGTGACCAGGAAACCCGCTCCGGCCACCCGGCCCCGTAACTCGATCCGGGCGTGCCACTCGGCGCTGTGCAGAGCGCTCGCCGGTGTGCTGTCCACGGCGCTGTTCATGAGGCGGCGCCGGCCTCCGGGACGGACGGGGCCTCCGGGGCCGACGGGGCTTCCGGGGCTGACGGGGTCTGCGGCGTGGACGGGGACCAGGTCAGTTTGACCACCAGATGGCCCTCGGCGGTGCCCTTGGCGATGAACGCGCCCGTCTCGGCGGCCAGTTTCACCCCGAACTCGATCTCCACCCCGTCGGGCCTCAGCGAGCCGTCCCGGAAGACGCGCAGCGCGGACTCGGCCGCCGCCCGCACTCCGTCCAGGGCGCCCTCGAAGGTGCGGGCCGCCTGGACCGTGCCGTCGCCGCGGGAGACGAGGCGGGAGCCGGACCGCTCCTCGACCGCCTCGACCGCGACCACGGCACCGTCACCGGTTCTGAACTCGACCAACCCGTCCACGGCACCCCCGTCGTCTCGTTGCGTTGGGCATTCCCATTGTGACGGAAGGTACTTGATGACGCATGGGGCATTCACCCCGGTCACGGTCCGACGGTCCCCCGGATCACCCCCAGCTCCACCAGGTCCTGGGGACGGATGCGGAGCTGGTCCGCCGTCGCCTCCACCTCGCGCGGGGGCCGTTTGAGGATGGCCGCCGCCAGTTCCGGGGCGATCACGGAGAAGTAGCTGTCGGGGGTGGCCCAGGTGTTGCCCGGTGCGGCCAGGGCCAGTGCGCCGCCGGAGCCGCCCTCACCGATCAGCAGCGTGGTCACCGGGGTGCGGGCCCCGGCGACCGCGCCGAACAGGTCGGCGATCGCCGCGCCCGCGCCCTGCCGCTCCGCCTCCGCGTCGTTGGCCGCGCCCGGGGTGTCCACGAGGGTCAGCACCGGGATGCCCAGCCGGTCCGCGAGGCGGATCAGCCGGGCCGCGGTGCGGTAGCCGGCGGGGCGGGTCGCGGTTCCGGTCTGCGCGGCGTACGCGACCGTACGGCCCTCGTGCGTGCCGAAGCCGCACAGCATGCCGTCCGGGTCCGTGCCGCCGCAGCGGTCGCCGCTGATCGCCACCCGGTCGGTGAAGTAGGCGTCCAAGTAGGCTGCCGCGCGCGGCCGTTGCGGGGAACGGGCGCGGCGGACGGCGTCCCAGCCCGTGGCGGGCAGGACCGCGGACCCGCCCAGCGGTTCGGGTGGCGGGGCGGGCGTGGTGGACGGGCACGTCAGCAGCCGCAGCCACCGCCCGAGCGTCTCGCGCAGCTCCTCCGGCCGGACGACCGCGTCCGCCGCACCCGCCGCGACCTGCGCCTCCGCCGTGTACGCCGCCGGGTCCGCGTCCGCCGGCCGCACCCGGGAGCCGGCGAAGCCGACCTGGGCGCCGGGCAGCGCGAGCACCACGTCGGCGCCCGCGCCCAGGGTGGCCCAGCCGCCCCCGGTCGTCGGGTCGCGCAGGACCGCGACCTGCGCGAGACCGGCCTCCCGGGTCAGCGCCGACTGGCGGGCCACCCGCTGGAGTTGGGTCAGCGCGAGCATGCCCTCCTGCATGCGGCTGCCGCCCGTCGCCACCAGCGGCACGACCGGGAAGCGGCGTTCGCGGGCGTACGCGTACGCCGCCTCCAGCCGGTCGCCGGTGCGCTCGCCCAGGGAGCCGCCGAGGAAGCCGAACTCGAACGCGATCAGCACGGCCCGGGTGCCGCCGACGCGGGCGGTGCCGCAGACCACGGACTCCTGCTCGCCAGTGCGTTCGGCGGCCCGGGCGCGGGAGGCGTCGTAGCCCGGCCAGGCGAGCGGGCCGTCGGGCCGCGACTGCCTTGTGGGGGTGGGCAGTTCGGCGAAGGTGCCGTCGTCGGCGAGGGCGGTGACGACCGCGCGGGCGGAGAGGCGCTCAGTCATGGGCCAGCGCCCGCTTCATGATCTTCCCCATGTCGTTGCGGGGCAGCGCGTCGAGGTGGTGGACGACCCGTGGCCGTTTGTGCGGCGCGAGCCGCTGCGCGACATGGTCGGCCAACTCCGCGAGCGCGGGCGGCGCCTGGGGATCCGCCGGCACGATCCACGCCACGATCCGCTCACCGAGGTCGGCGTCCGGCTCCCCGGTGACGGCCGCCTCCCGCACCCCGGGGTGTTCGAGGAGCGCGTTCTCGATCTCACCGGCCCCGATCTTGTAACCGCCGCTCTTGATCAGGTCGGTGGCCTTGCGGCCGACGATCCGGACGTAGCCGTCGGGGTCGCGCACCGCCATGTCGCCGGTGCGGAACCAGCCGTCGGCGGTGAAGGCGGCGGCGGTGGCGTCGGGGCGGTTGAGGTACTCGGTGAACAGGTTCGGGCCGCGCACCTGGATCTCGCCCACCGTCTCCCCGTCGTACGCGGTGACCTCCGAACCGTCCTCCTCGACCAGCCGCAGCTCCACGCCCGGCAGCGGTACGCCGACCGTGCCCGGGCGGGCCTCCCCGTCGGCTCGGACGCTGGTGTTCATCAGCGTCTCCGTCATGCCGTACCGCTCGATCACCCGCCGCCCGGTCGCGGTCGCGATCCGGCCGTGGTCGTGCACGGGCAGTGCCGCGGAGCCGGAGACCAGCAGCCGCGCCCCGGTCAGCGCCTTCACCAGGTCCGGGTCGCTCGTCACGGCCTCCGCGATGCGGTGGTACATCGTCGGCACGCCGAACAGCATGGTCGCGCCGCCGTTCAGCTCGCGGGCCACGCCCTGGGTGCTGAAGCGGCCCAGGTGGCGCACCGACCCGCCGCGCCGCAGCGGGCCGAGCGTGCCCAGGACCAGGCCGTGCACATGGAACAGCGGCAGTCCGTGGACGAGGACGTCGTCACCGGTCCACTGCCAGGCGTCGGCCAGTGCGTCCAGGGTGCTCGCGACGGCCCGGCGGGGGATGACGGCGCCCTTGGGCGGGCCGGTGGTGCCCGAGGTGTAGACGATCAGGGCCGGGGCCTCGTCGCCGGCGTGGTCCTCGGGAGCGGTGCCGGTGCCGTGCACGTCGACGTCGATCCGGGGCAGGTCCCGTACGGGTGCGGGGAGTTGGTCGTCGGGTGCCGTGAGCACCAGGTCGGGGGCGCTGTCGGACAGGATGTGCCCGAGCTCCTTCTCGCCGGACTTGGGGTTGAGCGGCACGGCGGGCACTCCCGCCAGCAGCGCGGCGACGACCGCGACGGCCGTCTCCATCGTGGGCGTCGCCCAGACGGCGACCCGCGTGGCCTCGCCGATGCGGCCCGTCAGCGCTCCGGCCGCGGCGGCGAGCTGCGCGTAGGTCAGGGAGCGCTCGCCGAACCGGAGGGCGGGGCGGTCGGCCGGGGCTTCGGTCAGGGCCGGGAAGAGAGGGGTCACGCGTCCGTCTCCTTAGCTGTTTGCCTGTCTGTCTGTTCCATGGGACATCGTCCGGCTATCCCCAGCCGGGGACGACCATCACCAGCCAGGCCGCCGCCGGTACGACCGCGACCACGATTCCTCCGTACACCATCAGCTGCCGGAAGAAACGCTCCCGGTCGACGTCCGGCGCGGCGGCCAGGACCAGGGCGCCGTTCGTGGAGAACGGGCTCACGTCCACGACGGTCGCCGACACGGCGAGTGCGGCCACCATGCCGATCGCGCCGATCTCGCCTCGCTCCAGGAAGGGCACGGCCAGGGGGATCAGGGCGCCCATGATTCCCACGGAGGAGGCGAACGCGGAGACCAGGGCGCCGATGTAGCAGAGCAGGAGTGCGGCGAGGAGGGGGATTCCGATGCCCCCTACGCCCTCGCCGGCCCAGGTGATGGTGCCCATCTCGTCGAGGACGCCGACGTAGGTGAGGACGCCGCAGATGAGGAGGACCGTGGGCCAGGCGATCTGGCCGGTCGCCTGGCGGCTGTCTTCCGGCCAGGCGGTGCTGAGGACGACGGCGAGGGTGATGGCGGTGAGGCCCGCGTCCAGGTCGAAGACGAGGACCGCGACGACCAGGGCCAGGAGGGAGGCGAGGGTGGCGGTGCGGGCGGGGGTGAGGCGGGTGGTTTCCGAGGTACTGGTGGGAGCGGATGAGGGCGGGTCGGTCCGCGGCTCGGCGGTGCGAGGTGCCGCCGCGCCCGCCCGTGCGGCCCCAGCGGCACGATCGCCCGCGGCCTGGTCCTCCCGGGCCCACAGCTTCAGGCCCCCGCACGCCACGTACACCACCGCCGCGATCACCACGTTCGCCGCCAGTGACGCCAGGAACAGCACGACCTCGTTGCCCGGGAGCTTCTCGCGCTCGACGATGCCGTTGACGATCGAGCCGTAGATGCTGATCGGGGAGAAGCCGCCGGCCTGGGCGCCGTGCACCACCATCGCGCCCATCAGCAGGGGGCTGATCCCGTACCGGGTGGCGAAGCTCAGCGCGATCGGTGCGACGATCGCGACCGCGGCCGGGCTGACCGCGCCGATGGCCGTGAGCGCACCGGTCAGGGCGAACATCACCCAGGGGATGAGCGCCACCCGCCCCCGCACGAGCCGGACGGCGGCGTGCACGAGCCAGTCGGTGGTGCCGTTGGCGCGGGCGATCGCGAAGAGGTACGTGACGCCGACCAGGACGACGAACAGGTCGCCGGGGAACCCGGCGAAGATGCCGTCCGCGTCGAGGTCCGCGACCAGCCCGCCGACCGCGAAGGCGGCGGCGAAGGCGAGTGCGCCCATGTTGACGGAACGGGTGGTGGCGATGACGAACACCACGACGAGGACGAGGATCGAGATGAGTTCGGGGGACATGCGGGCTCCCGTCGTTGGGCCCCGGAGCGGCTGGACAGCACCTTCAGTGGCCGAGTGGCTGAGCCACTTGAGGTGCGCTGGTCGAACAGCGTGGGTGCGGGCCGGACGCCCGTCAAGGGGGTGCGCAGGAATTGGCTCAGCCACTCCGCCACTGTGAAGACCCGGTGTTACGCTCCCGGCGAGAGGGGGAGCCCGTGACCGACGCCCTGCGCCCCATGACCAAACAGCGCCTCTACGAACAGGTGCTGGAGCGGCTGCGCCAGTACGTCGCCGAGGGCGGTCTGCGCGCCGGCGACCGGCTGCCGCCCGAGCGGGACCTGGCCCAGCGGCTCGGGGTCAGCCGGGCCTCGGTGAAGCAGGCGATCGTGGTGCTGGAGGTCCAGGGCCTGGTGGAGGCCCGGCACGGCGGGGGCACCTATCTGGTGCGGGACAGCCTCGACACCGAACCGGTCGAGCGGATGGTCGAACGCCGCCGGCGCCTGCCCGATGTCCTGGAGGCCCGGGAGGCGCTGGAGACGAAGCTCGCGGAGCTGGCCGCCGAGCGGCGCACGGAGGACGACCTGGCGGCGATGCGCTCGGCGCTCGCCCTCATGACCGACGAGATCGAGGCGGGCGGCCACGGCGTCGAGGGCGACCGGCTGTTCCACGGGGCCGTGACGGCGGCGGCCCACAGCAGTCTGCTCGCCGAGTTCATGCGCTCCATCGCCGAGCAGATCGCCGAGAGCCGCACCGAGTCCCTCCGCCAGCCCGGCCGCCCCTCCCGCTCCCTCTCCCAGCACCGGGCGATCCTCGACGCGATTGTCGCAGGACAGCCCCGCCAGGCGGCCTCGGCCATGCGCCGCCACGTCCGCACGGTGGCGAAGGTGCGGCTGCTGGACTGGGAGCCGGAGGAGGCCTAGGGCCCCCGTCGGCTGCGGGCTGATCCATGCGACAGGCGTCAGGCGCCTCGGGGCTCTCCTCGCTCCACGACGTCCGCCACCACGCAAACGGGCTGTCGCGGTTCCGGACGGGATTGTTAGCCTGCGACGGACATCGAGTCGATCGTCCGTACGAGGATGGAGTCGCCGTGGCCGGCACCCCGCGCATCGCCGTCGTCACCTACGACCCCCGCGGCGAGGAGCACAAGGACCGGGACCTGCCGGTGCTGGTGGCGGCGCTGCGGGAGGCCGGGGCCGATGCCGTCGCCGTCCACTGGGACGACCCCTCGGCCGAATGGGCCGCCTTCGATCTCGCCCTCATCCGCTCCACCTGGGACTACAGCTGGCGCGCCGAGGAGTTCACGGCGTGGGCCGAGCGGTGCGGGAAGGCGACACGGCTGGCCAACCCGGTGGACATCGTGCGGTGGAACGCCGACAAGCGCTACCTCGGGCAGCTCGCGGAGGCCGGAGTGCCCGCCGTGCCCACCCGGTACTTCGCGCCCGGCGACCCCGTCGACCTGCCCGCCGACCGCGAGTACGTCGTGAAGCCCGCCTCCGGGGCCGGTGCCCGGTACGCCGCCCGCTACCCGGCCGGGGAGCGGGACGCCGCCGTGCGGCAGGTCGAGCGCATGCACGCCGAGGGGTTCACCGTCATGGTGCAGCCCTACCTGACCGGCATCGACACCTATGGCGAGCGGGCCCTGCAGTTCTTCGGCGGACGCCTGCTGCACGCCGGCGTCAAGGGCGCCGTCCTCGCGCCGGGCACACCGTACGACGCCGACAAGGTCGCCCACCCCGACCTCCGGCCCTGGGAGCCGACCGCCGCCGAACTGGCCGTCGCCGAGCGGGCGCTGGCCGCCGTGCCCGGCGATCAGGAGCCGCTGTACGCGCGCGTGGACCTCGTCACCGGGCCGGACGGCGAGCCGTGCGTGATGGAACTGGAGCTGATCGAGCCGAACCTGTTCCTGTGGCTGCACCCGGATTCCGTGCCGAGGGTGGTCGAAGCGGTCCTGGCCGCCGCCTGATCACGACGCCTGGGGCATTCGTCCCCTGATGCCGCGGAAGGCCGAACAGTCCGGCAGGGGTCAGGAGTCACGCATCCGGACGGGAGCTCTCAGCCCTGACGGCCGGTGACGGACACCCGCTGCACCAGCCCCCAGGTGAACTCCGCGACGGCCTCCCGCCGCACGCCCTGCGCGTCGGGCGCGGTGAACGCAAGACCCCACCGGGTCGGTGCCGTGCCCTCCAGGGGCCGCGCCGGGGCGAAGGCACGGGCCGCCTCGTCGACGGTGCAGGACCAGGGGGTGAGGTCGTCCAGCGTGCGCAGGGCGGGGCCCTTCGCGCCGGGGGCGCGGACCAGCCACTCGTTCCACACCGCGCGGTTCGGGGCGGTCAGCACCTCGAAGCGCAAGGACGGCCAGAGCGGGACCGGCCACAGCCAGGCCTCGCAGTCCAGATCGCCGATCCGGCGCGGCATGCGGGACTCCGGCTCGCCCAGCACCTGACGGTAGCGGGACAGGGGAGCGCGCGAACGCGGGGAGCGGACCATCGCCTGCCACCGCCGGTTCGCCTCGCGCATGTCCGCGATCGACACCCCCAGCTCATGGCGGGCGTCCTCCACCAGGCCCGGGTTGTGGTCGGCCATGCGGCGCAGCAGCACCAGCTGGAAGTCGAGCGGGGTGAAGGGGCTAGCGGGGTGCTTTCCGGAGGGCATGGGACCCATCGTCGCCCACCGGGGTCCTGCCGGGGCGGCGGCCGTCGGGCAGGAACAGGACGGAGTTGACGTAGCGCGGGCCCCTGAGGAGCGGGGAGGGCAGGACCCGGCGGAGCAGGCCGTGGGAGACGACGTAGGAGGCGTCCGCCTGGTGGTTCTCCAGGGGGAACCTGGCCAGCGGCACCCAGGTGTCGCCGGGCAGGACCCAGCCGTCGTAGCCCAGCAGGGACAGATAGGTCACCACCGGCGCGATCGGCTGGATGCGGGACTCCAGTTCCACGAACAGGGCCGGCCGGTCGCGGGCCAGCAGGCCCGTCGCGCCGCGCAGCACCGCGGGCTCGTTGCCGTCCACGTCGATCTTGATGAAGCCGACGTTGCGCAGGCCCAGTTCGTCCAGCGTGACGCAGGGGACGTCCAGCGCGCGGCCGTGGATGTCGCGGCGGACCAGCGAGGACACGCCCCGGTCGCCCGAGTCGTCCGAGGGCAGCCACAGGCGGGCGATGCCCGGCCGGTCCGAGGCCGCCGCCCGGATCACGCGGACGTTCGGCGGAGCCGCGGCGATGAGCAGCCGGGCCAGATGGGGCACCGGCTCGATCGTCACGACCTGCTCGGCGAGGCCGGACAGGCGGTGCGTCCAGGGCCCGTACCAGCCGCCGACGTCCACCGCCGTACCGCAGCCCGGCGGGCACAGCTCGGCGAGCCGGGCCAGCTCCGGTTCGAACCGGGGGTAGAGCGCCCGGGCCGTCGCGGCCACCAGGCGGGTGGGCAGGAGGGGGGCGACGCGGGCTGCCAGGCTGGTCACGGTGCCATCCTCTTGAGGAGTTCCTCGTGCTCGTCGTCCGGCACCTGCTCGCCCGAGGACGGCAGCAGCTGCGGAATCCCGTCGGTGATCGGGTAACGGCGGTGCAGGCGCGGGTTGTACAGCGCCTCCCCCCGCCCGGCCTCCTCGGCCAGCAGGTGCAGCGGGCCTTTGTCGAGCGGGCAGGCCAGGATCTTCAGCAGCGGGTCGTCGGGCTTCATGGGGATGCGAGCTCCTCGGCGGGTGGGGAGGGTTGGGGAGCGGTGTCGTGCTTCGGCATGGTCAGCAGTACGGCCACCGCCAGGGCCGTGCCCGCCACCCGCAGCGCGAGCCGCAGCGGCTCGTCCGGCAGGGCCTCGCCGAACGACAGCGTGCCGAGCACCGCCGTGAACAGGCTCGTCACGGTCGTGCACACCGGCACGATCAGCGAGGCCCGGCAGCGCTGGAGCGCCGCCTGCGACATCACCAGGCCGAACACACCGGTGAACAGCAGCAGATACGGATAGGGGGAGCTCAGCAAGTCCAGCACGGCGCCGCCGATCCCGTGGGTCGTCAGGTGGCTGGAGACGCCCTTGATGGCCAGCGAGCTGACGCCGTACAGCAGGCCCACGGCCACGCCGTACTCGACGCCGGTCGTGGGGCGCCGGTGCCGGTTGCGGGTGCGCCGCTCGGCGGAGCCGTACAGCCACACCCCGGCGGCCAGCGACGGCACGCACACCAGCAGGATCAGCTGGTAGGGCGCGTCCTGGCTGACGGTGTCCGAGCCCTCCCGCAGCGACAGCACCACCATCAGCAGCGCCAGCAGGATCGCGCCCAGCGCGTACCGTTCCCGGCCGGACGTCTCCTCCCCGAGCAGCCGCGCCGACAGCAGCACGAGCAGCACCAGGCCGGAGACGAAGATCCCCTGGGCGGCGGCGATGGGCAGGGTGCGGTAGACGACGAGCTGCGCGGCGAAACCGGCGGCCAGGGCGAGGGAACCGCCGATCCACAGGGGGCTGCCGACGACGAGGCGCAGCAGCCGGGCCGGCTGCCGGATCGTCACCTCGGGCAGGGAGGTGAGCGCCCGCTTCTCCAGCACGAAGCCCAGGCTGTACAGGGTGTTCGCCAGCAGGGCCGCGGCCACTCCCCACCACATGGGCTACGTCCTCCTGGCGTGCAGCAGCAGGATCGACGCGAGCTGCGGCCGGGCGCAGGCCAGCCGGTCCAGCGGCCGCAGCGGGCGCGGCACGCCGTGGAAGGGGGCCCCTTCGAGCCGTTCGACGGTGAACCCGGAGGCGGCGACGAACTCCCGGAGCGCGCGGGCGGTGTAGAGCCGCAGATGCCCCACGACCTCCTTGCCCGGCCGCCCGTGGATGCCGCGCAGGCTGACCTCCGAGAACACGGGCTGCACACCGGCCAGCAGCAGGCCGCGGTTGTACCAGGCGGCGAGGTTCGGCGTGGACAGCATCAGATGCCCGCCGGGGCGCAGGATCCGCCGGATCTCGTCGAGGGCGGCGTCCGGGTCGACGAGGTGCTCGATGACCTCGCTGAACAGCACGGCGTCGGCGGAGGCGGAGGCGAACGGCAGTCCGCCGCCGGTGAGTTCGCCGCGCACCGCGTACGGGATGCGGGTGCGGGCGCGGCGCAGGGCGTCCTGGGACCAGTCGACGCCGATGACGCGGTGACCTGGGAGGAGCGGGGCGGCGGTGGCGGCGGCGGTGCCGTCCCCGCAGCCGATGTCGAGAACGGTCCGGGGGGTGTGGGCCGCGGGTCCGAGGGCCCGGGCCAGCATGCGGGCCTGGCGGAGGCTGCGCGGGGTGCCGGAGGCGACCGGCACGGCGGGGTTCTCGTAGAAGTCGCGCAGGTCCCGGGGCGGGGGTTCGGTGGTGGTCGGTGTCGTCACGGGGTCACCTCCGTGGTGTGCAGGTAGTGCTCGAAGAGGTCGCGGAGGTGGGCCCCGTCGCCGTGGCTGAGCAGGGCCTTCGACCAGCGCAGGGCGAGGTGGAGACGGCCGGCCGTGGAGGCGGTGGTCACGGTCAGGCCGCGTGGCATCCGGGCCGGCGCCGAGAACCAGACCGCGTGCGCGCGGCCCGCCTCCTCGCCGAAGTCCAGCGGGTACGGGATACGGCCGATGTTGCTGAGCAGGGTCGTCGACGTCCAGGGCGCGGCGGCCCTGCGCAGGGTGCGGGTGAGGGCGGCGCGGGCGGTGACGGGGGCCCAGGGCGCGGTCAGGAGGGCGGCGCCGTGGCCGAGTTGGGGGCGGGGGAGGGCCTTCAGGGCGCGGGTCCGCTCCGCGGTGCGGCGCAGCAGGGCCGGCATGTCGGTGACGTCCAGTTCCCCCGGCGCGTACGGGACTTCCACCAGGCGGGTGCCGTTGCCGATGGGCATCGTGGTGTCGCGGGGGCGGTCGTCCACGGGCATCGTGATGCGCAGGGGCCGGGGGCGGGCGCCGTGCTCCCTGTTCCAGTGGGCGATGGTCAGGGCCGTGGTGACCATGAGCTGGTCGTTGACGGTGTACGGGGAGCCCTTGGGGCGGTGCGGGAGGGGGAGCTCGGCGACGAGCATGCCGTTGCCGGGGGAGGGGTCGGGCGTGCCGTGCGCCACCCGCGCCGGGGGCGACCAGGTGGCCGGGGTGTCCGGGAGTTCCCGCCGGGGCTCGGTGGGGCGGGTCGGGGGCGCCGCCGGGGAGTTGTCCCGGCCTCCGTACAGTTCGGCGGCCGTGGCCAGGACGCGCAGGCAGGCCGGGCCGTCCAGGGCGGTGTGGTTGATGGTGAGGAGGAGGACCGAATCCACCACGTCGAGTCGTATCGGCGGGGACAGCGACAGCGGCGGGGCGTCCGTGAGGGCCCGGGTCCGGGCGTCCCGCAGGGCTCGTGGGCCCGGCGGGGCGAAGGTCACCACCTCCACATCGGGCTCCGGGGTCAGCTCCCACTCGTACTGCCGCCGGTACCACGGCCCGCTCGCCTCCCGCATCAGGATCCGCGGATGCCGGTGCAGCGCCTCCAGGAACGCCTTGCGCAGACGCGCCTGGTCGAGGGGGCCCGGGAGGTGGACCTCGATGTGGACCGTTTCCGGCTCGGCCTCCTGGAGGCAGTGCCGGGAGACCTCGTCCACCACCGGGAACGGGATGCGTACCGGTGCCGTCATGCGGGCTTGCCCTCCCCCGGGTCCGTCCTCGGCAGCCGTTGCGTCGGCGCCTCCGGAGCCGGTCCCTCGCGCAGGCTCACCAGTCCCGCGAACAGGCCGATCAACGCCAGCAGTTGGGCCGGATGCCCGAACGCGCCCTCACCGGCGCCCACCGGCTCCCCGGCCCCGAAGGCCGCGACGATCCCGGCTGCGGCCAGGGCGGCGAACGCGATCGGCACCAGCAGGGTGTGCCGCCGGGTGGCGAGCAGCGCCAGCGCCGGGACAAGCAGCGCGAACCAGCCCGCGATCACCACGCCGACCAGCGTCAGCGCCACCGTGCCGAGCCACAGCCCGGGCAGCGGCGGGACCGGCTGCGGCGCGTCGGGGTTGGCGGCTCGGCGGCGCCACAGCGCCAGGCCCAGCAGGACCGCGATGCCGGCGCCGCTGCCGATCAGGGCGGCGTCGTAGGTCGTGGCCGGCTCGTAGGACAGCTTGACCGCGCCGCCCGCCCCGGCCGGGACGCGCCAGCCCTGCTGCCAGCCGTCCAGCCGCACCGGGGTCAGCTCCTTGCCGTTCAGGGTGGCCCGCCAGCCGTCGTTGAAGTTCTCGTACGTCGTGAGGTACGAGGCCGCGCCCGAACCGACCGTCACCTCGCGCCGGTCGCCCAGCCAGTCCCGGACCCGCAGGTCGCGCCCGGCCGCCGCGGCCTCGGGGACCGTGCCGCGGGTCAGGGTCACGTCCGTCAGCGCGAGGGGGCCGGCGTCTCCGCCCTCCAGCCGGTGGTCGCCTGTGTCGAGCTGCACCTCGGTGTCGCTGCGGCCGTCCTGGCAGAGCGTCACCTGTACGCCCCGGCGCTCCACCAGATCCCGCACCGTGCCCTTCGCGCTCGTCTGGTACAGCTCGCCGTCCAGCGCCACGTCCGGGCCCTTGCCGCACGGCAGGGAGAACTTCCGGGTGCCGTCCGGCTGCGGGGTGCGGTACTGGTCGAGGGACGGGAGGTAGGCCTCCGTGAGGCCCACCGGGAGGCGCAGGTCCTCGTCGGCGACCGGGTTGTGCAGGGTCAGCGGGGCCGTCTCCGTGATCGTGATGTCGAGGCGGTCGGTGGTGATGGCCGGGAAGCGCACCCAGCCGTTCTTGTCGACACCGGCGGTGGCCGCGCCGTCCGGAGAGCTGATGTGCACCTCGGACGCCCGGGCGGACAGGCCGCCCGCGGGGGCCAGCACCAGTTCGCCGACCGGCTGCTTGCCCTCCCAGCGCAGGTGGAGCGTCGGCCGGCCGCCCGCGACCCACGCCGTCGTCAGATCGCCGTCGGTGAGGTTGCGTGCCGCGAGGCCCGCGCCGAGGCTCGCCGTGGAGTCGGCGGTGGCGACGATCCGGGCCTGCTGCTCGGGCGCGACCTCGTAGAGCAGCTCGTCGAGTTCCTCGCCCGGCACCGGCACCGCGCTCGCCTGCACCTCGTACGTCCCGGCGGCCGGGGTCGTGAAGCGTCGGTGCAGGCCCGCCTCGGTGCCGGTCGCGGAGAGACCCGTGGGGTCGGAGGCGCGGTGCAGGGAGACGACGGTCGCGGCCGACGTGGCGTCCTCGGCGTCCGCCGGGAGCCGCAGCAGCCGTGTCACCTGCACGTCCGGCAGGTCGATCTCGGAGAAGCCCGCGCCGGTCAGACCGGCCCTGCGCTCCACGGAGTCCACGATCGTCAGCTTCATCCACCGCGTCGCGCCCTCGGGCGCCTTGATCCGCTGGGTCATGCCGTTCGGCTGGAGGAAGCTCGTCCGCTCGCCCTTCTCGGTCTCCACCCGCACCTTCGTCGCCGCCGCGCGCACGCTCTCCTGCGGCAGCGGTGTGACCTTGAAGGAGGCCGGCATGTCGTAGGAGCCGGTGAAGTCGATGCGCAGCCACTGCCCGTCCGGCGTGTCCGGCGCGCCCTCCGCCCACGCGGTGTCCGGGTTGCCGTCGAAGGCGTTCACCGGGTCGTACTGCGGGAGGTGGAACAGCCAGTTGCCGTACGAGGACGCCGACACCGAGCGGGCGCCCCGCAGTTCGGCGACCGTCTGGTGCTCGGTGCCCTCGGCGGGCAGGATCTGGCGCGGCTTCTCGCCCGGGTCCTGCTGGGCGTCCGGCGCGTTGCGCTCGTCGCGCGTGTACGTGTACGACGTACCGGCGTTGACCAGCCCGAACCGGGTGTCCGCCCGCCGCAGTCCGTCACCCGTCACCTGCACGGCAGGGGTGCCGAGCCCCGGGTGGTTGTCGCCGCTCAGGACGGTCGCCCGGCCGCGCAGCCGCTCCGCCAGGGGCAGCAGCGCCTCCGGCCCGCCGGACACCACGGCCGTGTCCGCGACCGGGGCGAGCCCCGCCTGCCCGGGCCGGATCACGTCCTCACCCGTCGGCCGGTAGATCTCCACGGCCCGCTGCCGCGCGTACAGCCCCTCGACCTGGAGCGGCGCGTCCTGCGCGATCCGGCCGCCGGTCATCACCGGCCCGAGTCCCGTCACCCGCTCGTACCCCGACTGTTCGAGGGTGCGTTTGACGGTCGTGGTGGGCACGTAGCCGATCTGGTCGGGGTCGAGGTCGTTGCGTACGACGACGTAGTACAGCCCGGCCCGGCTCAGGTAGTCGGCCAGGCCCGGCACTTCGGAGCCGGACAGCAGCGCCTGCTCGACGGCGTCCATCGCCCGCCGGTTGCCGGGCGTGCCGAACGGCACGTAGTCGCGCTGCGCCCACCGCGACTCGGCGAGCACATCGAGAGGCTGGTCGATGGGGGAGCCCCAGGAGTAGACGCCGTGCGCGGTCGCCGGGACGACCAGGGCACGCGAGTCGGGGGAGTACTTCTCCAGCCAGTCGGCCGTGGCCTGCCAGTAGGTGGGGAGCTTCTGGAACGAACCCGGGTTGAGGATCGAGCCGTTGAGGTACGGCCACAGCAGCCCCGGCAGGATCAGCACGGCGGCGACCAGCGGGGTGAAGCGGCGGCCGCGCACCTGCCGGGCCCCGCGCGGCTCGGCCGCCACACCCACCAGATGCGCCAGACCCAGCACGAGCGCCAGCGCCACGCCCGTCTGGAACTTGTAGATGTTCCGGAACGGCGACAGCCACCCGTCCAGCCAGCCCTGCACGACCCCGTGGAACGGCGCCCCGAACGCCCCGCCGTACCCGGCGAGCAGCACCAGCACCGCCACGAGCACCGTCAGCACCAGCCACCGCCGCTCGGGCATGTCCCGCCGGGCGAGGCCGGCGAGCCCGAGTCCGGCCGCCAGGGCCGAGCACAGGATCACCACGACGGAGGAGGCCACGGCCCAGCCGGCCGGCAGCCATGCCTCGCCGAGGTGCAGATAGGCGACCCAGTTCCCGGCGCCGCGCAGCGCCTCGGTCGCCGACATGGTGTCGGTGGTCGTCTGCGAAGTCTCTATATAGGGGAGGAAGTTCTCGCCGTAGACCCCGAGCAGCAGCAGCGGCACCCACCACCAGGCGGTCACCACGATCACGGCGGGCGCCCACCAGGCGATCAGCTTGCGCTGCCGTGGCCCGGGCGGCCGGGACAGCAGATACAGCCCGACCGGCAGCAGGGACGCCAGGGTCGCCGACGCGTTCACCCCGCCCATGAACGGCACGAGCAGCGCCGACCGCAGGGCCGCGACCCGGGCGGCGTACCGCTCGTTCGTCAGCGGCAGCAGCACCCACGGCAGGAACGCCCCGGGCAGCGCGGCGGCCGACGTCGACCCGATCACGGTCGTGAACAGCGGCCACAGCGCATAGGCCACGGCCCCCAGCAGCCGGGACGCCCCGCTCCCCACCCGCAGCCGCTCCGCCAGCCGCAACGCCCCCCAGAAGGCGACGGACACGATCAGCGACAGCCACAGCCGCTCCGCCAGCCACACCGGCAGCCGCAGCAGGTCGCACAGCCAGTAGAACGGCAGCATCGGCCAGAGATAGCCGATGTACTGGTCCTGGATCCCGCCGAACCCGGCCCGGTCGTGCCACAACTGGCCGAGATCGGCGAGGAACTGCCCCGGATCGACCGTGACACCGAGCTTGGTGTCGAAGGTCTGCCGCCCCGGCTGCACCGCGAGGAACAGCACGAACACCACGGCCCAGAAACCCAGCAGCCAGCGCCGCGACCGCGGGCCGTCGGGCGGGCCCGAGGTGGTCGCGGTGGTGGGGACGGCTGCCGGGGGAGGAGCCTGGACCGTGGTCGTCATGGGGGACACCGCCGCAGAATGAGGAGGAGGTTCCAGGTGGCGAACTCGCGGATGCCGGGCGCCTTGACGACGGCCTCCGCGAGGAACGGCCAGTAGCGGGAGCGCGCCGAGACGACCGTGACGTCGTCCCGGGCGCGCACCTGCCGCAGGGTGGAGCCGATGTGCACCGCGAACAGGTTCTCGCCGAGCGTGTGCTTGGCGGGCCGGCCGGTCCGCCGCAGGTAGCGGGCCCGGGCCCGCTCGGCACCGAAGTAGTGCCACGGGGCCCACTCGTGCCCGCCCCACGGCGACAGCCAGTTGGTGAACGACACGTAGATCAGCCCGCCGGGCCGCGTCACCCGGGCCAGCTCGCTGAGGAACGTCTCCGGATCCGCCACGTGCTCCAGCACGTTGGAGGAGAAGGTGACGTCCGCGACCCCGTCCCGCAGGGGCAGCAGATAGCCGTCGGCGACGACGGACGCGGCGGGGGGTGTCCCGCCGAGTTCGGCCACGTCGGGCTCGAAGAGGAACGCGTTCGCCCCGCGCCGCCGGAACTCCTCGGTGAAGTACCCACTGCCTCCGCCGACGTCGAGGACGGTGCGCCCGGCGACGGACCCGTCGCAGGCCTCGACCTGATCGACGGCGTCGCGGGCGAGCAGCGAGTAGCAGGTCTCGGGATCGTCCTGTTCACGAAGGAAGGCGCGGAACAGGGCGACCGACCGCCGAAACGACGGATCCTTGAATCCGGGGCGCGGGGAGGTGCCTTCCCCGGGGAGCGGGGCTGTGACATGTCCGGCTCCGCCGCGTGGGCGCACGGGTGGTCTCACGGCGCCCAGCCCTTCACCGCCTCCGCGGCGACAGCCCTGAACTGCCGAACGGTACGGTCCCACCGGAACTGCGCCGCCCGCTCCCGGGCCGCCTTCCCCATCAGCTCACGCTGCCGCCCGGACAGGGCGAGCGCACACCACGCCGCGGCGAAGGAGGACTCGCCGCGCGCGAGGATTCCGGTCTCGCCGTCCACCACGGAGTCCTTGAGCCCGGGCACGTCGAAGGCCACACTCGGTGTCTCCCGGGCCGCGGCCTCCGTCACGACCAGACCCCACCCCTCGACGGCCGAGGGATGCAGCAACAGCCAGGCGGCGCACAGCAGCCGGTGCTTCTCGGCTTCCGTCACATATCCGGTGAACTCCACACCGGGACCGGCAAGCCGCTCGAGACGCTCTCGCTCGGGCCCGTCACCGACGATCACCAGCCGGCCTCCGGTCACCGGCCGCACCCGCTCCCAGAGCCGCAGCAGCAGATCGATCCGCTTGTACTCGACCAGCCGCCCGACGGCGACGAACAGCGGCTCGGCCGAGCGGTCGGCACGCGGGCCCGGTTCCTCGACCCCGTTGTGCACGACCCGGATCCGGTCCCGCTCGACCCCGATCGCCCGCAGGGCGTGGGCGGTCGAGGAGGACACGGCGACGAGCAGGTTCCGCTGCTGCGCCCCGGTCAGCGCCCAGTGTTCGAGTCTTCGGCCGATCCGGGCGGCCGGCGCCAGCGGCCCGCCGAAGCGCATCGTCCACAGATCCGTATGGACGTGGTTGACCAGGCACAGCGTGGGTCCCTGATGCCACAGGGGCGCCAGATACGGCATGCCGTTGCAGACCTCGACCAGCAGATCGCAGTCGCCCACCTGGCGGGTGAAGGCCGACCGTGCGCGCAAGTAGTGCCCGTACGGGCCGCCCGCCGACACGACCCGGTAGTCGCGGAAGGCCGCGGGCCCCCCGCACAGCAGGGTGACCTGGTGGCCCATGCGGGTCAGGCCGTCGGCGAGCTTGTCGACCAGCAGCTCGGAGCCGCCGGCGGACGGGTTGTCCAGATCTCGGTGGGCGAGGAAGACGATCCGGCGCGGCTGTGGGGGGTGCGCCGGAGGGTGCTGCGGCGCGCTGGGGGACGCGGTGCGCAGCGTGGACGGTACGTGCTGGGGCATCGGTGCTCCAACTCGTCTCGGGGTGCGGAACTCAGCGTGGGGAAAACGTGGGTTCGTCCCTGGCGGGAGTCTGCCTGTGGGGGGCCTGAGCTCTTCCTGGGAGGGGAGTGTGGACGGGTTGTGCTCGGGGTGGGGTTGGACAGTTTTCGCCCGGACGTTCTCCACGGCTACTCACCGACGTGACAATTTCGGGCTTTGTTAGAGCTGACGTCACATCACATCGTGAGCGAGGGCTGGGGCTTTCCGGTTGTATCGGACGGAACGGGGTTCTCCGGCTCCTTCCGCCCACGCACCACGAGAACGCCACCCACCACCGCAAGCACGAAGCCGCCCACCGCGGCCCCGATCGGCAGTGTCGTGCCCACCATCCGCAGTTGCCCGCTGTCCCGCTTCGCCTGCCGCACCGCTTCCTTCTGCGTCGCGGTCGTGAACGAGACCTTCCGGCTGTCCAGCAGCACGGCCGCGTCCTTCTTCCCGCCCGGCGCCCGCAGGGTCCGCTTCGGACCGGTCTGCGCGTAGATCACGCGGCCCGTCGCCTGGTCCACGACCAGCTCGAAGCCGTGGTTGGAGTACCACTCCTCGGCCAGCACCTGCGGCCGGTTCGGCTGGTCGACGAGGCTGCCGGGCACCATGCGCGTGCCGGTCCTCGTCGGCGGCACGGAGCCGGTGAACTTGTAGCCCGTGTAGCCCTGGATCTTCGCGGTGCCCCGGTAGCGCAGCACGACCGTGTCGCCGAGGGTGTTGTCCCACCACTGGTAGGAGCGTTTCTGCACGTCGAAGGGGAACTTCAGGTACGCCTCGCCCTCGATGTACGGCTTCTCCCCGCAGCAGTGCACCGGCCGCGTGGTCTTCCGGTCCATCACCCAGCGGTGCGGCACGAAGTCCAGCGCGTCGTGTGGATCGGCGGCCGGCAGCGACTTGTCGGTGTCGACCGTGGTCGTGACGTCCCAGACGGCGTTGCCGCTGCGCTCGCTGTCCTCGACGTTGCCCCGCACCCGCTGGGTCACGGTGATCTTCCGGTCGGGCACCGTCTCGATCCGGTCAGTGTCGAAGACGCTGCCCCGGCCGGTGTAGACGGCGGTCGTGTCGATGTCGATCGGGTTCACCGCGGCTCGCGGCTCCACGTACCAGGCGAGCAGGGGCGCCAGCACCAGCAGGAACGTGCCGAGACCCAGCAGGACCAGGGAAAAGGGAGAGGTTGTACGGCGCATCCGGGCACTCCAGTGGCTTGGGACGGCTCGACGTACGAGGGGACCGGCACGGCGGCGAGATGTGCGCGTGCGGTTGGGCCGGGAACCGTAGGCCGCTCTTGACGGGGTGTCAATGCTTGTCGAGACTGGGGCGCGACAGGCAGGGACGGGACGCCGGGGTGGGGACAACCTCCGGATGATCTCCGGACGATTCCGGACAGAGAGGCTGACCCTGCGATGTCCAGACTGCTCGCTGCCGCGCTGACCGTCGCGCTCGCCGCCGCCCTCGCCGTGGGCGCCGCGCTGGGCGTGGTCGCGCTGCTCGAAGCCACACCCGACCAACCGAACACCCCCCTGATCACGTACGAGCAAGACAGTCAGGGGAGTTGACCGTGACGGCCGCCCGCACCGCAGCCCTCACGACGCGCTCGGCGTGGCACGACGTACCGCGCTTCCAGGTGCGCCGGTTCGCCGCGATCGCCATGGCCGAGGCGCCCGCCCTCGCCGAGGAGATCCTCTGCGAGATCCAGCGCGAGTACCCGCATCTGCCCGTCGTCCTCGACGACTCCGGCGAGCCGATGGCCCTGGTCGGCATCCGCCGCGCCATCGAGGTCTTCGTGCAGCACCTGGAGCACTCGGAGGGACGTCCGACCGTCCCGCCCGGCGTCTTCCAGGACTTCGGCCGCGGCGAGGGGCTGAACGGCCGCTCCCTCGACTCCCTTCAGGCCATCTACCGCATGGGCGTACGCCTGGCCTGGCGCCGCTTCGCCGACATCGGCCAGCGCGTGGAGATCCCGCCCCCGGCGATGTACGAACTCGTCGACGCGGGCTACGAGTACCTGGACGGCCTGGTCGACCAGTCCGTACGCGGCTACGCCGAGGCCGCGGCCCGCCAGGCCGGCGAACGCCTGCGTCTGCAACGCCGCCTGATGGAGCTCCTCCTCGCCGAGCACCACCGCGGAGACCCCGCCGAGGCCCTGACCGAACGGGCCGCCCGGATCGGCTGGCCCTTACCGGCGAAGGTCGCGGTGGGCGTCCTGCTCCGCCCGGCCCGCGAGGCGATGGCCCCCGCGGTCGGCCAGGGGGTCCTGCTCGACATGGAGTACGAGCAGCCCCGCATGGTCGTGCCCGAACCGGACGCGGCGGGCCGCCCCGAGCTCATGCACCGGGCCCTGGCCGGCTGGTCCGGCGCCATCGGGCCGCCGGTCCCGCTCACCGACGCGGCCAAGTCCCTGCGCTGGGCGGAGGCGGCGGTCCGCCTGATGGAACGGGACCTCCTGCCCTCGGGCGAGGTCCTCTACTGCACCGAACACACCGAGGCCCTGGTCCTCCTCCAGCCCGAGGAACTCATCGACGACCTGGCCCTGAGATGCCTGGCCCCCCTGACCCACTGCGGCCCCACCCACGGCCGCCGCCTCGCCGAAACCCTCCTGGCCTGGCTGGAAACCCGCGGCGGCGCCCCGGAGGTCGCCACCCGCCTGGGCGTCCACCCCCAGACGGTCCGCTACCGCCTGCGCCAGATCCGCGAACTGTGGGGCGACGAGATCGACGACCCCGACCGCCGCTTCGAACTGGAGCTGGTGCTGCGGGCACAGCGGTTGCGGGGGGAGCTGGGAGGGATGCGGGGGCGGCGGGGGCGGGCTTGAGCACCTCTCTGTGCGGGGCACCTTTCTCAGCGGGGCGGCTCGGTCACGAACATGCCCGGCGGCGGCTGCTTCTCGGCCATCGCGTGGCCTCCGGCGAGCTTCGCCCTGAGCCGGATGACGGTCCCCGGCGGCAGGCCCGCCACCAGTGCGCCGGGCACCGCAAGCTCCAGGCGCTCGCCCACGTACCGGGACAGCAGGTCGGCCCGGCCGGCGACCGGCCGGGCGTCGAGCACGTCGACGACCAGCCGGTCCCAGCCCTTCAGCCGCGGATGGGGTTGCGAGGTGACCAGGCGGGTGGTCAGCGCGGTGAGGTTCTCGATCGCCTGCACCATGAGGTCACCTCCGGGTGTCTCCTACGGCCGGCGATAGGTGTGGACCCTGCCGCCGATGGTCTCCTTTACCGGGCCCGGCGCGCCGTTGAACTCCGGTCGCGAGCCGGCCGCGGCGAGCGGCTCCGGCCTGCGCGCCTCCCCCACCGTCTGCTCCAGCGCCTCCAGCCGGGCCCGGAGGGCGTGGACCATCTCGGGCAGACCGGTCTCGGCGGCCGGTTCCGCGCGTGACGCACCGGCGTGGACGGGCAGGTGGACGGGGCCCGGCACAGTGACGTCGACGGTGGCCGTCATGGTGGGGCCGGACGCGGAGATGCCGGTGACGGAGACGCCGGTCGGGGCGCCCGCGTGGGAGTGCGAACTCGGAGCGGTCGCCGGGCCGAAGGCGGTGTTGTTGGTGCTTCCGGGGTAGGGGTCGCCGGGATCACCGCGGTTCGTTCCGTGCTCCAGGTCCTGCGCGTCGTCGGCCTGCACCAGGCCCACCATGTAGTGGGTCTCGTCGGAGTTGTCCGGCTGGTGCGCGTCGATGTGCCAGATCTGCAGCCCCGACGCGGGCAGCGAGGCGTCGTAGCCGGTCTGCTGCCGGTTCTCCAGCAGGAAGTACTCGCTGCCGGGCAGCCCGCCGGTCCACAGCCGGTGCACCTGGTGGCTGTTCTTCACGTCGGGCAGCGAGAGGTTGGCGGGGCCGGTGACGTTGACCACCGTCGCCCAGCCCTGGTCGACCTTGCAGAAGGCCGACGGGTGGGTTGGCCGTTCGCCGTCGAGCCCCCATGAACCGCCGCTCATCAGGCACCAGTTGCCGACGCCCTCCGACGTGCCGTCGATGTCGTACAGGTCCGGGAAGCCGAACACGAGGTGGCCCAGCTCATGGGCGCACACACCGATCTTCGCGTCCTCGGGAATGGTCAGGTAGGCGAAGATCCGCGCACCGTCCGCGTTGTAGGCGCTCGGCAGGACCCACTTGTGCGACCAGATGTCGCCGGGGTCGCCGGTGACCTCGCCGCCCTTCCCCGCGTGCACGACGATGAAGGCGTCGACGAAGCCGTTGCCGTCGTTGTCGTACGGCGCGTAGTTGATCTGCGGGTCGGCGGTGACCGCGGTGTCCCGGGCCATGAAGTGCGCCCTGGGAGCCCCGGAGGGACGGCCGATGCCGAAGTTGCCGTTCGCGTACCAGGAGAGCTTCTGCGGCAGCCGCACGGGACCGACGACCTCGCCGACGATGTCGACCAGACCGTGTGTCACCTCACGGAAGTACTCCCGGACGCTGCCGTGCTCCATGGCGCCGAGGGAGAAGAACAGCTTCTCGAAGTGCTCCTGATCGGCCGTCATCTCCTTGTCGGAGAAGTCGGCGAGGACGACGACCACGCGCACGGCACCGGTGAGCGGGGCGCGTTCGGCCGCCGCGGCGGCGATGGACTCACGCGGAGTGCCGATGGGGTACTCCTGGGCCGGCTTGATCATGCCGTCGTCGAGACCGGGGTAGCGCGGCCCGCCGCCCATGACGAACCGGCCGCCGAGCGACGAGGCGGACTCGACGCGCTGCCGCTCTTCCTGGAACCGCTCGCGCAGTTCGGGACTGGGGGACACGGCGCAGAAGTCGGACCAGACTGCGCCGGTGCGGTGGGGGAGGTGATCGGACATGGTGGTGCCCCTCGATGCGGGGAAGTGGGGTTGGTGCCAGTCACGCACGCGCCCAGGGCCGCCGCAACCGCAGTCCCCGGCCCACTCGCGCGCAGGCTCATCTCCCCGCCGCACGGCCCCCGGTGTGCATATGCGCGGTGGGCGAAAACGAGGTTTGATGGAAGGGAGCGCCGGGCCGGCCGCCCCGCGCGAAGTCCTCAACAGGACGGCACAACATTCAACTTCATGGGGTCGTCCCCGATCCCCACAGCGCGGACCCTCGCACGCGTCACCCCCCGCGCCCCTCCACCGGCACACTATCCGTGGAGCACCCTCATGCCTGGCACCCCGGACTCGAACCGCCCTCCGCTCTCCGCCGCGGAGATCCGCACCTCCCCTCTCCTCGTCCCCCAGCACGATGCCCCGGACCCCAACGGCTCCAAGCCGGTCGAACTGCCCAAGTCGACGGTCGTCGCCGTGCCGGCCCCGACGGCCGAGGAGCAGCCGGCGCCCCATCTGATGCCGTCGATGCCGAACGGACAGGACGGCATCCGCGTCGAACCGAACCGCTTCCAGGTCGGCGAACCTCCCCAGCTGGTCTTCGCCGGACAGGAACTGGAACCGCTCCTGGTCTTCAACCCCGACGGCCGGCGCGTCTACGACGACCGGTCCTTCCCCTGGGTGCTGGCCTGTCACGTCTTCTCCGGGTCGAACGGCGGATCCGGCGCCCTGATCGGACCGCGGCACGTCCTGACCGCCAGCCACTGCATCGACTGGCAGCAGCTCACCGTCTCCGTGACCATGGTCCAGGGAGCCACTCAGATCGCCGCCGCCGGAGCGACCCACATCATGGCCTACGAGCACATCGTGGACGTGACCCACAGCAACGCCGACGACGACTACGCGATCGTGATGCTGGACCGCAGGCTGGGCGACAGCTTCGGATCCTTCGGCTGCCGTACCTACGACGCCGGCTGGGACAACGAGACGGCGAACTGGTTCAACATCGCCTACGAGCCGCTCCTCCACGCCACGGCGGCGAACTTCCAGACCGGCTTCTTCCTCGACGAGGACGACTTCGACCTGGGCGGCGGCCGCATGCTGATCACCAAGACCGGCGACTTCGTCAAGGGCATGTCGGGCAGCCCGGTCTTCGGCTTCTGGCCCGAGGGCCCCTTCGTGGTCGGCGTGGCCAGCGCCGGCGCCAACGGTGGCGTCTTCGGCAACTACAACGCCATCGCCGGGGGCAACAACCTGACCCGGCTCGTCAACAAGGCCAGGGCCGACTTCCCCTGATCACGGCCCCCTGTGCACCGGCAGGAGCCGCCGCAGGAACGCGGCTCCTGCCGGTGTGTGTCTGACCATTGCGTGCCTCTGCCCATTGCCCGGACATACCTCTATGGCTAGCCTGTGTTCGTCATGCCGATCGCCTGTTGAAATCTCGAACACAGGCGCCTGAGACATATTAGGGAGGGTGCCGGTCGTGGGACGCCTCGTACCAGCCGTGACCCGGGCTCTCGACATTCTCGAGCTCTTTCTCGACGGAGACGGGACGCTCTCCGCCCCCGACATCGTGCGCAAGCTCCAGCTGCCGCGCACCACCGTGCACGAGCTGGTGACCACGCTCGCCGCCCGGAAGTACATCGTCCCGATGACCGGTCAGCCCGGACGCTACCGGCTCGGCGTACGCCCGTACCAGCTCGGCGCCCGCTACTCCGAGCAGCTCGACCTCGCGGCCGAGGGGCAGCAGGTCGCCCGGTCCGTCGCCGAGACCTGCGACGAGACCGTGCACGTGGCGATCCTGGAGGACACGGACGTCATCTACATCGCCAAGGTCGACTCCACGCATGCCGTGCGGATGGTGTCGGCGGCCGGCCGCAGGCTGCCCGCCCACTGCACCTCCGTCGGCAAGATGCTGCTGGCCTCCCTTCCCGAGCCGGAGCTCACCGCGCGCATCCCGGACAACGCCCAGCTGGTCGCGATGACCCCCAACAGCATCACCGACCCGGGCGCCCTGCGCGAGGCCCTGGCCGAGATCCGTGAGCGGGGCCTCGCCGTGGAGAACCGCGAGTCCAACCCGGACGTGTCCTGCGTGGCCGCGCCGGTCCGCGACCGCACCGGGCAGGTGGTCGCCGCCCTGTCGATCTCGGTGCCCATGATCCGCTGGAGCGAGGAGCGCCGCGCCGAGCTGGAGCAGCTCGCCGCCAAGGGCGCCGCCGAGCTGTCCGAGCACCTCGGCCACCGGAGCATGGCATGACGAGGCCCTACGAGGTCGCCGTGCGGGCCGAGGCCGAGCTCGGTGAGGGACCCACCTGGGACGCGGCGGCCGGCCGGCTGCTGTGGATCGACATCCTCGGCTCCCGCCTGCACACCTACGATCCGGCCACCGGGCGCCGCACCGTCCGCCGCACGGAACAGCACATCGGCGCCGTCAAGCCGCGCGCCGGCGGCGGACTGGTGCTGAACCTGCGCGACGGGGTCGGTCTCCTCGACCCCGACGGCGGCTTCCGCTGGCTCCACCACGAGCCGGTCCCCGGCCGCCGTGCCAACGACGCCGCCGTCGCGCCCGACGGCGCGCTGTGGGCGGGCACGATGCGCTACGACGAGGCACCGGGGGGCGGCACGCTGTCCCGCGTCACCGGCGAGGGCACCGTGGACGTCGTGCTCGACGACGTCGCCGTCAGCAACGGCACGGGTTGGAGCCCCGACGGCCGGCTCATGTACTACATCGACACCCCGACCCGCCGGGTCGACGTCTTCGACTACGCGGACGGGCGGATCTCCGGGCGGCGCACCCTCGCCGGGATCGAGGAGGGCGCGGGCTTCCCGGACGGCCTGACCGTGGACGCCGAGGGGTGCGTGTGGGTCGCCCTGTGGCAGGGGTCGGCGGTGCGGCGGTACACACCCGGCGGTGAGCTGGACCGGGTGATCGAGCTGCCGGTGCCGCTGGTGACGGCCTGCGCGTTCGGCGGGCCCGACCTGACCGACCTGTACGTGACGACCGCGCGTGTGGGGCTGACCGATCCGCCCGCGCTGGCGGGATCCCTGTTCGTGGTGCCCGGGGCGGGCAAGGGACAGGCACAGCCCGCGTTCGCCGGCTGACGAGGGACAGGGCGGCCGCGTCCCCGCGCCGCCCGCACGCGTGAGTACGCGCGGACGGGGCGGGCCGGACCGCCCTCGCCTCAGCGTCCCGTCCGGTCCAGCCGCCGCAGGACCGCCCGCTCGTCCTCCGTCAGCGGCGCCCCGACCGCCGCCGGCAACGGCGGCCCGCTCAGCGTCGCCAGTACCGTCGAGGGCCGTAGCAGCCGCGTCGGCCTCGTCGTCATGCTCATCACGTCCCAGACCGCCGACGCCGCCGTGTACGAGCCGGTCGCCGTGCGGATCATGCGGCGGGTGTAGGCGGTGACCAGACGGTCGGCGACCCCGGGCGAGCCCCCGCGCGTGCCGGGGTACCAGACGTCCTGGCTCACCGCCATCGTCCACGCGGCATCCACCGGCCTGGCCGCCCGTCGCTGCACCCGCCGGGCGAGACCGGGCTCGCCGAGGCCGGACCGCCGCAGCTCGCGGTCCAGCTCCCGGGCGCCCAGCGCGGCCACCGACATCCCTTGTCCGTAGGCGGGGTTGAACGTGGCCAGCGCGTCACCGAGGACGACGAGGCGGTCGGGCCAGGAGCGAGTCTTCTCCAGGTACCGGCGGTGATTGCTGGTGCTGCGGCTGACATGGACGTCGGTGAGCGGTTCCGCACCGGAGATCAGCCGGCCCACGATGGGGTCGGGCAGGTCCAGGGTGTACCGGAGGAACGCGTCCGGGTCGGACGGCGGTTCGCCGCCGCCCCGCGTGCCGGCGAGGCTGACCATCCAGCGGTCGCCCTCGATCGGCAGCACCATGCCGCTGCGGCCGGGCCGTCCCTGATACGGATCGGCCTGCACCATGGTCAGGGGGAAACGCCCGGCCCCCTCCGGAGTTCGGTAGAGACGGGTGGCGTTCACCAGGCCGGCGTCCACCGTCTTCTCGCGCACGTCGTCGACGCCCAGCCGCGCCAGCCAGGTCACGATCCGCGAGCCACGTCCGCTCGCGTCCACCACGAAGTCGGCGGCGAGGTCCTCCTCCCCGGCGGCGGTCGAGAGACGGACCCCGGTCACCCGCTGCCGCGACCCCGTCAGCTCCAGCACCCGCGCCTTGCGGATCACCACCCCGGTGTTGTCCAGCACGGCGCCCCGCACCGCCCAGTCGAGCAGGGCCCGGGTGCAGGTCAGCATCCGCGGCCCGGGGTGACGCCAGCGCCGGAACCAGCCCTCGGGCGTGAGGGCGACCATGCCCGAGCCGAGCGGAATCTCGTGCGCACCGGCGGCGAGCAGGTGCTTGCGCATGCTCACGCCCGGCACCAGGTCCTCCATGGGGGCCAGGCCGCCGGCCATGAGGAGATGCGCGTGGCGTCCCTGCGGCAGCCCCTTGCGGTGCTCCGGCCCCTCGGGCAGATCGTCGCGGTCGAGCACGACCACCTCGTCCGCGACGGCGGACAGGGCCGCCGCGGCCAGCATGCCGGCCAGCCCCGCACCGATGACGACAGCTCTACGCGACATGCGACTCCCCGCACTCAGCCATGAAGGCTCCTCCGCCCTGAGGGCATTCCCCGTCGTCCGGCCACAGCCGTGCGGCGCACAACACCGTCCGCCGGCACCGGTTTCGAGCCATGCGGGCCTCGCCCCGGACGGCTCTCACCGTACCTTCACGTACCGTGCCCGCGACCCCGTGCGGGTCTCGTCCGTGCATTCGGCCGGCGGGCACCGGCCGCGGCCGGACACGGCACCCGTGGCCGCCGGGGGCAACCCCGGGGCGTGGTCAGCCGGTGAGCGACTTGCCGTCCGTGTGGTCACGCGCCAGGGTGCGGATCGCCCGAAGGTCCTCCGTGCGGCGCAGGACCCGGGACACGGCGCCGATCTCGCGCAGCAGGTCCGTGGTGTCACGGGCACCGGTGCCGTCGTCCTCCCGTGTCCGGTTCCTGGCGTCGGCCGCGTCCAGGATCGCCGCGGTGGAGGCGAGTGCCTTCGCCAGGTCGGGCGGGTGGCCGAGGGCGAGGGCGGCGTCGTGGAACCGTTCGCGCCGGTCCTCGTCGATGTGCCGGGCGAGCGGCAGCAGCACGTCGCGGATGAACGTCTCCCGGCGGACCAGGCGCAGCTCCGGCGACGCGCGCAGCAGGAACGGGACCCCTGTGCCGTTGACCGTCTTCATCAGCAGGTACAGCGGCCGCAGTTCGTGGTGGGCGAGCCGGACGTGCCAGCGGCCGTGCAGGTACTGCCCGGCGTGCGGGAGGATGAAGCCGACCGCGATGAGCACGGCGGACAGGCAGGCGAGCGGCGGGGCGACGGCCGTGCTCAGCCAGTCCAGGTTCCGCCCGGACCAACGGGCCACCACGGCGCTGATCTTGGCGGCGTCGAAGAACAACTGCGCCGCATAGCCCACGCCGAGGAACTTCAGCCCCCAGCGCAGCAGCGAGTCGAGCCCGTCGGTGCGGACCCAGTTCCAGATCAGCCCGTTGGTGACCAGCGCGGCCACGGTGTGCGCGAGCAGGTAGAGCACGATCACTTCGCGCATGTACGGGGTGTTCGCGTAGTACGTGTCGAGATCCCGCAGTCGCTCCACCGGCACGTCCGCGAGGGCGAACAGCACCCACATCGCGACGATCACGCCCGAGTAGACCGCCATGACCCCGCGCATCGCGCGCCGGGTGCGGTCCGAGCGGTCGGACAGGCCGTTGCGCCAGGAGATGATCAGCAGCAGGCAGAAGGCGCAGAACGCGGTGAGCAGCGAGTAGACCCAGGGGCCGGAGAAGTTCGCCACTCCGGTGAGCCGGTTGACCCGGGCGATCGTCGACGGCGCCACGAAGACGAACACCGCGCAGGCGAGCAGCAGAAGCCCGCCGACCGCGCGCAGCATCGGGTCCTTCCAGAGCCGGATGATGCTCGGCAGCTTGATGGCCAGGGCGGCGGCCAGGACCCCCGCGGGGATCCACCAGAAGTTCGGGTAGAACTGGTTGACGAACTCGGCCGGGGTCAGCGCCACCGTCGTCACGGCGCCGCACCTCCTCGCGGCCCCCGGTAGCCCAGCGACCGCTGCACGGGTTCGAGGGGTACGTCCGGCCCGCGCCCACCCGGCAGCAGCGCCCGGCACCCCGCCGCCAGCCGGTGTCCGAAGGCGTCGGCCTCGGCCTCGTCCCGTTCCCGGGAGCCGTTGCGGGCGGCCACCGCCAGCGCGACGTCCTCCCACCCCGGCCGGTCGGCGAACGCGTGGGCCGCCGCCGCACCCGCCCCGTGGTGATGCCCGTGCCCCGCGTGCAGATGCCACAGCTCGTGCCCGAGGATGACCAGCTGCTGCACGGCCTCGGCCCGTTCCTCGACGATGACGAGGTCGAAGTCCTGGAACTCCACCCACAGGCCGGTCACTTCGATCTCGTCCGGGAAACGCTCGAAGCGCAGCTCGACGGGCCGCCCGCCGCGCCGGCTGCTCATCTCCTCGCACAGTGCCCGGCACAAGGACCGTACGTCGGTGGGGTGCTGGGGTCTTTTCCGCACCGCGGTGGCGAGCTCGGCGGCCAGGCCGCGCATGGCTGAGCCACTGCGTGAGCGCCTGAGCGCGGCGGTGACTCGGGCGGCCCTGATCCGCGCGCCCGCGATGTCCATCGCTCCCCCTTCTCAGCACCGGCCGACGGCCTTGCGGCGCGTCCGAGACTACGCGCCCGAAAGTGTGCGCGTCATGCGATCCGACGTCCGATGTTCAACGGAGAACGACCGTTTCTGCCCGGAAAGTCCTGACCGAAGTCGGGCCGGACCATTGACGCGCAAGCGCTTCGAACTTACGGTCCCGTTCGAAGTAGCGAGCGCCATCCGAAATACCGAACGGTTTCTGGTCATCGATCGTAAGGGCGGGGCATGGGACGACCTGACCTGAATCGCAGGCAGCTTCTCGGAGGGCTCGGCGGACTCATCGTCGCGAGCAGCTTCGGCTTCGCCGCGCTCGGCACCGGAGCCGACGCACTCGCCGTCGGCGCCGACACGCGCGTGCGCTACTGGAACCTCTTCAGCGGCGGCGACGGCGCCAACATGATCGCGATGCTGGACGCCTTCCGTGAGGCGAACCCGGACATCGCAGTGAAGGACTCCACGCTCCAGTGGGGCAGCCCCTTCTACACCAAACTCGCCATGGCGGCCGCGGGCAACCGCGCCCCCGACCTCGGCGTCATGCACCTCGGCCGCGTCACCGGCTTCTCACCCGGCCGCCTCCTCGACCCCTGGGACGTCGGCCTGCTCGCCAAGTACGGCGTGCGGGAGCAGGACTACAACCCCACCCTGTGGAAGCGCGGCGTCATCGACGGCAAGCTCTACGCCCTCCCGCTCGACATCCACGTCCAGCTCTGCTTCTACCGCAAGGACGTGCTCAAGAAGGCCGGGCTGCTCGGCGACGACGGCCGGATCGTGCCGGTCACCTCCCCCGACGAGTGGTTCGACGTGCTGAAGGAGGCGAAGCGGGCCACGAAGAAGGGGCTCCAGACCATCGGCATGTGGAACAGCGACCAGAACTTCCAGTGGTGGTTCTTCGTCGCCTTCTACACCCAGCTCGGCGGCACCTGGTTCAACGCCGCGAACACCGAGGTCACCTTCGACACCGACAAGGCCGTCCAGGTCCTGGAGTTCCTGCGCCGGCACGTCACCGACGGGTACTCCGACCCGGGCTTCGGGGGCCTCGCGAGCGCCGAACAGTTCCTCAACGGCTCCCCCTTCGTCTGGGAGGGCAACTGGTCGGTCCCGGTCTACTCAGGAGCGAAGCTCGACTACGGAGCGACCCCACTGCCACCCGTCTTCGGCCGGCAGGCCACCCACGCCGAGTCGCACTCCTTCGTCCTGCCGCACCAGTCCGACCGCGGCGGCGCCACCAACGAGGCCGCACACCAGCTCGCCGCCTACGTCGTCCAGCACGCCCAGCAGTGGGCGGCGGGCGGCCACATCCCCGCGTACACCCCCACCCTGTCCACGGCGGCGTACAAGAAGCTGGACCCGCAGAGCGAGTACGTCTCCGCCATGGACCACCAGGCCACCGAGCCGAAGGTGTGGTTCGCGGGATCCACCGGCATCCTCGCCCAGCGCGTCGGCCCGATCGTCGTCTCCTCGACGACGGGCTCCGCCAAACCGGAGGCCGCGGCCGAGCGCATGAGGAAGGCGCTCACCCGGCTCCTCACCACGAAGAACCCCATGGACGGGAAGACAGCCGCAGAAGGAGGTGCCGCCTGATGGCGACCAGCGCCCACACCGTCGCCGCACCCGCACGCGCGAAGACCGCCGCCGGCAGCGCCACCCTCCGCCGCAAGCAGGGCTTCCAGCACGGCGGCTGGTTCGTCGCCCCGTTCCTGGTGCTCTTCGCCCTGTTCGTGATCTGGCCGCTCCTGAGAGGCGTCTACCTCAGCTTCACGGACGCCAACATCACGGGCGAGGGCGCGAGCTTCGTCGGCCTCGACAACTACCGCGAAGCCCTCGACGACCCCCTGGTGTGGGAGTCCCTCGGCCACAGTGCGTACTTCACGCTCCTGGTCGTCCCCTGCATCACCGTCCTCGCGTTCCTCCTCGCGATGCTCGCCCACCACATCGAACGCGGCAAATGGCTGTGGCGGCTTTGCTTCTTCGCCCCGTTCCTGCTGCCGTCCACGGTCGCGGCCAACCTGTGGCAGTGGCTGTTCAACCCCGGCACCGGAATGATCAACTACGTCTTCGGCATCGAGACGCCCTGGCTGACCGACACGTCCTACGCGATGCTCGCCATCGTCATCGCGACCCTGTGGTGGACCGTCGGCTTCAGCTTCCTGCTCTATCTCGCCGCCCTCCAGGGCATCCCGGACCACCTCTACGAGGCCGCCAAACTGGACGGTGCGAACGCCTGGCACCGCATGGTCCACATCACCCTGCCGATGCTGCGCAACATCACCGGCCTGGTCATCGCCCTCCAGGTCCTCGCCTCGCTCCAGGTCTTCGACCAGGCCGTCGTGATGATGGACTTCCTCCCCGGACCCGAGGGGTCGACCCGCACCTTCGTGCAGTACACCCTCGAAGAGGGCTTCACCAGCTACCGCGTGGGCTACGCCTCCGCGATCTCCGTCATCTTCTTCGTGATCATCGCGGCCGTCGCCTTCGCCAGGATGTGGCTGCTGCGCAACCGTGAGGAGAGCGCCCGATGACCACCAAGGCGTGGACGCCCAGCCAGATCCTGCTCACCCTCCTCGGTGCGGCCGTGTCGATCGTCTTCCTCGCCCCCTTCGCCTGGGGCCTGTTCACCTCGCTCAAGTCGGAGACCGAGGCGGTGGAGGTCCCGCCGCACTGGCTCCCCGAGGACTGGACGGGCCAGGCCTGGAAGGCCCTGTTCGACTCCGGCAACATCACCAACTGGTTCGTGAACTCCCTGGTCGTCTCGGTCTGCGTGACGTTCGTCGTCCTGCTGGTGAGCGCCCTGGCCGGCTACGGCTTCGCCCGCACGGAGTTCCGCGGCAAGGGCGTCCTGATGGGCCTGGTCATGGCGGGCCTGATGATCTCGCCCGCGGTCCTCGGCGTGCCGCTGTTCACCACGGTCCAGCAGATGGGCATGGTCGACACGTACTGGGGGATGATCCTGCCGCAGTGCGCGCCCGCCGCGATGGTCTACATCCTCTACAAGTTCTTCCAGGGCATCCCGCGCGAACTGGAGGAGGCCGCCTTCATCGACGGCGCGGGCCGCTGGCGCGTCTTCTTCACCATCGTCCTCCCGCTCTCCCGCCCCTCCCTGGCGGCGGTCGGCATCTTCACCTTCATCGCCTCGTGGAACAACTTCCTCTGGCCGTACATGGTGACCAACAACCCCGACCTGATGACCATGCCGAACGGCATCGCCACCGTGATGAACTCCTACGGCATCCAATGGGCCCAGCTCATGGCCGGCGGTCTCATGGCGGGCCTGCCCCTGATCATCGTGTTCGTGTTCTTCCAACGCCAGATCGTGGCGGGCGTGGCGCATACAGGCTTGGCAGGGCAGTAGCTGTTTTTCTTGGGGGCGCGGGGAACTGCGCGACCAGCCACGAACCACCTGCAGACGCAACTGAACCCCGAAAGGCGAACATGCACACGGCCCGCTTCACCCTCGACCCCGCTTTCACGGTCGGCGAGGTCAACCCTCGCCTCTTCGGCAGCTTCGTGGAACACCTCGGCCGCTGCGTCTACACCGGCATCTTCGAACCCGGCCACCCCACGGCGGACGCGGCAGGCCTCCGCCAGGACGTCCTGGACCTCGTCCGCGAACTCGGCGTCACCGCCATCCGCTACCCCGGCGGCAACTTCGTCTCCGGATACAAGTGGGAGGACTCCGTCGGCCCCGTCGAGGACCGCCCCCGCCGCCTCGACCTCGCCTGGCGCTCCACCGAGACCAACCGCTTCGGCCTCTCCGAGTACATCGCCTTCCTGAAGAAGGTCGGCCCCCAGGCCGAGCCCATGATGGCCCTCAACCTCGGCACCCGGGGTGTCGCCGAGGCCCTCGAACTTCAGGAGTACGCCAACCACCCCGCCGGCACGGCCCTGTCCGACCTCCGTGCCGCGCACGGCGACAAGGACCCCTTCGGCATCAACCTCTGGTGCCTGGGCAACGAGATGGACGGCCCCTGGCAGACCGGCCACAAGACGGCGGAGGAGTACGGCCGGATCGCCGCCGAGACGGCCCGCGCGATGCGGCAGATCGACCCGGGCGTCGAACTCGTCGCCTGCGGCTCCTCCAGCCAGTCCATGCCGACCTTCGCCGCGTGGGAGGCGACGGTCCTGGAGGAGGCGTACGACCTCGTCGACTACATCTCCCTGCACGCCTACTACCAGCCCGAGGGCGGCGACGTCGATTCCTTCCTGGCCTCAGCCGTCGACATGGAGTCCTTCATCGAGAACGTGGTCGCCACGGCCGACCACATCGGCGCGAAGCTGAAGTCCAAGAAGAAGATCAACCTCTCCTTCGACGAGTGGAACGTCTGGTACATCTCGGAGTGGCACGCGATCGAGAACTCCGGCGCGCGGGACTGGGCGGAGGCCCCCCGCCTGCTGGAGGACAACTACAGCGTCATGGACGCGGTCGTCTTCGGCTCGCTCCTGATCGCCCTGCTGCGCCACGCCGACCGCGTCACGGTCGCCTGCCTCGCCCAGCTCGTCAACGTCATCGCCCCGATCATGACGGAGCCCGGCGGTCCGGCCTGGCGCCAGACGACGTTCTTCCCATTCGCCCAGGCCTCGCAGTACGGCCGTGGCGAGGTCCTCGACGTCCGGGTCGACTCCCCGACGTACGAGACGAAGAAGTACGGCGAGGCCGACCTGCTGCATGCCACCGCAGTTCGCGCCGAGGACGGCTCGGTCACCGTCTTCGCGGTCAACCGCAGCCGCACCGAGTCCCTGCCGCTCGAAGTCGCCCTGAGCGGGCTCGACCTGACGCGGGTCGTCGAGCACAGCGCCCTCGCGGACGCCGACCCCGAGGCCCGCAACACCCTCGACGACCCCGAGCGGGTCGCCCCGCACCCGGTCGACGGCACGGCTCTCCAGGACGGCACGCTGAGCGCCGTCCTGGAGCCGCTGTCCTGGAACGTGATCCGGCTGGCGTGACAGCCGCCGGTCAGCGTTCGATGTGCAGCCGGGCGGTCGAGGACGCCGAGGTCGAGGTCGTCCCGACCGCCCAGTAGCCGTCCGAACCCGGCACCTTCGCCAGGGCGTTCATGACGACGGGGGTCGTGGCGGCCGGCCCCCGCTCGCTCACCCACGCCGTGCCGTCCCAGCGCAGGTAGTGGGCCCGGGTCTGGTCCCAGAAGTCCCAGCCGGCGATCCGGTCGGGCCGCCCCTGCGCGTCGGCGACGATCCCGTTGAGCATGCCGACACCGAACGGTCCGGTGACGCCCTGCCAGGTGCTGCCGTCGCCGTGCAGCAGCAGGACGCCCGGGGGCTTGCCGACCGGGCCGCCCACTCCGTAGTCGTAGCCGACGAGCCACAGGTCGTCGTCGGCGACCGGCAGCAGCCCGGTGATGCTGGCGCGCAGGCCCTGGTAGGCGGGCAGTTCGGTCCAGGCCGAGCCGTCCCAGCGGGCGACGATGCCCACGCCGTACAGCCAGACGTCGCCGCGCGGGGTGAGCTGGACACCGGACGGGGTGGCCGTGGGCGCGCTCGGCGGTGCGGGGAGCCAGGTCCAGGTGGTGCCGTCGTGGTGCAGGAGCAGTTGGCCGTCGGAGGTGCGCCCGGAGAACCAGGCTCCGCCGCCCGGGTCGACCGTGACGCCGGTGAGGGAGGTGCCGGACCGGCCGCGGCCGGGGAAGTCGGTCTCCCGCCAGGTTCCGCCGTCCCACGCGAGCAGATGGGTGACGCCTGCCGTGTCGGTGCCGATCGCCCACGCCGAGCGGGCACCCGTCCCGGCGACGGAGTGCAGGTAGCCGCGGAAGCCCAGATGGCCGAGGCCGGTCCGCGCCCAGGCCGTGCCGTCCCACACCAGGGCCAGTGGGGAGCCGAGGGTGCTTCCGCTGCGCCCCTCCTCGCCCACGGTCCACGCCAGGCCGTCCCCGGCGGCGGCGACGTCCCGCAACTGGGCGGCCGCCGTGCCGTCCGGCGCCGGCACGGCCTGCCACTCGCGGGCCGCGCCGGTCACCCGGCCGGCCGCCGCCGCGACCGGCCCGCCGCCCGCCGGGACGAGTCCCAGACCCGCCCCGGCACCGACTAATCCGCTGATGAATCGCCTTCTTCGCACGAGAGTCCCCTCCCAGTCGCGGCCTGAAGGTCAACACGGTGAACCAGCGTGCCGGAGAAGGCAATGCACGAGGACGGCTCGATCCGGTCACACCTGCTTGACGGGCACCCCTCCGGCGGCGGCGCCCAGCAGCGTCAGCCGCACTTCCCCCGGCCCGGACGGTGTGGTCCCGTCGGACAACACCGCCAACGCCAGTGTGTTGGCCCCACGTGTACGCAGGATCCCGTTCGGCAGCACGAAGGTGTGCTGCGGGCCTACGTCGTTGATGTACTGGCCCATGTTCCAGCCGTTGAGGAAGATCTGGACGCGGTAGGCCCGGCCCGGGTCGTCGTCGAGGACGAGCCCGATCGAGGCGTCGACGCCCGGGGCGACGTCCATCCGGAAGTCCGTCCGGTACCAGGTGACGCCCTGCCGCCGGTCGGACCGGGGGAGTTCGGCGTCCTTCCAGTCCCCGTCGTCGTACTCCGGCAGATGCCAGCCCTCGCGCTCCCCGTGCAGCCCGCCGGTGTTCATCGGGCCGCGCACGGGGTCGGGAGTGGCGGTGCCCTGGATCCGCCATTCGACCTCGGGGGAGTCGCCCTCGAAGGTGACGGCGGTCAGTCCGCGCGCGGCCTTGTGCGTGTCGAGCGCCTTGCCGTCCATGTCGTGCTGCATCCGCCGCACGAGCACGGACAGCACGTGCCGGTCGCGCTTCCCGCCCTGCTCCTGCTCCTTCTCCCGCTCCTCACGGAACTTCTCCCGCAGTTGCTCCGGCACGTCGAAGGCGGCCTTCGCGGTCCACGTCCCCTGCCTCGCCCGGTCCTTGTCCGGGACCGGCATGCGGTGCGTGCCCAGCGGCTCGCCGTCCAGCCAGGCCATGAGCAGGCCCTGGGTGCCCGTGCTGTAGGCGAGGGACACGGACTCGATGCCGTTCGCGCCGGTCCACTCGCCCCGGTACCAGACGTCGCCGTAGTGGAAGCCGTAGTCGTCGGCGAACAGGACGGGCTGCCCGTCGGGCACGGGCGTGGTGCTGAAGGTCGTCTCCTTGTCGGCCGTCGTCCAGTCCGAGTCGTCGAAGTCCGGATCGGCCTCCGGGTTCCCGGCCCGCCGCCGCCAGCCGTCCAGAGCGGGCAGGGCCGGCCGGGTCACGCCGGGCAGCGGCCGCAGCGCCAGCAGGCTGCCGGAGGCACTGATCCGCGTGGGGACCGGCCGCCCGTTCCAGGTGACGTGGGTGATGCCGCGCGGCCCCCACACCTCCAGGCCGGTCTGCCCGGTGGTGTCGCCGGTGAGATGGACCGTGGAGCCGCGCAGGGTGGCCGACCGCAGCAGGGCGGGGCCGTAGACGAGGAGCGGGCCCGACGGGGTCTCGTAGGGCCACAGCCGCAGGGCGGTGGCGTCGTCGGCGAACAGCACCAGCATCGGCGTGTCCACGCCGTCGCCCTCGACCCGCACCCGGCTCAGCCCGCCGGCGCCGAGCGGGGCGGTGATGTTCAGCTTGTTGAGGTTCCAGGACCATGCGGGCTCCGCGTCCAGCCGCATGGGTGTCGGCTCGTCGGGGCAGTCCAGTACGACCTGCGCGAGGTCGCCCCGCCGGCCCGCGAACACGGCGATGTCCTGCCGCCCGGCGGTCAGGCTCAGCATCGGCTGCACGGTGGAGTGCACCAGCGTCCGCTTCCCGAGCTTCAGCCCGGCGGCGATCAGCTTGGCGTCCCGCGCCGGGACCGTGACCGGCACGTCGATGCCGGCGTCCGGCAGCGTCACGGAGACCGCCTCGGCGGAGTCGTTGCGCAGGACGTAGAAGCGGGCGCCGGTGTCGGGGTTGGCCAGGGGGTAGACCTTGACCCGCTTGTCGGTGGCGCGCACGGCCTTCGCCCGGTTCAGCTTGGCGAGGTCCGGCACGAACCGCAGCAACTGCCCGATCTGGTGCATCGGGGCGAGCTTCGGGGTGGCGTTGCGGGCCTCGTCGAACGCCGCGCCGTAGTCGTACGAGGTGTAGACGGCCGGCGCGGGCAGCCAGCCCCAGGAGGTGCCGCCGAACGTCATGTAGACGTTGTGCAGCGTGATGCCGTTGGCGAGGTTGGTGAGGTAGAAGCGCCGCTCGTACGCCGCGTCCCGGGTCCGGCGCGCCTCGGCGTACCCCTTGCCGTCGAACCAGGACCCGCCCCACGGATCGAACCATCCCCCGCCGGACTCGGGCACGAACCCGGGCGTCCGCGGACTGGCCGTCGCCCCGCCCTTCGCGCCGCCGGTCCCGAACGACCCCCAGTCCGGCGGCACCTCGTCCGGCTCCGGATACCCGTCGAACCCGTACAGCCAGCGCCCCTTCTCCCCGCCGGTGCCGAACGACCCCGGGGCCCAGTGGCCGTTGCGGCCCTTGTCGTTGTGGAACAGCGGTACGTCGATGCCGTCGGCGCGGACCTTCTCGTACAGGTACGACATGTAGGCGCGCCCGGACGGCTCGTCGACGTGCGCGTCGTACTCGTTCTCGATCTGGTAGAGCAGGACCGTGCCCGTGCCCTGTGTGAACAGGCGCTTGGCGACGATGGCGTTGACGGCGGTCAGCCACTCGTCGACATAGCGCAGATATGTCGGGTCGGAGGTCCGGGCCCGGCCGTGGGTGGCGGTCAGCCAGCCGGGGAAGCCGCCGGCGTCGACCTCGGCGTTGATGTACGGCCCGGGCCGCAGGATCACGTACATCCCCGTCTCGGCGGCCGTCCGCAGGAAAAGGTCCAGGTCGCGCACGCCGGTGAAGTCGTACCGGCCGGGCGCGGGGGAGTGGTAGTTCCAGGCGACGTACACGCTGACGGCGTTGTAGCCGTGGGCACGCATCTTCTCCAGCACGTCCCGCCACAGCGACGGGCTCGGCAGCCGGAAGGGGTGCATCTCGCCCGACCAGAGCACCAGGCGGCGGCCGTCGACCAGCAGCGAGTAGTGGTCGAAGCCGATCTCGTGCCGTCTGCCGTCCGCGCTCGGCACCGGTGGCGGCGGGCCGGTGGGCGCGGTGCGTGCCGGGTTGGCGGAGGTCGGCGACCCGCTGCCGGTCAGCGCGAAGCCGAGCGCCGCCGTGCCGGCCAGAGCGTGGAAGGTACGCCTGCTGAGCTCCAAGGGAGCGCCTCCTGTTGTGCCTTGCGGTGCGTGATGCGTGGTGCCTGGTGCGTGTGCTCGCTGTGTTGCGTGGTGCGTGTGCTCAATGTCTACAGGGTGACGGCGACAATGGTCCTATGAGGATCTCGGCACGTGCGGACTACGCGGTACGAGCGGTCGTGGAACTGGCCGTCCGGCAGGGGGAGGGGCCGGTCAAGGCGGAGGCCGTCGCCACCGCGCAGGACATCCCCCACAAGTTCCTGGAGGGGATCCTCGGCGATCTGCGGCGCGGCGGTGTCGTCGACAGCCGGCGCGGCGGGGGCGGCGGCTATCGGCTGGCCCGGGAGGCCTCGGAGATCACGGTCGCGGACGTGATCCGGGCCGTGGACGGGCCGATCGTCTCGGTGCGCGGCGAGCGGCCGACCGGCCTCGCCTACTCCGGCACCGCCGAGCCGCTGCTGCCGCTGTGGATCGCCCTGCGCGCCAATGTGCGCAGGATCCTGGAGGGCGTGACGATCGCCGACCTGGCGGCCGGGGCGTTGCCGGAGCCGGTGGAGCGGCTGGCGGCGGAACCGGCGGCCTGGGAGAACCCCTGAGCGGCGGCCGTGCGCGGCGCTGTGCGTGATCCTCATTCCGTCCTCGGGATGTCCTCGGTCTGACGCACTGGTGCATCGCACCCTATGTGCCTGCCGGTACGCGGGTGAATTCCCGCCAGTGTGAATGGCCGGAGAGCGACCTGGCCGACCCCCGCGGGCCTGCGTACGATGCGACCGCTCCCGCTCTTCACATCTCCTTCATGGAATGGTCACAGGCCGGGGGTTCATGCGCCGCTTTGACATGCGCATGATCATTCATCGTCACGATCCACCCCCCACGCACGGATGGGAGAACCATGGCCGGTGGCCTGCTTCTGAGCGGCGCGGTAGCCGCGCTCCTCACCAGCGCACTCCCCGCACAGACTCCGTCCTCCGGGTTCGACGACCCGCCCCCGGACAAGATCATCATCCAGGTCGCCACGGTGAACGGCTCCGGCTGTCCGCAGGGCACGGCAGCGGTCGCCGTCTCCGAGGACAACACGGCGTTCACGGTGACCTACAGCGACTACCTCGCCCAGGCCGGCGGGAACTCCGACCCGACCGCGTTCCGCAGGAACTGCCAGCTCAATCTGAAGGTCCACGTCCCCGGCGGCTTCACCTACGCCATCGCGAGCGCGGACTACCGGGGATTCGCCTCTCTGCAGCGGGGCGCGAGCGCATCCCAGCGGGCCTCGTACTACTTCCAGGGCTCGCCCAGCACGGTGTACAAGAACCACCCCTTCAGCGGCCCTCTCAACGACAACTGGCAGGCCACCGACGAGACGGACTGGGCCCAACTGGTCTACGCACCCTGCGGAGTCCAGCGCAACTTCAACATCAACACCGAACTCCGGGTCAACGCCGGCACCCAGTCGGCCGACAAGGTCAGCTTCATGACGATGGACTCCACGGACGGGGACATCAGCACGGTGTACCACCTGGCGTGGAAGGAGTGCCCGAAGAAGTCGTGACGGGGTGAGGGGCGGCCCGCCGGCCGGCGGGCCGCCCCTCAGCGGCGTTCCGTACCGGCCCCGGCCAGTCCCGCCCCGGCCAGTACGTAGGCGACGAGGGCGGGCAGCGGCATGAACCCGCCCGGGCGGTCGATCTCGTCGACGAAGGACAGGGAGAGCACCGCCCAGAGCAGTCCGCCGCCGACCATCAGCGTGGTGTTGCCGCGCTCCCGCATGGCGCGCATCCCGGCTCCCAGCAAGAGGGGCATGAGAGCCCAGGTGCCGGCCGTGGTCACCAGCCACTCGAAGGCGCCGGCGAAGATCGTCGCCTCGCCCGTCGCCGCTTTGCCGCGGGCCCAGGCGTAGCCGGCGGTCATCAGGGCGTGGCAGGCGGCGGTGGCGGCAGTGGTGCTGACGGCGCCTTTGACGAACCGTACGTAGCGCATGGCGGGGATCCTCGTCCTTCGGTGAAAGCCGGTCAGTCCTCGGGCGAGAGCGCCGCCGCTGTGGCCTCCACGAAGGCCTCCGGGTTGTCCAGCATGATGTTGTGGCCGCAGTCGGGGATCGCGACGACGGACACTCCGGCCTCGGTGAGGGCGTCGGTGCCGGGAAGCGGGCCGTCGGACTCGGGAAGCAGGAAGGCGCGGGGGATCTTCAGACCGAGCAACAGCTCCCGCATCGTCGGGTTCGTACCGCGGGTGAGGTGGAACGCGCTGCGGTGCAGGGCCTCGCGGCCGGCCAGGCGCATCGTGGACCACCAGTGCGGGCCGACCCGGTCGCGGACCTCCTCCCAGCCGCCGCCCGTCACGAACTCCTCCTCGGAGTAGGCGGCGATGCCGCTGCTGCCCGGGGATCCGGGCGTCCGCGGGATCGGGTCGAGGTTGGCGTCGATGAGCACCAGGCGGGAGACCAGCCGGGGATGGCGGGCCGCCAGGACGATCGCCACCGAGCCGCCCATGCTGTGGGCGATCACTTCGGCGCCCGAGACGCCCGCGCCCGTCAGGGCGTCGGCGAGCGCGTCGGCGTGCGATTCGAGCGTGTAGCCGAAGGTCGTCGGACGGTCGCTGATGCCGTGGCCCAGCAGGTCGATCAGCAGTGACCGGTGCCCGGCGAGCAGCGGGTGGACCGCGACCTGGGTGAAGTAGGCGGGCGATGTGGCACCCAGCCCGTGCACGTAGACGCGCGGCGGCTCCTGCCCCGGCAGTTCGACCCAGCGGATCCGGTCGCCCTCGGGCGTTACGGCGGCGCTGCGCACGGTCTGCTCTCCTGTGGTCACGACGACGGGAGACACGAGAGTAGCCACTGAGGTTGGATGAGCCATGGAATTCTTCTGCCATCACCGCGACCGGCCCGGCTCCCTGCCGCTGCGGGAGGAGCTGGGGGAGGCGCACTGGGCCTATATGGACCGGTACGAGGCGGAGTTGACCGCCCGGGGGCCGACCTTCGCCGACGACGGGGAGACGCCCACCGGGAGTGTTCACATCGTCGACCTGCCGGATGCCGCCGCCGCGCGGGCGTTCGCCTTCGACGAGCCCAACTACCAGGCCGGGGTGTACCGGGATGTCCTGCTGCGGCGCTGGCGGAACCTGCTGGGGCGGACCATGTGGGAGTTTCCGGGCGGGCGGACGGGCGGCGACCGCCATCTCGTGCTCGGGCTCGGACCCTTGTCCGGAGCCGCTCCCGAAGTGCCGGACGAGCGCGACGAGTTGATCGCGTTCGGGCCGCTGCTGTCCGACGACGGTGAGGTCTGGGTGGGTACGGCCGCGCTCGTGAGGGCCCCGGACGCGGAGGCGGCGCGTGCCGTGCTGCGCCTGGGGCGCTACGCGGGCATCGAGGTGCACGCGTGGGAGTTCGGCGGGCGGCGGTGACGTGAGCGCCCGGAGCCCACCGAAGCGGGTGGGCTCCGGGCCGTGGGCCGTGTCAGCCCTGTTCCACTCCCAGGGTCAGCGCACCGGCGTAGCCCGCCGACGTCGTGCTGCCGAGGGGCGTGAGGGTGAGGAGGCCCGAGGCCGCGCCGCCCTCGTCGTAGATGGAGTCCTGGGCGAGTGTGGTGCGCGGGACCGTGTTGACCCTGTACGCGGCGAGTGCCGCGACCCTGGTCGTGATCGTCTCCGCGAAGAAGAGCTGGCCGGTGTGGAGTTCCTGGCCGCCGGTGAAGGAGCCGTCGGGGGTCAGGGTCACGTCCGTGTGGACCTTGACGTGGATGTGCACGCAGCGGCCCCGGTACCAGCCCGGGTAGATCGTGGTGATCTTCGCGACGCCTCGGGAGTCGGTGAGGACGCCGCCGCGCAGGAACGTGCCGTTGTCGGGCTCGTCGTGGCCGTTGTCGCCCACGAAGCCGGAGTACTCGCCGAGCGCGTCCGAGTGCCAGATCTCGACCAGGGCGTTCTCGAGCGGGGCGCAGGTGTCGTCGTCGACGACCGTGAGCGTCAGCTTCAGGGGGATGCCCGTCTTGTCCTCGCTGATGTCGGGGCGGACGTACTGCCCGTCGAGGTAGTAGGGGCCTTCGGTCAGCTCCTTCGTCAGGGTGCAGACGGCCGCGGCGGCGACGGGGGCGGTGTCCGGGGCCGCCGTCCGCCCGTCGGGGGACCGCGTGCCGGGGGCCGTCGCGCCCACGGCCAGGGCGGCTGCGGTGGCGCCGGTGGCCAGCAGGACGGTGCGGCGGCCGATGGGGGTGTCGGGGTGTTCCTTGGAGGTGTCTGTCATGAACACGGCACCCTAGGAAGGCTTGCTGTCGGGGAGCTGTGGGTTCGGCAAAGTGACGATGCGTCAAGTAATTTGTGAGACGGGTGTGAAATTCCGTGACGAGTACGGGTGTTGAGCACGGCATGACGCAGAGACCGACCCCCCGCCCCCTGTCCGATGAAGCCCTCTCCGACCTGCTCGGCAAGCAGCAGTTCGGCACGCTCGCCACCGTCAAGCGCAGCGGCCACCCGCATCTGACCACCATGGTGTACAGCTGGGACCCCGAGGCCCGCATCGTGCGGTTCTCCACGACGGCCGACCGCGTCAAGCTCGCGCACCTGCGGCGCGACCCGCGTGCGGCACTGCATGTGCAGGGCGGGGACGTGTGGTCGTTCGCCGTCGCCGAGGGCGAGGCGGAGGTCTCCGACATCACGACGGCCCCCGGTGACGCGGTGGGCCGGGAACTCCTCGGCATGCTCCCGCAGGCCGCCGCGCCGGAGGACGAAGAGACCTTCCTGCGGCAACTGGTCGACGAACGCCGTGTGGTCATCCGGCTGAAGGTGGACCGGCTGTACGGGACGGCACTCGACATCAACGGCTGAGACGCGGGGGTCGGGGCGCCGGTCCTGCCGGTCGGCCGCCGTCCCGCGCGGTCTGTCCGCCCCGGCTGCCGGTCCTTCCCGCCCGCCCGGTGATCGGGGCCGGGCTCGGCAACCCGGAGCGAGCCGCTCGCGGTTGTTGCCGCGCGAACCATTGACGCGCAAGCGGTTCGATTCTACGGTCCGTTCGAACTTGCGATCGTTGTTCGAAATGTCGAGCAGCTCTTCACCCCCACCGCAAGGAAGAGGACCCGCATGAGCCGCAGTCCGCTCCGCAGACGAACCGCCCTGTTCGCCCTCCCCGCCGCCGCCCTTCTGGCGCTGGTTCCGGGGACGGCGTCCGCGTACCCGAACCCGGGCCGGGTCACCGGTGACGTCGTCACGCACGACCCGTCGATGATCCGCACCTCGTCCGGTCAGTACCTGCTCTACGCCACCGGCGGCGGCATCAGCAACAAGACGTCCAGCGACCGCACCGCCTTCAGGAACGGCAGCGACGCCTTCGGAAGCAGGCCGAGCTGGTGGCGGAACTACTCGTCCGTCCCGGAGGCCTGGGCGCCGGACATCTCGTACCACGGCGGCAAGTACCTGATGTACTACTCCGTCTCGAAGTTCGGCTCGAACACGTCCGCCATCGGCCTCGCCACCTCCAGCACAGGCCAGCCGGGCAGCTGGACCGACCAGGGCACGGTCTACACGTCGAACTCCGCCAGCGACTTCAACGCCATCGACCCGAACCTCTTCGTGAACGACGACGGCAAGTGGTGGCTGTCGTTCGGCAGTTGGTGGACCGGGATCAAGATGATCCAGATCAACCCGTCCACCGGAAAGCAGCTCAGCTCCAACACCGCGCGGTACTCACTCGCCTCCCGCCCCACCGGGACCAAGGCCGTGGAGGCACCCTTCATCGTCAAGCGGGGCGGCTACTACTACCTCTTCGCCTCCTACGACACCTGCTGCAACGGGACGAGTTCGACGTACAAGGTGAAGGTCGGGCGTGCCTCCAGCGTCACCGGGCCGTACCGCGACAAGAACGGCGTCGACCTGATGAACAACGGCGGCACCCCCGTCCTGGAGTCGCACGGCAGCGTCATCGGCCCCGGCGGCCAGTCGATCCTGAAGGACACCGACGGCGACCTGATCGTCTACCACTACTACGACGGCAACGCGAACGGCACGCCCAAGCTCGGCATCAACCTCCTGAACTGGAGCAGCGGATGGCCCGTCGCCTACTGACCCTGCTGGCGGCGCTGCTGCTGGCCCTGTCCGTCGGGCAGCCCTCCGCGAGTGCCGCCTCGTTCGCCAACCCGGTCAAGTCCGTCAAGGGTGCCGACCCCTGGATCTCGTACCACGACGGCAACTACTACCTGGTGACGACGAGTTGGACCGACGTCATCACCATCCGCAAGTCCACCACCCTCGCCGGGCTCTCCACCGCGCCCAGCGTCCAGGTGTGGAAGGGCGACGCCGCCTCCCGGTGCTGCAACATCTGGGCGCCCGAGCTGCACTTCGTCAACGGCCGCTGGTACCTGTACTACGTCGCCGGGCAGAACGTGTCCGACTACAACCCGACGCAGCGCAGCCATGTGCTGGAGAGCGCGGGCTCCGACCCCATGGGGCCGTACACCTACAAGGGGCAGCTCAGCAACGCCTGGATGCTGGACCCGAGCCTGCTGAACGTGGGCGGCCGGCTGTACATGCTCGGCAGCGCGAACACGGGCGGGACGCAGAACGTCGTCATCGCCCCGATGTCCAACCCGTACACCGTCAGCGGCTCGTACTCGACGATCTCGACGCCGACGTACGCCTGGGAGCGGCAGGGCGGCACGGTCAACGAGGGTGCGGAGATCCTGCAGCGGAACGGCCGGACCTTCCTGATCTACTCGGCGAGCGGCTGCTGGACGCCCGACTACAAGCTCGGGCAACTGGAGCTGACCGGCTCCAACCCGCTGTCCGCCTCCTCCTGGACCAAGAAGTCCACGCCCGTCTTCCAGCGCAGTGACGCCAACGGGGTGTACGGGCCCGGCCACAACGGCTTCTTCACCTCACCCGACGGCCGCGAGAACTGGATCGTCTACCACGCCAACGACTCCGCCTCCGAGGGCTGCGACAACGGCCGTACGACCCGGGCGCAGAAGTTCACCTGGAACGCCGACGGCACGCCCAACCTCGGCACGCCGGTCAGGCTCGGGGCGTCCCTCCCCGGCCCCTCCGGTGAACCGTCGGCAGCCTCGACGACCTACACCGTCACCAACCGCAACAGCGGCAAGTGTCTGGAGGTGGCAGGGAGTTCCTCGGCCGACGGAGCCAACGTCCAGCAGTACGGCTGCAACGGAGGCGCCAACCAGCGCTGGCGCCTGGAGGACCTCGGCGACGACACCCACCGCCTGGTGAACGTCGCCACCGGCAAGGTCCTCGACACCGCCGACTGCTCGACGGCCGACGGCGCCGACCTGCGCCAGTGGTCCTGGCTGAACAACACCTGCCAGCGGTTCCGTTTCGTCGCCACCGACAGTGGCCACGTCCGGATCGCCAACCAGGCCACGGGGAAGGTGGCGGACGTCGCGAGTTGCTCGACGGCGGACGGCGCCGACGTACGCCAGTGGTCCTGGCTCAGCAACACCTGCCAGCAGTGGAAACTGACGGCGGTATAGCCCCCCAGGGGCGCGGGGAACTGCGCGACCAGCCACAAACCACCCGCACCCGCCGAACTACCCGGCCTGCCCCATGCCCGCCGCGTTGGGCCAGCTCTGCGCGGCGGGCCACCCCGTGGCCGGCGCCGGCGTCAGCCCGTTCGTCCCCCGCACCTGCGCGGCCGTCAGGCCACCGCGGGCCGGGACGCCGGGCGGCGTGGGCCCGGTGAAGGGGGCGGCCATGGGGGAAGGCGCGGGCACGGGAGCCGGCGCCATGGCAGGGACCGGCGCCGGGGCCTGGGCCGCGGGTGCCAGGGGCGGGGACGGGGCAGCCATCGGCTGGGGAGCGGATTGCGGCTGCGGCATCTGCGGCTGCGGCATCTGCGGTTGGGGCATCTGCGGCTGCGGCATCTGCGCCGCAGCCGGCATCGGCATCCCACCGCCCGCACCCGCCGGTACGGCGGACGCGGCGGCGGGGAGCGGCATGCCGATGCCGGTGGCCGGAGCGGGCGCCGGCGCGGGAGCCGGGGCGGCGGGAGCGAACCCCAGCCCGCCCGTACTCGCGGCCGCCGGGGCGAGCCCCGGCCCCCCGGCCCCCGTGGCCGCGGCGGGGGCAGGCGCCGCGGCCATCCCCACCGCCTGCGCCGCGAGCCCCCGCATACCCGACCCGTTCGTCTCGCTCACCAGACGGTCCACGGCCGCCGTACCCGAGCTGTAGCTGGTCCCATTGCCCAGCTCGGGTACGGCGGCTCCCCTCCTGGACGTCCCGTAGAGCACCTGTTCCAGGCCGGACACCAGGCGACGCACGTCCACCTGGGGGCGCACCACGAGACGCAGGAAGCGACTGGACGAACCGATCTTGTTGCCGCACTCGCGGACCAGGATCCTGTGCTCGGTGAGCATCCGGTCCCGGACCACGGTGCCCTCGGCGCCCACGGGGAGGCGCACGAAGAGGAAGTTGCCCTGCGACGGGTAGACCGTCAGCCCGGGCAGGGAGGAGAGCTGGCCGGCCATGTCGAGGCGGTCACGGCGCACCTGCTGGAGGCTCTGCGCGTACTCGGCGCCGTGCTCCTTGAGCATGAAGACGACGTGCTCGGCGAAGGAGTTGAGGTTCCACTTCGGCAGCATCGAGCGGATCCGCCCCGCGAGCGCCGGGTTGGAGACGAGGTAGCCGAAACGGATGCCGTGCAGGCCGAAGTTCTTGCCGAGGCTGCGCAGCACGACGACGTTGGGCCGCAGCATCGCCTCCTGGACGACGGACGGCTCGGCCTCGGCGTCCGCGAACTCCAGGAAGGACTCGTCGATGACGATCAGGTCGAGGTCGGCCATGGCGTCCATGAACTGGACGATGGCGTGCTTGTGCAGGAAGCCGCCGTCGGGGTTGTTCGGGTTGCAGATCACCGCGACGCGCGTGCCGCGGGCCCGGATGAACTCGGCGTACTGCGCGAGGTCGAGGGCGAAGCCGCTGGACTCCTGGAGCGGGAACATGTCGACCCGCTTGCCGGTCTCCATGGGCTGGTCGGTCCAGCGGCCGAAGGTGGGGACGGGGACGGCGAGGGACTCGCGGACCAGCAGGTGGTCGATCCAGGTGATGAGTTCCGTCGAGCCGTTGCCCATGGCCACGCACTGCGGCGGCAGCTGGAGCAGGCTGCACAGCTCGGCCGTTATCGTGTCGGCGCTGCTCGGGTAGTAGGTGATGATGTCGCGCAGCCGGCCCGCCATGTCCTCGAACATGGCCGGGGTCGGGAAGTACGGGTTGCAGGGGATACAGAAGTCCACGGGGCCGGCTCCCTCGCCGCCCTCACGTGTCAGAGCCGCCATCGACGGGCTGTGGGCCGCGGTACTGCGGAACAGCGACGTGACGTTGTCGGCCATGGAACCTCCGTATGGGGCGGGCCCGTTGGGGACGGACGGGCCCGACGTTTAAGGGCGGCCCGCGCGGGGGAGCGCGGGCCGCCCATTCATACGGAGACCACGGTGACACCGTTCAACCATCGGGAAAACGGTCGGAACATGTGTCCGGTCTGTGAAGACCTGTCAGTGGCCTCAGCAGCCGAACGTGTGGATCGTGGTCGTCCGGTACGTCTGCCCCGGTCGCAGCACCGTCGACGGGAACTTCGGCTTGTTCGGCGAGTCCGGGAAGTGCTGCGTCTCCAGGCACAGGGCGTCGCCCTGCCGGTAGGTGCGGCCGGACGGGCCGGTCAGCGTGCCGTCGAGGAAGTTGCCGGAGTAGAACTGCAGGCCCGGCTCGTTCGTGGCGATCTTCATGGTGCGGCCGGAGGCCGGGTCGCGCAGGGTGGCGACGTGCTCGGGGCGGGCGGTGATGCCCTTGTCGAGGACCCAGTTGTGGTCGAAGCCCTTGGCGGTCACCAGCTGGGGGTGGGAGACGCGGATGTCCCGGCCGATCGGCTTGGCCTTGCGGAAGTCGAAGGGGGTGCCCGCGACCTTGGCCAGCTCGCCCGTGGGGATCAGGCCCGCGTCGGTGGGCGTGTAGCGGGAGGCCGCGATCTGGAGCTCGTGGTCCTCGATCGTGCCGCTGCCCTCGCCGGCCAGGTTGAAGTAGACGTGGCTGGTGAGGTTGACGACGGTGGCCTTGTCCGTGGTGGCCTCGTAGTCGACGCGCCAGTCGCCGTGCTTGGTGAGGGTGTACGTCACCTTCGTCTTGAGCGTGCCCGGGTAGCCCATCTCGCCGTCGACGCTCGTGTAGTACAGGTGCAGACCGACGTCGGAGCCCTTGGTGAACGGCTCGACGTCCCACACGCGCTTGTCGAAGCCCTGGGTGCCGCCGTGCAGGCTCTGCTCGCCGTCGTTCACGGACAGCTGGTAGTTCTTGCCGTCGAGGGTGAACTTGCCCTTGCCGATGCGGTTGCCGTAGCGGCCGATCAGCGCGCCGAAGTACGGGGTCTTCGCGACGTAGTCCTCGAGGTTGTCGAAGCCCGCGGAGACGTTGGCGTACCGGCCGCGACGGTCGGGGATCTCCAGTGACTGGACGACACCGCCCCAGGAGAGGACCTTCAGGCGGGTGCCGCCGTTCTCCAGCGACCAGCTGTAGACCTTGGTGCCGTCGGCCAGCTTGCCGAAGAGCGTCTTCACCGGCTTCCTGCCTCCCGTGGCGTGCGCCGTGCCGCCGAGCGTGGTGGCGGCTATGCCCGCCGCCGCTGCTCCCGCGATGACCGTGCGTCTGTTCAGTTCCATGTGTGCGGCTCCCGATAAGGAGAGGGCCCCGCCTGGTGGCGGGGCCCCGATCTGACTTATGAACCGACCTTGCGCTTGTTCCACACGTCGAACCCGACCGCCGCCAGCAGCACCATGCCCTTGATGACCTGCTGCCAGTCGGTGCCGATGCCGACGAGGTTCATACCGTTGTTCAGCACGCCCAGGACCAGGCCACCGATGATCGCGCCGAGCACGGTGCCGACACCGCCGCTCATCGACGCACCGCCGATGAACGAGGCCGCGATCGCCTCCAGCTCGAAGTTGAGGCCGGCCTTGGGAGAGGCCGCGTTGAAGCGGGCGGCGAATACCAGACCCGCCAGGGCCGCGAGCATGCCCATGTTCAGGAAGACCAGGAAGGTGACCTTCTTGTCCTTCACACCCGACAGCTTGGCCGCCGGGAGGTTGCCGCCGATCGCGTAGATGTGGCGGCCGATGATCGCGTTGCGCATGACGTAGCCGAAGCCGACGAGCAGCACGCCCAGGATGAGCAGCACGATCGGGGCGCCCTTGTAGCTGGCCAGCAGCATGGTGAGCGTCAGCACGGCGGCGCCGATCGCGACCAGCTTCAGCAGGAACAGCTTGGCGGGCGGGACGTCCAGGTTGAACTCCTGCTGCCGCTTGCGGTCACGGACCTCCTGGAAGATCACGAAGGCGATCATCGCGAAGCCCAGCAGCAGGGTGAGGTTGTGGTAGTTCGTGTTCGGGCCGACCTCGGGCAGGAACCCGTTGGCGACCTTCTGCAGCCCGTCCGGGAACGGGCCGAGGGTCTGGCCCTCCAGGAAGATCTCCGTCAGACCGCGGAAGATCAGCATGCCCGCCAGGGTCACGATGAACGACGGTATCCCGCCGTACGCGATGAAGAACCCCTGTACGGCACCCGCGACCGCGCCCACGGCCAGGCACAGCACCACGGCGAGGGGCCACGGCAGATCTTGTTTGACCATGAACACGGCGGCCATCGACCCGACGAACGCCGTCAGCGATCCGACCGAGAGGTCGATGTGGCCGGCGATGATGACCAGCATCATGCCGATCGCGAGGATCAGGATGTAGCTGTTCTGCAGCACCAGGTTGGAGACGTTGCGCGGCAGCAGCAGGTCGCCGTCGGTCCAGACGGCGAACAGGACCACGATCAGGCCCAGCGCGATGAGCATGCCGTACTGCCGCATGTTGCGGCGCATGCCCTCCATCACCAGCTGCAACAGGCCGTCGGCCGCGGCCCCTCCGCTCTTGCCCGGCGGCGCGGGGGCCGGGCTCTTGGCGGTCACGTCCGTGCTCATCGGGATACCTCTTTGTCCTTCGTCATCTGACGCATCAGCGATTCCTGGGAGGCCTCGGCCCGCGAGAACTCACCCGTCAGCCGCCCCGCGGCCATCGTGTAGATGCGGTCGCACATGCCGAGCAGCTCGGGCAGCTCGGAGGAGATGAAGACGACCGCCTTGCCCTGGGCCGCCAGCTGGTCGATGACCGTGTAGATCTCGTACTTGGCACCGACGTCGATACCGCGCGTCGGCTCGTCCAGGATCAGCACGTCCGGACCCGAGAAGATCCACTTGCTGAGGACGACCTTCTGCTGGTTGCCGCCGGACAGCTTGCCCACCGGCTCGAACACCGTCGGTGCCTTGATGTTCATGGACTTGCGGAAGCCCTCGGCGACCTGCCGCTCCTCGTGCTCGTCGACCACACCGCGCTTGGCGACCTTGCCCAGGGCGCTCAGCGAGATGTTCCGGTTGATGGTGTCGATGAGGTTGAGGCCGTAGTGCTTGCGGTCCTCGGTCACGTACGCGATGCCGTGCTTGACCGCCTCGGGGACGGACTTCGTACGGATCTCCTTGCCGTCCTTGAGGACGGTGCCGCCCGCGTACCGGCCGTAGGTCCGCCCGAAGACGCTCATCGCGAGTTCGGTGCGGCCGGCGCCCATGAGACCGGCGATCCCGACGATCTCCCCGCGCCGTACGTGGAGCGACACGTCGTCGCACACCTTGCGCTGCTGGTCGATCGGGTGGTGCACGGTCCATCCCCGGATCTCCAGGGCCGGCGCCACGCCCTCCTCGGGCTCGTGCGGCGACCGCTCCGGGAAGCGGTTCTCCAGGTCGCGGCCGACCATCCCGCTGATGATCCGGTCCTCGGTGGTCTCCGCGGCCTTCACGTCGAGGGTCTCGATGGTCTGTCCGTCGCGCAGGATCGTCACCGAGTCGGCGACCTTGCGGATCTCGTTGAGCTTGTGGGAGATGATGATCGAGGTGATGCCCTGCTTCTTCAACTCCAGGATGAGATCCAGGAGTTTGCCGCTGTCCTCGTCGTTCAGCGCGGCGGTCGGCTCATCCAGGATGAGCAGCTTGACCTTCTTCGACAGGGCCTTCGCGATCTCCACGAGCTGCTGCTTGCCCACGCCGATGTCGGCGACGCGGGTGTCTGGGTGGTCGGACAGGCCCACCCGGCGCAGCAGCTCGGTGGCGTGCCGCAGCGTCTCGGTCCAGCTGATGATCCCCCGGGTGGCGTGCTCGTTGCCGAGGAAGATGTTCTCCGCGAGGGAGAGGTAGGGCACCAGCGCCAGTTCCTGGTGGATGATCACGATGCCGCGCTCTTCGCTGGCCCGGATGTCCTTGAACTGGCAGACCTCACCCTCGAAGAGGATGTCGCCCTCGTACGTGCCGTGCGGGTGGACGCCGGAGAGGACCTTCATCAAGGTCGACTTGCCGGCGCCGTTCTCCCCGCAGATGGCGTGGACCTCGCCCTGCCGGACGGTCAGCGTGACGTCCGACAGCGCCTTGACGCCGGGAAAGGTCTTGACGATCGAGCGCATTTCCAGGACGGGTCCCGCCATGGTCGTGCCTTCCAATCAGTGGTGAATCGTCGGTCGGTGGCGGGGACTACTTGACGTCGCTCTCCTTGAGGTAGCCGGAGTCGATGAGCTCCTTCTGGTAGTTCGCCTTGTCGACGGCGACCGGCTCCAGCAGGTAGGCCGGGACGACCTTCGCGCCGTTGTCGTAGGTCTTGGTGTCGTTGACCTCGGGCTTCTTCTTGTTGAGCAGCGCGTCGACCATGTTCGAGGACACCTTGGCGAGCTTTCGGAGGTCCTTGTAGACAGTCATCGACTGCTGGTCGGCGATGATCGACTTCACCGAGGCGACCTCGGCGTCCTGGCCCGTCACGACCGGCAGCGGCTTGGCCTTGGAGCCGTAGTCGTCCGACTTCAGCGCCGACAGGATGCCGATGGAGATGCCGTCGTACGGGGAGAGGACCGCGTCGACGCGCTCGCTCTTGTAGGCCGAGGTCAGGATGTCGTCCATGCGCTTCTGGGCGGTGCCGCCGTCCCAGCGCAGGGTCGTGACCTGGTTGAGCTTGGTCTGGCCGGAGCGGACGACGAGCTGCTTCTTGTCGATGTAGGGCTGCAGGACCTTCATCGCGCCGCCGAAGAAGTAGCGGGTGTTGTTGTCGTCGTTGGAGCCGGCGAACAGCTCGATGTTGAAGGGGCCCTTCTTGCTGCCGTCCTTCAGGCCGAGCTTCTCGACGATGTAGGTGCCCTGGAGCTCGCCGACCTTCTCGTTGTCGAACGACGCGTAGTAGTCGACGTTCTTCGTGCCGAGCATCAGGCGGTCGTAGGAGATGACCGGGATGTTCGCGTCCTTGGCCTGCTGGAGCACGTTGTTCATCGACTTGTTGTCGATGGCGGCGATGATCAGCGCCTTGACGCCCTGCGTGATCAGGTTCTCGACCTGTGAGACCTGCTGGTCCGGGTCGTCCTCGCCGTAGACCAGCTTGGTCTTGTAGCCCTTGGACTCCAGTTCCGTGACGACGTTCTTGCCGTCGGCGATCCAGCGCTCGGAGGACTTGGTCGGCATCGCGATGCCGATGGTGGCGCCCTTGGCGCTGTCCCCGCTCTCCTCGCTGCCACCCTCGCTGTTCTGCCCGCAGGCGGACAGGGTGAGGGCGAGGGACGCGGCTCCGGCTATGGCGGTGAGAGCGGCTCTGCGGTTACGCATGATGATCATCCTTGATCTGTGTGCAGGGCTCGGTCTGGAAGGCGCGAAGTCGCTCCGGGTGGTCGTGCCGGAAAGACCGAGAAGAGATGTGTGGGATTGTGCGCGGCTGTGTCGTCTTTTGTAAGGCGAGTTTCCGGAACGTTATGACGAAATTTCGAAACGCTGGAGGTCGCCCGGCAGCCGCGAGCCGAGCGGCGCCATGTCGCCGTCCGCTCCGTGGCGTGCCAGGAGATCCAGGGCGAGCCGGCCGCGCCGCACGCGTTCCTTGGCGGTGGCCAGGGTCAGCTCCCGCATGTGGTGCCCGTAGGGGTAGATCCCGGGCGCCTTGGACAGACCGAACTTCAGGTACAGCGGGGCGCCGCGCCGGATCAGCTCGGCGACCTCGTACATCCGGACGTAGCCGCCGAGGTCGTCGGGGGCCTCGATGTACATGTCCATCGGAGCGCCCGACACCCGCCGGATCTCGGTGAGGTGATCGAGCGTCAGGTCGCTGGGCACGTTGATCGAGTCGCCGCCGAGGCGCTCGTAGACCGCGTACGCGGCCGGGTTGACCGGGCCGATGAGCGCGGAGACCTTGAGCGTCGTGTCGGCCGGGATGATCCCGGCAACCCGTGCCCGGTGCAGCGTCCACAGCACGCCCTCGTCGGCGACGAGCAGGCACTTGACGCCCAACTCCGTGGCTCTGACGGCGTCTTCGACGCAGCCGGCGACGGCGTCGTGGCCGCGGGCGCGCAGCCCGGCCCCCCGCGAGTCGGTGCGCGTGGACCCGCCGATGTCCCAGGTGCCGCGCGGGCCGGTGAACAGGCAGAGCTCGATGTCGCGTTCACCGGTCGACTCGACCATCTCGGTGATCTCGGCGTCGGTCAGCATCCACACGCCGCTGCCCTGGCTGATCCGGTGGATCGGCACGTCCAGCCGCGAGGCCTCCTTCAGCACCACCGCCAGCGCCTCGGGACCCTCGCAGGAGGGGATCTCGGTGCGCCAGCGGCCGCCGCCGGGGAAGGAGTGCGGAGAGGCGTCGGCGGGGTCGGGGTCGGGCGCGCTCAGGCCCAGGGTGGTGAGCGCCTGCTCACCGGGCCTGCGGGCTGCCGTGGCGGAAGCGTCGGTCACAGGAATGTCCTTCGGTTCGATATTTCGGACGAGGTTCGCGGCTCTGGGTGTGGCAAGGCTGGGTGTACGCCGGTACGGGAGCCGTCAGGTTGCCCCCGTACCGGCGTACGTCTAGGGGCGGAGCAGGACCTTGCCCACCTTCGGATCGCCGGCCCCGACCAGCTCGATGGCCTGCGAGAACTCGGAGAGCGGCAGCTCGTGCGTCACCAGCGGCAGCGGGTCGAGCAGACCGGCGGCGAACACCCGCACCGTGTGCGCCCAGGCGTCCGGCGGCGCACCGAAGACGGTGTGTACCTCCAGCTGCTTCACGACGAGGTCCGTCGGGTCGAGACCGTCGGCACCGGGCGCCGGGATGCCGGTCAGGACCAGCCGGCCGCCGCGCCGGAGCAGACCGGCCGAGATCCGGGCGGCGTCCGCGGACCCGGCCGTCTCGATCACTACGTCGAAGTCGTCCGGGAGTTCCTGGTCCTTCGTCCGGAAGTCCGTCGCGCCGTACTGCCGCGACAGCGCCTCACGGTCCCGGCGGGTGCCGACGACCAGCAGCTCGGCCGGCGAGTTCGCCTTCAGGAACTGCACGGCGAACATGCCGAGGGTGCCGGTGCCGACCACGGCGACGCGCTCGCCGGGCTGCGCGTTCCCCTTCAGCGCGGCGGCAGCGATACACGCGGCGGGCTCCAGGAGGGCCGCGGCCGTGAGGTCGCAGTCGTCCGGGAGGGCGTGCAGGAGGCGGGCCGGGAGGGTCAGCGTGGCCGCCATCGCGCCCGGCTGGGTGAACCCGGTCTCCTCGTAGCCGGCCGTGCACAGGGTCGTGTCGCCCGCGTGGCAGCGGTCGCAGACCTGACAGTTTCGAAAGCCCTCACCGACGACCTTGCGGCCCACGAGGGACTCCGGGACACCGGCGCCCACGGCCTGAACCGTCCCGGACCACTCGTGGCCCGGGGTCAGCGGGTAGCGCACGTAGCCCTCGGGGCGGTTGCCCTGGTAGACCTCGCGGTCGCTGCCGCAGATCCCGGAGGCGTGCACACGCACCAGCGCCTCGCCCGGCTCGGGCTGCCGCGCCTCGTGCGGGACGAGACGGTGCTCGCCCGGGGCGTCGATGACGACCGCGCTGCTCACTGCGCGCCCTTCGGCTTGCGCTGTTCCCAGCCCTCCGCCCAGAGGTCGAAACGGGCCTGCTGCTGGGGGAACTCGGCGGCGGCGTCGACGTCCAGCTCCACACCCAGGCCCGGGGCGTCGGAGAGGTGGAAGCAGCCGTCCTCCGGGTTCACCTGCGGGGCGCCCTTGACGACCTTCTTGATCTCCGCGTCGGCGAAGTCGTTGAAGTGCTCCAGGATCTTGAAGTTCGGGGAGGTGAAGCCGACCTGGAGGGAGGCGGCGGTCAGGACCGAGCCGCCCACGTTGTGGGGCGCCACCAGCATGTAGTGGGTCTCGGCGGTCGCCGCGAGCTTCCTGGTCTCCCAGATTCCACCGATGTGGCCGACGTCCGGCTGGATGATGTCGACGGCCTGGCTCTCGAAAAGCTCGCGGAACTCGATCCGGTCGTGGATGCGCTCACCGGTGGCGACCGGCATGTCGACCTTGGCGGCGACCTTCTCCAGCGCCTTGAGGTTCTCCGGCGGGACCGGCTCCTCCAGCCACGCCGGCTTGAACGGGGCCAGCTCCTTGGCCAGGCGCACGGCCGTGGCGGGGGAGAAGCGGCCGTGCATCTCCAGCATCAGCTCGGCCTCGGGGCCGATGGCGTCGCGGACCGCCTCGATCAGGGAGACGGCGTACAGGGTCTGCTGGTGGTCCAGCTCGAAGTGGCCGGTGCCGAAGGGGTCGATCTTGAGCGCCCGGTAGCCGCGCTCCATCACGCCCTGGGCGGCCTTGTGGTAGGCCTCCGGGGTCCGCTCGGTGGTGTACCAGCCGTTGGCGTACGCCTTGACCTTGTCGGTGACCTTGCCGCCCAGCAGCTGCCAGACGGGGACGCCCAGGGCCTTGCCCTTGATGTCCCAGCAGGCCATCTCGATCACGGCGATGCCGGACATGACGATCTCGCCCGCGCGGCCGTAGTCGCCGTACTTCATGCGCTTGACGAGGTCCTCGACAGCGAAGGGGTCGGAGCCGAGAATGTGGTTGGCCTCGGCCTCCCTCAGGTAACCGAGAAGGGCGTCGGTGTGTCCCAGCATCCGGGTCTCGCCGACTCCGGTGATCCCCTCGTCGGTGTGCACCTGGACGTAGGTCAGGTTGCGCCACGGCGTCCCGACCACGTGTGTGCTGATTCCGGTGATGCGCACGGCGGTTGTCCCTCGCAGCTTCGTCGGTTCAGTTCCGTCAGTTTGTTCCGTCAGCGTCCCGCTCGTGTCCCGGCGACTCGGTCTGTTCGAGATTTCGGCACACGTTCGAAATGCTGGCGTGACAGTAAGGATCGGGCGGTGGGGGTGTCAATGGGTCGCGCGCATAACGGTTTCGACAGTTTCGAAACCAGGGAGGAGCCGGGTCCCTACAGAACCTTCACAGCTGGATCTAGGAACGTGACCTGCGCGGAACTTAATCTTCCCGCGTCATGGACTACTGCGACCCGTGCCGACGGCACCTCAACGGCGCCCTCGCCTGCCCGGGGTGCGGCACCTCAGCCGAAACGCTGCGCCGGCGCGAGCCGGAGTACGGCGGGTACGCCGCCACCGCGTCCGGGCACGCCGACGGCGCGCCGGAGAGGCCGGCAGGGTCGGACGGGCCGGAGGAACCGAACACGCCGGACGCCGCCCAGGACGGCTACGACGACGCCTACGACGACGCCTACGACGACGGATACGACGACGGTGACGACCCGTACGGCGATGACGACGGCGAGCCCGTGGGGCGCGCCGCCCGACGGCGTGGACGAGGGCGCGGGCACGCCCCGGCCGTCGACGGCCCGGGCGGGTCGAGCCGGCGGGACCGCAAGGCCGCCGCACACCGCCGCCGGCGGCGCCGGACCCTGTTCGTCGCGGCCGGGTTCGTGCTCGCCGCGGGCGGTCTGAGCCTCGCGGAGCTCGGCATGGACGCCCCCAGGTCGACCCCGAAGCCGGCCGCGGCCGGAGACGAGTCGGCGGACGGGGGTGCCTCGCTGGAGACGGGGGAGCCGGGCCGCGGTCCGGACGGGAAGGGGGCCGGGGCTGAAGGCTCGTCAGGCTCCGCCTCGCCGGAGGCATCTGGCTCGCCGTCCGCTTCCGAATCCCCGAAGGACGAGACGTCGGAGTCCCCGAAGGGCGACGAACCGACGAAGGACCCCGAGGCGGCGACAGGGGGAGGCGCCCCCAGCCGCCCGGCCACCGCGCCCACGGCCGCCCCGCCGGCCCAGGACCCGGCCCCGACCTCGGACCCGACCACCCAGGCCCCGGAACCGGAACCGGAACCCTCCGAGGCTCAGCCGTGCAAGCGGTTCCTCTGGTGGTGCACGTAGCGTCCGCTCGGCCGGTCTCGGCGGGCGCGGCGGAAAACGGAACGTGCCCTTCCTGCCCCTGAACATCCCACGGCGAACGTCGAGTTCGCGGCACGCGGAATTGCGTCGGAGTCCCGAGCGCCCCTTTTCTGATACGCGGGCGGGCGGGGTGCAGACCTGGACGCCTGCGTCGCCGAAGCGGGGCGCACGGACTAGGCCCGGGGGGCGCCGCGCTGCTCGGCGGCAGCTTCGGCGGGGCCCTCGCGCTGCTCGGCTGCGTCCTCGACGCGCGACTGGTCGGCGCCGTCGCGTGCGCCCCCGCGTCGACCTGCGTCGACCTGCGTCGCCATGTGAACCGGGCGGTCGCCGACGGACGCGCACTACCGGAGCTGGTTCGAGCAGCGGTTCGTGGAGGACGGCATCGGCCACGTTCCGCAGGACCCCGGACGGGCGGCCCAGCGGTACGAGCACGTCCGCGGCGCCCTGTATGCGGTCCTGGGCCATAGGGTCCCCCGACGGCGGCGGCCCGGTGCCAGACGAGCATCCGCCGCAGGGCAGTGCCCTGTACGCGGTCCTGGGGTCACCGGTCATTGCCGGCGGCGGGTGCCAGGCCTCAGCCGTATCCGCGGCAGGGCAGTGCCCCGTAGCGGTCCAGGGTCACCGAATTCCCGGCGGCGGCCGCCCGGTGTCAGACGAGCATCCGCCGCAGCGTGTCCCGCAACGCCACCCGCTCCCCCTCGGAGAGCCCGGCCAGGGGCTCCCGGGCGAACCGCAGTGACTCCCGCAGGCTCCGGGCCACCCGCCGCCCCTCCGCCGTCGCCGCCGCCACCTTCACCCGGCGGTCGGCAGGGTCCGGCTGCCGCTCGACCAGCCCCCGCGCTTCGAGCCGGTCCACGATCCCCGTCACATTGGACGGCTCGCACTTCAGCTGCTGGGCGAGCCTCCGCATCGGCAGCGGCTCCAGACACAGCAGGCTGAGCAGCCGCGCCTGCGCGCCGGTCAGGGCATGGTCCGCAGCCGCCGACTCGTAGTCCTCGTGGAACCGCGCCACGACCTCCCCGATCAGCTCGACGACCTCGAGGGTCAGCGGATCCGGACGGCTGGTCGTGTTCTGGGGCGTCGGTGTGGTGGAGGCCATGCCATCGAGGGTACCCGGTTATTTGACAACCTGAAATTTTCAGGAGCATGGTTGTTTCAGGTACTGAAGCATCCGAATCGAGCCAGTGAGGTAAGGCGCACCATGACCGACACCCCCACCCTCCCCGCCGTCAGCCGAGAGTGGCACCTGGCGAGCCGTCCCGTCGGCTGGCCGAAGCCCGAGGACTTCGCCTTCGTCGAGGCTGAGGTCCCGCAGCCGGGCGAGGGGCAGGTCCTCGTCCGGAACAAGTACCTCTCCGTGGACCCGTACATGCGTGGCCGCATGAGCGACGCGAAGTCCTACGTCGCCCCCTTCGAGCTCGGCAAGGTCATGCAGGGCGGCGCCGTCGGCGAGGTCGTGGCCTCGAACGCCGAGGGACTGTCCGTCGGGGATCACGTACTGCACTTCTTCGGGTGGCGTGAGTACGCGGTCGTCGGCGCGAAGAGCGCCGTGAAGGTGGACCCGCAGGCCGCGCCGCTGTCGACGTACCTCGGTGTGCTGGGCATGACCGGCCTCACCGCCTACGCGGGTCTGCTGCGCACCGCCGCCTTCAAGGAGGGCGACACCGTCTTCGTGTCCGGTGCCGCCGGCGCCGTGGGCGGCCAGGTCGGGCAGATCGCCAAGCTGAAGGGTGCCTCGCGGGTCATCGGCTCCGCCGGGTCGGACGAGAAGGTGAAGCTCCTCGTGGAGGAGTACGGCTTCGACGCCGCCTTCAACTACAAGGACGGGCCCGTCGCCCAGCAGCTGCGCGACGCCGCCCCCGACGGGATCGACGTCTACTTCGACAACGTCGGCGGCGAGCACCTGGAGGCGGCCATCGGCTCCCTCAACCAGGGTGGCCGGATCGCCGTCTGCGGCATGATCTCCGTCTACAACAACACCGAGCCCGCCCCGGGCCCGAAGAACCTCGCCCGCCTGATCGCGACCCGCGGCCGCATCGAGGGCTTCCTGGTCGGGGACCACTACGACCTCCAGCCGGAGTTCGTCAAGGAGGTCGCCCCCTGGGTCGCCTCCGGTGAGCTGAAGTACCGCGAGACCGTCGTCGAGGGCATCGAGAACAACCTGGAGGCGTTCCTGGGCGTTCTGCGCGGCGACAACACCGGGAAGATGATCGTCAAGCTCTGACGCCTTCCTACAGGATTCCGGCATGCGGTAACTTGTTTCCGAATCCGTCCCGGCCCGGGCGCGAGTCGCGGCGGACGACCGAAGGAACACAACCGCATGCCGATCCAGCAGTCCGACGTCCTGTACACCGCCGTCGCCACCGCCGAGAACGGGCGCGACGGCCGGGTCGCCACCGATGACGGGAAGCTCGACGTCGTCGTCAACCCGCCGAAGGAGATGGGCGGGAGCGGCGCCGGAACCAACCCGGAGCAGCTGTTCGCCGCCGGGTACAGCGCCTGCTTCCAGGGCGCTCTCGGTGTCGTCGCCCGTCAGGAGGGGGCCGACCTCTCCGGTTCGACCGTGACCGCGAAGGTCGGCCTCGGCAAGAACGGGGACGGCTTCGGGATCATCGTCGAGATATCGGCCGACATCCCGAAGGTGGACCGAGGGGCCGCCCGGTCACTGATCGAGAAGGCCCACGAGGTCTGCCCGTACTCGAAGGCGACCCGTGGCAACATCACCGTGACGCTGGTCTGACCACAGTCGTTGCGTACGCGGAGGCCGCACCCTTGGACGTGGGGTGCGGCCTCCGCCCGTGCCCCGGCTCAGAGGGCGAGCGCCGCCGCGTGGACCGCCCGCACGAGCCGGTCGTTCTCCGGGGCCGCCCCGCCCGGGAAGGCGAACCGGCGACGCGTGTAGCCGTAGGAAAGGCCGCTCCACGGGTCCGCGAAGGCCTGGGAGCCGCCCGCGCCGCTGTGCCCTATCGTCCCGGCGCCGAGGAACGGGTGCCACGTGTCAGCCGTCATCTGGAAGCCCAGCCCGAACGACTTGTGCGCCCGGGCCACCAGGTCGTAGCCGGCCGAGTGGAACTGCCCGAACTCAGCCACCGTGTCCGGTTTCAGCAGGGCCGGCTGCTCGCCCACCTCGCTGATCGCCGCCGCGTACATCCCCGCCAGGCCCCGTGCGGACGCCACGCCGCCCACCGACGCCGGGCCCTTCGCGCGGATCAGCGGCATGTTCGGCAGGGAGACGAGGTCGGTCGGCTCCGCGGCGTTGCGGTTGAAGGCGATCGAGGCGAGTGAGTGCGGTCCCGTGGGCGCCGCGTCCAGGAGGGCCTGCTGGTCCGGGGTCGGGGCCATCGGCTGGGTGGTACGGAAGCGGGGCTCCTGGGGCGCGGGCAGCCCCAGGTGGAAGTCCAGCCCGTACGGGATCCTGATCCGCTCCTGGTAGACCTCCTGGAGCGTGCGGCCCGTCGCGCGGCGTACGACCTCGCCGGCCAGGGCGCCGGCGACCAGCGCGTGATAGCCGAACGCCGTGCCGGGACGCCAGAACGGCCGCTGGTCGGCGAGGCGTTCGGCGAGCTGGCGGTCGTCGGCCAGCTCCGCGAGCGTGAAGCCGGTGTCCGTGCCGACCACCCCCGCCCGGTGCGCCAGCAGATCCCGCAGGGTCAGGGCGCCCTTGCCCTCGGCCGCGAACTCCGGCCAGTAGTACGTCACCTTGCGGTCCAGTTCGAGCGTGCCGTCCTGGACGAGCAGAGCCACGACCAGGCAGGCGGCGCCCTTGGTGGACGAGAACACGCCGTAGAGGGCGTCCGCGTCGGTCCCCGCCCACAGGTCGACGACCTTCCGGCCGCGGACGTAGGCGCACAGCTGCCCCTCGTAGTCGGCCCGCTCCTCGGCGACGAACGCGGCGAACTCCTCGCGCACCGCCTCGAAGCCGTCCGCCACGGTGCCGTGGATCTCCTGCGTCATCCGCTCTCCTCAACTGAAGCGCTGTGTGCCACTGTGAACAATGCCCTCGCCACCTGCGGGAATTCACCCTTGGGGTGGTCCCGGAAGAGTGGCTCGGTGCCGAACAGGACCGTGTGGCCTCCGCTGACGACGGAGGCCCGCCCGGCGGCAGCGGCGGGACCGCCGGTGCCGTCCCGCAGGGGCCGCCAGTGCCCGGAGACCAGCGGGTTCCCGGACGCGTACGACTGCTCCACGCGGACGCCGGGGCCCGGGTCGGTGAACCAGAGCGGGGCGTAGACGAAGCCGTGGCCCGGGGCGTCACGCGTGACGGAGCCCGAATTCACCACCCGTACCACGCCGTTCGCGTCTGCGTTGCCCTCCACCGGCTTCACGGCCAGCAGATCCGCCGCCGCGTTCAGCGCCGCTCCCGTCGCGCCCCGGCCGACCAGGCCGTGCCCGTCCAGGAAGCCGTCCAGGGCCCGGCGGGCGGGGGCGGTCAGGTCCGCGTGGTCCAGGCCCGCGGACACGAACAGCACGTCCGTGCCGGACCAGTCGAAGCCCGCGTTCAGGACGGCCGTCGAGACCGGCGAGACGTCGAAGTCCATCTCCCGCAGGGCGAACAGTTCACCCGGCGTGACGGCGGCGGCGACGCGAAGGCGGTGCAGCGGTGCCGTGCCGGTCTGCCGAGTGGCCGTGAAGGAGACGTCGTGGGTGCGGGCGGCCGTGCGCGCCTCGCGGCGGGCCGACGCCGGGACGATCACGCTGCCGTCCGCCGCCTGCCGGGCCCGGACGCCCTGCCGGAGCAGGGAGTTGAGCGCGGCGACCTCGCGCGGATCGGTCAGCCTCAGCCGCAGGTTGCCGTGCGCGGGCACGTGGGCGACGGGTGCGGCCTCGCCGATCGCGCGCAGGGGTGCGCCTCGCAGGCTGCCCGACGGCACCCGCTCGACCGCGGCGCCCCACAGACTGCCCAGGCTCCAGCCGGAGATGTCGTACATCACCGAGACCTTGCCGCTGATGTCGCTCCCGTCGGCCAGCAGCACGTTCGCCATGCCGCGCTTGGGCTGGTGCATGTCGACGACGTACGAGCCCCCGGGGTACGTCCGTCCGGCCAGCCGGAAGGGGCGGGTGGCGCGGGTGACGCGGACGTCGTTGGCGAGGAGGTGATCGACCAGGCGGGCTGCGGCGGGCCCCGAGCGCCGGCTGCGGGCGTCGCCGGGCGGGATGACGTAGGCGCGCGGGAACGTGGTCGTGTAGACGTCCTCCGGGCCGATGCCGGGCACGCCGGGGACCGTTTCCGGGGACACCGGCACCTGCGCGGCGCCCGTCGCGCCGCGGCGGAAGACCTCGATCTGGTCGGTGAGCAGGGTGCCGCGGTGCTCCCGGACGTGGTCCAGGGTCGCGCGGATCGCCGCGCCCGCCACGGCCGTGTTGACCACCGAACGGCGGCGCAGCTCCGGGACGGGCAGGTCGTCGTACTCCTCGTTGTTCACCGCCAGCGGGATCTCCACCGTGTGGGCGGCCACCGTACCGTGGAAGGCCGCGTACTGCGGGGTGAAGATCGGCGGCCAGTCGTCCCAGCCCTCCTCCTGGTCGCGGAACGGGATCTGGGCCGCCTCCACGCCGTCCTTCGCGGGCGTGTAGCCGAGGGCGTTGACCGCGGACTCCATGCCGAGGGCGTTGGCGTAGCTGTTCTTCAGGAAGAGGTCGTACTCGTAGTTCTCGCCGTGCGGGGGAGTGGTGGGCTCGATGAGGGTGCCGTTGACGTAGCCGTGCAGGTCGAGCAGGACGGCCGGCTGCTTGCCGATCTCGATCTGCCGCATCGCCCGCGTCTCGGGCTGGGAGGCCGTCACGAAGTCGCGGTTCAGGTCGAAGCCGTTCGCGTTGGCGCGGGTGCCGGCGATCCGGCCGTCCGGGTTGGCCGTGATGTTGAAGTACAGGCGGCTGTGCGCGAGGAGGTCCCTGGTCCTGGCGTCCTTCGCCGTCGCGAGCTGCTCGATGACCTTCAGGGAGGCGTCCGTGCCCTCCCACTCGTTGCCGTGGATGTTGTTGTTGACGAAGACCGGGGTCTTGTAATCACGCTTGATCTCAAGGGACTTGGCCGCCGCCGCGGGCGCGTTGCCGATCAGCTCGCGCATCCGCTCCTGGGAGCGGGCCTGCCGGGTGCTCTCCGGGGCGGTGACGGTGACGAGGTAGAGGCGGTGGCCGCCGGCCGAGCGGCCCGTCACCTCCACACTCACCCGGTCGCCGAGGCGCTGCAGGGCGTTCAGCTTCGGCGCGATCGCGTGGTACGGCGTGAGGCCCAGCTTCAGGGACTTGTCGCCGGGGTTCTCCGGGTCGGGGGAGAGGGTCTGGCGGCGAGGGTAGGCGCGGGCGGCCGTCGCGGCGGACGTCACCTCCGGAGCGGCCAGCGCCCGCCGGGCCGCGCTCGCGGGAGCCCGGGCCGCCCGGTCGTCCACGGCGGCACCCTCCCGGGTGACGGGCTTCGGGTCCGCGCCGGCGGCGCCGGGGGCGAGCAGGAGTGAACCCGCCGTGGCGAGAGTGAGGGCGACGATCAGTACGGGTCTCGCAGGAACGGCTCTCGTGGTGCGCACGCGTACCTCCTCCTGGGGCTTACTGAGATCGGTACGGCGAGGTGTACCGGTTCGACTCAACGGCAACAAGGGCGCGTTGGTGTCACCGTTGACCCGGATGGCTCTCCCGGCGCGCCTCGCCTGACCTGGGCGACCTGTGACAGCGGTGTGACCGGAGCGCGTCAAAGGCGCGACACGGGCCCGGATAGGGTTTCCCCATGCGCGATCTAGGGACGGGTTTCCAGTACCTCCTGAAAGGCCAGCGATGGGTGGCCCGGCACGGCAGGAGTTACGGCTTCGGGCTGCTCCCGGGCCTGATCACCCTCGTCCTGTACGCGGCGGCGCTGGTCGCGCTGGCGCTGTGGGGCGAGGACGCCGTCACCTGGGCGACGCCCTTCGCCGACGACTGGTCCAGCCCCTGGCTCGGCCTCTTCCGCGGCTTCCTGACCGCCGTGCTGTTCGCCCTCGCCCTGCTCCTGTCCGTCGTGACGTTCACCGCGGTGACCCTGCTGATCGGGCAGCCCTTCTACGAGAACCTCTCCGAGAAGGTCGACCGGGACGTGTCCCCGGACGGGCACGCCCCCGAGTCGGGGCTGCCGCTCTGGCGCGAACTGTGGATCTCCGCCCGGGACAGCCTCCGGATCGTGGTGCGGGCCGCCCTGTGGGGCGTGCTGCTGTTCGCGTGCGGCTTCATCCCGGTCGTCGGGCAGACGGCCGTCCCGGTGATCGGGTTCTTCGTCACCGGGTTCTTCCTCACCGAGGAACTGACCGCCGTCGCCCTCCAGCGCCGCAGCGTCGAACTGCGCACCCGCCTCACCCTGCTGCGCTCCCGCAAGACCCTCGTCTGGGGCTTCGGCACACCGCTCGCGGTGGCCTTCCTGGTGCCGTTCGTCGCGGTGTTCCTGATGCCGGGCGCGGTCGCGGGCGCCACCCTCATGGCGCGCGAGCTGCTGGGCGAGGAGACCGACGAGGGCGGCGCGGGCGGCGAGAAGGGCGACGGGGACGTCACGACCCTTCCGCAGCCACCCTCAGGATCGTCCTCACCTGCGCGATGATGTCCAGCCGGTTCCGCACGAACTCCGGGTCGGTGACCTCGGTGGTGTTCCCCGCGCCGAACTGCAGCACCGGCGTGTGCACATGGCCGCCCGGCAGCGTGCCGTGCAGCCCCAGCCGGTCCCGCAGCAGCGTCGCCCGGTAGGCGATCTCGTTGGACAGGTAGTCCCCGCCCCCGCCCGCGCGGGCGGTCGAGCCGGGCGTCGGCCCGTCCGGGCGTACGACGGCCTCCGTGCCGCCGGCCGGGATCTCGGTGACGCTCGTGTTGTCGTACACCGGGAAACGTCCGGTCCGCGCAGCGACGATCGCCGCGTGGGGCAGCGTGGTCGTGGTCCACTGCGGCTGCGAGGCCGGGTCGGACACCGGCACGGTCCCGGTGCGGCCGATGGTGTCGTTGTCCCCGAAGCCGCCCCGCCAGGCCCCGTTGGTCCGCTCGATGTCGAACCGCCCGACCCGGCCCTGGCTCACCGTCGTGAACAGGTCGACCTTCGGCAGGTACGGCCGCAGGGTCCGCTCCACCGTTCCGTCGGTGAAGTCCTGCCAGCGCACCGGGAACACGGTCGTCTCGATCCGGGCCGGGCCGTCCGCCGTCTCGATCACCGTGCCGTCGAGGGCGAGCGCGGTGGCGCCGGACGGGTTGGAGATACGGATGTCCCGGTCCAGGGTGAACGGGTCGAAGCCGGTGAGCAGGATCCGCTTCAGGCCGTTGCCGTGGGGATAGCGGATGGCGCTCTGGCCGCGCGAGGTGCGCTCCAGCTCGTCCAGCAGCGCGGCCCGCTGTCCGTCCGTCAGGCCGAACTCCGGCTCCCAGGTGCGCACGTCACGCGTCATGCCGAGCCGCGCCCAGTACAGCGGCCGGTCGTCGTCCCGGCTCAGGCCCGCCCGTCGCCCACCACCACCCTTCCAAGGAAGCGCTTCGCGCCCTTCATATTCGGCCGGTCCGCGCCCCTGCGCCCGGTCGACCGCACGCCGCCACAGCCGCGAGCCCTCGCGCGCCACCGCCCGGCGGGCCTCTCCGTAGGAGCGGGCCGTCTCCAGCGCCCGGGCGAACTCGGGGGCCACGGTGTCGAATCCGGAGCGGCGCAGGATCTCCTGGGGGGCGGCTCTGCCCAGGCGCTGTTCCTCGACGGTGGGGGAGGGGGCCGCCTGGTCGGCGCTCGCCGCCGTCGGGGTGGTGAAACCGGTGAGCAGGGCGAGACCGAGGACGCCGAGGCGAACGCTGAGGGATTTCAAGGCAGTTAGGCCTTCCGTCGCGGTGGGGGGTCGGTGCCGGACGGCCGCAGTATCGCGTGACGGGTGTGGTCCACGCCATGGGTGGGGCTCAGGCGGGAATCCTCGCCGTCGCCTCCCGCACCGCGCCCAGGAAGGCCGAGGCCGCGGGGGTGAGCGACCGGCCGCGCACGGTCGCCGCGTACACCGCCCGGGCCGGGGCACCCTCGTCGAGCACCCGCAGCAGCGTGAGGTCCGGGCGTACGGACGCGGCCGCGAGCGCCGGCACGAGGGTCACACCGAGCCCGGCGGCGACGTAGCCCTGCTTGGCGGTCCACTCGCCGACGACATGGGCGACCCGCGGGCTGAAGCCCTGGCGCAGGGCCGCGTCCAGGAGGGTGCCCTCGGGCCGCGGGCTGCCGGAGATCCAGTCGGCGTCCGCGAAACGGCCGAGCGGCACCGGCCCCTCGTGGCCGGCGAGGGGGTGGCCGGCGGGCACGGCGACGTACAGCGGCTCGTCGAGGAGGTGGTGGAGCTCGTACGACTCCAGCGGCGCGCGGCCCGTCGTCGAGACGACCGCGAGGTCCAGGTGACCGGCCGTCAGCCGGTCGAGCAGAGCGGGCGTGAAGCCCTCCTCGCGCGTGACGCGGACCCGGGGGTGGCGGGCGCGGAAGAGGGCCAGGGCGTGCGGCACCAGGGCCGCGTCGGCGGTGGCGAAGGCGCCGAACCTGAGCCGCCCGCCGGCCGCCTCGCGCAGGGCGCCGAGCTCGCGCCGGGCGTCGTGCAGCGCGGCGGTGACCGTCTCGGCGTACGGCACCAGCAGCCGCCCCGCCTCGGTCGGCGCCACCCCGCGCGGCAGCCGGTCGAACAGCGGGCCGCCGCCCAACGCGGCCTCCAGCGAGGCGACTTGCCGGGACACCGCGGACTGCGTCCAGCCGAGCGTGCGCGCCGCCCCCGTGAACGAGCCGTGCCGGGCGACCTCCAGGAAGACCCGCAGCCAGACGGTGGAGAGCTCGGGCCCGGTCTCATGCGTGTTCGGCATGGCAGCCATGCTAGACATTCGCTTGTCGCATCATCGGCGTCGCGCCTAGCGTCGGCGGCATGCAGATCAGCCTGGACAACCCCGCCTCCGCGCCCCAGCCCCTGAGCCCCTACTACTCCCAGGTCGCCCGCATCGAACAGGCCGACGGCAGCGCCCTGTTGTTCGTCTCCGGGCAGATCGCCGAGGGCGCCACGCTCGCCGAGCAGACCCGGGGCGTCTTCGAGACCCTCACCGCGCTGCTGAAGGCCCACGGCGCCACCCTGGCCGACGTCGTGAACATCCGCACGTACCTGACCGACATCTCGCGGCTGGACGAATACGGCGCCGTACGACGGCAGTTCCTCACCGGGACACCGCCGACCAGCATGACCTTCGAGGCGGCCCGGCTCTTCCGCCCGGAGGCCCTCATAGAGGTGGAGGTCGTGGCCGCCGTACCGGCCCGCTAGTTCAGCCGCCGTTCTCGCAGTCGCTCTCGCTCTCGCTCTCGCCGAGCAGCGTCAGGAAGTCCCGGAACCCGGACGCCATGTCGACCGACTCCGGGTCCAGCAGCCACTGGTACTGCAGCCCGTCCAGGATCGCCACGAGGAGCGGCGCGGCCCGCTCGGGGATGAGGCCGCTCGGCAGCCGGTCGCCGTACTCGGCGCGCAGGACCTCGGCCATGCCGGCCCGCACCCCGACATAGCGTCCGGTGAAGTACGCCCGGGCCGGGTGCCCCTCGGTGACGCTCTCGCCGAGCAGCGCCGAGAAGGTCTGGACGATGGCGGGCCGCATGGCGTTGTACTCGACCAGTGACGCCAGCAGGTCGAGCCGCAGCCGCCCGGCGGGCATCGCGTCCCAGCGGTCCCGCTCCTGGAGCACCGCCACGAGCAGCGCCTCCTTCGTCGGGAAGTGGTGCAGCAGCCCCTGCTGGGTGAGCCCGACCCGCTCGGCGACCGCGGCCAGGCTCGCCCCCCGGTAACCGCGCTCGGCGATCACCTCCAGAGCGGCCCGCACGATCTCCGCGCGCCGTTCCCTCCTTTGCGGCTAAACCGCCGCCGCTCTCGCGGAGGTGGTTGCTCGCCATGGGGGTTGCTCAATGATTGGTTGCGGTCGCGAGTCTTTCGCATGCTGCCGAGGCAGGATGATGACGTACATCGACTTCGACGAGGAGGCCGGCGTGGTGGAGACGACACAGGCGATGCAGGATGCGGCCCGTGAGGTCGTCGTCGAGACCGCCCTCGGCGCACTCGACCTGGACGCCAAGACACGGCTCCTGGCCGGCCAGGACATGTGGAGCCTGCCCGCGCTGCCGGAGGCCGGACTGGGCTCACTGGTCATGTCCGACGGCCCGATCGGCGTCCGCGGAGTGCACTGGAGCGCCGACGACCCCTCCGTCGCCCTGCCCTCCCCGACCGCCCTCGCCGCCACCTGGGACCCCGAACTCGCCCACCGGGCCGGTGTGCTGCTGGCCCAGGAGGCCCGACGCAAGGGCGTCCACGTCCTGCTCGCCCCCACGGTCAACCTGCACCGCTCCCCGCTCGGCGGCCGCCACTTCGAGGCCTACAGCGAGGACCCGTACCTCACCGGGCGGATCGGCACCGAATACGTCCGCGGCGTCCAGTCCGGCGGCGTCGGCACCACCGTCAAGCACTTCGTCGCCAACGACGCCGAGACCGACCGCCTCACCGTGAACAACCTGGTCGGCGAACGCGCCCTGCGCGAGCTGTACCTGGCCCCCTTCGAGGCGATCGTCGACAACGCCCACCCCTGGGGCATCATGACCGCCTACAACTCCGTCAACGGCCCGACCATGACCGAGCACCACTATCTGGTCAACGAAGTCCTGCGCGGCGAATGGGGCTTCGACGGCGCCAACGTCTCCGACTGGACCGCCGCCCGCTCCACCACCGGCGCCCTCACCGGCGGCCTCGACATCGCCATGCCCGGCCCCGGCACCGTCTACGGCGAGGCCCTCGCCCGGGCCGTCCGGAACGGCGAGGCCGACGAGGCCCTGGTCGACGACGCCGTCCGCCGCGTGCTGCGCCTCGCCGCCCGGGTCGGCATCCTGGACGGCGCCGAACCGGCCGTCACCGACCCGCCCGCCACCGTCGACGGCGAGGCGCTCGCCCGCGAGATCGCCCGCCGCTCCTTCGTCCTCGTCCGCAACGAGAACGGCGCGCTGCCGCTCAGGCCCGGCCGCATCGCGCTGATCGGCGCCGCCGCCCGCGACGCCCGCGTCCTCGGCGGCGGCTCCGCCACCGTCTTCCCGGCCCGGGTCGTCTCCCCGCTCGACGGCCTCACCGCCGCCCTCCCCGACGGCACCCTCACCTACGCCCTCGGCGCCGACCCGAACACCGAACTCCCCGTCGCGGACCGGGGTTTCGAGCTGCACGCCGTCTGCCGGGACGCGACCGGCCAGGTCATCGGCACCCGCTCGGCCCCCAGCGGCCACATCCAGTGGATGGGCGCGGACCTCCCCGAGGGCGTCACCCACGAGAACCTGCACAGCGTCGAACTGACCGGCACCTTCACCCCGCGCGAGAGCGGCACCCACACCATCGGCTTCAAGGGCCTCGGCCCCTTCAGGCTGACCGTCGACGGCACCACGTACTTCGACGACGTCCAGCGGCCCGCGGAGGACGGCGACCCCTTCGCGGCCTTCTTCGGCGCCCCGGTGCCCCACGCCCGGCCCGAACTCACCGCGGGCGAACCGGTCGAGGTCTCCCTCACCTACACGGTCCCGCCGCTCGGCGACCACCCCATGCGGGTCATCGGCTTCACCCTCGCCCACCAGGACCCGCAGCGCGACGCCGACGAGTTGATCGCCGAGGCCGCCGAAGCCGCCCGGGCCGCCGACACGGCCGTCGTCGTGGTCGCCACCACCGACCGGGTCGAGTCCGAGGGCTTCGACCGCACCGACCTGCGCCTGCCCGGCCGCCAGGACGACCTGGTCCGCGCCGTCGCCGCCGCCAACCCGAACACCGTCGTGGTCGTCAACTCCGGCTCCCCGGTGGAACTGCCGTGGCGCGACGACGTCGCCGCCGTGCTCCTGTCCTGGTTCCCCGGCCAGGAGGGCGGCGCGGCCCTCGCGGACGTCCTCGTCGGCGCCCACGAACCCGGCGGCCGCCTCCCCACCACCTGGGGCACCCTCGCCGACGCCCCGGTCACCCGGGTCGTCCCGGACAACGGCGAACTCCCCTACGACGAGGGCGTCTTCATCGGCTACCGCGCCTGGGAGAAGCACGGCCGCAGCCCCGCCTACCCCTTCGGCCACGGCCTCGGCTACACCGACTGGACCTACGACTGTGTCGAGGTGGAGGAGACCGCCGAGACCACCATCGCGAAGGTCCGCCTGCGCAACACCGGCGACCGCCCCGGCCACGAGGTCGTCCAGCTCTACCTCGCCCCGCGCGAGCCCGACCCCACCCGCCCGGCCCGCTGGCTGGCCGGCTTCGCGGGCGTCCGGGCCGCACCCGGCGACAGCGCCGAGGCCACCGTCGAACTGCCGCGCCGCGCCTTCGAGATCTGGGACGAGGCGACCGGCTCGTGGTCGTTTGTGAAGGGTTCGTACGAGATCCAGGTCGGACGCTCGATCACGGACCGCAGGATCACCGCGACGATTAACGTCTGATCCGGGACACGTTCCCCAGCGAGCAGCCCCGGTCCGGGACCTGACCTCCGGACCGGGGCTCGTGGTCTGTCACGGGACCCCTCAGCGGGTGCCGAACCCGTACACCGTCTCCGAGCGGAACACCTCGCCCGGCCGCAGCACGGTCGTCGGGAACTCCGGCCGGTTCGGCGAATCGGGGAAGTGCTGGGTCTCCAGCGCGATGCCGTCGCCGGGGGCGAAGGGCTCGCCCAGGTGGTCGGCGGTGTACAGCTGGAGGCCGGGCTCGGTGGTCGCCACCGTCAGCACCCGCCCGGACGCCGGATCGTGCAGCTCGGCGACCTCCTCCGGAGCGTCCGTCACACCCTTGTCGAGCACGAAGTTGTGGTCGTAGCCGGACCCGGTCTTGCGGGCCTCGCGGAAGTCGAACCGCGTGCCCGTCACCTCGTCCAGGCCGCCGGCCGGGATCAGGTCCGCGTCGACCGGCGTGTACCGGGAGGCGGCCAGCCGCAGTTCATGGCCGCCGGCGTCACCGGAACCGGCCAGGTTGAAGTAGCTGTGGTTCGTCAGGTTCACCACGGTCGGCGCGTCCGTCACCGCCTCGTACGCGATCCGCAGCGCGCCGCTCTCCTGGAGCGTGTACGTCGCCGAGACCTCCAGCCGCCCGGGGAACCCCTCCTCGCCGTGCGGACTCACCCGCGTCAGCCGCACCCCGTGCTCGACGGGCTCCGCGTCCCACACCCGCTTGTCGAAGCCGCGCGCTCCGCCGTGCAGCGAGTTCGGCGCGTTGTTCGGTTCCAGCGCGTACGTCCGCCCGTCCAGGGTGAACCGGCCGCCGGCGATCCGGTTGGCGTACCGCCCGACCAGGGCACCGAGGTACGGCTCCGGGTGGGCGAGATACCCGTCGAGAGCCGGGAACCCCAGCACCACGTCCCCGGCCCGGCCCTCCCGGTCCGGCACCTCCACGGACTGCACGATCCCGCCGTACGACAGGACTCGCACCCGCACGCCCGCCCGCTCCAGGGTCCAGCGGTGCACCGGGGTCCCGTCGGAAAGTGTTCCGAAGAGTTCGTTCATGTGCGGAACTCTAGGCCAGGGCCCGGGTCAGTGCTCCTTCGCGGTGACGGTGCGGTACGCGATCTCCGCCAACCGGGCCTGTCCGTTCACGCTGGGGTGGAAGTAGTCCCAGCGGCTCAACTGGGCGGTGCCGAAGCGGTAGTCGTACACCGCGCCGCCGTCGTAGCGGCACCGCTTGTCCTCGGCGCAGACCTCCCCGAGGACCTCGTTGTAGTCCTCCACCCGCTTCTGCACGGTGTCCCGCCGCAGGGTGGCCGCCGAGTCCAGGGCGTCCGCGTCGCCCAGCATCGACGGGCAGATGCCCAGCTTCCACACCTGCTTGCCCATCGGGCTGGTCCGCCCCTGCGACCACAGCCGCTTCAGGTTCGGCACGCTCGCCACGAACACCTGCGCCTTCGGCAGGGCCTTGCGCAGGCTGCGCAGAGAGTCCTCGAAGTCGGCGCGGAAGGCGGAGACCGGAGTCATCGCCGAAGGGGTGGACCGGCAGGCGTCGTTCGCCCCCACCATCACCGTCACCAGCTGCGGTTTCCGCCGTACCGCCTGTGCCATCTGCCCGGGCAGATCGGCCATCCGCGCCCCGGTCACGGCGTAGTTCCAGCTCCGCCGGGCGGCCCCGGTCCTGCCCAGCAACCGCACCGCGAGCGAGTCGACCTCGGGGCTGGCACCGGTCGCCCAGGACGCCTCCGGACAGTCCGACAGCACGTCACAGGCGTCGAACCCCCGTGTGATGGAGTCACCGACGGCCGCGACGGAACCCGGGCTGCGGTCCCACAGGGGCGTGGGCTTCGGGGACGGCTTCGCGGACTCGGACGGGGCGGCGGAATCGCCCCCCACGGCATCACACCCGGTGACACCCAGCACGGCCGCCACGCCCACGGCCAGAACGCCCCGAGTCCGACGGCCTCGCTTCCGCATCCCTGGTCCATCCCCTCGCCACGCCGTGCCTGTCTCCCCAACCCATAACAACGCACGAGGGTTCCCGACCGATCAGGTGCAACGGCTCACACCCGTACAAGCGTCCCCCTGGGTGAATGGCAGGCGTTTCCCGGCACCTGGAGCGACCGTACGTCACACTCCTTGCGCCCCCGCACGGTAGCCTCGCCATCAACGTGACCCGCCCGGTCACAGCCCTTCCGCCCGTTTGCACCATGTCCCGCTCTGCCCGGAGGTTCCGGTGACGACACGTGGAGTTCTGTACGTGCACTCCGCGCCGCGCGCGCTGTGCCCGCACGTCGAGTGGGCCGTCGCCGGGGTGCTCGGCACACGCGTCAGCCTGGACTGGATCCGTCAGCCGGCCGCCCCGGGCACCTGGCGCTCGGAGTTCTCCTGGCAGGGCCAGGCGGGCGCGGCGTCCAAGCTGGCCTCGGCGCTGCGCGGCTGGCACCTCCTGCGCTTCGAGGTCACCGCGGAACCCTGCCCCACCGCCGAGGGCGAGCGCTACAGCTGCACCCCCGACCTGGGCATCTACCACGCCGTCACCGGCATCCACGGCGACATCCTCATCCCCGAGGACCGCCTGCGCGCGGCCCTGCAACGCAGCCAGCGCGGCGAGACCGACCTGGAGGCCGAGCTCAGCAAACTCCTCGGCAAGCCCTGGGACGACGAGTTGGAGCCGTTCAGGTACGCCGGCGAAGGCGCCCCGGTCCGCTGGCTCCACCAGGTGGTGTAAACGCCTTCAGGGGACGCGCCCCCAGGGGCGCGGGGCTGTCTCGATATGCGGCTCCGCCGCGTGGGCGCGAACAACCCCCACGGTCCGGCACCCGGCACACAACGTCACAGAAACGGCGATCGGCCCGAACCCCGCTTAAGGAGTTCGGGCCGATCAACGCTCAGGATCAAACCGTCCGGAACGCCAGCACCACGTTGTGCCCACCGAACCCGAACGAGTCGTTCAGCGCGGCGATCCGGCCCTCGACCGGCAGCTTGCGAGCCTCACCCCGGACGACATCGGCATTCGCCTCGGCCTCGGGGTCGAGGTTCTCCACGTTGATCGTCGGCGGGGCCACCCGGTGGTACAGCGCGAGCACCGTCGCCACGGTCTCCACACCACCGGCGCCACCCAGCAGATGCCCGGTCATCGACTTCGTCGCGGACACCGCGAAGTGGTCGGCGTCGTCGCCGAACACCTTCCGCAGCGCCTTCAGCTCGGCGATGTCCCCGGCCGGCGTGGAGGTCGCGTGCGCGTTGACGTGCACGATCTCCGCCGGGTCCAGGTCGTTGCGGTCCAGCAGGTTCTGCAGGGCGTGCGAGATGCCCCGCCCCTCCGGCTCCGGCTGCACGATGTCGTGCGCGTCGGCGGAGATGCCCTGCCCGACCGCCTCGGCGTACACCCGGGCGCCACGCTTCGCGGCGTGCTCGGCGGACTCCAGGACGACGACACCGGCACCCTCACCGAGGACGAAGCCGTCGCGGGCGGTGTCGTAGGGACGCGACGCGCCCTGCGGGTCGTCGTTGTTCTTGGACATCGCCATCATGTTGCCGAACGCGGCGATGGGCAGCGGGTGGATCGCCGCCTCCGTGCCACCCGCGACGACGACGTCGGCACGGCCGGTGCGGATCATCTCGATGGCGTAGCCGATCGCCTCGGCGCCCGAGGCGCAGGCGGAGACCGGCGTGTGCACGCCCGCCCGGGCGCCCACGGCCAAGCCGACGTTGGCCGACGGGCTGTTGGGCATCAGCATGGGCACGGTGTGCGGGGAGACGCGGCGGACGCCCTTCTCCTTCAGCACGTCGTACTGGTCGAGCAGCGTCGTCACGCCACCGATACCGGAGGCGATGACCGCGCCGAGCCGGTCGGGGTCGATGTTCGGGTCCTCGCCGGCCTTCGCTTCGAAGCCGGCGTCGGCCCAGGCCTCCTTGGCCGCGACCAGCGCGAACTGCGCCGAGCGGTCCAGTCGGCGGGCCTGCGGCCGCGGGATGACCTCGGTCGGCTCCACGGCGACCGGGGCCGCGATCTTGACGGCCTGGTCGGCCGCCCAGTCCTGCTCCAGGGGCTTGACGCCGGACTTGCCGGCGATCAGGCCCTCCCAGGTAGAGGCTGCGTCGCCACCCAGCGGTGTGGTTGCGCCGATACCGGTGACGACCACGGTGCGATTGGTCGAGCTCACGGGAATTCTTTCTCCAACGGATCCGAGGATTAAGCGGCGCCACCGCCGGGTGGCGGGGCAGTCAGCCCAAGGGCCAGATCGGCCGATCAGCCCTGGTGCTTGAGGATGTAGTCGGTCGCGTCGCCGACGGTCTTGAGGTTCTTGACGTCCTCGTCGGGGATCTTGACGTCGAAGCGCTCTTCGGCGGCGACGACGACCTCGACCATGGACAGCGAGTCGACGTCCAGGTCGTCGGTGAAGGACTTGTCCAGCTGGACGTCCTCAACCGGGATGCCGGCGATCTCGTTCACGATCTCGGCGAGACCGGCGACGATCTCTTCCTGAGTGGCGGCCATGTTGGCGCTCCTTCGTAGATATCCAGAGGGTGTGGCAGGTGTTTCTTCCCGCACCGGACCGCATGATCCGGCACGGAGTGCCTAGGGGAGGGTAACGACAGTCGCGGCGTAGACGAGACCCGCCCCGAAGCCGATGACGAGCGCGGTGTCGCCGCTCTTCGCTTCTCCGGTCGCCAGGAGCCGCTCCATCGCGAGCGGGATCGAGGCGGCCGAGGTGTTGCCGGTGGTGCGTACGTCACGTGCGACCGTGACGGACTCCGGCAGCTTGAGTGTCTTCACCATCGAGTCGATGATCCGCTCGTTGGCCTGGTGCGGGATGAAGACGTCCAGGTCGTCCGCGGAGATGCCGGCGGCGTCCAGCGCCTCCTTGGCGACCTTCGCCATCTCGAACACGGCCCAGCGGAACACCGCTTGGCCCTCCTGCGTGATGGCGGGGAACTTGGCGACCTCGCCGGAACGGTAGTCCGTCCACGGCACGGTCTGCTTGATGGTCTCGGACTTGTCGCCCTCGGAGCCCCACACGGTGGGGCCGATGGCGGGCTCCTGGGCCGGGCCGACCACGACCGCGCCCGCACCGTCGCCGAACAGGAAGGCCGTCGCGCGGTCCTCCAGGTCGGTCAGGTCGCTCAGCCGCTCCACGCCGATCACCAGGACGTACTCGGCGGAACCCTCGACGATCATGCCCTTGGCGAGCGTCAGGCCGTAGCCGAAGCCCGCGCAGCCGGCCGAGATGTCGAACGCGGCGGCCTTGGCGGTGCCGAGCTTGTCGGCGATCTCGGTGGCGACGGCCGGGGTCTGCTTGAAGTGCGAGACCGTCGAGACGATCACGCCGCCGATCTGCGCGGCGGAGATCCCGGCGTCCGCGATCGCCTTGCCGGACGCCTCGATGGACATCGCGGCGACGGTCTCCTCGTCGTTCGCCCAGTGCCGGGTCTCGATGCCGGAGCGCGAGCGGATCCACTCGTCGGACGAGTCGATCGTCTCCAGGATCACCTCGTTCGGCACGACCCGGGTCGGGCGGTAACCGCCGACGCCGAGGATGCGCGCGTACGGGGCGCCCTTGCTGGGCTTGATCTTCGCCATGCTCTCCGGCTCCTTGTCAGGCACTGTGCTCGGCGATGAGCTCGCGAGCCGCGTCGAGGTCGGCGGGGGACTTCAGGGCCAGCGTCTTCACCCCGGGCAGGGCCCGCTTGGCCAGGCCGGTGAGGGTGCCGCCGGGGCACAGCTCGATCAGGGCCGTGACGCCGAGCTCCTTGAAGGTCTCCATGCACAGGTCCCAGCGGACCGGGTTGGCGACCTGGCCGACCAGACGCTCCAGCACCTCGGCGCCGCCGGCGACGGCCTGCCCGTCCTTGTTGGAGACGTAGGTCACCTTCGGGTCGCCGGGCGCGAGGGCCTCGGCGGCCTTCGCCAGCGTGTCGACCGCCGGTGCCATGTGGTGCGTGTGGAACGCGCCGGCGACCTTCAGCGCGACGACCTTGCGCACGCCCTCGGGCTTGTCCGCCTCCAGCGCGGCGAGCTGGTCCTTCGTGCCGGCCGCGACGATCTGGCCCGCGCCGTTGATGTTCGCCGGGGTCAGGCCCAGCTTCTCCAGGTGCGGAACCGTCACGGCGGGGTCGCCGCCCAGCAGCGCGGCCATACCGGTCTCGGTGACGGCGGCGGCCTCGGCCATGCCGAGCCCGCGGGTGCGGACCAGGCGGAGCGCCTCCTCGTGGGGGAGCACCCCGGCGAGCGAGGCGGCCGTGATCTCGCCGACGCTGTGACCGGCGATCGCGCCGACCTTCGCGGGCAGGTCTGCCGGATCGTCGAAGAGCAGTCGCGCGGACGCCAGTCCGGCCGCGACCAGCAGCGGCTGCGCCACCGCGGTGTCGCGGATCTCCTCCGCGTCGGCCTCGGTGCCGTAACGGATCAGGTCGAGCCCCGCGGCGTCGGACCAGGCCTCAAGGGCACCGCGAACACCGGGGAGGTCGAGCCATTCAGTCAGGAAGCCGGGCGTCTGAGCGCCCTGGCCGGGAGCGACGAGTACGAGCACTCTCACACTCTCTCTTGGGGACGGGCACGGCCGCCCGTGGGGACAAGGACGAAGAACACGAGGGGGTTTTGTCGAGCCCCGACAAAACCTTAGGGCTGGAGATCTCCATCGACCAGACGCCCCAGGATCAGCGCTATCCGCAGTGTGAACGCAGAGCGTACATCGGAGGGTGACCAACCGGTGACGTCAGTCACACGTCGAAGCCGGTAGCGGACGGTGTTGGGATGGACGAACAGCATCCGGGCGGCGCCCTCGAGACTGCTCGCCTGTTCGAGATAGACGCTGAGGGTCTCCAGGAGCGCGGCCCCGGCCTCCTCCAGTGGTCTGTAGATCTCCTCCACCAGTTGCTCGCGGGCCGAGGGGTCCCCGGCCATCGCCCGCTCCGGGAGCAGATCGTCCGCCAGGACCGGGCGCGGGGCGTCCTGCCAGGCGGAACACGCCTTCAGCCCGGCCGCGGCGGCCTGTGCGGACCGGGTCGCGGCCAGCAGGTCCGGCACCACCGGGCCCGCCACGACCGGCCCGGCGGCGAACGGGCCGATCAGCGACTTGGCCACGGCCAGCGGGTTGTCGCTGCCGCCCGCGATGACGACCAGCCGGTCGCCGAGCACCCCGGTGAGCACCTGGAGCTTGGCGTGCCGGGCCGCGCGCCGTATGGCCTCGACGGTCAGTTCGCTGTCCCCGTCGGGCGCCGTGCCGAGCACCACGCACACGTGCTCGGGCGAGTTCCACCCGAGGGCGGCGGCCCGGGACACGGCCCCCTCGTCGGCCTCGCCGCTGAGCACGGCGTTCACGACCAGGGACTCCAGCCGGGCGTCCCAGGCGCCGCGCGCCTCGGCGGCCTGCGCGTACACCTGGGCCGTGGCGAAGGCGATCTCCCGGGCGTAGACGAGCAGCGCCTCGCGCAGCACCCGCTCGTCGCCGGGGGCCGCGACCTCGTCGATCGCGCTCTCCATGACCTCGATGGTGGTGCGCACCATCTCCACGGTCTGGCGCAGCGTGATCGCCCGGGTCAGCTCGCGCGGCGCGGTGCCGAACACGTCGGTGGAGATGGCCTGCGGGGCGTCCGGGCGCCGGAACCACTCGGTGAACGCGGCGATGCCCGCCTGCGCGACCAGACCGATCCAGGAACGGTTCTCCGGGGGCATGGCCCGGTACCAGGGCAGCGTCTCGTCCATCCGCGCGATGGCCTGCGCGGCGAGCGATCCGGACGACTTCTCCAGCCGCTTCAGCGTCGCGGCATGCGGATGGACGTCGTGGGCTGCGGCTTCGTTCTTGCTGGTTTCGGGTTCGGGCACGGGGACAAGACTGCCTTATCCGGACGGGAGGGTGGGCCGCCGGGTCTACGGTGGACCTCGTGATGGACGTGAGGCGCGCGCACGAGCGCTACCCCGGAGGGGATCCGGCCGCAGGGATCGAGTCGTGGCACGCCTTCTCCTTCGGCCCCCACTACGACCCGGACAACCTCCGCTTCGGTGCGGTGCTCGCGTGCAACGAGGAGCGGCTGGCGCCCGGTTCCGGCTTCGACGAACACCCCCACAGTCACACCGAGATCGTGACGTGGGTGGTGGAGGGCGAGCTGACCCACCGGGACTCCACCGGGCACGAGTCGGTCGTGCGCCACGGCGACGTGCAGCGGCTCAGCTCGGCGGGCGGGGTGCGGCACGTGGAGCGCAACGACGGCCCGGAGCCCCTGACGTTCATCCAGATGTGGCTGGCCCCGCTCCGGCCCGGCGGCGACCCGTGCTACGAGGTCGTCCGCGGCATCGCCGACTCGACGCCCTACGCCCTCCCGGAGGCGGGCGCGATGCTGCACGTGCGGCGCCTCGGGCCCGGGGAGCGGACGGCGGTGCCGGACGGGGCGTACGCGTACGTGCACGTCGTACGCGGCGACGTCCGCCTGGACGGCGAGGAACTGGGCGCCGGTGACGCGGCCCGGATCACACAGGCCAAGGGCCTGGAGGCCGAGGGCGTGACCGAGGCGGAGCTGCTGATCTGGGAGATGGCCTAGAGGCCGGCTGCCTCTACAGCTCCGCCAGCACCGCGTCCGTGAACGCCGGCCACGCCTCGATCGCCCAGGGCCCGAAGGCCCGGTCCGTCAGCGCCACGCAGGCCGCGCCCGCGTCCGGGTCGATCCACAGAAACGTACCCGACTGCCCGAAATGCCCGAACGTGCGCGGCGAGGACGAGGAACCCGTCCAGTGCGGCGACTTGGAGTCGCGGATCTCGAAGCCGAGCCCCCAGTCGTTGGGCTTCTGGTGGCCGTACCCCGGCAGGACGCCCTTGGTGCCCGGGTAGTGCACGGTCATCGCCTCGGCGACCGTACGCGGATCCAGCAGCCGCGGCGCCTGCACCTCGGCAGCGAACCGCAGCAGGTCCTCGACCGTCGACACCCCGTCCTTGGCCGGGGAGCCCTCCAGGGCCGTGGAGGTCATGCCCAGCGGCTCCAGCACGGCCTGCCGCAGGTACTCCCCGAACGGGATGTCGGTGACCTTCGCGACATGGTCGCCCAGCTGCTCGAAACCGGCGTTGGAGTACAGCCGCCGCTCCCCGGGCGGGGCCGTGACCCTGTGCTCGTCGAAGGCGAGACCCGAGGTGTGCGCGAGCAGGTGCCGGACCGTCGACCCGGTGGGACCCGCGGGCTCGTCGAACTCGACGGCCCCCTCCTCGTACGCGACGAGCACCGCGTAGGCGGCCAGCGGCTTGGTCACCGACGCGAGCGGGAACCGCTGCCCGGCCGGGCCGTGGGTGCCGAGGACGGTGCCGTCCGCTCGTACGACGCCCGCCGCAGCGGTGGGAACCGGCCAGTTCTCGATCAACGCGAGGCTCTTCAGCGACATGCGTTCGAGCCTATGCGCTCAGAGCGCGAGCTCCAGCAAAGGGTCGGGCTTGGGCCGGAAACCGAGGGAGACGTACAGCGGCTCGGCCTCCGGCGAGGCGGTGAGCTGGACGCGCCGGGCACCGCGCCCGCGGAACCACTCCAGCAGGGTGGTCATGCAGGCCCGCGCGTATCCGCGGCGCCGGGCGTCCGGGTCGGTGGCGACACTGAACACGAAACCCACCATGCCCCGCGGGTCGGACGCCGTGCCGATCCGGTAGTCGATCGTCCCGGCCACCAGGCAGGCGAGCGCCCCCGGCCGCTCCGGGTGGTCCACGACGAACGCCGCGAAGTCCCCGTCCGGCTCGCCCAGTTCGGCCCTCAGGGTGGGGAGGGACTCCCCGTGCCAGGCGACGGAGGGATCGGAGGCGAACACCGAATCGATCATGACTTGGCGCAACCGCAGGACCTCTTCGGCGTCCTCGGGCAGGGCGCGACGTACAGCACTCATGGCTCCGTACGCTAACCAGCCGGATCAGGAAAGGTCCTGCCGATTTCTTACCGTCGGCGCTTGCTTGGAGTGCACTCCAAGGTTCTAGCGTTGGGGTCATGACGGTGATGGAGACCACGGGGACCAGGACCGACACCTGCGCCGGCCCGCCGCAGCAGAACCGGCGCCCGGACGGCGAGGACCGCTACACGATCAGCGAGGTCGTCGCCTTGACCGGCCTGACGGCCCACACCCTGCGCTGGTACGAGCGCATCGGGCTGATGCCGCACATCGATCGGTCCCACACCGGTCAGCGCCGCTACACCAACCGCGACCTCGACTGGCTCGACCTCGTCGGCAAGCTCCGCCTGACGGGGATGCCGGTCGCGGACATGGTGCGGTACGCGGAACTGGTCCGCGAGGGCGACCACACCTACGGCGAGCGCTTCGAACTGCTGAAGACGACCCGTGAGGACGTCCTGGCCAGGATCGACGAACTCCGGGGCACGCTCGCCGTGCTCGACCGGAAGATCAGTTTCTACGCGGACGCCGGGCGTGCCCTGGCGTCGGAGAGGTCCCGATGACGGACGGCAAGATCACGACGGCGAAGCTCGGCGACAACGGTCCCGAGGTGAGCGTCCAGGGCCTCGGCTGCATGGGTATGAGCTTCGGCTACGGCCCCGCCGACGCGGACGCGTCCCGGGCCACGCTGGAGCGGGCGCTCGAACTGGGCGTCACCTTCTACGACACGGCCGACGCGTACGGCGCCGGCGAGAACGAGCGGTTCCTGTCGCCCTTCTTCAAGGCCCACCGCGACGAGATCGTCATCGCCACCAAGTTCGCCCTGTCGATCCCCCCGGACGACCCGACGCGCCGGGTCATCCGCAACGACCCGCCCTACATCCGCCAGGCCGTCGAGGCGAGCCTGAAGCGCCTGGACGTCGACGTCATCGACCTGTACTACATGCACCGGCGCGACGTGAACGTGCCGATCGAGGAGAGCGTCGGCACCATGGCCGACCTGGTCCGCGAGGGCAAGGTCAAGCACCTCGGCCTGAGCGAGGTCACGGCCGGCGAACTGCGTGCCGCCCACGCCGTCCACCCCATCGCCGCCGTGCAGTCGGAGTGGTCGCTGTTCAGCCGTGACATCGAGACGCACGTCGTCCCGGCGGCCCGTGAGCTGGGTGTGGCCCTCGTCTCCTACTCACCCCTCGGCCGGGGCTTCCTCACCGGCTCCTTCACCAACGCCGACCAGGACCTGACCGCCGGTGACTTCCGCCGCCAGCAGCCCCGCTTCACGGGCGAGAACGCCACGGCGAACGCGACCCTGCTGGAGCTGATCCGCTCGGTGGCCAAGGCCCATGACGCGACCCTCGGTCAGATCGCCCTGGCCTGGGCCCAGCAGCAGGCGGCGATCCACGACCTGCCGGTCATCCCCATCCCGGGCACCCGCAAGCCCTCCAGGGTGGAGGAGAACACGGCGGCGACCAGGATCGTCCTGACCGACGAGGAACTGGATCTGCTGGACGGGATAGCGGCCCAGGTGGCGGGCAACCGCTACGCGGACATGACCTTCACCTCTGCAGGCCGGGAGTAGGGGTTTCAGGGGCGCGGGGAACTGCGCGATCAACCACGCACGAACCCGCGCCCGCCCACGGCGAGATCCCGGCAGACGCTAAAGCTGCGCCAACAACTCGGCCTTTTTGACCGAAAACTCCTCATCCGTCACCAGCCCGGCCTGATGCAACTCACCCAGGTGACGAATCCGCTCCGCGATATCCGCAGGATCACGCCGCGGCGCGGGCACGGCGGCCACCGGACTCGACGACCGCACGGCCGCCAGCACGGCGGCGGCGAACGGCAGTGATTCGTGCACCGGCCCGTACCCCAGCCCGAACACCACCGCCGCGGGATCCTGATCGGCCTGAGCCCCCGACGCTTCCACATCTCGGCGCAAAAGTCGCAAATGTCCCTCGAAGACCTCCGGCGACCGCCACTCCACCCCGTTCAGCTCCCCGACGGAGAAGCTCTGGTCGCCGGCCTTCCACTTCGCCGACGACGCCCCCGTCCAGAACCACCGGAAGTTCACGGTCCGGCCGTCGAAGGTCGCCTTCCCGTCGTACGCCTTGAACGACAGCGGCCCCGCGGGCGGGTCCACGAGGAAGCGGTCCGCCGGCCCGGACTCGGTCAGCAGGGTCCGCAGTTCGTCGGCGTAGTACTCCGCGAGGACCTCCCGGTCGGCGGGCAGCACCAGCCGGTAGGGGTCGCCGCTCTCCTTCAGCTGTCCGGCGGCCGCCTCCATCAACGGGTCCGCCCCGGGGCGCGGTTCGACACGCAGCACCACCGTGCCGCGTTTCCCGCGGGTCAGCGTCACCCCGGCGATCGCCTCCAGGGGCACACGGCGCTCCCCGAGGGCCTGGAAGAGCTTGGGTGTTCGAATCCCTCGTTCGTAGCGGATGAGCACGGAGTCGGACTCGAACTCCCAGGCGGCATGAAATCCGGCCAGTACGTCACCCATGCGGCTCATCGTATGCGGCACGCGCTCCTCCGTCCCCCTCCCGAGCAGACCGCATTTTCTTCGCCTCTACGCGCGTCAGGCCGCCGCCGTGCCGGACAAACCGGTACGGCAGACGCCGTCTTCGTGCGCGCAGTGCACCGAGCGGTATGCGCCGACGCCGATCTCTGCGAAATTGAACAAACTTGCCGTTCCCGGCTCGAAGTAGCCCGCGTGACCCTTCGCGCCCGCCGCCGACAGCACCCGCGCCCCGAACCCGGCGGACACCGGATCGGCGCCGTGGCCCAGTCCGCCGACCTCCAGGTAGGGCACGTCCTGGATCCAGTCGTCGGAGTCCCGCATCGCCCACACCCGGGCGGTCGTGTGCAACTGGGCGGCCTTCTCGACCCGCATGCCGGGGCTGCCGGCCACCGCGATGTCGGACACCCGGTCCGGCAGCGAGCGCGCGGCGACGCCGCACACCACGGAACCGTAGCTGTGGCAGAACAGCGAGACCGGCGAGCTGCCCGGCAGCGACCGCACCAGCGCGTCGAGCCGTACGGCACCCTCCGCGGCGCGCATCGCCGTGGCCGAGTCGATGCCGAGTCCGTTGGGCGCCGTGTAGTCGGCCCAGGCGATCACGGCCGTACGGGTCGAGGGGCTCGCCTTCCGCTCGGCCGCGTACAGGGACTTGGCCATCCCGACGGGCGCGGAGTACTTGCGGTTGGTGCGCTGGAAGGTGAGCAGGTCGGTGTCGACGCCGGGGACGACGACCGAGACCCGCTCCGCCTTGCTCAGGTTGCCGAAGACCTCCGCCACCCGGCCCGAGCCCTCCGGGTCGAAGGCCAGGATGTGCCGGCCCTTCTCCATGAGGTCCTCGAAGCGGTGCATCCTGCGGCCCGCCTCGTGCTGTCCGGCCCGGGTGAGGCGCTTGTCGTGCATGCGTTCCCGCTCGACCTTGCGCGCCTTGGCGAGCGCGAGATGGTTGGCGCGGTAGCGCAGCTCGACGGGAGCGCCGTTCATGTTGCCCACGGCGAGCGAGTACTTGCGGACCAGGGTCGTACGGTCCTGCTCGGTCAGCGAGGTGAAGAAGCGGGCCAGCTTCGTCGGCTCGGACTGCGGGTCCGGCAGCCGGTGCCCGCCGATCCGGCCGTGCTCCCAGGCGGAGAGCGAGGCTTGCAGCGGTGTGGCGCCCCGCTGGTTGCGCAGGGCCGTCCAGCCGGTCGTCGCCAGCATCACGAACACGACGGCCAGAGCGAGCAGTGCGCGCCAGACGTTCAGTTGCGGGGAGGTGTCGAAGGAAGTCACTGAAAGGACACACTAGGAGAACGAGAGGGTCTCGCGTTAACCAAGTGACCGGGATCACGTTTCGGGGAATGTGCTAGGGGGACTGCTCCGCACGCCAGTTCCCGGCCAGTGCCGGACCCACCTGATCCAGGTATGTGGTGGTGAGTTCGCGCATTCCCTCCAGGGTGAGGTCGTCCCCTGCGGACCACAGGCGCTCGGTGACACGAATCACCCCGCCGAAGAGGGCGACGACGATCCTCGGCCGGGGGTCCGCGTCCACGTCGAGCCCCTCGCGCTCGGCGATGATGCCCGCGAGCTGCTCCTCCAGTTCCGTCGACCGCCGCAGGTGGGCGGCGAGCAGCGCGGGCGTCGACTCGATCACCCGGTAGACGCGCATGTGGAGGTCGATCGGCACGAGCTCCTCGACGGCCTCGTTGATCGCGTCCCAGCTCTCCAGCACGGCCCGGCGCAGCGCCTCCAGCGGCACCTCGCCCGGCGGGCGCGTGCGCAGGGCCTCGACGACGAGGGTCTCCGCGAGACGCGGCACGAAGAAGGCCGTCTCCTCCTTGCCGGCGAAGTAGCGGAAGAAGGTGCGCTGCGAGACGTCCACGGCGGCGGCGATGTCGTCGACGGTCGTCTCCTCGTACCCGCGCGTGGCGAACAGCTCCAACGCGGCCCGCAACAGTGCGTCCCGGGTGCGCCGCTTCTTGCGTTCGCGCAGGTTCAAGACATGCCTCTCGTCTGAAGTGTTCTCCCAGCTCAGGCTATACGGGGATGTCGTGTCAGTTACCGACTAGTGAATTGGTTTGTCAACTGTCAGTGGCTGTCATTAGCCTCGCGGTATGACTAGTCAGACCACCATCGACACGACGGGGTCGGGGGGCAAGGCACCGGCGTCGCCGTCGGGCGCGACGCCGGGCAAGGGGCTGCGAGGGCACCCCTGGCTCACCCTCATCACCGTCGCTGTGGGGGTCATGATGGTGGCCCTCGACGGCACCATCGTGGCCATTGCCAACCCGGCCATACAGAAGGACCTCGGCGCCACGTTCGCCGAGGTCCAGTGGATCACCAACGGATACTTCCTCGCCCTCGCGGTCTCGCTGATCACCGCGGGCAAGCTCGGCGACCGCTTCGGTCACCGGCAGACCTTCCTCATCGGCGTCGTCGGCTTCGCCGCCGCCTCGGGCGCGATCGGCCTGTCCGACAGCATCGCGTTCGTCGTCGTCTTCCGCGTCCTGCAGGGCCTGTTCGGCGCGCTGCTGATGCCGGCCGCGCTCGGCCTGCTGCGGGCCACGTTCCCGGCCGAGAAGCTGAACATGGCCATCGGCATCTGGGGCATGGTCATCGGCGCGTCCACCGCGGGCGGCCCGATCCTCGGCGGCGTGCTCGTCGAGCACGTCAACTGGCAGTCGGTGTTCTTCATCAACGTGCCGGTCGGTGTCCTCGCCGTCGTCCTCGGCGTGCTGATCCTGCTCGACCACCGTGCCGAGAACGCCCCGCGCTCCTTCGACCTCCTGGGCATCGCCCTGCTGTCGACCGCCGTGTTCTGCCTGGTGTGGGCGCTCATCAAGGCCCCGCCGTCCGAGTGGGGCTGGGGTGACCCGAAGACGCTCGGCTTCCTCGGTGCCTCCGTGCTGTGCTTCGCGCTCTTCGCCTTCTGGGAGGCGAAGGTGAAGGAGCCGCTGATCCCGCTCGGGCTGTTCCGCTCCGTGGCGCTGTCCGCCGGTGTCGTGCTGATGGTGCTGATGGCCATCGCGTTCATGGGCGGCCTGTTCTTCGTGACGTTCTACCTCCAGAACGTGCACGGCATGAGCCCGATCGACGCGGGTCTGCACCTGCTGCCGCTCACCGGCATGATGATCGTCGGCTCGCCGCTGGCCGGCGCGATGATCACCAAGTTCGGCCCCCGTGTCCCGCTCGCGGGCGGTATGGCGCTCACCGCGATCGCCATGTACGGGATGTCGACCCTGGAGACGGACACCGGCAGCGGCATCATGTCGCTCTGGTTCGCCCTGCTGGGCCTCGGCCTCGCACCGGTCATGGTCGGTGCGACCGAAGTCATCGTCGGCAACGCCCCGATGGAGCTGTCGGGCGTCGCGGGCGGCCTCCAGCAGGCCGCCATGCAGATCGGCGGCAGCCTCGGTACGGCCGTGCTGGGCGCCGTCATGGCCTCCAAGGTCAACAGCGACCTCGCCGGCAACTGGACGAAGGCGGGCCTCCCGCCGCTCACCCCGGAGCAGGAGCACCAGGCTTCCGAGGCGGTCCAGGTCGGCGTCCCGCCGGTGGCGCCGGGTACGCCGGACGCGATCGCCGCGAAGATCACGGGCGTCGCGCACGACACGTTCATCTCGGGCATGAGCGCGGCCTCGCTCGTCGCGTCCGGGGTCGCCGTGGTGGCGGTACTGGTCGCGTTCCTCACCAAGCGCGGTGAGAACGCGGAGGCCGGTGCGGGCGCGGCGCACATCTGACGGTCCCCGGCGGCTCGTTCGCCTATCAGGGTGAACAGAGCCGCCGAACTCTCCCTCCGGCACGCGCCGCAGGTCACAGTGGGTCAAGTCCTCCGCAGGGCATGGAGGACGGACGCTGCGGCGCGCTGCCGGAGGGGGGTGGCGCGCAGGCAGCGGGATTGAAGCCCGCTGACGGGGTACTCGCCGTGTCATACCCGAACCGAACCCCAACCGATCGAGGGTTTACGGGAGTTGATGATGGCGAGCTTCGGACACGGTACGCGCAGGCACCCCCGCTCACGTGGCCGGACGTGGTCACGGACCGGGACGGATCGCGCGACGCTCGGACTCATCGGAGTCATCTGCGCCGTTGCAGGCTTCTTCGTGCTGGGGATCGTTCTCGGTCCCGCCGCGATGGTCTGCGGCTGGCTCGCCATGGGCCGCGCGTGGTCGGGCTCGCGCCCCACCGCGGCCGTGATCGCCCTGGTCCTGGGCGCCATCGACACGCTCCTGGCCATCATCTGGCTGTCCGGGGCGGCCACACCGGGCATGGGCATGTTCTGACCCGGGTGGAACGAGGGAAGGGCCTCCGGCGATGCGACCGGGGGCCCACCCATGTGCTCCGCCCTACCTACTCGACCCGTGTCCCCTTGAGCGCCGCCAACTCACCCCGCAGCGCCCGCACCTCCTCCGTCAGCTCATGAATCGCCTCGGTCTGCCGCCGCTCCTCGACGTCGTCCTTCTCGAACCGTGCGATGAACCAGGCGGCGATGTTCGCCGTCACCACACCGAGCAGCGCGATCCCGGAGAGCATCAGCCCGACCGCGAGCATCCGCCCCAGCCCGGTGGTCGGCGCATGGTCCCCGTACCCCACGGTCGTCATCGTCGTGAAGGACCACCACACCGCGTCACCCAGCGTCCGGATGTTCCCGTCCGGTGAGTCCCGCTCCACGGACAGCACGGCCAGCGAGCCGAACATCAGCAGCCCGACCACCGAGCCGGCGACGTACGTCGTGAGCCGTATCTGCGAGGCCATCCGCGCCCGCTGTCCGACCAGCAGCAGCGTCGACACCAGCCGCAGCAGCCGCATGGGCTGCAGCAGCGGCAGCAGCACCGCCGCGAGGTCGAGCCAGTGCGTGCGCACGAACAGCAGCCGCCGCTCGGTCAGGGCGAACCGGACGAGGTAGTCGAGCGCGAACGCTCCCCACACCACCCACTCCACCGCCGTGCAGACCTCCACCACGTCCCGGCCCGCGTCCGGCCGGACGATCGGTACCGCGTAGGCGACGGCGAAGGCCAGGGCCAGGCCGAAGAGGGGCCGCTGTGTGTGCTGTTCCCAACGGAGTTGGGCCGACTGCTGCTGCATGGCCGCATCGTAGGAAAAGTGAAGGGGTGGTGTGCCCACGGTGTACCCGTGATGCGCACCACCCCTTGACAGGGCTTGACGTGTTATGCGTCGCCGCCCGCGGCCCCCGGGTCCGCCGCCGACACGTCGAGCAACTGGTACCGGTCGATGGCCTGCTTGAGCACGGAGCGGTCGACCTTGCCCTCACGGGCCAGCTCGGTCAGCACCCCCACCACGATCGACTGCGCGTCGATGTGGAAGAAGCGGCGGGCCGCACCCCGTGTGTCGGCGAAGCCGAAGCCGTCGGCGCCGAGCGACTGGTACGTCTGCGGCACCCAGCGCGCGATCTGGTCCGGGACCGAGCGCATCCAGTCGGACACGGCCACCACGGGCCCCTGCGCGTCCGCCAGCTTCCGCGTCACGTACGGCACCCGCTGCTCCTCCTCGGGGTGCAGCAGGTTGTGCTCCTCGCAGCTCACGGCCTCGCGCCGCAGCTCGTTCCAGGAGGTCGCCGACCAGACGTCCGCCTTGACGTTCCAGTCCTCGGCCAGCAGCCGCTGCGCCTCGACGGCCCAGGGGACCGCGACACCGGACGCCAGGATCTGCGCCGGAATCGAGCCGGCCGTGCCCTCGCTGAACCGGTGGAGGCCCTTGAGGATGCCGTCGACGTCGACGTTCTCCGGCTCGGCGGGGTGCTGGATGGGCTCGTTGTAGACGGTCAGGTAGTAGAAGACGTCCTCGCCGTGCGGGTGCTCCTCGGAGCCGCCGTACATCCGGCGCAGGCCGTCCTTGACGATGTGCGCGATCTCGAAGCCGAACGCCGGGTCGTAGGAGACGCAGCCCGGGTTCGTGGAGGCCAGCAGCTGCGAGTGGCCGTCCGCGTGCTGGAGGCCCTCACCCGTCAGGGTCGTACGGCCGGCGGTCGCGCCCAGGACGAAACCGCGCGCCAGCTGGTCGGCCATCTGCCAGAACTGGTCGCCGGTGCGCTGGAAACCGAACATCGAGTAGAAGACGTAGACCGGGATGAGCGGCTCGCCGTGGGTCGCGTACGCCGAGCCGGCGGCGATCAGCGATGCCGTGCAGCCCGCCTCCGAGATGCCGTCGTGCAGCATCTGGCCGTTCGGCGACTCCTTGTAGGCGAGCAGCAGGTCGCGGTCGACCGACTCGTACTGCTGCCCGAGCGGGTTGTAGATCTTCGCACTCGGGAAGAACGAGTCCATGCCGAACGTGCGGTACTCGTCAGGCGCGATCAGCACGAACCGCTTGCCGATCTCCTTGTCCCGCATGAGGTCCTTGAGGAGCCGGACGAAGGCCATGGTCGTCGCGATGGACTGCTGACCCGAGCCCTTCTTCACGGTCGCGTACGTCTTGTCCTCGGGCAGGGCCAGCGGCTTGGACCGGACGACGCGCGTGGGGACGTAACCGCCGAGCGACTTGCGGCGGTCGTGCATGTACTGGATCTCCTCCGAGTCCCGGCCCGGGTGGTAGTACGGCGGCACGCCGGACTCCAGCTCCTTGTCCGGGATCGGCAGGTGGAGGCGGTCGCGGAAGCGCTTGAGGTCGTCGACCGTCAGCTTCTTCATCTGGTGCGTGGCGTTGCGGCCCTCGAAGTTCGGGCCCAGCGTCCAGCCCTTGATCGTCTTGGCGAGGATCACCGTCGGCTGGCCCTTGTGCTCCGCGGCCGCCTTGTAGGCCGCGAAGATCTTCTTGTGGTCGTGACCGCCGCGCCCCAGGTGCAGGATCTGGTCGTCGGTCATGCCCTCGACCATCGCGCGCAGGCGGTGGTCGTCGCCGAAGAAGTGGTCGCGGATGTACGCGCCCGTCTCGGTGGCGTACGTCTGGAACTGCCCGTCGGGCGTGGTGTTCATCTTGTTGACCAGCACGCCGTCGCGGTCCTGGGCCAGCAGCGGGTCCCAGGTGCGGTCCCAGACCAGCTTGATCACGTTCCAGCCGGCGCCGCGGAAGATCGACTCCAGCTCCTGGATGATCTTGCCGTTGCCGCGCACCGGGCCGTCGAGGCGCTGCAGGTTGCAGTTGACGACGAACGTGAGGTTGTCCAGGCCCTCGCGGGCGGCGATGGACAGCTGCCCCAACGACTCCGGCTCGTCCATCTCGCCGTCGCCGAGGAACGCCCACACCTGCGACTTGGAGGTGTCGGCGATCCCGCGCGCCTCCATGTAGCGGTTCATCCGCGCCTGGTAGATCGCACCGATCGGGCCGAGGCCCATCGACACCGTCGGGAACTCCCAGAAGTCCGGCATCGACCGCGGGTGGGGGTACGACGACAGTGCGTGCGGCGCCTTCGACTTCTCCTGGCGGAAGCCGTCCAGGTGCTCCTCGCTGAGCCGGTCCAGCAGGAACGCACGGGCGTAGATGCCCGGCGAGGCATGGCCCTGGAAGAAGACCTGGTCGCCGCCGTCGCCCTCGTCCTTGCCGCGGAAGAAGTGGTTGAAGCCGACGTCGTAGAGGGAGGCGGAGGACGCGAACGTGGCGATGTGGCCGCCGACGCCGATGCCGGGGCGCTGGGCCCGGGAGACCATGACCGCCGCGTTCCAGCGGGTGGCGTTGAGGACCTTGCGCTCGATGTCCTCGTTGCCCGGGAAGAACGGCTCGCTCTTGGTGGGGATGGTGTTGACGTAGTCCGTGCTGCGCATCTCCGGCACGGCCACGCGCTTCTCGCGGGCCCGCTCGATCAGCCGCAGCATCAGGTAGCGGGCCCGCTCCCGGCCGCGCTCGTCGACTGCGGCGTCGAGGGAGTCGAGCCATTCCTGAGTCTCTTCGGGATCGAAGTCAGGAACCTGACTCGGAAGGCCGCCAATGATGATCGGGTTGCGATCGGATGCGGAAGCCACGCTGTTCCTTACCTGTCAGAGGGCCTGCGAGGGCCGCTGTTTCGCTGTCGTCGCCGGGGCGTCGTCGCTGGGGGGCGCGCCGCTCCCATGGTCCACCTCGGGGCCGGGAAACGTCATCTCTACCCAGCGGTAACCCAGACGTGAGATCGACTCCGTGACGTATGGGGCGAATACCTTCGAGTCTCGTACCCACAGACGATTCCCAAACGCCCAAACAGGGCAGAAAGGTGTGGTGTACGTCACCCAGGGCCATGATGGTGTGCCTGGAGTTGCGGTGACACCGCCAGGATCGTCACCGTTTCGGCGGTCTGAACGGCCGGGTACTTGCGCGATCCGCCCCGCCCGTGTGGACTACGGCCAATGCTTCGCGCACGCGCGTGGCTGAGTTATTCCCAAAACATGATCAGGAGGCAACCCGTGAGCGCGACCGCGGACCACGCGGAGGAGCGGACGAACCCTGCCGCCAGGCTGGGGTTCCAGCCCGGGCAGGTGGTCCAGGAGATCGGCTACGACGACGACGTGGACCAGGAGCTCCGCAAGGCCATCGAGGGCATCATCGAGGCCGACCTGGTGGACGAGGACTACGACGACGTGGCCGATGCCGTTGTGCTGTGGTTCCGTGACGACGACGGCGACCTTACGGACTCGCTGGTCGATGCCACCACGTACATCGAAGAGGGCGGCGCGATCCTGCTCCTCACACCCAAGACCGGCCGTTCGGGGTACGTGGAGCCGAGCGACATCTCGGAAGCCGCCACCACGGCGGGTCTGACGGCGTCCAAGAGCGTCAGCGTCGGCAAGGACTGGAGCGGCAGCCGGCTGGCCACGCCCAAGGCCGCCAAGTCCAAGCGTTAGTCGTACGGCGGGGCGGGCCGGCGCATGCCGTCGGCCCGCCCTTCGGCCTGTCCCGGTGCCTGCGTAGGGTGGTCCCACCCGAAAAGCCCCACGAAGGGACACCCACAGCGATGGCGATCCAGGTCGGCGAGAAGGCCCCCGACTTCGAGCTCAAGGACAACCACGGCAGGGCCGTGCAGCTGTCCGACTTCCGGGGCCGGAAGAACGTGGTGCTGCTCTTCTACCCCTTCGCCTTCACCGGCGTGTGCACCGGCGAGCTGTGCGAGCTGCGCGACCACCTGCCGCAGTTCTCGGACCGCGACACCCAGCTGCTCGCCGTCTCCAACGACTCCATCCACACCCTGCGCGTCTTCGCCGAGCAGGAGAACCTGGAGTACCCGCTGCTGTCGGACTTCTGGCCGCACGGCAACGTCTCGCGCGCCTACGGCGTCTTCGACGAGGACAAGGGCTGCGCCGTGCGCGGCACCTTCGTCATCGACAAGGAGGGCGTCGTGCGGTGGACCGTCGTCAACGGCCTGCCGGACGCGCGCGACCTGAACGACTACGTGAAGGCGCTCGACTCCCTGTGACGCCGGTCGGGCGTCATGCGCTCGACACCCGCTGAAATGTCGGCTTCAGGGCCTGCGGGGGGCGGGAACCCGTCACTAGGATCGACTCGTTGATCCGACATCCGAGCACAACGGGGCATCCCGCCCCTGGACACCAATGGAGGACTCGTGGGAGTCAGCCTCAGCAAGGGCGGCAACGTATCGCTTAGCAAGGAGGCGCCGGGCCTGACCGCGGTCATCATCGGTCTGGGGTGGGACATCCGCACCACGACCGGCACGGACTTCGACCTGGACGCCAGTGCGCTGCTGCTGAACAACTCCGGCAAGGTCGGCAACGACCAGCACTTCATCTTCTTCAACAACCTCAAGACCCCGGACGGCTCCGTGGAGCACACCGGTGACAACCTCACCGGTGAGGGCGAGGGCGACGACGAGCAGATCAAGGTCAACCTCGCCACCGTCCCGGCCGACGTGGAAAAGATCGTCTTCCCGGTCTCGATCTACGAAGCCGAGACCCGCCAGCAGTCCTTCGGCCAGGTGCGCAACGCGTTCATCCGCGTCGTGAACCAGGCGGGCGGCGCCGAGATCGCCCGGTACGACCTGAGCGAGGACGCGTCCACCGAGACCGCCATGGTCTTCGGTGAGCTCTACCGGCACGGCGCGGAGTGGAAGTTCCGCGCCATCGGCCAGGGCTACGCCTCGGGCCTGCGCGGCATCGCGCAGGACTTCGGCGTGAACGTCTGAATCACCCTGAAGGGCCCTGACGCCAGGGCCCGAAAGGTCTTCTTGTCCGGCGCCGCACGGTTTACGTGCGGCGCCGGACGTGCAGGACAGCCAGAGAAGTGTCACTTCGGGGAGGGACCAGCATCATGGGCGTCACGCTCGCCAAAGGGGGCAATGTCTCCCTGTCCAAGGCCGCACCGAACCTCACCCAGGTGATGATCGGGCTCGGCTGGGACGCGCGCTCCACCACCGGAGCCCCCTTCGACCTCGACGCCAGCGCCCTGATGTGCAGCGGCGGGCGCGTGCTCGGGGACGAGTGGTTCGTCTTCTACAACCAGCTCAAGAGCCCGGACGGCTCGGTCGAGCACACCGGCGACAACCTCACCGGCGAGGGCGACGGCGACGACGAGTCGCTCCTGATCGACCTGCCCAAGGTGCCGCCGCAGTGCGACAAGATCGTGTTCCCCGTCTCGATCCACATGGCCGACGAGCGCGGCCAGACCTTCGGCCAGGTCAGCAACGCCTTCATCCGCGTGGTCAACCAGGCCGACGGCCAGGAGCTCGCCCGCTACGACCTGAGCGAGGACGCCTCCACGGAGACCGCGATGATCTTCGGCGAGCTCTATCGCTATCAGGGCGAATGGAAGTTCAGGGCCGTGGGGCAGGGGTACGCGTCGGGGCTGCGGGGCATCGCACAGGACTTCGGGGTCAACGTCTCATAACGCGTTATGAGCAAAAACCGGGGCCCGGTGGGGTGCGGAGGGGGCCCGACTAGACTTCGGCTTCAAAAGTTCGTAAAGCCGGGTACGGCGCGGGGGAGCCCCGTACACACACGATTGGGTAGCCAGTGGTTCTGAAAACCTTCGGGTGGTCGTTCGCGGTCACCGCGCTCGGCCTGGTCGCGGCGGTCCTGTTCGGCGGGTGGACCGCGCTCGGCGTCGTCGCGATCCTGTCCGTCCTCGAGATCTCGCTGTCCTTCGACAACGCGGTGGTCAACGCCGGGATCCTGAAGAAGATGAATGCCTTCTGGCAGAAGATCTTCCTCACGATCGGCATTCTGATCGCCGTCTTCGGCATGCGGCTGGTCTTCCCCGTCGTGATCGTCGCGTTCAGCGCCCAGCTGGGCCCGATCGAGGCCGTCAATCTCGCCCTCAACGACAAGGACCAGTACCAGCAGCTGGTGACCGACGCTCACCCGTCGATCGCCGCCTTCGGTGGCATGTTCCTGCTGATGATCTTCCTGGACTTCATCTTCGAGGACCGGGACATCAAGTGGCTCGGCTGGCTGGAGCGCCCGCTGTCCAAGCTCGGCAAGGTCGACATGCTGTCGGTCTGCATCGCGCTGATCGTCCTGCTGATCTCGGCGATGACCTTCGCCACCCACGCCCACCAGCACGGCGGCACCCACGTCGACAAGGCCGAGACGGTCCTGCTCGCCGGTATCGGCGGTCTGATCACCTACATGATCGTCGGCGGTCTCTCCGGCTACTTCGAGGACAAGCTCGAAGAGGAGGAGGAACGTGAGCACGAGGCGGAGGAAGAGGCCGAGCGCAGCGGCAAGCCCCGCTCGGCGGTCCAGCTGGCCGGCAAGGCCGCCTTCTTCATGTTCCTCTACCTCGAGGTCCTGGACGCGTCCTTCTCCTTCGACGGCGTGATCGGCGCCTTCGCCATCACCAACGACATCGTCCTGATGGCCCTCGGCCTCGGCATCGGCGCCATGTACGTCCGTTCGCTGACGGTCTACCTGGTCCGCCAGGGCACCCTCGACGACTACGTCTACCTGGAGCACGGCGCGCACTACGCCATCGGCGCGCTCGCCATGATCCTGCTGGTCACCATCCAGTACCAGATCAACGAGATCATCACCGGCCTCATCGGCGTCGTCCTCATCGGCGCCTCCTTCTGGTCCTCCGTCCGCCGCAACAAGGCGATCGCCGCGGCCGAGGGAGATGCCGGCTCGGACGAGAAGACTGAGGTCTCGTCCGGGGTGTGACACCCCTTTGGGTGAGGAACGCTCTGAGCGGGGCGGCCACCGAGGACTCCTCGGCGGCCGCCCCGTCGGTCGTCAAGGGCCGCGGGTACGGCGATGCCCTGCGGTCTCCAAGTGAACGTGGGGGGCGGAATGGGCCTGTTCGACGGACTCCGGCGCGGCCGCGAGGCACAGTTCGACTCGGGCGACGCGTCGACCAACGCGATCGAGCTGACCAAGCGGCGCGCGCAGATATCACTCAGCAAACAGGGCGCGGCCACCGGCCATCTGCGCGTCAACCTCAGCTGGCGGATGCGCACGTCCGACATCGGCGGCAACCAGCGCGAGAGCCTGCTGCGCCATCCCTTCCGGGCGCTCAAACCCCCCGAGGTCGTCGGCCACAGCCAGAGCATGGTCAACGTCGACCTCGACCTCGGCTGTCTCTACGAACTCCAGGACGGCAGCAAGGGCGTCGTCCAGCCCCTCGGCGGCTACTTCGGGGAGACCAACGCCGCGCCGTACGTCAAGCTCAGTGGCGACGACCGCTTCGGCTCCGCGTCCGGCGAGACGATGTACATCAACCTCGACCACCGCGACCAGATCAAGCGGCTGCTGGTCTTCGTCTACATCTACGACCAGACGCCCGCCTTCGACCGGGCCCAGGCCATCGTCACCCTCTACCCGAGCAACGGCCCCCGCATCGAGATCCACCTCGACGAACGCCAGCCGCAAGCCCGCTCCTGTGCCGTCGTCATGATCGAGAAGGTGAAGGACGAGATCGTCGTCCGCCGCGAGGCGAAGTTCGTCTACGGCTTCCAGGCCGAACTCGACCGGTTGTACGGGTGGGGACTGCAGTGGGGGCGGGGCTACAAGACCAAGGTCGGCCGCTGACCGCGGAGCCCTGGTGAGCCCCACCCCGGAGCTCTGCTCAGCGCCCGATGAACTGCGGGCCCTGCGGGGGCAGCCGGAAGTCCGGGTCGGGGACCGCCGTCACCGCCGGGGGGTAGCCGTAGCCGGTCTGCCCACCCGCGGCATCCGCCGCGGCCGGTGTCTGGGGGTAGCCGTACGCCGGGCGGCCGGTGTGCTGCGGGTAGCCGTAGGCCGGCTGGGTCGCCGGCGGCTGCTGCGGCGGATATCCGTACCCGGGCTGCGCGGGCACCGCGGTCGGCTGCTCCGGGGGCAGCGGCACGGAGGCCTCGGGGGACGGCTGGGCGGAGCCGGCGGTCGTCGGCTGCGCGGGCGTGTTGGTGGTGGGAGGCGCGGGGACCGTCGTGGTCGCCTCCTCCAGCACCTCCGACTCGTCCACGGAGATGCCGAAGTCGGTCGCGAGCCCCTTCAGCCCGTTCGAATAGCCCTCGCCCAGCGCCCGGAACTTCCAGCCCTCCCCGCGCCGGTACAGCTCGCCGCAGATCAGCGCGGTCTCCTCGCCCGTCTCCGGCTTGACGTCGAAGTACGCCAGCGCCTCGGCGCCGGTGCCCGCCGCGTCGTACAGCAGAATGCGCAGTTCCTGTACGCGGTCGAACGTCGTGCCGTCCGCCGATGCGACCAGCAGAATCCGGCTGACCTCCGCCTCGACACCGGTGAGCTCTGTCTGGATCGTGTCGGTCAGGCCCTCGGCGACCCGCTTCTTGCCGAGTCGCCACACCTTTCCGGCCGGATGCCGGGGCTGGTTGTAGAAGACGAAGTCCTCGTCGGAGCGCACACGACCGTCGGGGCCGAGGAGCAGCGCGGAGGCGTCGACGTCCGGAACCCCCTGCCCGGGTGTCCAGCGCAGCACGGCGCGCACCGTGGTGGCTTCCAGCGGGACGTTCGACCCCTTCAGCATCGCGTGCGTCATGCGGTCATCCTGCCTTCTCGGTCCTGCTCACGACAACGCGGGGGCCGCGGTCACGAGCGGCGCCGACGGCCGTCGCGGACTACCGTCGTCATGGTCGGGCCTGGCTGTGCTTGCCCGCGTTACCTGAAATTCATGCCTCATGGGAACCTGTGACATGGACATCTACGTACTATTACCGGCCACCTTTCATCGATTCGCAGGTCGCATCACCACCACGGGGGAGTTCCATGCGTCATTTCGGGCACATCGCCCCTGAGGTACGGAAGCGTCTCTTCTACCGCGAGCCGTGCGCGTTCACCCCGGAATCCCCGGCGCGGCTGCTCTCGGCCGCCCTGGGCGCCACGCTGTACAGCCCGGCCACCCGGCCGCGCCTGGCCGACGACGTCCTCAAGCAGGCAGGGCGCGGTGTGGTCTCGATGGTGCTGTGCCTGGAGGACTCGATCGACGACGCGGACGTCGGCCCCGGCGAGGAGAACCTCGTCCGCCAGTTCACGGCCCTCGCCGACCTCCCGGACGCCGACCTGCCGCTGCTGTTCATCCGGGTCCGCACCCCCGGGCAGATACCCGACCTGGTACGACGTCTCGGCCCCGCCGTCCGGCTGCTGTCCGGATTCGTCCTGCCCAAGTTCACCGAGGAACGCGGCATTCCGTTCCTGGAGGCCCTGGCCACCGCCGAGGCCGAAAGCGGCCACCGCCTTTTCGCCATGCCCGTGCTGGAGTCCCCGGAGCTGCTCTACCGGGAGTCGCGCGTGGACACCCTGGAGGGCATCTCCCGGGCGATCGACAAGTACCGCGACCGCGTGCTCGCCCTGCGTCTCGGCGTGACGGACTTCTGCTCCTCCTACGGACTGCGCAGAGGCCCCGACATGACGGCCTACGACGTGCAGATCGTCGCCTCCGTGATCGCCGACGTGGTGAACATGCTGGGCCGCGCCGACGGGACCGGCTTCACCGTGACCGGGCCGGTGTGGGAGTACTTCCGGGTCCAGGAGCGCATGTTCAAGCCGCTGCTGCGGCAGAGCCCCTTCCTGGAGGTGCAGGCCGCGGAACTGCGCGAGAAGCTGATTGAGCACGCCATGGACGGCCTGCTGAGGGAGATCTCCCTGGACCAGGCCAACGGCCTGCTGGGCAAGACCTGCATCCACCCCTCGCACGTGCTGCCGGTGCACGCCCTGTCGGTCGTCAGCCACGAGGAGTTCTCGGACGCCCAGGACATCCTCCGCCCCGAGCGCGGCGGCGGGGGTGTGCTGAGATCGTCGTACACGAACAAGATGAACGAGGTGAAACCGCATCGGGCCTGGGCCGAGCGGACCCTGATGCGTGCCGAGGTTTTCGGCGTGGCGAACCAGGACATCGGCTTCGTGGAACTGCTGGCGGCGGGACTGCCGGGCTGAAGGCATGGAGAAGGCGGAGAGAGCAGTGAACGAGGGGGAGCACCGCGAGGTGCGCGCCGATGCGCCGGCCGGGCCGGCCGACGCGACCGACGGCGTCTGGTCCGGCACCTGGGTCGCCGCGCGGCTCGGTGTCGAGCTCGTCGGCGACGACCGGCTGGCGGGCCTGCTGGGGCTGGCGCTGCGCCGCAACCCCAAGCGGGCCCACCTGCTCGTGTCGAACGTGCTCGGCAAGCACGTGCCGCAGTCGCCGTCCGTGGTGTACGGCTACGGCTGGGAGCTCGGCCGCCGGGTGCGTGACCTGCTGGGCGACGACGAGGCCCGCAGGGCCGTGGTCCTCGGCTACGCGGAGACCGCGACCGGCCTCGGCCACTGTGTCGCCGACGGGCTGGGCCTCGCGCCCTACCTGCACTCCACCCGCCGCCCGGTCGCCGGTCTCGCCCCGGCCGGCGGCTTCGAGGAGTCCCACTCCCACGCCACCTCGCATCTGCTGCTGCCGGAGGACCCCGCGCTGCTCACCGGCGACGGGCCGCTGGTCCTGGTCGACGACGAGTTCTCCACGGGCAACACGGTGCTGAACACCGTCCGGGATCTCCACGAGCGGTATCCGCGGCGGCGGTACGTCGTGGTGGCGCTGGTGGACATGCGGTCCGCCGCCGATGCGGGGCGGCTGGAGGCGTTCGCGCGGGAGATCGGTGCGCGGGTGGATCTCGTGGCAGCGGCTTCGGGGAGTGTGCGGCTGCCGGAGGGGGTGCTGGAGAAGGGGCAGGAGCTGGTGGCGCGGTACGAGGCGGAGAGTGCGGGGGAGGGTTCGTCGGCGGGTGCGGAGCCGTCGTGGCCGGTCGCGCAGTTCCCCGCGCCCCCGAACAGCGGCGTTGCCGTCGAAGCCGGCCAGGAGGCCGTCTCCCCAGGGGCGCGGGGAACTGCGCGACCAGCCCCCACCGACCCGCCCCCGGGCGACAGCCGGATAGACCTGCAGTGGCCCGCCGGCCTCCCCGACGGGGGGCGACACGGGTTCACCCCGGCGCATCGGGAGCTCCTGGAGAACGCCCTCCCCGCGATGGCCCGCCGCCTGGCGGACGCGCTGCCCCACGGGGCCCGCCGCGTACACATCCTCGGCTTCGAAGAGCTGATGTACGCCCCCCTGAGGCTCGCCCGCGAGCTGGAGCGGACCACCGGCATCGAGGTCCGCTACTCCACCACCACCCGCTCACCCGTCCTGGCCGTCGACGACCCCGGCTACGCGATACGCACCCGCCTCGCCTTCCCCGCCCACGACGACCCCGCCGACGGCCCGGGCGAGCGGTACGCCTACAACGTCGCCGGCGCCGGATTCGACGCCGTCGTCGCGGTGGTCGACTCGGCCGGAGACACTCCCGCGCTGCACGCGCCCGACGGCCTGCTGGCCCGGCTCGCCGCGCACACGCCGCGGGTCCTCCTCGCCGTCATACCGTCGCACGCCCCCGAAAGGCCCTCCATGCTGCCCGAGCCCCTCCGCGGCCCCGCCTTCTCCTCGTACGCGCCCGAGGAGGTCGGCTGGCTGCTCCAGGACCTCTCGGACGTGACGCTGGAGGCGCCGACCGAGGAGCGCGAGGAGGCGATCCAGAGCGGCGGCGCGCACTACGCGGAGTCGCTGCCCGTGGAGTACCAGCCGAGCGAGCAGTACCAGGAGCTGTTCCACGCCGCGCTGAAGGAGTCGGCGGCCCGTATCGCCCAGGCGGTCGGCGTCGTCACCGAGACGGTCCTCGCTGAGCGGTCCCCGCGTCCGGTCCTGGTCTCCCTGGCCCGCGCCGGGACGCCCGTCGGCGTCCTCATGCGCCGCTGGGCCCAGCACCGGCACGGCCTCGACCTGCCGCACTACGCCGTGTCGATCGTCCGCGGCCGCGGCATCGACGCCAACGCGCTGCGCTGGCTCGCCCGGCACCACGACCCCCGGGACGTCGTCTTCGTCGACGGCTGGACCGGCAAGGGCGCCATCACCCGCGAACTCGCCCAGGCCCTGGAGGAGTTCGAGAAGTCCGACGGCATCACCGGCTTCAGCCCCGAGATCGCGGTTCTGGCCGACCCGGGCTCCTGCGTACGGACCTACGGCACCCGCGAGGACTTCCTGATCCCCTCGGCCTGCCTCAACTCCACCGTCTCCGGCCTGATCTCGCGCACCGTGCTCCGCGCGGACCTGGTCGGCCCGGACGACTTCCACGGCGCGAAGTTCTACCGCGAACTCGCCGGCACCGACGTGTCGGTGGCCTTCCTCGACGCCGTGTCCGCCCGCTTCCCCGAGGTCGCCGACGCGGCCTGCGCCCAGGCCAAGGAGCTGCTCGCGACCGACCGCTCGCCCACCTGGGAGGGCTGGGCCGCCGTCGAGCGCATCAGCGAGGAGTACGCCATCCACGACGTGAACCTCGTCAAGCCCGGCGTCGGCGAGACCACCCGGGTCATGCTGCGCCGCGTGCCGTGGAAGGTCCTGGCACGCGCCGGGGCGGGCAGCGACCTCGACCACGTGCGCCTGCTGGCCGAGCAACGCGGCGTGCCCGTCGAGGAGGTCGACGGACTGCCCTACACCTGCGTCGGCCTGATCCACCCCAAGTACACCCGGGGCGCGACCGGCGCCGACGGCAAGGCGGTGACGGCCTGATGCCCGCACTCGTCGCAAGCGACCTCGACCGCACCCTGATCTACTCCTCGGCGGCTCTGGCGCTGACCATGCCGGACGCGCGGGCGCCCCGGCTGCTGTGCGTGGAGGTGCACGAGAGCAAGCCGCTGTCGTACATGACGGAGACGGCCGCCCGGCTCCTCACCGACCTGGGCGACGCGGCCGTGTTCGTTCCGACGACGACCCGGACGCGCAAGCAGTACCAGCGCATCAACCTGCCGGGCCCGGAGCCCACGTACGCGATCTGCGCGAACGGCGGCCACCTCCTGGTGGACGGCGTCTCCGACCCCGACTGGCACGCGCAGGTCACCGCGCGGCTGGCCGACCAGTGCGCGCCCCTCGCCGAGGTGCAGGAACACCTGCTGAGGGCCGCCGACCCGGTCTGGGTGCGCAAGCACCGCGTCGCCGACGACCTCTTCGCCTACCTCGTCGTCGAGCGTGAACTGCTGAACGAGGACTGGGTGAAGGAACTCGCGGTGTGGGCGGAGAACCGCGGCTGGACCGTGTCCCTCCAGGGCCGCAAGATCTACGCCGTTCCCAAGCCGCTCACCAAGAGCGCGGCGATGCGCGAGGTCGCCCGCCGGACCGGGGCCGATCTCACGCTCGCCGCGGGTGACTCCCTGCTCGATACCGACCTGCTGCTCGCGGCGGACCAGGGCTGGCGGCCCGGCCACGGGGAGCTGGCCGACACCGGCTTCGCGGCTCCGTCGATCAGGGTGCTCCCCGACCGGGGTGTCCTTGCCGGGGAGCGGATCCTGCGGGAGCTTCTGGAGGCAGTAGGGGGCGCCTGAGGACTCGGGTGTCCTGGTCCTCCTCGTGCGAGTGCGGCGCCGCCTCAGGGCGTCGTAGCAGCCGTACCGCGATGAACGCCGCCATCGCCACGGCTGCCACGGCGAGGACCACCTTCGAGTAGGTCGAGACGATGTCCGAGACCTGGTGCCAGTTCGCGCCGAGCAGGTAGCCCGCGAGCACGAACGCCGTGTTCCAGATCGCGCTGCCCAGAGTGGTCAGCCCCAGGAACACCGGCAGACGCATGCGCTCGACACCCGCCGGCACGGAGATCAGGCTGCGGAAGATCGGGATCATCCGGCCGAAGAACACCGCCTTGGTGCCGTGCCGCAGGAACCACGCCTCCGTCCGCTCGATGTCCGACACCTTCACCAGCGGCAGCCGGGACGCGATCGCCACCGTCCGGTCACGGCCGAGCAGCGCACCGACTCCGTACAACGCGAGGGCGCCGATCACCGAGCCGGCCGTCGTCCACAGCAGGACGGCGAGCAGGCTCATCCGGCCGCTGCTCGCGGCGAACCCGGCGAGGGGCAGGATCACCTCGCTGGGCAGCGGCGGGAACAGGTTCTCCAGGGCGATGGCGAGACCGGCACCCGGCGCGCCCAACGCGTCCATCAGGTCGTTGACCCACTGCGGTCCGGCGTCCGCTGCGATGGCTGTCATGCCGCCACGCTAGGAAACCGAAGCTGAAGAACTCCTGAGGAAGAACTCCTGAGGACGAACTCCTGGGGGAGGGCGTCAGCCGCAGCAGCCGCCTCCGCAGCAGCCGCCCCCACCGCCGCCGCCCGCGCGGGGTGCCGGGGCCGGGGCGGAGGCGGAGCCGCCGACCGCGACCGTGGAGAGGAGCTTCACCGTGTCGTCGTGCCCCGAGGGGCAGGCCGCGGGGTCGGAGGACTCGGCCATGGGACGGCTGAGTTCGAAGGTGTCGCCGCAGGTCCGGCAGCGGTACTCGTAGCGAGGCATGCGCACAGGTTAACCGGCACGGTCAATGGCCGGCCCCGCGTTCCTCGCGGATCTCGGAGACCACGTGGGCCACGGACCGGCGGACCGCTTCCGTCTCCGTGAGGAAGTGCCAGTAGTCGGGGTGGCGGCCTTCGAGCGTGGCGACGGCGCGGTCCAGGCGGGACACGGCGTCGTCCAGGGGCCGGGCGTGGCGCGGGTCGGGGGTGTTGCGGCCCGCCATGGCGAGGCGCTGGGCGTCGCGGATGGCGAACCGGGTGCGGTCGATCTCCTGCTGGGGGTCCTTCTGCACGGCGTTCAGGCGGTGCAGGCGGTCGCCGGCGGCCGAGACGGCCTCGTCGGTGCTGTTCAGGAGGGCCCGTACGGTCGACAGCAGGGCCGTCGCGTCGGCCCAGCGCTGTTCGCCGCGGGCGGTGCGGGCCTCGGCCAGTCTGGTCTCGGCCTGGCGGACGTTCTCGGCGGCGACGTCGGGGACGTGCTGCAGGTCCTGCCAGCAGGCCGCGGTGAAGCGGCGGCGGAGTTCGCTCAGGGTCGGTTCGACCTGCTCGGAGCGGGTGGTGAGGGCCTGGGCGCGGGTGCGCAGGGAGACGAGGCGGTGGTCGATCTCGGCGGCGCGGTCCGGCAGCCGCTCGGCCTCCACGCGGACCGCTTCGGCCTCTCGGGTGACGCGCTCGGCCCGCTCCAGGGTGTGCGGGACGCCGTGCTGTCCGGCGCCCTGGTTCAGCTTGGTGAGCTCCGGGGAGAGGGCGGCGAGCCGGGCGGCGAGGTCGTCCGCCTTGAGACCGGAAGCGCGCACCGAGTCCAGGGCGTTGGAGGCGGCGAGCAGGGCCTGGCGGGCGCGTTCGACGGCGGGGGCGAGGCGGGCCAGCTGGGTCTCGGCCTTGCCGAGGAGGGGGCCGAGGCCGTCGGTGAAGCGGTCCAGCTCCTGCTTGACCCGGCCGAGTTCCTCCTTGGCGGCGGTCAGCTCGGCGCGGGCGCGGGAGGCGGTGGAGGCCTCCAGGTCGTCGCGGTCGAGGTCGTGGGCGTCGACGGCGTTGATGTACTGGTGGCTGGCCTCGTCGATGCGGTTGCCGAGGGCGTCGAAGTCGGCGACGGCGCGCCGGGCGGCGGGGGAGTCGTCGACGGCGGTGATCGTCTCGATCGAGATGCGCAGGTCGCGCTGGGCGGTGTCGAGCTCGTAGAAGGCGGCCGCGGCGGCGTCCTTCGCGGCCTGGGCCTCGGCCCGCTGGTTCTCGGCCCGGCCGCCGAACCAGCGCCGGGTGCCCCCGCCCGCGAAAGCGGCGGGCAGGGCCGACGCGGCCAGCAGGGGGAGCACGATCAAGGTGAGCAGCCCGGGGGTGCGGGGGAGGCGGCCGCGCGGGCGATGTGCGCGCGGCACCGACGGCGAGTCCGGCTGTCCTGGTGTCGCCGTCACATCCCTCTCCCGTGCTGTGGTCCACCCTGCCCGGTGTCATTCTCCCACCGGTTAAGGACGAACACACGGGCCGGTCAGTTCGCTGTTCGGACCGTCACTTTGCCGTCGCCGGTGTGAGCGGACACCACATGGGAGCTGGTCTCGTCCCGGGGCACCGACACATCGACGCCGCCGTCACCGGTCTCGGCGGTCACGCGGTAGGCGGCTCGGGGCAGTGCGATGTTCACGGAGCCGTCGCCGCTGCGGGACTCCACGCGGTCCGGTACGACGCCGAGTTCGAGGCGGACCGAGCCGTCACCGGTGTGGGTGCGGACGTCACGGGAGGCGACGTTCGCCCGGATGGAACCGTCGCCGGTACGCAGCTCCAGGGGACCGGTGGTGTCGGTGACGCGGACGGAGCCGTCGCCCGTGCGGATGCTGAGGGGGTCCCGGAAGCCCCGGGCACGGACACTGCCGTCGCCGTCCTCGACCTTCACGGTGATGCCGCGGGGCACCTCGATGCGGTGCTTGGCCGAGCAGTCGGCGACGACGCCGGAGCACTTCAGGCGCAGCACCAGGCGGTCGTCCCGCATGTCCCAGGTGACCTCGGGCTCCTTGCCGACGACGACCGAGCCCTGGAACCAGCGGGTGACCTCGATCTTGCCCGCGGGCTTCCCGTCGGAGGCGACGACCTCGAGGGCCGAGTCGTCGGAGTCGACGGTGAGGGTGCGGCCCTGGAGGGCGAAGGACCGGTGGTCGGGATCCGTGTCGTCCCCGGCGGCCGCCCCGCAGGCGCTGAGCCCGGCGACGAGCACCACGACGGCACCGGTGAGGGCGGCGGCGCGGGCAGTGGCGGTGCGTGTGGTCATGACGATCTCCCCCTGGACGGACGACGGGCGCTCTGGGGCGCTCTACGACCGTATGGATCCGGGGCCCGCCGGGGGATCCGGGCCACTCCCGGATCAGGGGTGGGGTTAACCCCAGGTGCGGGACCCGGTACGGTCCCGCGATACGGGTTTGCGGGACCGCGCCCCGGGCAATGTAGGCTGTCGACTCGTCCTGGGCGTGGCCCGGGAGCCGGGTGCGTAGCTCAGGGGTAGAGCGCCTGCCTTACAAGCAGGATGTCGGCGGTTCGAAACCGTCCGCGCCCACAGCACCGAGTTTCGGGTCGGAGGCCCTCCGGGAAGGTTCCCGGAGGGCCTCTCCTGTTGGCACGCCCGCCAGGAGTCAGTAGTTCGCGTTGGCGAGGAGTTCGCCGTCCTTGTCGTACACCGTGACGAGGCCGTTCTCGGACTCGTAGCAGGAGGTGAACGCGGAGGCGATGAGTTTGCCCTCGCCCTGGTGGGGGCCCATCATGCCGCCGCTGAAATCGGTGAAGACCTCCGCCGCGTCGAGGATGTCGTTGCGCTTGTCCGCGCCGGTCACCTTCGTGACGTGTTCGACGGCCGCCTTCTCCGTTGCCGTGCCGTTCTCGGCGACGCAGCTCCTGAACTGCTCGGCCTGGGGCTTCTCGTCGGCCGACCCGGCCTTCTTGGGGCTGTCGTCCCCCGGCTTGCCCTCTGCGGCGACGGCCTTGTCCTTGTTCGAGGTGTCGCTGCTGTCGTCGCCCCCGCCGCCCGTGGCGACGGCTGCGATGACGAAGAGGACGAGGATGCCCGCGCAGCCGAGGCCCGCGATCTTGCCCACGCCGCGCTTCTTCGGCGGCTGGGGCGCCGGGGCGCCGTAACCGGGCTGCTGCGGGTGGGGCTGGTTCGGCTGCTGCGGGTACTGCTGGCTCATGGGTCCCCCTCGGGATCATTCGTGTGGTGCGGGTGTAGGACCCGCCGGGGGAGCCGTGTGGTTGTAGAAGGCTGAATGAGTTCACCTGATGGGGGGACGGTCCTTCGCACATCCGGCCGCGACTTGTACGCACGTCCGCCCCGGGTCGGCGTCGGCTCAGGGAGTGTCTCTAGGATGAGCGCGTGAACAGTCCCGGGCAGCGCGCTCCCCGACTCGCCGTGCGGCGGCGTCATGTGCTGTGCGTGCTGGGGCTGTTGGCGGGGTTGCTGGGCATGCACGGGCTGGCGCCCGGCGGCGGTCTCCCTCGCCCGATGCACACGCAGCAGGCGGCCGCCCTCCACAGCCACACGCCCCAGGCCCATACGCCCCAGAGCCATACGCCCCAGGCCCATACGCCCCGGACCCCCGTGCTCCAGGCCCACCTCATGCCCTACGGGCACTGCGGTGAAGGACATGTCCAGCACGCCGACGCGAGCTGTGCGTCGGGTGCCGTGGGCGGTGGGCCGGTGTTGCCCCCGCTGGTTCAGGACCCGGTCCCCGTGGTCGAGGGGGAGAGTGCCGTTCGGGCGTACGCGGTCGCGGATACGGATGGTGCGCGGGCCCCGCCTTCCCTCGCCGAGCTCCAGCTTCTGCGGATCTAGACACCACGCATCACGCCGCCCGGCACCGACCGGTGGCGGCGTGGTGTCCCGTCGTGTCCGGAATCCGCAGTTCCTTCCTTGCAGAAGCAGGAGTTCACGCATGAGCAAGAGCATTCGTACCCTGGCGCGCCGAGCCGCCCTGGTGACCGCCACGGCTGCCGCGGCGGTCGTCCTCACCGCCTGTGGCGGTGACGGTGCCGACCGTGCCGCCGGCGGTGCCGGTCACGGCGACGCCGGAAGCCACAGCGCCACCGCGACGCCGTCGCCCGCCGGCGCCCACAACCCCCAGGACGTCGCCTTCGCGCAGGGCATGATCCCGCACCACCGGCAGGCGCTGGAGATGGCGCGGCTGGCCGGCGACCGGGCCTCCTCCGGGACGGTCAGGGACCTCGCCGGGCGGATCGAGAAGGCGCAGGATCCGGAGATCCGGACCATGACCGGCTGGCTGAAGACCTGGGGCGAGGACGTCCCCGGGGCGTCGGGCGGCATGGACCACTCCGCGTCGGGCCACTCCGGCATGCCCGGCATGATGAGCGGCGAGGACATGGCCGCGCTGGAGAAGCTGACGGGCAAGGCCTTCGACCACCAGTTCCTGACCCTGATGGTCGAGCACCACGAAGGGGCCGTGGAGATGGCCCGGACCGAACAGAGCAAGGGCCGCTACAGCCCCGCCAAGGCGATGGCCGACGACATCGTCACCGCCCAGAACGCCGAGATCGGCGAGATGAACAAGCTCCTCGGCAAGAGCGAGAGCTAGAGCCGGAGCGAGAGCACCGGCTGATCTGACGGCGAGGCGTCACGAGGCTCCGCCGGTCTCCTCCGGCGGCGCCTCGTGCGCGTGCTTCAGCCCCGAGCGGGCCGCCACCCGCTCGGGACCGGAGAGTTCGGACCAGTAGCGGTGGGTGCTGACGAACACCGCGAGTTCGTGCTCCCGCTGCCGGAGCTTCTCCACTTCGGCCTGTTCGTCGGCGGTCCAGCCGGGGGAGGCGGGCCGTTCCACCTTGCGCCAGCCGTTGTCGTCACTGAAGCCGTCCAGCGGCTCCACCGACCAGGGGAGCCGCTTCAGCAGGGCCGACAGCTCGGCCCGGACCTGATGGAGTTCCTCCTGACCGGCCAGGAGGTCACTCGGAAAGTCATAGGTCGTAGCCACGGCCCAATGATACGCCTGTTCGAATTTGGCAGGCGAGTTCCTTCCTGTGGTTCATGCGAACGGGTGTACCCCCGCAAAGGTGCCGCGTCAGCGTCCGCCCTCGCCCCCGGACCTGTCCGTCAACTCGCCCACCACCCGGGCCGCCACCGGAGCCGGTACGCCGTGGCGCTCGGCCGCGCGGAGCAGCGCGCCGCCGATGGCCTCCAGTTCGAGGGGCCGGCCGGCCTCGGCGTCGCGCTGCATCGAGGACTTCATCGACGGCGGGAAGGCGTCGTAGCGGGCGAGGGCCTGGGCCGGGTCCGCCGGGCCGCCGCACGCCTGGCTGATCGCGGCCGTCTCCTCCACCAGGGCGGTCAGTTCGTCGCGGTGCTGGGTGCGGACGTCGCCGAGGGGGAGGCCGTAGCGCGTGGTCAGCAGGGCGAACGGTGCCAGGAACGACATCTTCGCCCACAGGGCCGCCGTCTCGTCCTCCAGGACGCGGGTGGCCGGACCGGCGGCGGCGAAGGCCTCGGCGAGGGCGTCGAGACGGGGCCGCGGCACGTCCGTGCCGGTCAGGTCGATCTCCGCGAAGGGGCTGCCGTGTTCGATGACGCCCGGAGCGACACGGGTGGACTCCACGCGGATCACGGCGGGGGCCACGCGGTCGGGCCGGTAGCGGGCGCGCAGGGCCGCCGGGTGTTCGACGCCGTTCAGGAACGGCACGAGAAGGCCGCCGGACAGCACCGGGGCGGGGACCCGCGCCAGCGCGGCGTCGAGGGCGGTGTGCTTGACGGTGACCAGGCACGCGTCGACCGGTTCCCGCAGCTCGGTGTCCGCCTCGACGGGGGCCGTGAAGTCGCCGAAGCGGTCGCTGCGGACCCGGATGCCGTCGGTGCGCAGGGCCTCGGCGGTCTTCTCGCCGGACAGGCAGATCACGCGGTGGCCGCTGCGGGAGAGCAGGGCGGCGAGCAGGCCGCCCACGCCGCCGGGACCCAGGACGGCCACGGTGAGTTCGTTCGCCACGAGGAGTTCCTCTCGTCGGTCGGCCCCGGGATGGTGGCCGCCTCGGAGCGATCATGGCAGGCGTCGCTGTCGTACGGGGGCCGAAAGGGTGAGACTGGGGGCATGTGCCGGAGTATCAAGACGCTGCGTCCGCCCGCGATGCCCGAAGAGGCCACCGAGGCGGACGTGCGCGCTGCCGCCCTGCAGTACGTGCGGAAGGTTTCGGGATTCCGCGCTCCCGCCGCTCACAACCAGGAGGTGTTCGACCGCGCGGTGGAGGCCATCGCGCAGGCCACGGCCGAGTTGCTGGACGGTCTCGAGGTCCGCGGGGCCGGGGCCCGGAAGGCGGCCCAGGCGGAGACGGCCTGAGCCGTGTCCGGCCCAGGACCTCAGACCGCCAGTTCGGGCTGCGGTTCGGGTTGCGGTGCGGCTGCGGGCCGCGCTTCCCACAGCCCGACGGTCCGCTGGTAGCCGTAGACGACCGAGGCCATCGCCAGCAGGCAGAGGGGGCCGGACAGCCACGGGTATGCGGCCATCTCCATCGGCAGGAAGCGGTAGGAAGCCAGCAGCACCGCGAAGACGGTCGTCCCGTAGACGATCAACTGGGTTCCCGCGCGGTCCCAGCCGTGGTCGTACGTGCGCAGCGCCGCCTCGATCGTGTACGCGAACACCACACCGGCGACGAGGTCCACGCCGTAGTGCCAGCCGAATCCCAGGGTCGCGGCGAGGGTGCCGATCAGCCAGAACGTGCCGGCCAGACGCAGGCCGCGCGGTCCCCTGCGGGAGTGGATGAAGATCGTGGTGGCCCATGCCGTGTGCAGGCTGGGCATGCAGTTGCGCGGGGTGATCTCGTCGAACGGCATCGCGTACGGGGTGGTGATCGGTGGCAGGGTGTCCGGCCACAGGTTCGCCGCCGCCCAGGACCCGCCCTCGGGGCCGTAGGCGAACATCGGCCCGACCACGGGGTAGATCATGTAGATGGCCGGTCCGACCAGGCCTATCAGGAGGAAGGTGCGCACCAGGTGGTGGCGCGGGAAGCGCTGTTCGGCCGCCACGTTGCGCAGCTGGTACAGCGCCACGCAGACCGCGGCCACCGCGAGCTGGGCGTACACGTAGTCGAGGGCGTGCTCGCCGACCGGGCCGCTCGCCCTGAGGAGCCGGCCCGCCAGCCATGACGGGTTGCCCAGCGCGTGATCGGCCATGGCGACGTAGGGGTCGAGTATGACCGGGCGGGTCTGCGACGTGATCTGCAGCCAGGTGTCACCGGTCTTGCGGCCGGTCACCAGCAGCAGGCCGAGCCCCACGCCCTTCAGCATCAGGACGCGTTCGGGGCCGGTGCGGCGCGCGAGGGCGAAGACCGCGCAGCCCAGGATCACCCACAGTGCGCCGTTGCCGAACGGGTGGCCTTCGGCGGGGTAGGTGCCGGTCGCCCACCGCACCAGCAGGAAGACGAGGTCGATGCCGATCGCGGCGCCGAGGGCGATGCGCCGTTGCCGCCAGGTGAGCACCACCATCGTCAGTGCCAGGCTGGCGTACAGCAGGAACCCGGACTTGGGGGCGTAGATCACCTCGCGTGCCTGCGTGGTGATCGGTCCCGGTATGCCCAAATGGTGTGCGGCGATCTGGAGCGCGACGAGGAAGCCGAGAGTGATCACGCCTGCCGCGGCCCACAGCACGGCCCGTGGGTGCCGTCTCGCGGCAAGGGCGATCCGTCTTGTCCGAGAGGCTTTCCGCGACGCCGTCGTGATCAATGTCTCAGCCGCTTCCAGGTCTTGGTGGTCGTGGTGGTGAGTCGGAGCCGGTCTACGACGTCCGCGGCTCTCGCCGCATCACGTACGCCGCCCCTGCCCCGGCGGCGAACAGCGCCCCCACCGACACCGCCGTCGCCAGCCAGGTCGCGCCCAGCCAGTGGGCGCCGAAGTAGCCGAGGGCGACGCTGTACGCGGCCCAGGTGAAGCCGGCCAGGGCCGACCAGGGCAGGAAGTCGCGGGCGCGGCGGTGGGCGGCGCCCGCGCCGAGGGAGACCACCGAGCGGCCGGCGGGTGCGAAGCGGGCGAGGACGACGAGGGCGCCGCCGCCCCGGGCGAGGGCCGCGCCGAGCCGTTCCTGTGCGGTGGTCAGCCGCCGGGAGCGGGAGATCGCCCGGTCCAGGCGGGCACCGCCACGCCAGGCGAGGCGGTAGGCGACCAGGTCGCCCAGGACGGAGGCGGTGGCCGCGCAGAGGGTCAGGACGAGGATGTCGGGCACGTCGGTCGCCGTGCCCGCTGCCGCCGCCGTGGCCGCCGTGATCACCAGGATGCCGCTGGGCAGCACCGGGAGGAACACGTCGAGCAGGACGGACATGGCCACCACCGCGTAGATCCATGGGCTGCCGATCGGCAACCCCACTTGCTCAAGCACCGCAACTCCCCGTGACTCCCCCGTGGGCCAGACCGTGCCGCGTCGGCGCGGGGGGAGCGGCAGGAGTGGCCATGACAGCCATAGAGCGTACGCCTGGGGTGTGACGGGCGGTTCACGGGGGGCTCATACGTTCGGTGCGGACTGTTCACCTCGTCTTGGCTCGTCCCGAGTTGTCGGCATCTGTGTGAGTACATGCAGAACGGCGCCTCCCCCGGGGGGAAGGCGCCGCTGTGGGTGCGGACGGCCGGGCGGCTCAGGCGGCCACCGGCGCCTGGTCCGCGGAACGCTGCTCCTGGGTCGAGGTGCGCTTGGCCAGCAGCCGGTCCAGGCCGAAGGCGCCGGAGCCCGTGAAGATCAGCAGGAACATCGCCCAGCAGTACATGGCCGCGCCCTCGCCGCTGTTCTCGATCGGCCACAGGCCCTGGGGCTGGTGGACCTTGAAGTACGCGTACGCCATCGCGCCGGAGGAGATGAAGGCCGCGATGCGGGTGCCGAGGCCCAGCAGCACCAGGGCGCCGCCGACGAGTTCGATGACGGCCGCGTACCAGTTCGGCCAGGCACCGGTCGCGGCGGTGCCGCCCTTGCCGTCCACGCCTCCGAGGACGCCGAAGAGTGCGACGGCGCCGTGGCAGGCGAAGAGCAGGCCGACGACGATCCGGAACAGCCCGAGCGCGTACGGCTGTGCGCCGTTGAGGCGAGCGGTCATGTGGGGGGTCACTCCTTCGGTTGGCCGGCCCTGGGGAGGCCGGTCGGGGACGGATACCGCGGAGTAGCCCACGTTAGGTGCGCCTAATTGATGCTTGCAAGTTCAACATTTGGCCACGGCTTTGCCTCCCGTTGGGGCTCGATTCCGGGCCCAGCCGCACGTAGAACGGCTCTCGCCACCGCATCCGCGTCCGAAAGCGTGACCGAATCCACCCCTGGGCGAGCTCCCGCGGCGGTCACCCAGTGCACGCCTTCTGTCGGCACGCCGAACGCGAACCGCCTTGTGTGTGCAACACCTTGACGACCCATCAGATGATAGGGGCGCGCCGTGACATCCAAACCCCCTGTCTCATAACCGTCGACGGTGTGCGGGCGGCACTGCCCACTCCGCAGCAGGCCGGCCAGGAGCGCGTCGGCGGTGTGCCGCAGGTCGGGTTCCGGCAGGCGGGCCTCTATGAGGGTTCTCACACGGACGGCCGAACCCGGCACGTCGGGGGAGTGCGCGGCCCAGGCCCCGTCCTCGTCCGTCACCCGCAGCCGCGGTCCGAGCACCCGCACCACACCCGCCTCCATCAGGGCCGCGAGTTCCTCGATGCGGCGTCGCGGCGGACCGATGGACAGGAACGCGTTGAGCGGGGTGTACCAGCGGTCCAGGTGGGCCCGGCGGGAGGCGCCCGCGAGACCGCCGTGGTCCACGATGAGCCGGAGTTCGTTGCGCAGGTCGCGCAGCACGTCCAGGGCCGCCTTCAGCGGGCCGTGCACATTGCCCAGGGCCGCCTGCGCGGCGTCCTCGCGCAGATACGACAGCAGCCAGTCGCGCCACTCGCCGGGATGGGCGAAGTCCCGTCCGGCGTACGGGCGGGAGATCCGCTCCCAGCACCAGCGGTCCGCGTCCGGCACCCCGAACTCGTCCAGCAGCGGCGCCTCCAGGGCGTCGCCGTGCGGGACGGCGAGGAAGCGGTCGGCGAACTCCCGCTCCCGCCCGGCGGAGGCCCCGGCCCGCCGGATCAGCGCGCCGTAGTAGACCGTCTCCACCTCCTTCGCCACCAACGGCCATATCTCCGTGAGGAAATCGGGCGCCTCCCCGGAGTCCGCGCGCTTGCGGAACCCGGCGATCACCTCCGGGGTGAGGGCGAGCGGGACGTGCCGCCCGTACGGCCCCTTCGCGTTGTCGCCGCGCGCCTGGTACGGCACGCCGCGCCGCGAACCGGCGAAGAGTCGCGGCTCACGGCCGGAGGGGAGGTAACGAAGGCCGCCGGCGTCCCGTACGAAACGGCCGCCACGGCCGGTCGTCAGCAGGGCCGTGTGGTCGAAGAAGTTGAGGCCGAGGCCGCGCAGCAGGACGGGCTCGCCCGGGGGGATCGAGGACAGGTCGACGTCGGCCGGGTTGGCGGGCGGGACGTGGGTCAGGCCGTGCCGCGCGGCGTGGGCCGCCAGCCGCAGCCGGTCCGGGTCGGCGGTCCTCGGCAGGTGCCCCTGGGCCAGGACCACCGCGGACAGACCCGTCAAGGTGCGGCCGTCGTCGAGGGTGAGGGCCTGGCGGTCCCCGGGGGTGTCGTCGAGCCGTATCGCGCGGGCCCGGTGCGTCTCGACCCGTACGGCCGGCGGCGCGTGCCGTACGACCTCGGCGAACACCCACTCCAGGTAGCGGCCGTAGTCGGCCCGGGTCGGGTACTCGTCCGGGCCCAGCCTGCCGCCCGCCCACTCGTGCAGGCTCGGGCCCGGGCGGATCGGGCCCGAGCAGTCCACGCTGTCGTCGGTGAACAGAGTCACCTGGCAAGCCACGGTGTTCATCAGCAGCTCGGGCGACTGGGCGGTGCGCCAGACGCGGCCGGGGCCCGGCGGGTCCGGATCGATCACATGCACCGTCAGCCGGGCACCGGGTGGGAGGAGTTCCGGGGCGGAGGCACACAGACGTTCCAGGACGCTGGTGCCGCGCGGTCCGGCGCCGACCACGGCGACCGAGACGCTCGCGGGTCTCGCGGCCGGTCCGAGACCCTCGGCCGGTACGGATTCCTCGGTTACCTCGGGCGACGCAGACAAGGGTGGAACTCCCGGGCGTGTGGGGCGCGTGTCGGCGGTCCGCCGGGCAGGAAGCGGACGGTCCGCCTCATCATGCCGTCGCCGGGAGCGGTAACCGAGTTTCGTGGGGAAGGATTGACGGTCGCTGTGGGATGCCTCACTAGCATCACGGGGCATCCCGGAACGCAGCGGCGGCAAACGGGCGGAACGGGAAGGTTACGGGGCAAGTTCGGAGTCCAGGAGGGTCGTCAGGCGTGGCCCCGTTCCCTTGCGGGCCTTGGCGTGCTCCAGGCGCAGGCGGGCCGAGCGGCCGCGCATGGTCAGCGTCATGAGCTGGTTGCCGAACCAGGGGCCGCCCGTCTTGCGCCATCCGACCGGCGGGTCGGGGAGGCGGGCGTGCCGTGCGAGGCCGCGGCCGAGGCCCCGCGCCATCGCGCTCCAGCCGATGCGGAAGGCCAGCCGCATCGACAGCGGCACGGAGTTGTGGACGGGGGAGCAGACGAGCTGCACCACCCGGGCGTCCGGGCCCGGGCCGGCCCATGAGGGCTCGGCGATGTAGGCGTGGTGCACATCCCCGGACAGCACGCACACCGTCGCCGGCGCGTCCCGCCCCGAGCCCGCCTCGGCGATCAGCTCCGCCAGCCCCGCGAAGGACTCGGGGAACGCCGACCAGTGCTCCAGGTCGGCGGCGCGCCGCACCTTCTCCCCGAACCGCGCCCAGCGGGCGCCCCGTTCGCCGCCGCACAGGGCCGCGTTCCACCCCTCGGCGTCGTGCACCAGGTGCGGCAGCAGCCAGGGCAGCGAGGTGCCGATCAGCAGGTGGTCGTACGCCCCGGGCGTGTCCAGCACCTGCTCGCGCAGCCAGGCTTCCTCGCCCGGGTCGAGCATCGCGCGCTCGTCCTCGGCGAGGACCCGGGCGGCCCGGCTGTCCACCATCACCAGGCGTACGCGCCCGAAGTCGCGCCGGTAGCTCCAGCGGGCCGTGGCCGCGTCGGCGTCGGCCCGGGCGGCGAAGGAGCGCAGCACATCGGTGCCGTCGGGGGTCTCGCGGACCGCCTCGTACACCGCGTCGGCCGCCAGCTCCTCGAGGGACAGGTTGCCCAGGTGCTGGTGGACCCAGTACGACATCAGGCCGCTCAGCAGCCGCTCCTGCCACCAGTCGGTGGAGCGCATGTCGGTGAGCCAGGCGGCGGAGGTGTTCCAGTCGTCGATGACGTCGTGGTCGTCGAAGATCATGAAACTGGGCACGGTGGACAGCAGCCAGCGGATGCGCGGGTCGAGCCACGACTCGTAGTAGAGGTGCGTGTATTCCTCGTAGTCCGCGACCCCGTTGCCCGGCCCTTCCTTCAGGTCGCGGCGGCCCGCCAGCCAGCGCTGTGTGGAGTCGGAGGTCTCGTCGGCGTACACCTGGTCGCCGAGCAGCAGCAGCACGTGCGGCCGCTCGCCCTCGGGGTCGGCCGCGAGGCGGGTGGCGAGGGCGTCCAGGGCGTCCGGGCCGACGGGGTCGTCGCCGCCCGCCGGCGGAGAGGCCCAGCGGCAGGAGCCGAAGGCGACGTTGAAGTCGCCGTCCGGGCCCGGCGCGTGGATCGCCGAGGGCGGGAAGGGGGAGCCGGGCAGCGGCCACACCCGGGTGCCGTCGAGGAGCACCTCGTACGTCGTGGTCGTACCGGCCGTGAGGCCGGTCACCGGGACCAGCGCGTAGTGGTGGCCCGCGATCTGGAAGCTGCGGGCCGTGCCGCCGGCGCCGTCGGCGCAGCGCACCTCGGCGGTGCACGGACGGCTCGTCTCGACCCACACGGTCGCGGACGAGCCGTCGGTGTACCTCAGCAGCGGTCCGAGGCGCAGTGCGCTCATGTCGTTCCCCTCTCCGTCGCCCCGTACGGTACGGAACGACGGAGGCCGGCGGGGAGCTCCCGACACGAAATGCGCGTGTCAGCAGCTCGCGAGGTAGTTCTGGAGCGCGGACTTCTCGGCCGAGTCGACCGAGAGGCCGTAGTAGTACTTCACCTGCACCCAGGCGCGGACGTAGGTGCAGCGGTACGCCGTCCGGGAGGGCATCCAGGTGGCGGGGTCCTGGTCGCCCTTGGCCTGGTTGACGTTGTCGGTGACCGCGATGAGCTGCGGGCGGGTCAGGTCGTTGGCGAAGGACTGGCGGCGGGACGTCGTCCAGGAGTCGGCACCGGAGTCCCAGGCCTCGGCGAGCGGGACCAGGTGGTCGATGTCGACGTCGGAGGCGGCGGTCCAGGTGGCGCCCTCGTAGACGGAGTACCAGCTGCCGCTGGTGGCGGCGCAGGAGGAGTCCTGCTGGACGTTGGTGCCGTCGCGCTTGAGGACGACCTCGCGGGTGTTGCAGGCGCCGGACTGGGTGATCCAGTGCGGGAAGAGGTCGCGGTTGTAGCCGGTGCGGTCCTCGGTCGCCACGGTGAGCGAGACGAGGTAGGAGCGGGCGGTGGCGCCGCTGACGGGGGTGGGCAGGGCGGCGGAGGCCGTGGGGGCGTTGAAGAGGGCCACGGAGGATATGAGCGCGGTGGCCGCCGCGGCCAAGCTCAGCCGTCGACGCGCGTAGAACCTGGGCATGCGAACTCCCGGGGGAGAGGGGGGTGTTGGCTAGCGAGCAGGGGAATGCTCGCGGTGCCGTGTTGCGCACAGGTGTGCGCCCGGTGAGAAGTTAGTGACGCGGTCATGACATGACAAGGTTCGAGACGGAACTTTTCACTTCAGGCGCGTCCCGTACCATGGACGGCGCAGAAGGGGAGTAGCTCTTCGCCGGACCGTCGACATACTGCTCAGCCCGCCTGAGCCGGCGCCCGGAGGCCGGTCCTTTCGTGGACCTGCCAGCGAGACCTTCGGCAAAGCAGTGCACGCCCGTGCCCCCTGGTGCGGGTGCCGAGTGCGCTGCCGTGCCGAGGTGTCGTGCGTGAAGGTCCAGCACTCTCGGTGGGGCAGCCCCGACCGATTGAGGAACCCTTGATCAGCCTGACCGTGACCGCCGTCGTCTTCGGTGTCGTCTTCCTCGCAGAACTGCCGGACAAGACCGCCCTCGCCGGTCTCGTCCTCGGCACCCGCTACCGAGCCTCCTACGTCTTCGCCGGTGTCGCCGCCGCCTTCGCGCTGCATGTCGCGCTCGCCGTCGCGGCCGGCAGCGTGCTGACGCTGCTGCCGCAGCAGATCGTGCAGGCCCTCACGGGTGTGCTCTTCCTCGGCGGGGCCGCGGTGCTGCTGCTGAAGAAGGGCGAGGACGAGGAGGAGGTCCGGCGGCCGGAGAACCAGTCCTTCTGGAAGGTCTCGGGCGCCGGCTTCATGCTCATCCTGGTCGCCGAGTTCGGCGATCTCACCCAGATCATGACCGCGAACCTGGCCGCCCGCTACGACGACCCGCTCTCCGTCGGGCTGGGGGCGGTGCTCGCGCTGTGGGCCGTGGCCGGGCTCGGCATCGTCGGCGGCAAGGCGCTGATGAAGAAGGTGCCGCTGCGGCTGATCACGCAGATCGCGGCCCTGGTCATGCTGGCGCTCGGGGTGTGGAGCCTGTGGGAGGCCGTGACCGGATGAGCCGGGCGGGCTGAACAGTGGGTGAACGTCCGGCGGGGCCCCCTGGCGCGAAGCCGGGATTGTTTTGTACCGTGGAGAAACAAAGTGGCCTCCGCCCGTTTTCCCTGACCGGCGGGCGGGGCCGCCTTGTCCTCCGGGGCGTGCCGGTCGCGATCCGTCGTCCGCCCCTCTCCCGCGCTGGAACGCGCCCCGAGCCTTGGAGCTGCCGATGACGGCCACCGCCGTGCTCACCGCCCGCGCCCTCCTGCTGGACATGGACGGCACCCTCGTCAACTCGGACGCCTCGGTCGAACGCGTCTGGCGGCGCTGGGCCGAGCGTCACGGACTCGACGGGGACGAGGTCATGAAGGTCGTCCACGGCCGGCAGGGCTACGCCTCCATGGCGCTGCTGCTGCCCGACCGGCCGATGGAGCAGAACTACGCCGACAACGCCCGGATGCTCGCCGACGAGACGGCCGACACCGACGGTGTCGTCGCGATCCCCGGGGCGCCGGAGTTCCTGGCCTCGCTGCGGGGGCTGCCGCACGCGCTGGTGACCTCCGCCGACGTGCCGCTCTCGACGGCGCGGATGGCGGCGGCCGGTCTGGAACTGCCCGAGGTGCGGGTGACCGCGGAGTCCGTCGGGGCGAGCAAGCCCGACCCGGAGGGCTTCCTGAAGGGCGCCGCCGAGTTGGGGATCGCCCCCGCGGACTGTGTGGTGTTCGAGGACTCCGGAGCCGGGATAGCGGCCGGGCGCGCCGCCGGGATGACGGTCGTCGGGATCGGGCCCCGGGCCGCGGCCCACGAGCCGGACGTGGTGGTGGAGGACCTCACGAAGGTGCGCGTGGAGGCCGTGGGCGACGGGACGATCCGCCTGCACATCGGCTGACCCCCGGCCGCCTGGGTCACCGGGGCGGCGAGGGTGCGCGCGTCATGCGGGCGTCGACGACGCGTGCGTCACGTGGGCGTCGACGACGCGTGCGTCACGTGGACGTCGACGACGCGCGCGTCACATGGGCGGCGATGATGCGCGCGCACTCCAGGGACTCGGTGTGCGTCGTGTCCACCTCCACGTCGTAACTCACGCCCTCGTGCACGACCTCGGCCTGTGACACGGCCATGCCGCGCACCCGGTCTCCCCGGGCGATCTCGCGGCCCGCGGCGACCGTGCTGTCACACCGGACGCCGACCCACAGCACGCTGAGGCCGGACAGGGCCTTCTCCCATCGCTGCCGGGACGCCGGGCCGCCGAGGAAGACGTCGTCGACGATGACCCCGGCGCCGGCGCGCGCCATGGCGGCGATGCCCTCGGTCCAGGCCGCGTCCAGGGCCCGGAACTCCGCGCCCACGCTGACGCCGCCGTCCCCCGTGAACGTGATCCCGCCGTCCGAGTCCCGCAGCCTCGCGGGCAGCGCCTCGACGAACGAGTCGACGCCGTAGGCCAGCCACGGATCGGGAAGGACCTGCTGCAGGCACCGGACGATCCCGGACTTCCCCGAGCTCGAACCGCCGTTGAGAACGATCACTTGAGTGGTCACGGCGTCACAGTAGGGCGGCCGGGCCTGTCACGGCTCCCGGGTTTCCGACTCCAGCTTCGCCCGCGTCTCCGGGTCGTAGACGCCGAGGTCGTCGACCTGGATGCCGCGTGACCACTGGTAGGTGCGGACCGCTTCTTCGACCCGGTCGTCGAAGGTGCCGTCGGTGTCGTCGTCGTACAGGTACAACTGGCGCAGGCGGAGCTGGAGTTCGGTGACCTCCGGGCCGCGGTCGCCGAGGCGCAGGACGGAGGGGCCGCCGTTCTGGCGGGAGTTGTCCGGGGGTGCCTGGCCGGGGCCGGTCGCCGTGGCGGACGTCTTCGGTGCCGACGGGGAGGGCGACTGCGACGGGCTCGCCGAGGCGCTCGGTGCGGACGGCGACGGCGAAGCGGACGGGCTCCCGCTGCGGGACGGCGACGGCCTCGGTGCGGCCGGGGCCGGGGGAGCCGCCGAGGCGCGGCCCTCCGGGGGTGTGGACGCCGGGCTGCTCGACGGGGCGTCCGGCACGCTCGCGCGGATGTCGTCCGGCAGGGCGGTGTCCCGGGACGGACTCTCGTAGGAGAACAGCCCGCTCGCGTACCCCGCCGCCGCGACGACGGCGACACAGGCTCCGGCGGCGGCGACCAGGAGGGTCCGGCGCCGTCGCCCGGACCTCCGCGCGCCGGACCCGCCCGCTGCCGGCGCGCCCCGGTCCGCCCCCGCCGTGCCGTCGAACATGCGCAGATCGGTGACGCTCGGCTCGGTCGCGGCGGGAGCCAGGGGCGCCGGAAGCGCCGCGGTGACGGGGGCGGCGGCCGGCAGGACGGCGGTCGCGTCCGGGTCCACGGGGCGCAGGGGCATCGTGGCGTCGGCAGGGGAGGGCGGCCGGGCGGCACGGGGGGCTTCGGCGTGCGGGAGACTGCCGACACGGTCCGCGGCGGCGGCCGGGCCCGGTGTGGCTTCGGCCGGAGACTGAGACGGCGTTCCGCTGCTGTCCGTCGCGGCCCGACCCGGTGTGCCTTCGGCTGCGGACCCGGGGCCCTGGGGCCGGGGTGCGTCTGCGGAACCGTTTCCCGGCAGCCGGGGTCCGGCCCCGTACGCGGGTGTGGCGCCATGGCCCGTTGCGGCTGGACCCTGCGTGCCGTCGGCCGTCTGCCCGGGGCCCTGGGCTCGCGTTGCCTCTGCAGAACCGTTTCCCGGCGGCCGGGGGGCGTCTCCGTACGGAAGGGCGGCGGTGTTGTCCGCTGCGGCTCGGCCTCGTGCGCCCTCGGACCTCGCACCGGGGTCCTGTCCGGGTGATGCTTCCGCCGGGCCGCTACCGGGTCGTAGGGCGGCGTCGTCCAGGGCATGCGGGGTGGGCTCGACCGCGTCGGCCGAGGGGGCCGTACCCCCGCCCGGACCGCCGGAGGCCCGGGCGTCGATCTCCACGTACGGGCGGATCCGCAGCGGGTCGAAGTCCTCCGCTGCCGCCGCCTGGGCCGTGCGGGCGTCGCGGAGGGCCTCGGAGGCGCGGTGGGTGCAGGCGCAGGCGGGGGTGTTGTCCCGCTGTCTGGGTGCGCCGCACTCCGGGCACGGGTGGCCGTTAGGCGGTTCCACGCGTTCCTCCCTCCCCTCGCGAACTCCAGAGATTATCCAGATCTTCTCCACAGTGTGGTCGAGGAGCCCCCGGAACCACAGCTTCCAAAAGGGCCCAGCGGGCCATAACAGGCCACAGCGGTCACGATGGAAAATGTCACAGGAGACACGGGAGGTCTCATGGCCGGGGACGGGAACGCCATCACACTGACGCCTCAGGGCACGGACCCCCATGAGCAGGTGCGCGGGAACGTCCTGGTCTCCATCGGCGCCCTGCTCCTCGGCATGCTGCTCGCCGCCCTCGACCAGACCATCGTGTCGACCGCGCTGCCCACGATCGTCAGCGATCTCGGCGGTCTGGATCACCTGTCCTGGGTGGTCACCGCGTATCTGCTGGCCGCGACCGCCGCCACCCCCCTGTGGGGCAAGCTCGGCGACCAGTACGGACGCAAACGGCTGTTCCAGACAGCCATCGTGATCTTCCTGATCGGGTCCGCGCTGTGCGGCGCCGCGCAGGACATGGCTCAGCTGATCGCCTTCCGGGCCCTGCAGGGCCTCGGCGGCGGCGGGCTGATCGTGCTGTCGATGGCGATCGTCGGCGATCTGGTGCCCCCTCGCGAACGCGGCCGCTACCAGGGGCTGTTCGGGGCCGTGTTCGGCGCCACCAGCGTGCTCGGACCGCTGCTCGGCGGGGTGTTCACCCAGCATCTGAGCTGGCGCTGGGTGTTCTACGTCAACCTGCCCGTCGGCGTCGTCGCGCTCGCCGTGATCGCGACCGTCCTGCACATCCCGCGCAAGGCGCAACGGCACGTCATCGACTACCTCGGCACCTTCCTCATCGCCGCCGTCGCCACCTGCCTGGTGCTGGTCGCCTCGCTCGGCGGGACGACCTGGTCATGGGGGTCCTGGCAGATCGTCGGCCTCGCGGTCCTGGGCGTCGTCCTCGCCGTCGCCTTCGTGGCCGTCGAACGCCGGGCCGCCGAGCCCGTCCTGCCGCTCAAGCTGTTCCGCGTGCGCACCTTCACGCTCGCCGCCGTGATCAGTTTCGTCGTCGGGTTCGCCATGTTCGGCGCCATGACGTATCTGCCGACCTTCCTCCAGGTCGTGCAGGGCATCAGCCCGACCATGTCCGGTGTGCACATGCTGCCGATGGTGCTGGGCCTGCTGCTGGCCTCGACGGCCTCCGGGCAGATCGTCAGCCGGACCGGCCGCTGGAAGGTGTTCCCCATCGCCGGCACCGGCATCACCACGCTCGGGCTGCTCCTGCTCCACCAGCTCGACGAGCGCAGCTCCACCGCCGAGCTGAGCGGCTTCTTCTTCGTCTTCGGGCTCGGTCTCGGCCTGGTGATGCAGGTCCTGGTGCTCATCGTGCAGAACGCCGTCCCCTACGAGGACCTGGGCGTCGCCACCTCCGGCGCCACCTTCTTCCGCTCCATCGGCGCCTCGTTCGGCGTGGCCGTCTTCGGCACGATCTTCGCGGGCCGGCTCGGCGAGCAGCTCACGGACGCCTTCCGGGGCTCCCGGCTCCCGCCCGGCGTCTCCGTGGACTCGCTGGAGGCCGACCCGCGCGGCATCGCCGCCCTGCCGCCCGGCCTGCGCCCGCCCGCCCTGCACGCCTACGCCGTCTCCATCACGGACGTCTTCCTGTACGCCGCCCCCGTCGCGCTGCTCGGCTTCGTGGTGGCCTGGTTCCTGAAGGAGGACCGGCTGCGCGGCTCGGTCACCGCGCCCGACGTCACCGAGACCCTCGCCAGCAACCCCGTCGAGCGGTCCTCGTACGACGAGGTGTGCCGGGCGCTGTCGGTGCTCGGCACCCGGGCGGGGCGGCGCGAGATCTACCGCCGGATCACCGCCCGGGCGGGCTACGACCTGCTGCCCGCGACGAGCTGGCTGCTGCTGCGGATGCGGCGCTACGGCTCCGTGGAGCCGGGCGTGCTCGCCGACGTCATGCCCGTGCCCCTGACCGTGGTCATGGAGGCCGCCCGGCAGGCCGAGGAGCGCCGTCTCGCCGTGCGCCGGGGCGTCGACATGGTCCTGACCGACGAGGGACGCGAGGTCGCCGACCGGCTGGCCGAGGCACGCGAGGAGTCCCTCGCCGAGCTGCTCGGCGACTGGTGGGGGCCGGACCGGCCGACCGACCTGGTGCGGCTCGTGCGGGAGCTGAGCGGCGAAATGTGCGGATCGCGGCGCGAGCGGCCGTACAGCGTGCGCTCCACGGAGAGGGCCTGAGTTCAGGCCAGCTCCTTGCTGAACCAGTGTTCCGCGTACTGCTCGTCGTTGTGCGGCCTGGTCTCCGTGTAGCCGAGGCGGGCGTAGAGGCCGCGGGCCTCGACGAGGTCGCCGCGGGTGTCAAGGATCATCCGGGTGGCGCCGAGCGCGCGTGCGGTGTCCTCGGCGGCCCGGACCAGCAGCGGGGCGCCGCCCCGGCCGCGCATCGGCTCGTGCAGGAACACCCGCTTGAGCTCGGCGGTGGTGCCGTCCAGCAGCCGTACGCCCGCGGTGCCGGCCGGCTCACCGCCGTACCGGGCGACCAGCAGCCGGCCACGCGGGGGCGCGAGGTCGGTGCCCGGCTGCGCGGCGATCTCCCGCTCCAGCTCGGCCGGGTCGGTCCGGCGCCCCTCGTGCAGCAGGTACCAGCGGTCGCTGACCTCGGTGTAGTACGCCCGCCACAGAGCGGCGGCGACGGGCGAGTCGTACGGCTCCGGGGCCACGGTCCAGGTCATGAACCGCATTCTTCGCAGGCGCCCCATCGGTCACGCAAGCGAATAGTTCCGGCCGGGTGTTCGCGCCCCGGTGCGCCCGGAAGCCGTTTGGGAACGGGCTTCGGGGCTACCCGACGGGCGAACCGGCTCGCGAGGAGAGCCGGTTGGGCCGAGAACCCGGAAGGCATTCATGTCCACTGGCCTGATCATTGCCCTGATCGTGATCGCGGCGGTCGTCATCATCGCGGCCGTCATGACCCTGCGCGCCCGCGGGCCTCGGCGGGGCCCGAGCCTGAAGCGGCGCTTCGGACCCGAGTACGACCGGGCCGTCGCCCGCCACGACGGTGACGCCAAAGCGGCCGAGCGCGAACTGACCGAGCGCGTGCAGCGCCACGGCGACCTGCGCGAGCGGTCGCTGGAGCCGGCACAGCGCGAGCAGTACGAGGCGCGCTGGACGGCCGCACAGGAGCGGTTCGTCGACTCGCCGCGCGAGGCTGTCGCCGAGGCGGACCGGCTGCTCGCCGAGCTCGCCGGGGTCCGGGGCTTCCCGGACGGCGGGCAGTACGAGGAACAGCTGGCCGCGCTGTCCGTGCACCACGCCCACCACGTGGACGGCTACCGGCGCGTGCACCGCGCGGCGCATCTGCGCGCGGAGGACGCCCGCGACGGCGGCCAGGGTACGGAAGACATGCGTGAGGCCATGGTGGCGGCCCGCGCCCTGTTCGAGGAGCTGGTGAAGCCGGCCCGCCACGACGGCGGCGGCCACACCCGCGGACGGCACGAGGAGGGACGGCACGACGGACGCGACCGTGCCGGACTGAACGGCGGCCGCAAGGCCGCGGCCCGCGGCGGGCACATGCCGTGGGCGATCAACCGACGTCAGGCGAAGGAGAGTTGAGGCAATGACCGACATGACCCGACCGCCCGGCGACCACACGCCGGCCGCCCCGGACGCCCGCGGTGAGAGCGCCCTGGGCACCGGCCACCGCCCGACCGCACCGGGCACGGACCACGACACGGCCCGAGGCCTGGAAACGGACCGCGGCACCCCGCACGGCGCGGACGCGGACCGCGGCACCACCCGCGGCGCGGACGCCGACCTCGGCGCCCGGCACGGCACCGACGCGGACCGCGCCGCGGCGCACGGGACCGATGTGCCCGGCACCGACCGGCTCGGCACCGACGCACCCCGCGGCGACCACGGCTCCGGCCCGGACAAGGCCGGCTCCGTGAAGCACCGGTCCCACCTCCTCGCCCACGACGACTCCGACAAGCTCGGCTCGCAGTTGCAGCACGCCGTCGCCGGGTTCGTCGACGGGCCCCGGGCCGCCGTCGAGGAGGCCGACCACGTGCTGGAGGAGATCGCGGCCCGCTTCACCGAGGCCGTGACACAGCGCCGTCGCACCCTGCGGCACTCCTGGCAGTCCGTCGAGGGCGGCGAGAGCAGGTCCGTCTCGTCGGCCGACACCGAGCAGCTCCGGCTGGCCCTGAAGGACTACCGCGAGCTGGCCGAACGGCTGTTGCACGTCTGACCCGGGAGGAATCCCCCGGTCACCGATCCGCCCGGCGCTCCCGCCACTGCCGTACGACGTCCTCGACGTCGTACGGCTTCTTTCCCAGCGGGGGGCCGGGCGGCGGCTTGAACATCATGTCGCGGATCTTGTCGTTGATCTCGCCGATGATCTTCCGGACGATCCGCTCCGAGGGGGCCGCGAGCGCGGCCTCCAGCGCGTCCTCCGCCTCCTTGCGCAGGGCCAGCGCCGGCGGGAGGACGGAGAAGCCCTCCCGGGCCATCTTCCGCTTGACCCACCACAGTTCGTCGTAGGTGCTCTCGACGTCGTGGGGGAGCGGTTCGCCCGCACCCGGCAGCCGATCGAACTCCCCGCGCGCCTCCGCGTCACGGATCTGCCTGTCGACCCAGGACTCGAAGTCGACGCCTGGTGGCTTCCGCTCGGTCATGAGGCCATTGTGCCGGACACCGCGCAGCCTGGCGTTCTATCATGCGGCGGTCTACCAGGACGTCTCAGAAGGAGCGCACGTGCTCGAACTCACCATGGCCACCGTCGCGGAGGCGGAGGCGGGCGCCACGGCCGGCATGCTCATGGCCGAAGCGCCCAGCGAGCCGGGCGCGGTGCTGCGGGTGGGCCGCGACAAGTCCGTGTGCCGGCTGAGCACGCCGGACGACTGGCTGTTCGTCTCCCGGGTCCACCTGGAGTTCCTGTGCGGTCCGGAGGGGACCTGGCAGGTCACCTGGCTGCGCGGTTCCCAGCCCGACCCGTCCTCCGAAGTGAGGCTGACGATGGGGGAGTACGCCCAGCCGCTCGCCTACGGCGGCACCGTCCCGCTGCCCAGGGGCGGCAGCGGCGAGATCATCATCCAGGACCGCACCGCCCCGCGCAGCGTCAACGTGGGCTTCTACCACGAGGTGTGACAGCGAGGCCTCACGCCAGCACGCGCGCCAGCGCGAACCCGTCGTAGCCCTTCATGCCCACCGTCTGGATCGCCGTGCCGCTCAGCCTCGGATGGCCGGCGATCAGCTCGATCGCGGTGCGGGTGCCCGTCACGTCCGGGGCGGTGCTGTCCGCGTCGACGACCCGGCCGCCCCGGACGACGTTGTCGAGGACGATCAGGCTGCCCGTGCTGGTGAGCTTGATCGCCCACTCCACGTAGTGCGGGTTGTTGGCCTTGTCGGCGTCGATGAAGACCAGGTCGAACGGGGGCGGGTTCTCGTCGGCCAGCTTGGGCAGCGACTCCAGGGCCGGGCCCACCCGCACCTCGACCAGCTTGTCCAGGCCGGCGCGGGCGATGTTGCGGACGGCGACCTCGGCGTGCCGGGGGTCGTACTCCAGGGAGACCAGGTGCCCGTCGGCGGGCAGGGCGCGGCCCAGCCAGATGGTGCTGTAGCCGCCGAGCGTGCCGATCTCCAGGATGTGGCGGGCGCCCTGGATCTGGGCGAGGAGCTGGAGGAGCTTGCCCTGGTTTCCGGCGACGTTGATGTGCGGAAGCCCGGCGGCGTCGCTGTCGCGCAGGGCGGCCGCCAGGGCTTCGTCGTCCGGGGCGAGGTGGGCGGTGAAGTAGGTGTCGACCTCGTCCCAGACGTGCGACTCGCTCATGCACCTCTACCTTTCGTCAGCATAGTTAGCATCCCTAACTACTGGCGCTGACGAAGATAGTTGGTGCGCGGGTCGCTGTCAGCGGGATTTCACCCGGCGTGTCGGCCCGCCACCGAGGGCGCCGAGCCGGGCAGCGGGCGCCCCGCCGACTCCGTCATGCGCCACACCGCGAAACCGCCGATCACGGCCGCGGCCATCATGTAGTACGCGGGCATCATCATGTCCCCGGTCGCGCCGATCAGGGCCGTGACCACCAGCGGGGTCGTGCCGCCGAACAGGGACACCGAGACGTTGAAGCCGATCGACAGCGAGCCGTAGCGGACCTTCGTCGGGAACAGCGCCGGCAGCGCCGAGGGCATCGCCGCCGTGAAGCAGACCAGCAGCAGCCCGAGGGCGCCCATGCCGAGCGCGACCGCGAGCAGGCTGCCCTCGCGGATCAGCAGCAGGGCCGGGACGGACAGCAGCAGGAAGCCCGCGCAGCCGGTGGCGATCACCGGGCGGCGGCCGACACGGTCGGTCAGCGCGCCGACGAACGGCTGGGCGATCATCATCACGGCCATCACGCCGAGGACGACCAGCAGGCCGTGCGTCTCGTCGTAGTGGAGCTGACCGGTCAGGTAGCTCGGCATGTACGACAGCAGCATGTAGTCGGTGACGTTGAAGACCAGCACCAGGCCGACGCAGAGCAGCAGCGCGCGCCACTGGCCGGTGACCATCTCGCGCAGCGGCGTCTTCGGGCGGTTGTTCTCGGCCTTCTCCGCCTCGGCCGCGAACGCCGGGGTCTCCTCCAGGCGCAGCCGCAGGTAGAGGCCGATGATGCCCATCGGGCCCGCGATCAGGAACGGGATGCGCCAGCCCCAGGAGGTCAGGTCGTCGGCGGAGAGCAGGGCGGTCATGATCGTGACCAGGCCCGCGCCGGCGATGTAGCCGGCGAGCGTGCCGAACTCCAGCCAGCTGCCGAGGAAGCCACGCCGCTTGTCGGGGGCGTACTCGGCGATGAACGTGGAGGCGCCCGCGTACTCACCGCCGGTGGAGAAGCCCTGCACCAGACGGGCCACCAGGAGCAGGATCGGCGCGCCGACACCGATCGTCGCGTACGACGGGATCAGACCGATCGCGAAGGTGCCCGCCGCCATCATGATCATGGTGAGGGCGAGGACCTTCTGGCGGCCGACGCGGTCGCCGAGCGGGCCGAAGACCATGCCGCCGAGGGGGCGGACCAGGAAGGCCGCGGCGAAGGCGCCGAACGTGGACAGCAGCTGGGCGGTGGGGTTGCCCGAGGGGAAGAAGACCTTGCCCAGCGTGACCGCGATGTAGCTGTAGACGCCGAAGTCGAACCATTCCATCGCGTTGCCCAGCGCGGCCGCCTTCACGGCGCGCCTGACGAGCGCGGGGTCGGTGACGGTGGGGTCGGGGGTCTTCGCCGTGCGGTTCTTCGCGAGGGACGCGGGGGCGACGACTGAGGCAGTCGACAAGACTCGCTCGCCTACCTTTCGACGGGGACAGGGACGCGGTCCCGCGCGGCGGCGCTGTCGTACGGGCCGAAAGGCGACGATAGGCGGATTTGCCCCGCTCACGGGCGGTACGCAATTCGCTGCACACTGCACGTAAATCGTTGCTGTGCAGGCGCTTCTGCCCAGGCCGCGGCGGTTCCCACGCGATCTTCATGTGATCCTTCTCGCGTCACGAGAGGCAACCACGCGCCTCGCGCACTATCGTCAACCGGACGAAGGGGGCATAACGGGTAGAAGGTCGACGACGCGTGGCGAATGCGGAGCGCAGCGGACGGCCGGCGGAAGCCTTCGGAGCGACAGCCGGTGGCAGGACCCGCACACCCTCCCCCACGCCCCTGCGCATGGCCTGTCTCGCGCTGTGGCTGATCGTCGCCGCCCTCGCCGCACGACAGGTGACCGTCGTCCTCGGCACGCCGAGGGGCGAGCGGCTGACGGACCTGGAGACCTGGGTCGGGCCGAACGGCGTCCTGCATGTGAACGGCTCGCTGTACGACTCGACCCGCTTCACGGGCACGCCCTTCGGCGGGCTCGCCCTCAAGCCCCTCACCCGTTCGGCCGAACAGGCCCTCGGCTGGGGCTGGACCTTCGGCACGCTGCTGCTCGTCGTCGCGCTCGGCCTGATCGCCGCCCGCGCCCTGCCTCCGCCGGTCAGCCGCCGCACGGCACTGCTGGCGGCGCCGGTCGCCGTCAGCCTGCTGATGCTGTCCCTGCCCGTCCGCAACACCCTGTGGCTCGGCCAGACCAGCATCATCCCGGTCCTGCTCGTCCTGCTCGGCTGCTTCGCCGCCCGCGGCCAGCGCACCAGCGGCCTGCTCATCGGCGTCGCGGCGGCGCTCCAGCCCACCCTGCTGCTGTTCACGCCCTTGCTGTGGTGCACCGGCCGCAGACGCGCCGCACTCGCCACCGGCGTCACCTTCGCCGCCTGCACCGGCCTCGCCTGGGCGGCGATGCCGCACGACTCCCACCGCTACTGGGTGCACCACATGGCCGGCGTCGGCCTCGGCGGCCCGGCCGACGGCCTCGCCAACCAGTCCCTGCACGGCGCCCTGCTCCGGCTCGGCCTGAACGGCCCCCTGGAGGTCGCGCTCCTCCTGTCGCTCGGCGCGGCCGTCGCGGTCCTGGCGCTGCGCCGGGCCGTGCGCTGCTTCCGGGACGGCCAACTGCTGCTCGCCGTCGCGATCACCGGCTGCGCCGCGATCGTCGTCTCGCCCACGGCCTGGCAGCACCAGTTGCTGTGGGTGCTGCTCACGGTCGTCGGCCGGGTCGGCAGACGGGCCTCGGACCGGTACGTGTGGCCGGTCGCCGTCGTCGTGGTCATGACCTTGCCGGCCAAGATGATCCTGCCGAACATGGCGTCCCTGAACCCCGTGCGGGACAACGTCGTCCTGCTGGCCGCGCTCGCCGCCGCCACCGCCGTGCCGTTCCTTTCCCGCACCTCGCCGTACTACCGGGCACCGCTGCCGATCGCCTACGCGCCCGCCGCCCCGGCACGCTTCCGGCACGTGCCGCCGTGGCCGGCCCTGCGCCGGGTCCTCACCCGTCCCCACCTCCTCCTGGAGCTGCTCCTCCTACGGATCACCTACGCCGCCTACTCCCAGGTCCGGCTCGCGGCCACCGGCGGCAGCAACTCGGCCGGGCGCGCCGAGGCCGAGGAGCACGGCATGCAGATCTACGACCTTGAGCGCACCCTGCGGCTCGACATCGAGCGCTGGGTCAACCACACCGTCGTCGGGATCGGCTGGCTGCGGGACGTCCTGGATCACTACTACACGTCGTTCCACTTCCTCGTCCCGCTGACCGTCCTCGCGGTCCTCTACTGGCGCCGCCCGGGCGACTACCGCTGGGCCCGCTCCGCCCTCGGCTTCGCCACCCTGCTCGCCCTGGTGGGCTTCTGGCTCTACCCCCTGGCCCCACCCCGGCTGATGCCGGCGCTCGGCTTCATCGACACCGTGCACGGCACACAGGACTTCTCCCAGCCCGACTACGGCACGCTCACCGCGCTCACCAACCAGTACGCGGCCATGCCGTCCCTGCACTTCGGCTGGTCGCTCTGGTGCGGTGTCGTGATCGCCGTCCTGGCATCACGGTGGTGGACGAAGGCCCTGGGCCTGCTGCATCCGCTGCTCACCGCCCTCTCGATCGTCGCGACGGCGAACCACTGGGTGCTGGACGCGGCCGGGGGAGCGGTGGTGGTGGCGGCGGGGTTCGGGCTCACGTACCTGCTGTCCGGCCCCCGGGCCGCCACCGCCGCGGCGGCCGAGCGGGAACGCGCCCCGACCCGAAAGACCGTACGTGGGTAACGAGTTGACGCCCGAGATGCAACCTCGGTGAGGGCCGCGCACGATGAGAGGAAGGGCACCCTCTCTGGAGGTGAACGGCATGCGACGTGTGCTCATCGCCGTAGCGGCGCTGGCTCTCCCCCTCTCCCTCGCGGGAGCACCGGCTGTGGCTTCGGCGACCGACGTGGTCAAACCAGCCCGGGTCGTAGAGAAGTTGAATCGTCCAACAGCCCTCGTGGCCCAGGGGCCGGATGACATCTGCAACTTCACCGACAGCCGGCCGTCACTCAGTCGGGGATCGTCCGGGGCGGCGGTCCGGCAAGCCCAGTGCTACCTGAACCAGGCGATCGGCGCGGGCCTTGACGAGGACGGAGACTTCGGCCGACTCACCCAAGCCGCGACCAGGACCTTCCAGCAGTGTGCCGGCATCGTCGTGGACGGTCGCATCGGGGCGCAGACCTGGTCGTTCCTCTCCTTCTGGGCCAACGCGCCGGGCACTCCCTTCTGTTAGCGGGCCCCGCACTCGAACCACACGGTCTTCCCGCCCCCGGACCACAGCGACACGCCCCACTTGTCGGCCATCGCGTCGAGCAGGAGCAGCCCCCGGCCGCCCTCGGACTCCGTGTCCAAGGCGGCCGGTGTGCAGGGCAGTTCGTCGCTGCCGTCCGTGACCTCCACCCGTACGCCCGTGCGCTGCCGCAGCAACAGCAGGGCGCAGCGGCGGTCCGGGACGTGCCGTACGACGTTGGCGAGCAGCTCCGTCACGCCCAGCTCCACGGCGTCCGACAGTTCGGGCACCCCCCACTCGCCGAGGAACGAGCGGACGATACGGCGGATGTGCCGGGGGGCGTGTTCACCGACGGTGAGGCGCATCGCGTACTGGGCGGGAATGTATTCGTTCACGGGACGAGGCTGACGTGCGGTGACTACCCTCGGCTACGGAACGGATACAACCCGTCCCGTGGTGGACGGGGTTGCGTGAGAGGGGCTCTGCGTGACCAACATCAACGCCCTTGACCCGGGTGCGTCCCCGCTCGACTACTACGGCTACGAGTTGCGTAGGCACAGGGAGGCGGCCGGGCTGACGTTGAAGCAACTCGGGGGAATCCTCAACTACACCGGCTCGCTGGTGGGGCAGATCGAGACAGCCCGCAAGGTTCCGACGCCGGAGTTCAGTGAACGGGCGGATGCGGCCCTGGGCACGGACGGAATGTTCTCCCGGCTCGTCGAACTGGTGCTGCGGAGTCGGCTTCCGGCCTGGTTCCAGCAGGTGGCGGAGCTGGAGACGCGGGCAACGGAGATCTGCTCTTTCCAGACGCACATGGTTCTCGGCCTCCTCCAGACCCAGGGGTACGCCCAGGCGGTGCTCGGCGCGTTGGACCGGACGGACCTCGAAGACCGCACGGCAGTGAGCCTGGCTCGGCAGCGCGTGTTCGAGAAGGGGGAGCCGCCGGTCTTCTGGGCGGTCCTCAGTGAGGCCGCGCTGGGCCTGGAGATCGGCGGCCCGGAGGTCATGCGGGGGCAACTCGCCCACTTGTTGTCCTTCGAGAGCAACCCTCGGATCAACATCCAGGTGCTGCCGTTCTCAACGGGTGCGCACCCGGGGCTGCAAGGCTCGTTCGACGTCTACCGCTTTTCGACCGACCCCACCATCGTCTACACGGAGGGGTATGGCAGCGGGCATCCGACCGCGAACCCGGACACGGTCAGGGAGTGTTCGCTCCGTTACGATCACCTCCGGGCCGCCGCGCTTTCCCTCACCGACTCGGCGGAGCTCATCCGGCGCGTAATGGAGGATCGCTATGGAGATGCAGTGGCGTAAGTCGACGTACAGCGGCGACCAGGGCGGCCAGTGCCTCGAAGTCGCCGAAACCCCGCACACCACCGTCGCAATACGCGACAGCAAGAACCCGGCGGGACCGATGCTCACCCTCGATCCCGCCACGTTCACCACCTTCGTCAACTGGGCGTCTACAACCGCTGAATGATCGTGCCGGTGGCCAAACCGCCCCCCGCACACATCGTGATCAGCGCGAACTCCTTGTCCGCGCGCTCCAGTTCATGAAGTGCCGTCGTGATGAGCCGGGCCCCGGTCGCTCCCACCGGGTGCCCGAGCGCGATCGCGCCGCCGTTGACGTTCACCTTCGACAGATCCTGGTCGAAGACCCGCGCCCAGCTCAGCACCACGGACGCGAACGCCTCGTTGATCTCCACCAGGTCGATGTCCTTGAGGGACATACCGGCCTTGCCCAGCACCGCCTTGGTCGCGTCGATCGGGCCGTCGAGGTGGAAGTGAGGGTCGGACCCCACCAGCGCCTGGGCCACGATCCGGGCCCGGGGCCTCAGCTTCAGTGCCCGGGTCATCCGCTTCGACGCCCACATGACGGCTGCCGCCCCGTCGGAGATCTGCGACGAGTTGCCCGCCGTGTGCACCGCCGTGGGCATGATCGGCTTCAGCGCGGCCAGCGCTTCCGCTGTCGTGTCGCGCAGACCCTCGTCCTTGTCGACCAGGCGCCACATGCCCTGGCCGGCATGCTGCTCCTCCTCGGTCGTGGGGACCTGGACCGCGAACGTCTCTCGTTTGAAACGCTCCTCCGCCCAGGCGTGGGCGGCCCGTTCCTGTGAGGCGAGACCGAGCGCGTCGACGTCCTCGCGGGTCAGGCCCCGGTGCCGGGCGATCCGCTCGGCCGCCTCGAACTGGTTGGGCAGGTCCACGTTCCACTCGTCGGGGAACGGCTTGCCGGGCCCGTGCTTCGAGCCCGACCCCAGCGGCACCCGTGACATCGACTCGACGCCGCAGGAGATGCCGACGTCGATCACGCCCGCAGCGACCATGTTGGCCACCATGTGCGAGGCCTGCTGGGAGGACCCGCACTGCGCGTCGACGGTCGTCGCGGCCGTCTCGTAGGGGAGCCCCATCGTCAGCCAGGCCGTGCGCGCGGGGTTCATGGACTGCTCGCCGGCGTGGGTGACCGTACCGCCGACGATCTGCTCGACGCAGTCTGCGGGGATGCCGGTGCGGCCGAGGAGTTCGCGGTAGGTCTCGCCCAGGAGGTAGGCGGGGTGCAGATTGGCGAGCGCGCCGCCGCGCTTGCCGATGGGGGTGCGTACGGCTTCGACGATCACGGGTTCGGCAGCCATGGGTGCGGGTCCTCTCCGGGAGGCTCAGCGGAACTAGTACGCGTTCTAGTTCTGTCGCCAGTGTGCTGAGGGCCGCTCGGTGGCCGCAAGGGTCGTGCGGGCAATTGGCGGGCCCGTGCCTCTTGCTACTTGTAGAACCCGTTACTACCGTCACCGCAACTCCGCACAACTGATGGGCCGTCAGACCTCAGAGTCGGTACGAGTGGTGGGAGCCGCCCATGCCCTGTCCCGCGCTGCCCGACGGGTTCGACTTCACCGACCCCGACCTGCTGCATCATCGCGTGCCCCTGCCGGAGTTCGCCGAGCTGCGCCGGGCCGAACCGGTCTGCTGGGTGGCGCAGCCGGCCGGTCTCGCCGGCTTCCAGGACGAGGGCTACTGGGCGATCACCCGGCACGCCGACCTCAAGTACGTCTCCACGCACCCGGAGTTGTTCTCGTCGTCCCTCAACACGGCGATCATCCGCTTCAACGAGCACATCGAGCGCGATGCCATCGACGCACAGCGGCTGATCCTGCTGAACATGGACCCGCCGGAGCACACCCGGGTCCGGCAGATCGTGCAGCGCGGGTTCACGCCCCGGTCGATCCGGGCGCTGGAGGACCGGCTGCGGGCGCGGGCCCACTCCATCGTCGACTCCGCCCGCGCGCACACCGGGCCGTTCGACTTCGTCACCCAGGTCGCCTGTGAACTGCCCCTCCAGGCCATCGCCGAGCTGATGGGCGTGCCGCAGGAGGACCGGGACAAGATCTTCGACTGGTCCAACAAGATGATCGCGTACGACGATCCCGAGTACGCCATCACCGAGGAGGTCGGCGCCGAGTCGGCCACGGAGATCATCGCCTACGCGATGAACATGGCCGCCGACCGCAAGCAGTGCCCGGCCCACGACATCGTCACGCAGCTGGTCGCGGCGGAGGACGAGGGCAACCTCAGCTCCGACGAGTTCGGCTTCTTCGTGCTGATGCTGGCCGTCGCGGGCAACGAGACCACCCGCAACGCCATCACCCACGGCATGCACGCCTTCCTCACCCACCCCGAGCAGTGGGAGCTGTACAAGAGCGACCGCCCGGTGACGGCGGCGGAGGAGATCGTGCGCTGGGCGACGCCCGTCGCCGCCTTCCAGCGCACGGCCACCCAGGACACCGAACTCGGCGGCAAGCGCATCCGCGAGGGCGACCGGCTGGGGTTGTTCTACGCCTCCGCCAACCACGACCCCGAGGTCTTCGACGACCCGGACACCTTCGACGTCACCCGCGACCCCAACCCGCACCTCGGTTTCGGCGGCGGCGGTCCGCACTACTGCCTGGGCAAGTCCCTCGCCGTGCTGGAGATCAACCTCATCTTCAACGCGATCGCCGACGCCATGCCCGGACTGAAGCTGGTCGGGGATCCGCGCCGGCTGCGGTCGGCGTGGATCAACGGGGTGAAGGAGCTTCCGGTGAGCACGGCCTGAAGTGCCGGTCCGGACATGGCACAGGCGACGGCCCCGGGGATCAGGGGGCCGTCGCCTGGTCGTCCAGGGAAACAGGGCCCGCCCGTGCCGGCAAAGCCCTGTCTTACTAGGCCGGGCCGCAGGTCAGCGCTGCTCTGCTCCTCTGACCGTGGACTTGTTCCTACGACCCTGCTTCGTACGTGACGCGGGTCATGTGGGGGGCCTCACTGCCGGGACGCCTCGAACGTGACGGGCGTCTCGAAGGCCGCCCGGCGCGTGGCCCGGCGCAGCGCCCTGAGGACCGCCGGGCCGAGGGTGAGCGTCAGGACGACCGTGACGACCGCCCGGCCCAGGTCCCAGCCGAGCGACGTGGCGACGCAGTACGCGACGAAACGGGCCAGGTTCGCGGCGACCGGCGCGTGCGGGTCGAAGGCCACGTTCGAGGCGAGGGCGCTCATGAAGGGCCAGCCCGCCATGTTCATCACCGTGCCGTAGGCGAACGCGGCGAGGAAGCCGTAGCCGGCGAGCATCGCGAGTTCGGCCCGGCCGCGCAGCCGATCCGGGCCGGGCAGCAGGCCCGCGCCCATCGCGAACCAGCCCATCGCCAGCATCTGGAACGGCAGCCACGGGCCGACCCCGCCCGTGAGCAGCGCGGACGCGAACATGGTCACCGAGCCGAGGGTGAACCCGAAGCCCGGGCCGAGCACCCGGCCGCTCAGCACCATCAGGAAGAACATCGGCTCGATGCCCGCGGTACCGGCGCCGATCGGCCGCAGAGCCGCTCCCGTGGCGGCCAGCACGCCGAGCATCGCGACCGCCTTCGGGCCGAGCCCGGACTCCGAGATCGCCGCGGCCACGACCGCCACCAGCAGCACCAGCAGGCCCGCGAAGAGCCAGGGGGCGTCCTGTGCGTGCGCGCTGAGCTGCGAGGTGGGCGGGGCGAGGAAGGGCCAGGTGAAGCCGGCGACGCCCACCGCGCTGACCAGGGCCAGGGCGGTCAGGGAGCGGGGGCCGAGACGGACGGCCCGGGCCTGCCGCTGGGGGTGCGTGCGCGTGGTCTCCCGCAGACTCATCGGCCGGTCTCCTCCAGGGCCGCGCGGACCTGGGCCACCGTGAGCCAGTGCTGGGGCGCCAGGATCTTGGTGACCTGCGGCGCGAAGGACGGCGAGGAGACCACGACGTCCGCCGTCGGGCCGTCCGCGATCACCTCGCCCTCGGCCAGCAGCACCACCCGGTGGGCGATCTCGGCCGCGAGTTCCACGTCGTGCGTGGCCAGGACGATGGCGTGCCCCTCAGCAGCCAGCGCGCGCAGCACGGTGACCAGCCGGGCCTTCGCCGCGTAGTCCAGGCCCCGCGTCGGCTCGTCCAGCAGGAGCAGCGGGGGCCGGGCGGTCAGCACGACGGCCAGGGCGAGCGCGAGCCGCTGCCCCTCCGAGAGGTCCCGGGGGTGGGCGTCGTCGGTGACGCCGGGCAGCAGCTCGGAGACCAGGGCCCGGCAGGTGCCGGGTTCCGCGCCCGCGTCCCGGTCGGCCGCCGTGCACTCGGCGGCGACGGTGTCGGCGCAGAGCAGGTCGCGAGGTTCCTGGGGGACGAGGCCGACCTTGCGGACGAGGTCCTTCGGGGCGGTGCGGTGGGGTGTGGCTTCGCCGACGCGGACGGTTCCGGAGCTGGGCTTGACGAGGCCTACGAGTGAGTTGAGCAGGGTGGATTTTCCGGCGCCGTTGCGGCCCATGAGGGCGATGGTCTCGCCGGGGGTGATGGTGAGGTCGATGTGACTCAAGGCTTGGATGCGGCCTCGGAGTACGGAGAGGGCTCGTACTTCGCCCATAGGGGTGGGTTGTGCGGACCGCTTGCGGGTGCGGGTTGTCTGTGGCTTGTCGCGCAGTTCCCCGCGCCCCTGAGGTTCGATGCCCTCGCGCACATCAAGTCGTGCGCGCAGATCCGCCGCCCTGCGGCGGGCGTCGCGGACTGTCAGGGGCAGCGGGGTCCAGCCCGCCAGGCGGCCCAGGGCCACCACCGGTGGGTAGACCGGGGACACGGCCATCACCTCGGCCGGGTCGCCCAGGACCGGAGGTGCGCCCGGGGCGGGCAGGAGGACGACCTGGTCGGCGTACTGGATGACGCGTTCCAGGCGGTGTTCGGCCATGAGGACCGTCGTGCCGAGGTCGTGGACGAGCCGCTGGAGGACGGCCAGTACCTCCTCGGCGGCTGCCGGGTCGAGCGCGGAGGTCGGCTCGTCCAGGACGAGGACGCTCGGGTGCGGGGTGAGGACCGAGCCGATCGCGACGCGCTGCTGCTGGCCGCCGGAGAGCGTGGCGATCGGCCGGTCGCGCAGGTCGGCGAGGCCGAGCAGGTCGAGCGTCTCCTCGACGCGGCGGCGCATCACGTCCGGGGCGAGGCCCAGCGACTCCATGCCGTAGGCCAGTTCGTCCTCGACGGTGTCGGTGACGAAATGGGAGAGCGGGTCCTGGCCGACCGTGCCCACGACGTCGGCCAGTTCGCGCGGCTTGTGGGTGCGGGTGTCGCGGCCGGCGACCGTGACCCTGCCCCGCAGGGTGCCGCCGGTGAAGTGCGGGACGAGTCCGCTGACCGCGCCCAGAACGGTGGACTTGCCGACACCGGACGGACCGGCCAGCAGGACGAGTTCGCCTTCCGGGACCTCGAAGTCGACGCCCTGCACGGTGGGTTCGGCGGCCCCGTCGTAGATCACGGAGACGTCCTCGAAGCGGATCACGACGGCTCCTTGGGATCGGGGGCGACGAACGCGGGCAGCAGACCGAGGAGTACGGCCGCGGCCGGCCAGAGGGGGAGGGTGGGCGCGACCAGGGGGACCACGCCCGGGTGCAGGGCCGCGGGGTCGCGGGCCGCGGCGAGGGCGAGCAGGGCCGCCACCGCGACGCCGGAGGCCGTGACCAGCCAGGCGCGCACGTCCCAGCGGTCCGGGCGGTAGCGGGTGCGGACCGAGCGGCGTCCGCCCAGTCTGAGACCCGCGAGGGCGGCGGTCAGACCCGCGAGGAGCAGGGGGAAGCCGTAGCCGGCGCCTTCGGCCGTGAGGAGGCCGTACGTCCCCGCGCAGACGCCGAGCAGACCGCCGAGGGTGAGGGCGGCGGTGGTACGGCGTACGGCGGGCGGGACCTGGGCGGTACGGCCGTAGCCGCGGGCGTCCATCGCGGCGGCGAGGGAGACCGAGCGCTCCAGCGCGCCCTCCAGGACCGGGAGGCCCACCTGCAGCAGGCCCCTGAGGCCCTTGTCCGGGCGCCCGCGCAGGCGGCGGGCGGCGCGCAGGCGCTGGACGTCGGCGATGAGGTTCGGGGCGAAGGTGAGGGCCACGACGACCGCGACGCCCATCTCGTACAGGGCGCCCGGCAGGGACTTGAGCAGGCGGGAGGGACTGGCGAGGGCGTTCGCGGCGCCGACGCAGATGAGGAGGGTGGCCAGCCTCAGGCCGTCGTACAGCGCGAAGGTGAGGGCTTCCGCGGTCACCTCGCCGCCGAGGCGGATGCCCTGGGCCCAGGCGGGGAGGGGGAGTTCGGGGAGGGTGAGGAGGGTGTGGGTGCCCGGGATGGGGGAACCGAGGACCGTCGCGAAGACGAGGCGGATGAGGATCACCGCGAGGGCGAGCTTGACGAAGGCGCCGTAGGAGCGGGACCAAGGCGTGTCGGGGCGGCGGGTCGCCACGACGTAGGCGGAGACGGAGATGAGGAGCGCGAGGAGCAGGGGGTTGGTGGTGCGGGTGGCGGCGGTGCCGAGCGCCAGCGCCCAGAGCCACCAGGCGCCGGGGTGCAACAGAGCCCGGCCTCGATGCCGAGAACTGCTATCCACGCCGCCGTACCTGCCAGATCGCCGCGCCGCCCAGGACCACCACAACGGCGATACCGCCGATCAGGCCCAGGGACGGCCCTTCGTCCGACGGGGAGCTCTGCTCCGCTGCCGGCTTCTGCTTCTGCCGCTTCTGGGAAACCTGTTCGCCGCAGCCCTTCTCCGGATAGCCCGAGATCGCGCACAGCAGGGCGTTGGTGTCGTAGCGCAGCGGCTTGGCCACCGCCGCCAGGGCCTCGGCCGTGGTCGCGTCGGGGGAGACCCGGGCGCAGGCCGTGCGGGCGGCGGGCGGGGTTTCGCCGTCGGGGGCGTCCGACGGTGTGCCGGAGTCGATGACCAGGGCCACCCGCTTCCTGCCGTCCTGCGCGGGCGTCTTCGCGCAGATCGTCGCGAAGTCGGCCTTGCCGCGCGGCCGGGCCGCGTTCGCGGAGTCCTCGCTCACCGCGAAGCGGAAGCCCTGGACGTCGCCGTCCGAGGGGCGGGCCAGGGACGGGCCCTGGGTGGCGTAGACCCAGTGGCCGGCGTCGCGCTCCCAGAACGACCAGTACCGGTAACCGGCGGCCTGGGCCTGGCCCGCCCCCGCGCACAGCAGGAGCGAGGCCAGGAGGAGGAGAACGGCCCGGCGGATCACGGCTGCTGCTGCTTCTTGCGGCCGGTGAACAGGAACCCGATGCCGACGCCGGCGACCAGGCAGACGCCGACGTACCACCAGACTCCGAAGAAGTCCGAGCCGGAGTCCTCCTTCTCGTCCGAGGCCTTGGTCCCGGTCTTCCCGGCGGTCTGCGGGGCCGGGCCGGTCGCGTTGAGCTGCTTGACGAGGTCCGCGCCGCCGAAGTCGCGCGGGTTCGTGCCCGTCGCGCGGGCGGCGAAGATCAGCTGGGCGTAGGCGGCCGGACCGCTCTGCGCGGCCCAGGAAGCGGAATTCTTCTGCAGCCACCGCACGGACTTCTCCGCCTGCGCGGTGTCGCCCCGCGCGGCGAGCGCGACGACCGCGTCGGCGGTGTTGCCGTAGTCGGGCTGGGGCTCGGCACCGGCCAGGGCGGACATCAGGTGGTTGTCGTCCTTGGCCAGGGCGGCAGTGAGGTAGCTCGCGCCGTTCGCCGCCGCCTGCTCGGGCGTTTCGGCCTTCTCGCAGGCCGCGTCGGACTTCTTGCCGGGCTTGACGACCATGCCCTGGCCCAGTGCGCCGAGCACACCGGCCGCCGTGGCGTCGGCGTTGGCGGCGAGCTCGCCCTTCTTGTCGGGCTGGAACGCGAAGGCGCCGTCGCCGTCCCCGCCGCAGGGCAGGGCGAGCTTCAGCAGGGCGTCGTAGGGCGACTTGCCGTCCTTCTCGACCCGGTCCGGCTTCTCGCCCGCGGCGGCGAGCGCGCCGATGACGATCGACGTCGAGTTGGTGTCGCTGGCACCGCCCGGCGAGTAGCCCCAGCCGCCGTCCTCGTTCTGGACGGACTTCAGCCAGTCGACGGCCTTGCCGGTGACGTCGTCGTGCCCGCCGAGCGCGGTGAGGGCCTGCACGGCGGCGGACGTGGCGTTGGTGTCCAGCATCGTCTTGGCGTCGCACTTGGCGGCGGGGTCGGGGCGGTACGAGGCGAAGGAGCCGTCCGCGCACTGCTGGCGCACCAGCCACTGCACGGACTTCGCCGCCGGCTTCACCCCCACCGTGTCCTGCGCGAGCAGCGCGAGCGACTGCCGCCAGACACCGTCGAACTTCGGGTCCGTATCGCCGTACAGGGCGGAGGGGAACGCCTGGGACGGCGAGGGGGACGGGGCGGCGGCGGCCGGGGTGGCGGCGCCGATCACGGCGACGGCGGCCAGGACCGCGGCGCTGCGGCGGACGTTCATGATCGGCGGGTGCCTCTCCCTGTGGGGGAGCCGGACAGCACGGGGCACCCCCGGGCGGCTCGGCTCCGTATACCTCGACGGTGCCGTGCACCGGCGGGCTGCCGGGCACGTGAGCCGGTCACGAACCGTACGAAGCGATCCGGCTCACCGCCGCGGGCGACGGTTCACGGTTGCGGGTCAGCGCCGGAATTGCACCGGCTTCCCCCCGTACGGTGTGATGACGACCCGCTCACTGTACCCGCCCGTAGGAATCGGGCCGAGGGGGCCGGGGTGGCGGGGTAATTTCCCCCCACCGACCCTGCCGCCCGCGTTCTCCACCTCGACCTGCACCCCGAGAACGTGATCCTCACCCCCGGCGGCCCCCGCGTCATCGACTGGTCCGACGCATCGGAGGGCGCCCCGGGGCTGGACTGGGCGGTGACCGCGGTCATCCTCGCCCAGGCCGCCGTCGCCGGTGACTCCCTCTCCGCACTCGCCGACACCATGCTCACCGCCCTCCTCGGCGGCCCGTCCCCGCTCACCCGCACCGCCCTGACCGAGGCCCTGCGCCGCCGGGGCGCCAATCCGACGATGAGTCGGGCCGAAGTCGAACTCCTGCGTGCTGCCGAGGAGTTGATCCTCTCCAGGGCGTGGAACGGCTAACGTGGGGCTCCCCGACCCCACACGCAGGAGCGTCCATGACCGACCAGGTGGAGAACTCCGAGCAGGAGCCGTTCCCCAAGATCGACACCTCGGTGCCGCACTCGGCCCGGATCTGGAACTACTGGCTGGGCGGGAAGGACAACTACGAAGTCGACCGGGTGGCCGGTGACGCGTTCCGCGAGATCTTCCCCGGGATCGAGACCGGCGCCCGCGCCGCCCGCTACTTCCTCGCCCGCGCCGTGCGCCACCTGGCCGCCGAAGAGGGCATCCGCCAGTTCCTGGACATCGGCACCGGCCTGCCCAACGTGGACAACACCCACCAGATCGCCCAGCGGGTGGCCCCGGAGAGCCGGATCGTCTACGTCGACAACGACCCCCTGGTCCTGGCCCACGCCCGCGCGCTGCTCACCAGCACCCCGGAAGGCGTCACCAACTACGTGGACGCCGACCTGCGCGAGCCGGAGACGATCGTCCGCGAGGCCGGGAAGACGCTCGACTTCGACCGGCCCGTCGCCCTCATGCTGATGGGCATCCTGGGCCACGTCGAGGACCACGACGAGGCCCGCTCGATCGTGCGACAGCTGGTGGACGCCCTGCCCCCCGGCAGCTTCCTGGTGCAGTACGACTCCACCGACACCAGCGAGGACTACGTCCGCGCCATCCAGCAGTACAACGACGGCGGTTCGATCCCGTACATCCTGCGCAGCCCCGAGCAGATCGCGCGCTACTTCGACGGTCTGGAGCTGCTCGAACCGGGCGTGGCGTCCTGCTCGCGCTGGCGGCCCGACGCGGCGGCCCTGGGCCTGCCGGCGGAGGTGCACCAGTACGGCGGCGTCGCCCTCAAGCGCTGAGTCGTCAGGTCTCCTGAAGGATGCGGTGCAGGATGGTCGGAGTCTCGTCCGGCGACTCGGCTTCGACCACCAGCCGGTTCATGGCGTCCCAGTAGCACTCGATGTCGGCCGGCCGGTCGGGGTAGAGGGCGGTGGTGAGCTGCTCCAGGTAGACCACGTCGGGCAACTGCCCGCCGGGCAGCCGCAGAATGGTGACCGGACCGCCCTCCGCGGCGTGAGCTCCGGCGAGGAACGGCAGGATCTGCACCGTGACGTGCGGGAGCCGGCAGATCTCGATGAGATGCCTGAGCTGGTCCCGCATCACGCGGATACCGCCCACCGGCCGGCGCAGCGCCGCCTCGTCGATCACGGCCCACAGCTGGGTCGCCGGCTGCCGGTGCAGGATCCGCTGGCGGGCCATCCGCAACGCGACCCGGCGGTCGATCTCCGCCGCACCGGCGTCCGGGTGCGTGAGCTGGACGGCGGCCCGGGCGTAGTCGGCGGTCTGCAGCAGGTCGGGGACGCGCTGAACCTGGAAGCAGCGGATGAGGCTCGCCGCCTGCTCGGCCCCGAGGTAGGTCTGCATCCAGGCAGGCACCACATCGCTGTAGTACCGCCACCAGGCAGGGGTGTTGGCCTGCTCGGCCAGCGCCAGCAGGGTGGCGCGCTCGGCCTTGTCCGTGACGCCGTAGAGGGTCAGCAGATCGGCGACGTCACGCAGTTTGAAGCCGTGGCGGCCGGCCTCCATCCGGCTGATCTTGGAGGAGGAGGCGCGGATGACGTGCCCCGCGTCCGCCCGGCCGATGCCCCGCTCCTCCCGCAGCCCGCGCAGCCGGGCGCCGAGGGCCAGACGCGGCACCATGGGCCCGGCACACCCGCCGTCCAGGGCCCCGCTGCCGGTCGTCGTGCGTGCGGCCTCTTCGGTGCCCATGGGCATCTCTCCCGGTGCGAGCGTTGCGTCCGACCATCCTAGGGGGCGCTGCGCAACGTCAAGAGCCTTATGACGCAGGCACGTTCGGGCGCGGGGTGGGTCCGCCGAAGGGAAGGTGGAGGGTCCGTTCGGCGAGCAGCCAGGTCCCGTCGGCCCGGCGGAACGTGTCCTCGTAGTGCCCGATCTGGACCGGCGGCCCGGCCGGGACGACACCGCCCTCGTAGCCGTCGACGCGGTACGTCGTGAAGTAGGAGATCGCCCCGGCCGTGTCCGGCGAGGTCACGGTGACCAGCACGTTGGACATCATGCGGCGGGAGAGCCGGTCGGCCGGGCGGGAGCCGAAGTACGTGCGCAGGGCGTCCCGGCCCCTGACCAGCCGCCCGTCCTGCGGCCACTGCCAGACGCCGTCCTCGGTGAACAGCCCGGCGACGGACGAGGGTTCGCCGAGGTCGAGCCGGTGGACGAAGTCGAGGATCAGGCGCTCGCAGGCGCGTTCGGCGAGGAGGCGTTCCATGGGGTCCATGGGAGTTTCGTAGCAGCCCGGCGGGCCGCCCGGCGACGCGTTTTCACCTCACGTCGCACCGTGCCCGCGCCGCCCTCACACCGCCGCGTACGTCACCGGGTCGCTTCCCGGCACCGCCTCCGCCCGCCCCAGCTTCACCAGCCGCCGCAGATGCGCCTCGGCCTCCGAGACGGCGATGGTGCGGGAGCCGTACGGGATCTGCTCCCAGGGGCGGTTCCACTCCATGCGCTCGGCGAGCTGCCAGGGGGTGAGGGGCTCGGCGAGCAGGGCCAGCAGGGCGGTCAGGCGGGACTCGTGGTGGGTGAGCAACTCGCCGACGCGGGCGGCGGCGTCGGAGAACGGGTGCTGGTGGGCCGGGAGGACCTCGGCGGGGGCCAGCCGGCCGACGCGTTCCAGGGAGTCGAGGTAGTCGCCCAGGGGGTCGGTGACGGTGGTGTCCTCGGGATCCTCGTAGAGGCCGATGTGCGGGGTGATCTCGGGCAGCAGGTGGTCACCGGAGAACAGGCGTCCCCGGCCCGGGAGCCGCGCCGGGTGGGTCTCCTCCAGGTGGAGGCAGACGTGGCCCGGGGTGTGCCCCGGGGTCCAGATCGCGCGCAGCCGGCGGCCGGGCAGTGCCAGGAGCTCGCCGGGGACGATGTCGCGGTCGGGCAGGGCGGGGGAGAGACCGGGCAGGGTGCGGGTCCGCGCCCGGCGCAGGGGCGCGATGTGCTCCTCGGGCGCACCGGCCGAGGCGAGCTTGGCCGCCATGTACGAGAACCAGCGCCCGGGACGGGCCTCCCGGGTCCGCCGTACGACGGCGGTGTCGGCCGCGTGCATCGCGATCCACGCGCCCGACGCCTCCCGGACCCGGCCCGACAGGCCGTGGTGGTCCGGGTGGTGGTGGGTGATGACCACCCCGTGGAGGTCGGCGACCGAGGTGCCGCATGCCGTGAGGCCCTGCGTGAGGGTGTCCCAGGATTCCGGGTCGTCCCAGCCGGTGTCGATCAGCACCGGGCCGCGGTCGGTGTCGACGACGTACACCAGCGTGTGGCCGAGCGGGTTGTCCGGGATGGGGACCCGGAGGGACCGGACGCCTCCGCCGTGGTCGGTCACCTGTGTCATGGGCTCCCCTGTCGCCGGCTTCCCGTCACTATAACTAGAACTGATGAAACGTCAGATTGGCCAGGGGGAGGCTCTGTGAGGATCGTCCTGCCAGCCGTGGAGCGGTGTCGTCGGTCCCCCTTGGATGTCCGGAGACGGCCCGGCCCTGGGCCGTCGTGATGTCTCGGCCAGAGTCGCTGGCGCGTTGCCCAGGGCGGGCCCCGCCGATCGGAGGAGCGGCACCCACCCGATCGATCCACGTCCGTGCGACCCGCCGCCCGGGCTCCCCGTACCACCCGAGGGCGGCGGAGATGCTGACCGCCCGAGGAACAAGCAGGGCGAACAGCCATCGGAGGCGACCATGCAGCAGATGACCCCCGTCAACCACAAGGTCAAGCACAGATCGACCATTCCGGCGAACGCCGGTATTGAGATCGAGCTCTTCGTGCGGGAATACAAGGCCGCCGAATCCGACGGCACCCCCAAGCCGGTCCTCATGCTCCACGGCAGGAGCGTTCCGGCCCTCCCCGGCTTCGACCTCGTGCTCCCCCCGCACGGCAGCTCCCCGCACCCGGACACCAGCTTCAGCTGGGCGCAGGCCTTGGCCGACAGGGGCTACAACGTCTACATCATGGACCTCCAGGGATCCGGGCTCTCCCCCCGCCCGGAAATGCACGACCCGTGCAACGCCAACCCGGCCCAGCGGGGCCTCCTGAAGACCAATCCCGGTACGGGGGAATGCGACTCGGTAGCGAACTACGCGTACCAGTTGGGGAACTCCATGAGCGAATGGGGCGAGCTGGGCACCGTCGTCAAGTTCATCAGGCAGCGGTGCGCCAACGAGAAGGTCGCCTTCGTCGGCTGGTCCGCGGCCGCGTTCGTCATGGGCCCGTACGCGCTGCAGAATCCCGGGGACGTGGCGAGCATGTTCCTTCTCGCGCCCATGTTCCCCCCGAACGGCCGATGGTCGACGAACACCTCCGACCCCTTCGCTCCGCCGCCCGGAACGCCCCTGCCCACGCAGCCCGAGTCCCAGCCGGCCGCGGTCTTCGGCTTCCCGATGAACCTGACCAGCAAGGCGGGGTTCCAAGCCGGCATCAGTGACAAGGAACTGGCCGAGCACGTGTGGCAGGCCGTCATGGACTGCGACAGCATCGGCCAGAAGTGGGGCGGCTCCACCCCTGGGGCACCCGAGGGCATCATGCGGTGGCGCAACTCCTACTGGTGGGGCTGGAACACGAGGACCGTGCCGCACGGCTCCACGCTCGGCAAAGCAGTGCCGGTGTGCATCGTCTACGGAGACCAGGACAGAACGGCCAACACCCCGGAGGAGATGGGCCCGGTGCTGCACTTCTCCGTTCCGAAGCTCTACAAGGCGATCCCCGGCACAGGCAAGCTGATGATCCGTGTCGAGGGCTGGGACCACAACCCGGTCTGGGAACGTAAGCCCAACCAGACCCTGCAGCACATGTCCTTGAAGTGGCTCCAAGGCAAGAAGGTGTACGGCGTCGAGAGCGGAAGCTGGGTCATGGACCCGGACGGCGTGCTGTCGGAGGTGGAGTAAAGCCCCGGCCCCCTGGTGATATGTGGACGAGCCGGGGCCGGTCGGCACCAGGCCCCGGCGTAAGCACGGCCGCGACTCTGCGCAAGGCGTGAGCAGCGTGCTCAGCAGCGGCGGGTACCGGGCTTGCCGGCTGGTCAGCCGCCGACCCGTTCGGTGAGCGTCACCGCCGGACAGTGCAGGTTGAGGCACTTGAACCGGCGCACAACGAGTTCGATGACCGCCGGGGCTCCGCCGACGGACGCCTCGAGCGGAGCAACCTCAACGTGCGGGAGTGGAAGCCCGCCCTCGTGGCGGCCGACGTCCTCCCTGAGTCCAACGGGCCGCCGAGTCCAGGGAGGACGGCATGCGCGAGCTCGGGCCCTTCACGCCTCCGAGCTCCTGGACGCGGGGCAACTACGGCCCCAGACAGCCCAGGCGGTATGACCGCACACCCACCGGCGGGATAACCGCTGGTGGGTGCCGCTTTGGCCCAGGCCCAGGCTTGGTTTAACTAGAACGGGTTCCCATGGGAAGCTCCCCGTGCTGTGCGGTCCGTGGACTCCTTCGGGCGGGGCTGGTATCAGTGGGCATATCTGATGGACCGTCAGAGCATGCTCCCGGGGAGGCAGTCGGCCATGACCGAGCTCGTGGAACACGGACAGCTGTTCATCGGCGGGGAGTTGACCGACCCCCTGGGCCAGGACGTCATCGAGGTGATCTCGCCGCACACCGAGGAGGTCATCGGACGCGTCCCGCACGCCTCGACGGCGGATGTGGACCGGGCCGTGGCGGCGGCGCGGCGGGCGTTCGACGAGGGGCCCTGGCCGCGCATGAGCCTCGACGAGCGGATCGAGGTGGTGGGCCGGATCAAGGACGCCATCACCGTCCGGCACGACGAGATCGCCCGCCTGATCTCCGCCCAGAACGGCTCGCCGTACTCCTGGAGCATCCTCGCCCAGGCGCTCGGCGCGGTGATGGTCTGGGACTCGGCGATCACCGTCGCCCGGAACTTCACCCACGAGGAGCGGCGCGACGGCGTACTGGGCAGGATCCTCGTACGGCGCGAGCCCGTCGGGGTCGTGGCCGCCGTGGTCCCCTGGAACGTCCCGCAGTTCGTCGCCGCCGCCAAGCTCGCCCCCGCGCTGCTCACCGGCTGCACGGTCGTGCTCAAGCCCTCGCCCGAGTCGCCGCTCGACGCCTATCTGCTCGGCGAGATCGCCCGCGAGGCCGGGCTGCCGGAGGGTGTGCTGTCGATCCTGCCCGCCGACCGGGACGTCAGCGAGTACCTGGTCGGGCACCCCGGCATCGACAAGGTCTCCTTCACCGGGTCGGTCGCGGCCGGCAAGCGCGTGATGGAGGTGGCCGCCCGCAACCTCACCCGTGTGACGCTCGAACTCGGCGGCAAGTCCGCGGCCGTCGTCCTGCCGGACGCGGACGTGGAGACGGCCGTGGCGGGCATCGCCCCCGCGGCCTGGATGAACAACGGCCAGGCCTGCGTCGCCCAGACCCGCATCCTCCTGCCGCGCTCCCGCTACGACGAGTTCGCCGACGCCCTCGCCGCCGCGGCGGGAGCCCTGACGGTCGGCGACCCGCTGGACCCCGCCACCCAGGTGGGCCCGCTGGTGGCCCGGCGGCAGCAGCAGCGCAACCTCGACTACATCCGCATCGGGCAGGAGGAGGGCGCCAAGATCCTCACCGGCGGCGGACGCCCGGCCGGCCTCGACCGCGGCTGGTACGTCGAGCCGACCCTCTTCGGCGACGTCGACAACTCCATGCGCATCGCCCGCGAGGAGATCTTCGGCCCGGTGATCTGCCTGCTGCCCTACGACGACGAGTCCGACGCCGTGAAGATCGCCAACGACTCCGACTACGGGCTGAGCGGCAGCGTCTGGACCGCGGACGTCGAACACGGCATCGACATCGCCCGCCAGGTCCGTACGGGCACGTACTCCGTCAATACCTTCAGCCTGGACATGCTGGGCCCCTTCGGCGGCTACAAGAACTCGGGCCTGGGGCGGGAGTTCGGGCCCGAGGGGTACGGCGAGTACCTGGAGCACAAGATGATCCACCTCCCGGCGCAGGCGTAGCGATGGGTGACCGCTGGCGCGTCGAGGTCGACCGCTCCCTGTGCATCGGCTCCGCGCAGTGCCTTCACCACGCGCCGGACGGCTTCCGCCTGGACACCGCCCGCCAGTCCCGTCCGGCCGCCCCCGACATGGACGCGAACGAGCGGGTGCTGGAGGCGGCGGAGAGCTGTCCGACGGAGGCGATCACGATCACCCTGGGGGGCAGCGGGGAGGCGGTGTTCCCGCCGGAGGAGTAGCGCCCGAAAAGTTCCCCTTGAGGGGTTTCATTCCTGTCGGAGAGTTCTATCCTGGAAGCAGGCCTACGAGGCGAGTGAGGGAGTCCGACCGGAGTAGCCGACTTCGGCAGGAGACGACGGTCTCCGCCGGTGCCGACTGCGACGGTAGGGCTGAGAGGCCGGAGGGGTGCCGGGCCGAAAACCGGCGCTCGGAGGCGACCCCCACGACCTGATCCGGACCATACCGGCGAAGGGAACCCGTCTCGTAGGTCCTCGCCGTGTCCGGGGAGCTACGGGCCGGACGGCGCGGTCAGGTCGATCAGGCGGCACACCGTCTCGATGTCGATCTTCACCTGGGCGATGGAGGCACGGCCCGACAGCCAGGTGATCAGCGCCGAGTGCCAGGTGTGCTCGATGACCCGGACCGCCGAGAGCTGCTCCGGGGTGGGGTTCTCCTGGCCCATCGCGTCCAGGATGATCGCCGTCGTCTGACGGGAGACCTGGTCCACCTCCGGGCTCACACTGCGATCGGCGAACGTCAGCGCGCGGACCATCGCATCGGCCAGGTGCGGCTCGCGCTGCAGCGCCCGGAAGGCCCGCATCAGCGTCTCCGCGACCCGCTCGGCCGCCGTCTCGCCCTGCGGGGGCTTCTTCCGCAGCGTGCCGTGCATGTGCTCCAACTGGTCCTGCATCGTGGCGACCAGCAGGTGGATCTTGGAAGGGAAGTAGCGGTACAGCGTGCCGAGCGCCACCTGGGAGGACTCCGCGACCTCGCGCATCTGCACGGCGTCGAAGCCGCCCCGGCTGGCCAGCTGCGCACTCGCGTGCAGGATGCGGCGGCGGCGGGCCTCCTGCCGCTCCGTGAGGGGCGGGGAGGCGGGGGCTGCCGCTCTGGCTTCCACCTTGGCCGGCTTGTTCACCTTGGCGCTCACCTTGGCTTCTGCGGGCATGGGTCGGTCCCGTTCCGTGACCGTCCGTGAGGACGAGTGATCACACAGCATGGCACGGCGCCGGTCGTGGCGTGAATCACCTGATCCACCGCTCACAGTGCCCTTACCTGCCGGTAGATTCAGAGCCTCCGAACGATCAAGTCTGAAACTTGTTCTAGATTAGCGTCCCGGCGTAATCTCGCGGGACAGTGCAGGGAGAAGGGGGCCCAGAGTGACCGCTGAGGCCAGGGAGGCCGGGGCTCCGGAGGACCCCGCTGCCGACGGCTTGCGACCGCTCAATATCGCGCTCCTCACCTATAAAGGGAACCCGTTCTGCGGCGGGCAGGGCGTCTATGTCCGGCATCTCTCGCGCGAACTGGCCCGCCTCGGCCACCGGGTCGAGGTCATCGGCGCCCAGCCGTACCCCGTCCTCGACGAGGGCTACGACGGGCTGAGCCTCACCGAGCTGCCCAGCCTCGACCTGTACCGCCAGCCGGATCCCTTCCGCACGCCGGGGCGCGGCGAGTACCGCGACTGGATCGACGCGCTGGAAGTCGCGACGATGTGGACGGGCGGCTTCCCGGAACCGCTGACGTTCTCGCTGCGCGCCCGCCGCCATCTGCGCGCCCGCCGCGGCGAGTTCGACGTCGTGCACGACAACCAGACCCTCGGCTACGGCCTGCTGGGTGATGTCGGCGCACCCCTGGTGACGACCATCCACCACCCCATCACCGTCGACCGGCAGTTGGAGCTGGACGCGGCGGAAGGCCGGCAGCGGCGCCTGTCGGTGCGGCGCTGGTACGCCTTCACGCGCATGCAGAAGCGCGTCGCGCGCCGGCTGCCGTCCGTGCTCACCGTGTCCGGCACGTCGCAGCAGGAGATCATCGACCACCTCGGTGTCCGGCGCGACCGCATCCACGTGGTCCACATCGGCGCCGACACCGACCTGTTCTCGCCGGATCCGTCGGTGCCGGTCGTGCCGGGCCGGATCGTGACGACGTCCAGCGCGGACGTGCCGCTGAAGGGCCTGGTGCATCTCGTCGAGGCGCTGGCCAAGGTGCGGACCGAGCACCCCGGCGCCCATCTCGTCGTCGTCGGCAAGCGGCCCACCGAGGGCCCGGTCGCCCAGGCGATGGAGCGGTACGGCCTCGCCGGGGCCGTCGAGTTCGTCAAGGGCATCTCCGACGCGGAACTCGTCGACCTCGTGCGCTCGGCGCAGGTCGCGTGCGTGCCGTCGCTCTACGAGGGTTTCTCGCTCCCGGCAGCCGAGGCCATGGCGACGGGCACGCCCCTACTCGCCACGACCGGCGGCGCCATCCCCGAGGTCGCCGGCCGCGACGGGGAGACGTGCCTGGCGGTACCGCCCGGCGACGCGGGTGCGCTGGCCGCCGGCCTGGGCCGGCTGCTGGGCGACGCGGACCTGCGCGCCCGCCTCGGCGCGGCCGGACGCGAACGGGTCCTGCGGCACTTCACCTGGGCCAGGGCGGCGGAGGGCACCGTGGCTCGCTACCGCGAGGAGATCGCCCGGTCCGGTGCCGCCACCGACCGCTCCGCGCCGGGGGTTTCCGGCCGTTCCGCGACGGGTGTCCTCGACCGCTCCGCGCCCCGGTCTCCGAGCCGCTCCGCGGCCTCGACGGAGGCCGGCTCCGCCGCTGGGGCGGGTTCCGGCTCGGTGGCTCCGGCGGGTGCCGGTGCCGCGGCTGCCGCAGGGGCCGGGGGCGTAGCTCCGGCGGGTGCCGGGGGCGTGACTCCGGCGGGGGCCGTGTCCGCGGCTCCCACAGATGTAGAAGGCGTCAACTCCGAAAGCAGGGCCACGTGCTGACCGTCGACTTCTCCCGGTTCCCGCTTGCCCCGGGCGACCGTGTCCTGGATCTCGGCTGTGGGGCCGGGCGGCACGCGTTCGAGTGCTACCGGCGTGGCGCGCAGGTCGTGGCGCTGGACCAGAACGCGGAGGAGATCCGCGAGGTCGCGAAGTGGTTCGCGGCGATGAAGGAGGCCGGCGAGGCCCCCGAGGGCGCCACCGCCACGGCCATGGAGGGCGACGCCCTCGCGCTGCCCTTCCCCGACGAGTCCTTCGACGTCGTGATCATCTCCGAGGTGATGGAGCACATCCCGGACGACAAGGGCGTCCTCGCGGAGATGGTGCGGGTGCTGAAGCCCGGCGGGCGCATCGCCGTCACCGTCCCGCGCTACGGCCCCGAGAAGGTCTGCTGGAGCCTCTCCGACGCCTACCACGAGGTCGAGGGCGGCCACATCCGCATCTACAAGGCGGACGAACTGCTGGCGAAGATCCGCGAGGCCGGCCTGAAGCCGTACGGCACGCACCACGCCCACGCCCTGCACTCGCCCTACTGGTGGCTCAAGTGCGCGTTCGGCGTCGACAACGACAAGGCGCTGCCGGTGCGCGCGTACCACAAGCTGCTCGTCTGGGACATCATGAAGAAGCCGCTGGCCACCCGGGTCGCCGAGCAGGCGCTGAACCCGCTGATCGGCAAGAGCTTCGTGGCGTACGCGACCAAGCCGCACCTGCCGCGTCTGGCCGACAACGGGGCGGACGCCAAGTGACCACTCCCCGGACGGAACATTTGGTCCTGCCCGGGGTCCTCACCGCGGGGGAGGCCGCCGAGACCGTCGCCGGCATCCTCGCCGTGCAGCGCGAGGACGGTGCGATCCCGTGGTTCCGGGGGCACCACCTCGACCCGTGGGACCACGTCGAGGCGGCCATGGCCCTCGACACGGCCGGCGAGCACGAGGCCGCCGAGCGGGCCTACCTGTGGCTGGCCCGGCACCAGAACGAGGACGGCTCCTGGTACGCGGCCTACACCGACGGCGAGGCCGACGCGGTCACCGACCGGGGCCGGGAGACCAACTTCGTCGCCTACATAGCCGTGGGCGTCTGGCACCATCACCTCTCCACCGGCGACGACGCGTTCCTGGACCGGATGTGGCCGACGGTGTACGCGGCGGTGGAGTTCGTCCTCCGCCTCCAGCAGCCCGGCGGGCAGATCGGCTGGCGGCGCGACGACGACGGCACGGAGACGGCGGACGCCCTGCTGACGGGCAGCTCCTCCATCCACCACGCGCTGCGCTGCGCACTGGCGATCGCCGACCAGCGGGAAGAGGCACAACCGGACTGGGAGTTGGCGGCGGGTGCGCTGCGGCACGCCATACGCCACCACCCCGAGCGGTTCCTCGACAAGAACCGGTACTCGATGGACTGGTACTACCCCGTCCTCGGCGGAGCGCTGACCGGTGCGGAGGCCAAGGCCCGTATCGAGGAGGACTGGGACCGGTTCGTCGTCCCCGGGCTGGGCGTGCGGTGCGTGGTTCCCAACCCGTGGGTCACGGGAGGTGAGTCGGCCGAACTCGCGCTCGCGCTGTGGGCGATGGGTGAATCGGACCGCGCCCTGGAGATCCTGCAGTCGATCCAGCACCTGCGCGATCCGGAGAGCGGGCTGTACTGGACGGGGTACGTGTTCGACGACGACGCGATCTGGCCGCGGGAGTTGACCACGTGGACCGCGGGGTCGTTGTTGCTGGCCGTGGCCGCGCTCGGGGGCCACGAGGCCACGTGCCAGGTGTTCGGTGGGGACTTGCCTGTGGGGCTAGAGTCGGACTGCTGCGCCTAGGAGCTCGGGAGTCGCTGCCGGATGGCGGGGCGCGGGTTGTGTGTGGTTGATCGCGCCTACGCGGCGGAGCCGCATGTCGAACACCCCCGCGCCCCTATGGCATCAGTGCCGGTGTGCGCGATTGGCTATCGCGTGCCCGACGAACAGGTACACCACAGCCGCCAGGCCGTAGCCGCAGACCACTCGGGCCCACGCCTCGTCGAACGTGAACAGGTCGTGCGACCAGCCTGCGAGCCAGCGGGCCGCGTCGTGGATGAACTGGACGAACGAGTTTCCTGGGTTGGCGTCCAGCAGGTACATCAGGATCCAGAGACCCAGGATGAGGGCCATGATGTCGGCCACGACCGCCACGATCGTGCCGGCTTGATTCGCACCGTTGCGATATCGAGGGGACATGCTTTCCGGATTGCCCTTGAACCCTGGATGAAACCCGGGGATTCGCTCAGGAGTTCAACTCCGCGAGTACGCGCAGCGTATGGGGGTCGGGGCTGAGGACGAGGAGGTCCGTCACCGGGCCCTTGCGCCACGACTCCAGTCGCTGTGCGATCCGTTCGCGCGGGCCGACCAGGGAGATCTCGTCGGCGAAAGCGTCGGGGACCGCCAGGACGGCCTCCTCCCGGCGGCCGGAGAGGAACAGCTCCTGGATGCGGCGGGCCTCGGCCCCGAAGCCCATGCGGGCCATCAGGTCGGCGTGGAAGTTGCGGGCCGCGTGCCCCATCCCGCCGATGTAGAAGCCCAGCATCGCCTTGACGGGCAGCAGGCCTTCGGCGACGTCGTCGCAGACCCGGGCCTGGGCCATCGGCGCGACCAGGAACCCTTCGGGCAGCTCGGCCACGGCCGGGCCGTAGACCTCCGGCCGGGTCGGCGACCAGTACAGCGGCAGCCAGCCGTCGGCGATCCGGGCCGTCTGGGCGACGTTCTTCGGGCCCTCCGCGCCGAGCAGGATCGGTAGGTCCGGGCGGAGCGGGTGCGTGATCGGCTTGAGGGGTTTGCCGAGGCCCGTGGCGCCCGGGCCCCGGTAGGGGTGGGAGTGGAAGCGGCCCGCCAACTCGACGGGTGCCTCGCGGCGCAGCACCTGCCGCAGGACGTCGACGTACTCGCGGGTGGCGGTGAGCGGCGAGGCGGGGAACGGGCGGCCGTACCAGCCCTCGACGACCTGCGGGCCGGAGAGTCCGAGGCCCAGCATCATGCGGCCGCCGGAGAGGTGGTCCAGGGTGAGGGCGTGCATCGCGGTGGTGGTCGGTGACCGGGCCGCCATCTGTGCGACCGCGGTGCCCAGACGGATGCGGGAGGTGTGGGCCGCGATCCAGGTGAGCGGGGTGAACGCGTCCGAGCCCCAGGACTCCGCCGTCCAGACGGAGTCGTAGCCGAGCCGCTCGGCCTCCTGCGCGAGGGGCACATGGCCGGGGGAGGGGCCGCGGCCCCAGTAGCCGAGCGCGAGACCGAGGCGCATCTCTACTCCTTGACGGTCCGTCAGTTCGGAGCGGGACGCCGACTGTACGACAACGGCCCCCCGCCCGGAAGGGCGAGGGGCCGTGCGTTGCCGCGGGGCTCAGCCGCGCTGGATGCCCGATGTGTCCTGCAGGACACCGCGGCGGCCGTCCTGCGTCTGGGCGACCAGGGCCGCTCCGCGCTGCTCGACGGCCAGGTACCAGGTACCCGGGGCGAGTTCGGCGATCGGCGTGGGCGAGCCGTCCTCCGCGAACAGCGGCCGCGGCACCGGCACCGCGAACCAGAACGGCGAGAAGTCCCCGGCCGGCGGCTGCGGAGCCTGCGCCTGCGCCTGCTGGGGCTGCGGCTGACCGCCGTACGGCTGCCCCGGCTGCGGCTGGCCGTAGCCACCGGGCTGCTGCGCGCCCGGGTAGCCGTAACCACCGGGGGGCTGGGCGCCGTAGGGCTGCGGGGCGGCCGGGCGAGGGGCCGGGAGGAGGGCGCCCTTGAGGGCCGGGACGAGGGGGGTGGCGAGGGCGGCGGCGGCCATCAGCAGCGTGGCGACGAGGGCGAGGATCATGCCGATGCCGGGGCTCGGGGCGCCTTCGCTCGCGTTCTCGCCGATGTTGTCGAAGCCGGCGGGCGCGTCGAAGATGTTGCCGAGCGCGCTCCACGCGGCGAACACCGTGAAGGCGGCGCCGAACTGGCCGAGCTCGATCCCCGCGACCTTCGGGGCCTGCGGCAGGCCCCGGGAGACGACGACGAGCGCGGCGCCGATGATCCCGGCCAGCACGACGCTGAACACGACCGGGCCGCTGCCCCACAGCATGGGGAGGTCGACGCTGTCGGGGACATTGTCGAACGAGTAGAGGTCGAGGAACGACGCGATCAACAGCAATACCGCTGCTCCGATCACCACGCCGTCGCCCCGAGTGAGGGAGCGGATATTCACTTCAGGTCCTTCGTAGGTCGTCTCATCGTCGGTAGAGGCGTCGCTGTCACCATGCCGCCGTCCGGACTCGGTGTGAAGCGCGGGGGTGGCCCCTCATCGTAAGGAGGACCCTATCGTCCGCCCGATCAGGGTGTCCGCCGGGATCTGCCGGTCCAGGACTACCCGCGCAGGAAACTCACGATTCCCTCAGAGATCCCTCGCGCCGCCTTCTGTCGCCACGCGCCGCTGGTGAGCAACGCCGCGTCCTTGCTATCGCGCATGTTCCCGCACTCGATGAACACCTTGGGAACCGTTGACAGATTGAGACCGCCCAGGTCCTTACGCGTGACGAGACCGCCGCCGTCGCCGACGTAGTTGGAGGGCGCGCTGCCGGTGACCGCCACGAAGCGGCCCGCGACGCGCTCGCCGAGATCGCGGGAGGGGCCGACGATCGCCCGGGTGTCCGCGGCGCCCGCGTGGACCGCGCCGGGCAGGATCACGTGGAAGCCGCGGTTGCCGGCGCCCGAGCCGTCCGCGTGGATCGAGACCACGGCGTCGGCCTTCGCCTCGTTGCCGATCCGGGCCCGCTCGTCCACGCACGGCCCGTACGGCCGGTCGCCGTCCTGCGTCAGCTTCACCGTGGCGCCCTGCTCCTGAAGGAGCGTGCGCATCCGGTGCGCCACGTCCAGCGTGAACTTGGCCTCGGTGTAACCGTCGTTGGTGGATGTGCCCGTGGTGTCGCACTCCTTCCGGTTCGTCCCGATGTTCACGCTGCGGTTGATCTCGGACGCGTGCTGGAAGTTGCTCGGGTTGTGCCCCGGGTCGATGACGACGACCTTGCCCTTGAGCGGGCCGGAGGCGGCGGGCGCGGAGGCCGAGGAGGTGTCCGAGGGCTTCGGGGAGGCGCTCGGCTGCTTGGCGTCGTCGGACGGCGCGCTCGACGCGGCGGGCGGGGAGGACCGTACGGCCGCCCGCCCCGAACCCCCGTCGTCCCCCGAGCCGCCGACCGTCTCGTACACCAGCCAGCCGAGCAGCGCCCCCGGCACCAGCGCGGCGAGCGCGACGGTCAGGGGGCCGCGGCGGGGGCGGCGGGGCTGGGGAGGTTCGAAGTCCGGGCCTACGTACGACACGTCTGCCACCCTAACGGCCGTCCGCGGGGGCGGCGGGCCCAGGACGGCCCGACAGGTGGGGGCTACGCCTCGTTCCCGCCGCCCCCGTGCCGTACCGCCTCCTTCACCCGCGCCTCGATCTCCTGGCGCGGGGTGCCCTCCTGCTTCGCGTACCCGGTCACCGCCGCCTGGACGTCCCGGGCGAGATCGCGCCAGGCGCGCCAGGCCGTCTCCCACGTGGTGGTCTGCTGGTCGCTCCACTTGGTCTGGGTGGGCGGCCCGTACGCGTCCTGGAGGTGACGCACGCGGGCGTACGCCTCGTCCGCCGCGCGCTGCTTCTCCACGAGCTCTTCGAAGGTGTCTGCCACGCGCCCGGATCCTTGGGCAGCGCCGGTCGCCCGCCGACTCGCCACGCCGCCCGTGGGCCGACCGTGAGGGGGTGCGGGGGGTGCAGTTCACCCGCCCAGCCGCCGGAGGGCGTGGCAGTGCGTCAGATGCCCGGCCCCGTGCGCCGCAGGACCCGCAGCGAGTCCGTCGCCGAGACCTCGGTGAACGCGCCGGAGGCGAGGGCCCGGAGGTAGACGCGGTAGGGGGCCTGGCCGGTGAACTCGTCCTGCGGGTCGGGGAAGACGTCGTGGATGAGCAGCAGGCCGCCCTCGGCGACGTGCGGGGCCCAGCCCTCGTAGTCGGCGGTGGCGTGCTCGTCGGTGTGGCCGCCGTCGATGAAGACGAACCCCAGCGGCGTCCGCCAGAGCGCGGCGATCCGCGGGGAACGCCCGACCAGCGCCACCACGTGCTCCTCCAGGCCCGCCCGGTGGAGCGTGCGGCGGAACGTGGGCAGCGTGTCCATCAGGCCGATCTCGGGGTCGACCGTCTCCGGGTCGTGGTACTCCCAGCCCGGCTGCTGCTCCTCGCTGCCGCGGTGGTGGTCGACGGTGAGCGCGCTGACCCCGGCCTCGCGGGCCGCGTCGGCGAGCAGGATCGTGGACCGGCCGCAGTAGGTGCCGACCTCCAGCAGCGGCAGCCCGAGCCGCCCGGCCTCCACGGCAGCCGCGTACAGCGCCAGGCCCTCACCGGCGGGCATGAACCCCTTCGCCGCCTCGAACGCGGCCAGGATCTCGGGCTTCGGGGCCGCGGGCATGGGGTTCCTCTCGGTCGTTCGACGGTCCGGGCGCCCATCGTGCCGCACCCCCTGCCGCGAGGACGACAGGGGGTACCGGTGAGTAGCAGGCAGGGTCAGGCGGAGACCGTCTCGCCCGGCAGCGGCAGGTCCAGGTCGACCGGGCGCTCGTCGCCCGCGTGGGTCGCGGACGAGGCGAGCGGGCCGTGACCCGTGGCCCGGGCGGCCACGACGTAGGAGCCCTGGGCCGGGACGGTGAGCGCGTAGCTGCCGTCCTCGGCGGAGAGCGTCGCGCCGGCCTGGCGGCCGCGGCGGTCGATCAGGGTGACCTTGGCGCGGGCGACCGGGGAGCCGTCGGCGCCCAGCACCCGGCCGCGGAAGCCGCGCAGGACCTGCTCGGCGCGCTCCAGCGCCGCGTCCTCCTCGCTGCTGGCGCGCAACTGCGGCTTGTCCGAAGGCCGTCGGCCCGGCAGGAACAGCGCCAGGAGCAGGCCCACGGCCACCGCGCCCGTCGCGATCAGGAAGGAGAGCCGGAAGCCGTGCATGGTCGGGATCTCGACGCCGCCGACGTTGTTCGCGGTGTTCGCCAGCACCATGCCGATCACGGCGCTCGACACCGAGGTGCCGATGGAACGCATCAGGGTGTTGAGGCCGTTCGCCGCGCCCGTCTCCGACGCCGGGACCGCGCCCACGATCAGCGCGGGCAGCGAGGAGTAGGCGAGGCCGATGCCCGCGCCCAGGAGGACCGAGATGACCAGGCTCTGCCAGGCGGCGCTCATCAGGCCGAGACCGGCGCCGTAGCCGATCGCGATGATCAGCAGGCCGAGGATCAGGGTGAACTTGGGGCCGTACTTCGCGGACAGCCGGGCGTAGACGGGCGCGGTGAACATCATCGTCAGGCCGAGCGGCGCGACGAGCAGACCCGCGACGACCATCGACTGGCCGAGGCCGTAGCCGGTGGACTCCGGCAGCTGGAGCAGCTGGGGCAGGACCAGGGAGACGACGTAGAAGGAGACGCCGACCATGATCGAGGCGAGGTTGGTGAAGAGGACGGCCGGGCGGGCCGTGGTGCGCAGGTCGACCAGCGGGGCCTTCAGGCGCAGCTCCATCACGCCCCACAGCACGAGCACGACCGCCGAGGCGGCGAACAGGCCGAGGGTGGTGCCGGAGGTCCAGCCCCAGTCGCTGCCCTTGGTGATCGGCAGCAGGAACAGGACGAGCCCGGCGGAGAGGCCGAGCGCGCCCGGCAGGTCGAAGGAGCCCTCGGCGCGCATCGGCGACTCGGGCACGACGAGCAGGGTGAGGGCGATGGCGAGCACGCCGAGGCCGGCGGCGCCGTAGTAGAGGGCGTGCCAGTCGCTGTGCTGGGCGACCAGGGCGGCGGCGGGCAGGGCGAGGCCGCCGCCGACGCCTATGGAGGAGCTCATCAGGGCCATCGCCGAGCCGAGCTTCTCGCGGGGCAGCATGTCGCGCATCAGGCCGATGCCGAGCGGGATCGCGCCCATCGCGAAGCCCTGGAGCGTACGACCGGTGATCATGAGCAGCAGATCGCTGGTGAGCGCGCTGACCAGGGCGCCGGCGACCATCACGGCCAGGCTCAGGATCAGCATGCGGCGCTTGCCGTAGAGGTCGCCGAGGCGGCCCATGATCGGGGTGGCGACCGCGCCCGAGAGAAGGGTCGAGGTGAGGACCCAGGTGGCGTTGCTGGGGGTGGTGTCCAGCAGCTGCGGCAGGTCCTTGATCACCGGAACGAGCAGGGTCTGCATCACCGCGACAACGATGCCCGCGAAGGCGAGCACCGGGACCACGGCCCCGCTCGCTCTGCCGGCGGGACGGTCTGTCGTCGTCTGCGTCATTGAGAGGGGCCTCCAGGCCGGGGAGCGTCGGGTTACGTGGACTCTGAACCTTGTATGTCCAGGCAACTATTCCGTTGCTTTGGCACCCTAACGAAAACTTGACCTTCTCTTGGTCTTGCCGGGGGCCTAGGTCCCGGGACCGAGGGCCCCACCCGGCGAAATCCCGATGCAAGGGGTGCAAGGCGGTTGAGAGCATGACACCCATGCTCGAATCCGCCGATGCCGCCACCGCCCGCATATCCCGACTGTCCCGGCTGCGTCCGCGCGGGGCGCCGCCGATGTGGCTCGTGGTGGCGCTCACCTGCGCCGGGCAGTTCCTCGTCGTGCTGGACGTGTCCGTCGTCAACGTGGCGCTGCCTTCGATGCGGACCGGGCTGGGGCTCAGCGAGCAGGGCCTGCAGTGGGTCGTCAACGCCTACGCCATCGCCTTCGCCGGGTTCATGCTGCTCGGCGGGCGCGCCGGGGACCTCTACGGCCGCAAGCGGATGTTCCTCGTGGGGCTCGGCCTGTTCACCCTGGCCTCGGCGGCCGGCGGGCTGGCGCAGGACGACTGGCAACTGCTGGTGGCGCGGGCCGTGCAGGGGCTGGGTGCGGCGGTGCTGGCGCCCTCGACGCTGACGATCCTCACGGCGTCGGTGCCGGAGGGCGCCGCGCGCGCCCGGGCCATCGGGACGTGGACGGCGGTCGGGGCCGGCGGCGGCGCGGCGGGCGGTCTGGTCGGCGGGCTGCTGGTGGAGACGCTCTCCTGGCGCTGGGTGCTGCTGATCAACGTGCCCGTCGGGGCCGTGGTGCTGTGCGCCGCCGCCTGGTTCCTCACCGAGAGCCGGGCCGGGGACGGCCGCCGCCTCGACCTGCCGGGCGCGCTGCTCGTCACGGCCGGCCTGGGCACACTCGCCTACGGCATCTCCCAGACGGAGGCGGAGGGCTGGACGGCACCGGCCACCCTGCTGCCGCTGCTCGCCGGACTGGTCCTGCTCGGGGCTTTCCTCGCGGTCGAGGCCCGCACCGCGAGCCCGCTGATGCCGCTCGGCCTCCTGCGCATCCGCTCGGTCTCCTCGGCGAACGTCTCGATGTTCCTGTGCGGCTCCGCGATGTTCTGCATGTGGTTCTTCATGACCCTCTACGCGCAGAACGTCCTCGGCTACACCCCGCTCGAAGCCGGCCTCGCCCTGGTCCCGAGCTCCCTCGCCGTCATCCTCGGCTCCAAGCTCGCACCCCGCCTGATGCGGCCGATCGGCCCGCGCAACGTCGCCGCGCTGGGCACCCTGGTCGCCGTGGCCGGCTTCGCCTGGCAGTCCACGATGACCCCTGACGGCTCCTACGCCACGGCGATCCTCGTCCCCGGCATCCTCATGATGCTCGGCGCGGGCCTGGCAGCGACCCCCCTCGCCTCCCTGGCCACCTCCGGCGCGGCCCCCGAAGAGGCGGGCCTGGTCTCCGGCCTGGTCAACACGTCCCGCACGATGGGCGGTTCCCTGGGCCTGGCGGTCCTGTCCACCCTGGCCGCGTCCGAGTCGGCGGGCGGCACGACCCCACAGGCCCTGACCGAGGGCTACGCACTAGCGTTCCGCGTGGGGACCGTGGTGCTGGCGGCCGGGGTCGTCCTGATGTGGGTGTGGCTGCCGCGGCGGGCAAAGGAGCGGCAGGCGGCCTGAAAATCCACGGGTGGCGTGGCCCTGAACGGGGGTGTGAAGGCCCTTCCCGGGCGCGTCGGCGCTGTTTCGGTGCGGGGCCGCAGTGGTCCGTCCGCGGGGTGCCTCCGCGTCTCCCCAAGGGCGTTGCAGGGCCTCCCAGTTACGCCAGAAGACTGCCCTGACCTGGCCTTTCGTGCTGTCCGGACCTACCGTGGGCGGACGCGGAAGGGGGCCGGATGGACCGGAACATGCGCACTGTCGACGACGTACTCGCCCTGCTTGACGGGCTGTTCGCACCCGAGGCCGACCGATGGACGGGGCGCGGTGCCGACTGGTGGGACCGCTTCTACGCCGACCGGTCGCGGACGGTGCCGTTCTTCGTGGCGAAGCCGGACGAGAGCCTGGTGGCCGCCGTGGAGCGGGGGCAGGTCGGCGGGGGACGGGCGCTCGACCTCGGATGCGGGCCGGGGCGCAACGCGCTGTATCTTGCCGCGCGGGGGTTCGAGGTCGACGCGGTCGACCTGTCCTCGGCCGCCGTCGACTGGGCCCGGGAGCGCGCCCGCGAGGCGGGGGCCGAGGGCGTACGGTTCCACCGCGGGGACGCCTTCGCGCTCGCCGCCACGGAACTCACCGGACCGTACGACCTCGTCTACGACTCCGGCTGCTTCCATCATCTCCCTCCGCACCGCCGGGTCAGCTACCTGGCCCTGCTGGAGCAACTCCTGGCACCCGGTGGCCTGTTCGGCCTCACGTGTTTCGCCGCCGGGGCCGGAGGGATGGGGTCGGAGCTGCCCGACGGCGACTTCTACCGCGAGGGGGCGGGGCTGAGGGGCGGACTGGCTTACACCCCCGAGGCGTTGCGCGGGATCTTCTCCGGCCTGACCGAGCTCGAACTGCGGCGGATGCGGGACGAGCCGGAGGAGTCGGAGTGCTTCGGCGAGTCCTTCCTGTGGACCGCGTTCTTCAGGCGGGCATAGGGCACAGGACAGAGGCGGACACAGGGCGTCAGAGCCAGCCCTGGCGGCGGGCCTCGCGCAGGGCCTCCATGCGGTCCTCCATCCCCAGCAGCAGCGCGAGCGCACCGCGCATCATGCCCTGGTCCTCGGCGAGCAGTACGCGGATGGGCCGGCCGGTCACGGGCTCAGGGCAGGGCGGCCGGTGTCCAGCAGCGAGGTCAGCGTCCGCGTGAACGCCGTCGCCGAATGGTCCGCGTGGTCACGGATGCGCGCCGCGACCGTATCGGCGCCGCCGCCCTCCAGGAGCCGGACGAGCCGGTCGAGGTCCTGCCCGTGCCCCTCCTGGGTGGTCAGGTAGAAGTCCGTCGCGTCGTACGCCATGTGGAAGACGTGCTTCTTCACGTCGCTCAGCGTCAGGTAGTCGTCGTGCGTCTTGGGGGTCGGCTCGGGCGCGCCGACACACACCGCCGGGGTACCGGCGCCCCACGAATTGACGGCCAGGTGGTACGTGTCCGTGATGACCAACCGGTAGCGGGGCAGCACCCCGACCAGGTCGCCGACGGTGTGATCCCCGGGGCGGGCCGCGATGTGGCTCACCGGACCGGGCACGTCGCGGTCGAACCAGGGCAGCCACTCCAGCGGGGCGCCCAGGCGGTCGGACAGGCCCTGGCAGAAGGCCGGCAGCCAGTCGGGGATCGGCGTACGGGCGCCGAGGAAGACGCCGATCGCACCGCCGTCGGGCACCGACCGGGACCACTGCGTGGTCGGGAGGTGGTCCAGGTCGCCGGGGCGGGACAGCAACGCCGCGTCCGCACCGAAGTGGTCGGTCGTACGGTCCCCCCGCAGATGCGCGATCTTCGCCGCCGAGAGCGGATCCCGCACCCACATGCGGTGGCTGCGCGTGACGAGGCGGGAGAACAGCGGGCCGTACTCCTTGTCCTCGTAGTCGGACTGCGTGTTGTGCAGGATCGTCCCGCCGTAGCTGAGGGTCCGCGCGAGCAGCTCGTCCGGCTGGTCCGCGAACAGCAGGGCGCGGTTCAGCTGCGCCCGGGCGTCGTCCCGGTCCGCGGCGAAGCCGAAGTCGAGCAGGCGGTTCGTCGCGTCCTGCGCCAGGTAGTGCCGGGTGTGCAGGAAGTCGCCCCAGAACACGACCGCGTCATGGTCGCGCAGCGTGTCGAGGTGCTCGGCCAGCGGAAGGAAGCGGAACGGGAGTTCAGTACCGCGCGCACAGTCGCGCAGCGGCACGGTCTCCGGCGTGTGCAGCGTGTACCAGGTGGCGTCGACGTCGGTGTCCATCCGCCGCCGGAGGGACTCGAACGCCAAGTCCACGGTCAGCATGCCCGTGTTGCGGTACCCGATGTTCGGCGCGGTGATGACGGCGACGCGTCCCATGTGCTCCAGTTCCCCTAGCAGTTACCGGCGCCCTCGACGTGTGGTGGCGCGGACCACCGGCCAACGTACACGTCCGCTTCGCTGCGAAAACGTCCCGCCCCCGCCGGCCGTTCCTCCGCCGCGTCCGGCGGAAGTTCCGCCGTCACCGCGAACCCGCCCCCGGCCCGCGACGGCGCCGTCAGCGAACCGCCCGCCGCCGCGAGACGTTCCGTCAGCCCGGTCAGACCCGTGCCGTCGGAGCGGGCCGGACCCGTGCCGTGGGAGCCCGCCGTGTCGCCGTCGACGGCCCCGCCCGCCTTCCGGGCCGCTCGCCACTCGGTCTTGAGCCGGCCCTTGTCCGCCTTGCAGCGGCGCCGGTGCTCGCGGGCCTCGCGGACATCGGAGCGGATGGCCCCGAACCGGCACCTGACCCTGTCTCTCCAGGACATGTCCTGGTCCTCCGTCCCGGCTGTGCCGGTCGGGGGGACGGCCCGTGGGGTCTGCGTGGTCATGGCAGTGACGTTACGGACCGGCCGGGGTCCGCGGCAGATGCGCTTGTACGGCCTCCGGCAGGACAAATGTCATCGCCACGCCGATCTGACGCGGCGTCAGTAGTCTTCACAAGTGCCCGGGCCTCGGCTATACAGAGGGCGCGGGACTGGAACGCGTTTCAGTTCGCGTCCCGGCCCGGTCCCAGACGGCCTCGGTGCGGCCGACGGTGCGGACGGCCGTACCGAGGTCCTTCCTCCGGCGATCAGGAGCCCCATGCCCATCGACGCAGCCAAGGCGCTCGCCGCCGCCCCCCGGACCGGCGAGCTCTCCTGGGACCACAAGGACGTGCAGCTCTACCACCTCGGCATCGGCGCGGGCAGCCCCGCCAACGACCCCGACGAACTGCGCTACACCCTGGAGTCCCGGCTGCACGTCCTGCCGAGCTTCGCCACCGTCGCGGGCGGCGGAAAACCCGGCGTGACCAGCGGACTGTCCATGCCCGGCATCGAGGTCGACCTGGCCCGCGTCCTGCACGGCGGCCAGAGCCTCGTCATCCACCGGCCCCTCCCGGCGACGGGCACCGCCACCGCGACCAACCGGATCGCCGCCGTGTACGACAAGGGCACGGCTGCCGTCCTCGTCCTGCGCACCGAAGTCGCCGACACCGACGGCCCGTTGTGGACAAACGACGCCCAGATCTTCATCCGCGGCGAGGGCGGCTGGGGCGGCGACCGCGGCCCCTCGGCCCGACTCGAACCCCCCGCGGGCGAACCCGACCGGACCGTCGAACGGCCGATCCGCGACGACCAGGCCCTCCTCTACCGCCTCTCCGGCGACTGGAACCCGCTGCACGTCGACCCGGAGTTCGCCAAGGTCGCCGGATTCGAGCGGCCCATCCTGCACGGCCTGTGCACCTACGGCATCACGCTCAAGGCGGTCGTCGACACGCTGCTCGGCGGGGACGTGACCCGGGTGCGTTCCTACACCACCCGTTTCGCCGGCGTCGTGTACCCGGGGGAGACCCTGCGGATCCGCATGTGGCACACGCCGGAGTCCATCCGGGTCGCCGTCAGCGCGGTCGAGAGGGACGACGCGCCCGTCCTCGCCGACACCATCGTCGAACACACCTGAGTCCACACCGCCGTACGAGGGGAGCCGCACCATGCGCGCAGCCGTACTGCACGAGATCGGCCAGGACAAGCTGGAGGTCCTCGACGACGTCGAGGCGGTGGGGTTCGGACCCGGAAAGGTGCGGATCCGGGTGCGCGCCACGGGGCTGTGCCACTCGGACCTGTCCGCGATGAGCGGGGTGCTGCCGCAGCCCGCGCCGTTCGTGCCCGGCCACGAGGGCGCGGGGGAGATCCTCGAAGTCGGCGAGGGCGTCGGTCACTTGAAGGCCGGCGACCGGGTCGTGGTGTGCTGGCTGCCCGCCTGCGGCGCCTGCCCCGCCTGCAAGCGCGGCCAGACCGAGCTGTGCCTGGCCGGGTTCATGAACGCGGGCACCCCCAACTTCAAGCGGCCCGGCGGGGACCTCTTCGGCTTCGCCGGCACCGGCACCTTCACCGAGGAGGTCGTCGTCGACGCCGGCTGCGCGGTGCCGATACCCGACGACGTGCCCTTCGACATCGCCGCCCTCATCGGCTGCGGAGTGACCACCGGCCTCGGCGCCGCGCTCAACACGGCCGACCTGGAGGCCGGTTCGTCGGTGGCGGTCATCGGCTGCGGCGGCGTCGGCATCTCCGTGATCCAGGGCGCCCGGCTCAAGGGCGCCGCCGAGATCGTCGCCGTCGACCCGATCGCCGCGCGTCGCGAGTCCGCACTGAAGTTCGGGGCCACCCGGGCCGTCTCGCCCGAGGAACTGCCCGACGCCAAACAGCACATCACCGCCGGTGAGGGCTTCGACTACGTCTTCGAGGTCGTCGGCAAGTCGGCCACGGCACGCACCGCGTACGAGAACACCCGGCGCGGCGGGACCCTCGTCGTGGTCGGCGCCGGCGCCATGGACGACTTCCTCCAGCTCAACATGTTCGAGCTGTTCTTCGACGAGAAGCGGATCCTGCCGTCCATGTACGGCGGCGGAGACGTCCTGCGCTCCTACGAACGCACCATCGCCCTGTGGCGCGCGGGCCGGGTCGATCTGGCGGGCCTGATCACCCACCGGGTCCCGTTCGCCGACATCAACGAGGCCCTGGACCAGATGCGGACCGGGACCGCCCTGCGTACGTGCATCGAGATGTGAGGACCCACGCCATGCCGCTGCCGCTCCAGGGACTGTCCGCGATCGTCACCGGCGCGGGCCGCGGGCTCGGCCGGGCCGAGGCGCTGGAACTCGCCCGGCTGGGTGCCGCCGTCGTCGTCAACGACTACGGGCAGTCCGGCCGCGACGGCACGGGCGAGGCGTCCGCGGGCCCCGCCGAGGAGGTCGCCGCCGAGATCCGGGCGGCGGGCGGGACCGCGCTCGCGCACACCGGCGACGTCTCCGACTTCGAGCAGGCGCGCACGCTCGTCGAGGCGGCCGTCGCCGCGTTCGGCAGGCTCGACATCCTCGTCAACAACGCGGGCATCCTGCGCGACCGCATGGTGTTCTCGATGGCCGAGGAGGAGTGGGACGCCGTCCTCCGCGTGCACCTCAAGGGCCACTTCAACACCACCCGGTTCGCCGCCGCGCACTGGCGGGAGCGGTCCAAGCGAGCCGGGGAGCCGGTGTTCGGACGGATCGTGAACACCTCCTCGGAGGCGTTCCTCGCCGGTTCCGCCGGGCAGCCCAACTACGCGGCGGCCAAGGGCGGAATCGTCGGCCTCACCACCTCCACCGCCCTCGCCCTCGGCAAGTACGGCGTCACGGCCAACGCCATCTGCCCGCGCGCCCGCACCCGGATGACCGAGGACGTCTTCGCGGGCATCGAGCAGCCCTCCGGCACCGGCCTCGACCCGCTCGCCCCCGAGCACGTCGCCCCGCTCGTCGGCTACCTGGCCTCACCGGCCGCCGCCCATGTCAACGGGCAGCTCCTCGTGGTGCACGGCGGGATGGTCGCCGTCGTCGAACGGCCCCGGGTCGCCGCCAGGTTCGACAGCAAGCAGGACACCTTCACCTACGACGAGCTGGAGGCCGCCCTCGGGCCGTACTACGCGGACCGGCCGGCGGGGGAGACGTTCGCGGCGGCAGAGGTGCTGGGGCTGAGACGCGGGTGAGAGACACGGAACGGCCCGCCCCGCCGGGCGGGAAGGGCCGTTCGCTGTCTGGTGACTGACGTGCCGTCAGGCCGCAGTCACGGCTTGCTCGGTCTCCGCCACCGGCTTGCGGTGGCGTCCGCGCGGAGCCGTCTCGCCGTCCTGCGTGGAGACCTCACCACGGTGCCGGCCGTGGCCGGAGGAGGAGGTCTGCTGGACGTCGGCAGTACGCGGCTGGTTCGTGCTGGCGTCGCTCATCGGATGGAATTCACCCCGTCAACATGATCTCTTTTACAGCCGGGTGAGTTTAACCAGCACCCCTGACCTCGGATCCAGGCGGCCACGCCAACCGGCACTAGTTCGTTACAAGGCGTCCCAACGGCGCCTCCTGAAGGGGCACAGGTCGTGGCGCCGAAGGGGTCGCAGGCGAGGTGGACTGCGCTGGTGAGGCGGGTGATTCGGGCTCCTCGGGGCGTCCGGGGTGCCCGGGGGCTTCCGGAACCGGGGGTGCCGGGTCCGGCTCCGGCGGGGCGGGCACGGCCCCGGGCGGGTTCACCTGCGCCACACCGCACGGCACGGCCTCCGTCGCGTACGGCAGCCGCAGCACCCCCTCCGGCGTCCACAGGCCCGTGCCCGCCAACCACCCCTCAGGAGCCCGGAGATGATGCACCCGCCGCTCGGCGGGCCGCCAGACACCGACCCAGCTGCCCGCCGGCCCGTCCACCCGCAGCGCCACCGCACAGCTCTCCGGCGTCAGCATCTGCCCCGGCTGGATCGCGAACGGCGTGACGGAGCAGTCCCGCACCCGCAGGCACTCCGGGAAGCGCACCGGCAGCGTGCTGCCCAGGACACCCCAGCCCAGCATGCCCTGCCCGGGCGAGGGCGCGTCCGAGCGGACGATCAGCAGCCCGCTGTCGTGGTCGGCGAGCAGCAGCCGGTCGTCGCTCTCGGCCGCGATCTGCAGCAGCGGCGACACCTCGCCCCCGCACTCCAGGTCCACCACGACGGCCTTGACGCGACCGCCGGACTCCCGGTCCAGCGCCAGCAGGCGTCCCGTACGGTCCAGCCAGACGCCGCCCGAGCAGCGGCCGGGCAGCTCGGCCAGCCGCTCGGGCCCGAAGGCGCCGCCCGCCACCAGCCACACCGACGTCGTACGCGGCCCCACCGCGAGCGCGTAGGCCCGTTCGCCGCCCGGGGCGGGCGGCAGCAGCCGCAGCCGGGCGGTCTCGTCCGGGCACTCGACCGCACCCAAGGGCAGCTCGCCGGTGCCCGGCCCGGTCGGGTACAGCAGCGAGAAGGCGTGCCGCCCGGCCACCACGCGGTGGATGAGGACCCGCCCGTCGCCCATCGGCTGCACCTCGGTGCCGGGCTCCTCCGGCTGGTTGCGGGGCAGCGGCACCGCGTACGGCTCGGGGCCGTCCAGGGTCCAGCGCTCCGGGAACCAGGAGTCGCCGGCCGACGCCAGGCGCGCGCCGTAGGCACCGTCCGCGGTGAGCGTGCAGTCCGCCGGCGCGGTCCGGTCCTCGTCCTCGTGTCCCGCCGAAGGTTCGATCGCACAGGCCGTCATCGTTCGGTCACCTCCAGTGACGAACGTAGATTTCGCACGCGCGGGCGGGGAATTCCTCGGGCGCAGACTTCACACATAAGGGTGTTCCAGGAACGATTCGCCTGAGGAAAAGGGGGCGATTGTGCTGAGCGGGGTCATGGGTGCCAGGAGTGGGCGGTGGCGGTGCAACGCCACAGATCAGGCGGGTAGCCTTGCTTCCGTGCCCCGTCTGTCTGAAGTCATCGCCGCGCTGGAGACCCTGTGGCCCGCCGAGCGGGCCGAGTCCTGGGACGCGGTCGGCACCGTCGCGGGCGACCCGGACCAGGAGGTCACGCGGGTCCTGTTCGCCGTCGACCCGGTCCAGGAGATCGTCGACGAGGCGGTGAAACTGGGCGCCGACCTGCTCGTCACCCACCACCCGCTCTATCTGCGCGGCACGACGACGGTCGCGGCGACCCACTTCAAGGGCCGCGTCGTGCACACCCTCATCAAGAACGACATCGCGCTGCACGTCGCCCACACCAACGCCGACGCCGCCGACCCGGGTGTCTCCGACGCCCTCGCCGGCGCGCTGGACCTGCGGGTCACCGGGCCGCTCGTGCCCGACCCCACCGACCCCGAGGGCCGCCGGGGCCTCGGCCGCCTCTGCGCGCTGGACCACCCGGTGACCCTCCGCGAGTTCGCCGCCCGCGCCGCCGAGCGGCTGCCCGCCACGGCGCAGGGCATCCGCGTCGCCGGCGACCCCGAGGCGCTCGTGCGCACGGTCGCCGTCAGCGGCGGCTCCGGCGACAGCCTCTTCGACCACGTCCGCGCGGCCGGCGTCGATGCCTTCCTGACCGCGGACCTGCGCCACCACCCGGCGGCCGAGTTCCTGGCGGATCGCGCCCACAGCCCCCTCGCGCTGCTCGACGCGGCGCACTGGGCCACCGAGTGGCCCTGGTGCGAGCTGGCCGCGAGCCAGCTCGACGAGATCTCCGACCGGCACGGATGGGACCTGCGCGTCCACGTCTCGAAGACGGTCACCGACCCCTGGACCGCGCACGCGGCCTCAACCACTTCTGACCCCCTTGGAGCCCCGAACTGAACGCCGCGCCCGCCGACCAGATCCGACTCCTCGACCTCCAGGACCTCGACGTCCGCCTCCAGCAGCTCGCGCACAAGCGCAGGTCGCTGCCCGAGCACGCCGAGATCGAGTCGCTGACCAAGGACCACACCCAGCTGCGCGACCTGCTCGTCGCCGCGCAGACCGAGGAGAGCGACACCGCCCGCGAGCAGACCAAGGCCGAGCAGGACGTGGACCAGGTGCGCCAGCGCGCCACCCGCGACCAGCAGCGCCTCGACTCGGGCGCCGTCACCTCCCCCAAGGACCTGGAGAACCTCCAGCGCGAGATCGCCTCCCTCGCCAAGCGGCAGGGCGATCTGGAGGACGTGGTGCTGGAGGTCATGGAGCGCCGGGAGTCCGCGCAGGAGCGGGTCGCCGAGCTGACCGAGCGCGTCACCTCCGTCCAGTCGAAGATCGACGACGCGACCGCGCGCCGCGACGCGTCCTTCGAGCAGATCGACGGCGAGGTCGCGACCGTCACCAAGGAGCGCGAGGTCATCGCCGGCTCGATTCCGGCCGATCTGCTCAAGCTCTACGACAAGCTGCGCGGGCAGCAGGGCGGCGTCGGCGCGGCGAAGCTGTACGCGCGCAGCTGCCAGGGCTGCCGGCAGGAGCTCGCCATCACCGAGCTGGCCGAGATCCGCAAGGCGGCGCCCGACACGGTGATCCGGTGCGAGAACTGCCGCCGCATCCTGGTGCGCACGTCCGAGTCCGGTATCTAGGCCTTCAGGGAGCCCTTCCGGTGCGGGAGTTCATCGTCGAGGCCGACGGAGGGTCGCGGGGCAACCCGGGGCCCGCCGGTTACGGGGCCGTGGTCAGCGACGCGGCGACGGGGGAGACCCTGCGGGAGACCGCCGAGTACATCGGCGTCGCCACGAACAACGTCGCCGAGTACCGCGGCCTCCTCGCCGGCCTGCACGCCGCCCGCGAGCTGGACCCGGCGGCGACGGTCCACGTCCGGATGGACTCCAAGCTCGTCATCGAGCAGATGTCGGGCCGCTGGAAGATCAAGCACCCCGACATGAAGCCCCTGGCCGCGCAGGCGGCCCGGGTCTTCCCACCCGGGCGGGTCACGTACGAGTGGATGCCGAGGGAGCGGAACAAGCACGCGGACCGGCTGGCCAACGAGGCGATGGACGCGGGGGCCAGGGGGGAGCGGTGGTCGGAGTCGGCTTCGACGGCCGAGCTGGAGACGGCAGCGGGGGGCGCTGGACGCGCTGAGGCCGTTGCGCCCTCCGGCCCGCCCGGTGACGCGGCGGCGGGTGCGGCGCGGGTGCGGGGAGCTCTGGCGGAGGGACGCGCGTCGGCTGCGTCGGCCGTCTCGGCCGCGTCTGCCGGATCGGGCCCGGATGCCGCGCGGGCCTCGGCGGAACCCTCCCGGGCCGTCCCGGGTGCGGCGTCTGCCTCCGGCGGCGGCGCGACGAGCCCGCCGGAGGGCGAAGCCGCGACGGAGGAGTCCGACGCGCAGGCCGGCGAGGCGGGGGGTGCTGCTGGCGCCCGTGCCTCCAAGGCCGACGCCCGCACGGCCAAGGCCGACGCCGACACCCGCGCCGCCCAAGCCGTAGCCACCCCCGGCTGGGCCCCCGCCGACATGGGAGCCCCCGCCACCTTCGTCCTGCTGCGGCACGGCGAGACCCCGCTGACGCCCCAGAAGCGGTTCTCCGGGAGTGGCGGAACCGACCCCTCCCTCTCCGACACCGGCCGGGAACAGGCCGAACGGGCCGCCGCGATGCTGGCCCGGCGGGGCACCATCCAGGCCGTCGTGTCGTCGCCGCTCGCCCGTACGCGGGAGACCGCCGGGATCGTCGCCGCCCGGCTCGGGCTCGACGTCGGCATCGACGACGGCCTGCGCGAGACGGACTTCGGCGCCTGGGAGGGACTCACCTTCGCCGAGGTGCGTGAGCGCCACCCCGACGACCTGAACGCCTGGCTGGCCTCACCGGACGCCGAACCCACCGGCGGCGGCGAGAGCTTCGCGGCGACGGCCACCCGGCTCGCCGCCACCCGCGACAAGCTGGTCGCCGCCCACGCGGGCCGGACGGTCCTGCTCGTCACGCACGTGACGCCGATCAAGACGCTCGTCCGGCTCGCCCTGGGCGCCCCGCCGGAGTCCCTGTTCCGCATGGAACTGTCGGCCGCGTCCCTGTCGGTCGTCGCGTACTACGCGGACGGCAACGCCAGCGTCCGCCTCCTCAACGACACGTCCTACCTGCGCTGAGCCCCGCCGCCGACCGGGCCAGCTCCTCGACACGGCCCCAGTCGCGAGCGGCGACGGCGTCCTGCGGCAGCATCCAGCTCCCGCCCACACAGCCGACGTTGGGCAGGGCCAGGTAGTCCGCGGCGGTGGCCGGGCCGATCCCGCCCGTGGGGCAGAAACGGGCCTGGGGGAGCGGCCCCGACAGCGACTTCAGATACGCCGTACCGCCCGCGGCCTGCGCCGGGAAGAACTTCATCTCCCGCACCCCGCGCTCCAGCAGCGCCACGACCTCGGACGCCGTCGACACCCCCGGCAGGAACGGCACCCCGGACGCCCGCATCGCCTCCAGCAGCACATCCGTCCAGCCGGGACTGACCAGGAAGCGGGAGCCCGCGGCCACCGCCTCCGTGACCTGCTCGGGGCTGATCACCGTCCCGGCCCCGACGACCGCCCCGGGCACCTCCCGGGCGATCTCCCGGATCGCCGCCAGGGCCACGGGCGTCCGCAACGTCACCTCGATCGCGGGCAGCCCGCCCGCGACCAGCGCCCGCGCCAGCGGTACGGCGTCGCCGGCATCCTCGATGACGACGACAGGGACGACGGGCGCGAGGTCCAGCACGGAGGCGGGCAGGGGAGAGGAGGCCATGGCGTCATCCTGCCGTCGCCCGAGCACAGTGCGCAAAGGTCGTTGCGCACACTGCAATGCTTGCTAGTGGACCTCGTCCACCAGCACATCCAGCGACCACGCCTGCCCCGACTTCGCCGGAGCCTGCGCCTCCACGACGTACCCGAGATCCCGGAGCGCCTCCACCAGCTCGGCCGGTCCCTTCGGGTCGGCCCCGGAGGTCAGCAGGCCGCGCACGATCCGCCCCTTCGTCGCCTTGTTGAAATGGCTGACCACCTTCCGCGTGGGCGCGTGCAGCACCCGCACCGACGCCGTGCGCCCGGCGACCTCGCCCTTCGGCTTCCAGGCGGCGGCGTACGCGGCGGACCGCAGATCCAGCACCAGCCCGCTCCCGGCCACCTCGGGCAGCACCGACGCCATCGGCGTCCGCCAGTGCGCGCCCAGCGCCCCGAGCCCCGGCAGCTTCACGCCCATCGAGCACCGGTAGGACGGAATCCGGTCCGTCACCCGCACCGCACCCCACAACCCGGAGAACACGAGCAGCGACCGCGCCGCACGCCGCTTGGCGGCCGTGTCGAGGGAGGCCAGGCCGAGGGCGTCGTAGAGCACGCCGGTGTAGATCTCCCCGGCCGGCCGCGCCCCCGCCGTCCGCAGCTCCGCGTTCTTCGCGACCTCGCCCCGCAGCCCCTCGCTCAGCCCCAGCACCTCACGCGCCTTGTCCTCGTCGCCGGCGCACAGCTCGACCAACTCGGTGAGAACGGCCTCCCGGGCGGCGGTCAGCCCCGGCAGCGACAGCGACTCCGGCTTCAGCGGGGCACCGCGGCCGGAGGAGGCCTTGCCTTCGGACGGCGGCAGCAGGACAAGCACGCGTACTCCTTCGATCGAACTCCGCCGACAGCGTACGGGGGCCTACGGGGAGCTCAGACGCGCGCCCGGCCGAGGGCGCGGACCAGGCCGTCGGCGTCGTCGGCGTGGAAGCGGACGACACGCACCTCCCGGCTCCGCCCGAAGAAGCCGACGTGCGTGACGGGTTCCGTCAGTTCGAGCGTGACGCTGGTCTGCGAGCCCACCTCCACATCCAGCTCCCCGTCGGCCCGCTCGTGCGTCATCCGCAGCTCACGCCGCACCGAGGCGATCCGCTCCAGCGGCACGCACAGGTCGACATGGACGTACCGCCGTATCCGCAGCACGCCGCGGCCCACATCCAGCACATGCGGTCGCACGACGGACGAGGCGTGCAGCGCGACGACGAACACGATCGTGTACACGTCCAGGAAGAGGACCACCGCGTGCACGGCCGGCCAGTCCCGCAGCAGCACGGACAGCGCGACCGTCTCGACCAGGCACACGAACGCGAACCCGGCCATCATCGCGCCCTGCCCGCGCGCGTATCCGAAGGCCGACCCGCTCGTCGTCCCGTGCGTGCGCCGCGCCACCCACAGGGCGAGACTCGCGAGCAACCGCACCTCGTGCCGGACCAGCAGCCACCCGCCTCTCATCGCCGCTCCTCGGTGAGGATCCGCAGCGCACGGCGGACGGCCTCCGCCTGGGCCGGGGAGAGGTCGTCGTAGAACGCGCGCAGAACGCTGTCGTGCTGATCGAGCTCACCGACCTCCGGGAACAGCGTCGGGGGAATGCAGTCGGCGAGCGCCCGCGCCGCCTCGGCGACGCGCGGGTCATCGGGCTCGGCGCCGGCGAGCGCGTCGAGCAGCGCGTACGCCTCACCCGCTCGCGCGAGCGCCCCCGGACTCCCCAGCGCCTCACCCACCGACGACACCAACCGCTCCCGGTCCTCGGCCGGCATGGCGGTCTCCAGGAACGCGATGATCTCGCGGTCCTTGGTGGCCATGGGCGAGTCCGACAGATGCGCGGTCCCGGCGAACAGGGCGGCCAGCTCGGGCGACACCGGCCCCTCGGCGGGCACTCCGCCCTCCGCGTCCAGCAGGGTCCGCAACCGCGCCCGCCGCTCCCGGAGGGCCTCCTCCTGCCGCGCCAGATCCTCGTCCAGCTCGGTGAGCACCTCGACGAGGTCCTTCCCGGCATCGTCCGCGAGCACGTCCCGCACCTCCGCGAGCCCCAGCCCCAGCTCGGTCAGCCGCCGGATCCGCGCCAGCACGACGGCATGCCGCAACCCGTACTCCCGGTACCCGTTGGCCCGCCGCACGGGCTCGGGCAACAGCCCCAGATGGTGGTAGTGCCGCACGGCCCGCGTGGTGACGCCGACGGTGACGGCGAGTTCTCCGATCCGCATGCCACCAGTGAAGACGTTGACGCTGCGGCAAGGTCAAGCACGCCCTTCCGGTCTGGACAGCGCGGGTCTCTTCTGGTCCTCTTTGCTCCGGGGGTACGACATGGGGATTCGAGAACAGGCCCGCTGGACCAGGGCGCGACTGGGCCGATGCGGCCCGCCCCTCGACCTCCTCACCGCCCACTTCGACAGCCACGTCTACGCGCCCCACGCCCACGACGAGTTCACCATCGGCGTCACGGTCGGCGGGTCGGAGGTCATCGCGTACCGGGGCGGGCACATCCACTCCTACCCCGGCTCGATCGTCGTCCTGGAGCCCGGCGAGATGCACACCGGCGGCCCGGCCGCCTGCGACGGCTACGCCTACCAGGCCCTCTACGCCGAACCGGCCCTCCTCACCGACGGCACCCTCGGCGGCCTCCCGCACTTCCGGGACCCCGTCCTCCACGACCCGGAACTCGCCGCGGCCCTCCGCGCCGCCCACACCGACATCAGCGCCCGCCCCGACCCGCTGGAGGCCGAGTCCCGGCTGCCCTGGCTGCTCACGGCCCTGGCCCGCCGCCACTCCACGGCCCGGGCGACCGACGACACCGTGCCCGGCGCCGGCCACATCGCCAGGTCCGTACGCGACCGTCTGGCGGACGAACTGCTGGACCCCCCGTCCCTGGCCGCCCTCGCCACCGACCTGGGCCTCTCCCGCTACCAGCTCCTGCGCGCCTTCCGCACGACGATGGGCGTACCGCCGTACGCCTGGCTCGCCCAGCACCGGGTGGCCAGGGCCCGCGGCCTCCTGGAAGCCGGACTGCGCCCCGCCGAGGTCGCCGGCCTCGTCGGCTTCGCCGACCAGGCGCACCTCACCCGCTGGTTCCGCCGGGTGCTGGGGGTGACCCCGGCGGCGTACCGCAACAGCGTTCAAGACACCGCGGGGTGAGACGGCCGAGACTCACCGCATGACTGCACGCGGCTGGTTCCTGTTCTCCCTGATGGGAGTGGTCTGGGGCGTCCCCTACCTGATGATCAAGGTGGCGGTGGACGACCTGTCCCCGTCCATGGTGGTGTTCACGCGCTGCGCCCTCGGCGCCGCACTCCTGCTCCCCTTCGCCCTGCGCCAGGGCGGCCTCGGCCGTACCGTCCGGGCCCACTGGAAGCCGATGCTGGCCTTCGCCGTCATCGAGATCATCGGCCCCTGGTGGACCCTGACCGACGCCGAACGCCATCTGTCCAGCTCCACCGCCGGACTCCTCATCGCGGGCGTGCCGATCGTCGCCCTGCTCCTGGCCCACTTCTTCGGCGCGGGGGAGCGGGTGGGCGCCCGCCGTATCGCGGGTCTGGCCCTCGGCCTCGCGGGTGTCACCGTCCTGACTCTGCCGCACCTCACCGGCGGCGACGCCCTGTCGATGGCCGAGGTGCTGGTGACGGTCGTCGGTTATGCCACGGCTCCGCTGATAGCGGCCCGGTACCTCAAGGACGTCCCGACCCTTCAGCTGATCACGCCCTGCCTCACGCTGGCGGCCGTCGTCTACGCCCCCGCTGCCTTCCTGACCCGGCCCGCCACCATGCCCTCGGGCGAGGTCCTTGCCGCCCTCGCCGGCCTGGGAGTGGTTTGCACCGCGATCGCGTTCGTGGCCTTCCTGGAGCTGATCAAGGAGGTCGGCCCGACCCGGGCCGGCGTGATCACCTACGTCAACCCGGCGGTCGCCGTCGCCGCGGGCGCCCTCTTCCTGGACGAGGAGCTGACCCTCGGCATCGGCGTGGCCTTCACCCTGATCCTCGCGGGTTCGGTCCTGGCGACGGCCGCGGGACCGAAGCAGGACGTCCCCCGGGTACCATGGTCGACACGGCAGACGAGCCGGGCGGACGGCCGCGTGGAGTCCCCCTGACGGGGAGCTTCCCGAGGAACGTCCGGGCTCCACAGGGCAGGGTGGTGGCTAACGGCCACCCGGGGTGACCCGCGGGACAGTGCCACAGAAAGCAGACCGCCGGGGGCCTCGGTCCTCGGTAAGGGTGAAACGGTGGTGTAAGAGACCACCAGTGCCCAGGGTGACCTGGGCAGCTAGGTAAACCCCACCCGGAGCAAGGTCAAGAGGGAGTACCTCGGTGCTCCTGCGCGGACGATCGAGGGCTGCCCGCCCGAGTCCGCGGGTAGACCGCACGAGGCCGGTGGCAACGCCGGCCCTAGATGGATGGCCGTCGCCCCGGCTCCCGCGAGGGAACCGGGGAACAGAACCCGGCGTACAGCCCGACTCGTCTGCTGGCTGGGCTCTGGCCTGGGCTTTTGGCCTGGCCAGGGCCCTTTGCGTGTCGGGGCACATCCCGCCTCCACCTGAGACGTTGTGAGGCTTACGAGCATGCATGACCACAATCCAGGGAAGCTCCAGATCTACGCCGAGGAAGAGACGGAACCTCTGTCGGCCACTTGCATCGTCCGCTGCGTGGGCGGACTTGTGCGCCCTGGCCAGCGCTTCACTGTCGAGTCTGCAGATGGCAATTCAGGTGAGAGCTTCCATGTCACGCTGGACTGGATCGAACGTTATGGGCATCGAGTCGACTCCTTCGACCCGCCCCACAACGCAAGGGTTCACCTTTCTGGGAGCGGGGTCTCTCTGTTGCAGGAAGGCCTGACGATCATTTCCCTTGAGTCTGCCGTGGGATGAACAGGTGGCGGATGAGGCGCTGGAACGTGCTCCAGGCGTCGGGGTCGGTTCCGTCGCCCATCAAGTAGTGAAGAGCTGGCTTCCTTCCGAGGCCGAGGCGCGTGGGCATGAGGCTGAGGGGTGGATGCCCGGCATGGGCCCGACCGATGGCCTCGGCTTCGTCACTGCCGAGCGTGAACGCGACGGGAAAGGGCGGGGCCTCCAAGGACGGTGGGACCGTTAGGTCGTGGCGGGCCGCACGGATGGTCGTAAGCAGCGTGACGAGACGGCGGTCGGTGTCGAGTGCGGTCGCGAGTTCCTCGATGACGTCCAGGGGTGGTGCCTCGTCCCTGCCGTAGCCGAACGCGAGGGTGACGTCCTCCTCGACTCCCGACGGTGTGCGGAGCACACGGACGGTGGCGAGACCCCCGCGGCAGCCGGTATCCCGGTCGACGTGCTGGACAAGGTGGCCAACGACTCGATCCGCTACGAAACCGCTAAGGTCAGCGCTCTCTCCGCCGCTGCCGGGCTGCCCGGTTTCATGGCCCTTCCCGCTACCGTGCCTGCCCGCCGACTTGGCGCAGTACTTCGGCCACATGCTGCGTATCGCTCAGAAGCTCGCCTACCTCTACAGCTGGCCCGACCTGTTCTCCGACGACGGCGATGACGTCGACGACGCGACCATGGGGGTGCTCACGCTGTTCTTCGGCGTGATGTTCGGTACCCAGTCTGCGAACGCCGCTGTGGGGAAGGTCGCCGAGATGATGGCGAAGCAGGCCGCCAAGAAGCTGCCCCAGAAGGCGCTCACCAAAGGCGTCATCTATCCCATAGTGAAGAAGGTCGCGGCCTACATCGGCGCCGAGATGACGAAGCAGACCTTCGCGAAGAGCGTCTCGAAGGCCATCCCTCTCGTCGGCGCCGCCATCTCCGGCACGCTCACCTTTGCCGCCTACCGTCCCATGTCGAAGCGGCTGAAGAAGCACCTCGCCGACTCGGAACTGGCGAAGCCGAAGCGCCGAGTTGTGGTTGTCGAAGCCGAAGAGGGCCACGAGTCCTTCGTCGCGGCAGAGGCGAGGAACTCTGCCTCGGGCGGAACTGACGTCACCGTATAGGGCTCTCGGTCCTTGTAGCTCACTCGCGGTGAGGTTGCGCTGCGATGGCCGTCGACCCGTGTGCCGTCAGCAGGGGGGCGCGTGACGAGCGTGCCGACGTTTTCGGGGTCCGGTGCCTCAAGCACTTGTGCGTCGACGTCCATGAACCCGTGCTGCTCGATGATTCCGGCCCAGTCATCCGGCGTGTAGGCCCACCGGTAGATCCAGAGTTGGCGGCCTCTGAATCCGGCTCCGTACATGCCCTGGACGCCGTACGAGCCGGGTACGGCCGGGGCGTTGGAGAAGGCCAGCACGCCTCCGGGGGTGAGGCGCCGACTGATGAGGGGAAGCAGTCGCTCGTGGTCGGTGAACCACAGCGCGCCCCACACGCAGTAGACGGCATTGAACCGTTCGTGGGACCGCCGCAACCGCCTCGTGGAGACGCGGGTATTCGGCGCGGGGGCGAGCCGGCCTCAGTAGTGGTAGCGGGCCTTGAGGATCTTGACTTCCTTCTCGTCCACCCGGTAGACGAGCCGGTGCTCGTCGTCGATCCGCCGTGACCAGTAGCCGGACAGGTCACCCTTCAGGGGCTCCGGCTTGCCGATGCCAGTGAAGGGTGTGCGCTGGATCTCGGCGATCAGCCGGGTGATCCGGCGGGCCATGGCGCGGTCCGAGCCCAGCCAGAACAGGAAGTCCTCCCATCCGGCCGGGTCGAAGTGGACGCTCCTCACCCGTCACCCGCCAGTTCTTCCAGCTCCGCCATCGTCTTGGTGACCACGGCCTCGCCGGCCCTGTCCCGTGCGACGGCTTCCATGAGGCTTCGCGCGTTGGCGGGGGAGCGCAGCAGGTAGACGGTCTCCTGCCAGGAGTCGTAGTCGTCGGCGGACATCAGTACCGCGTCGCCGCTCTTGGAGCTGATGCGCACGGGAGTGTGGTCGTCGTTGACGCGCTTGATGAGTGGAAAGAGGTCCTTGCGGGCCTCGCTGGCACTTATCGTCATCTGCGGCACCCCTCTTGCTTGTACGGGAAAACTGTACCGCAATGGTACGACTTTCCCGTACGAGCCGCGGACTGAGATGCCTTTGACGGCCTTGATCGGTTTCGCGTGGGCGGCGGCCTGACGGGCGCCGCTGCTGACCGGCCGCCCGGCCTGTGTACCGGTGAGGCGTCAGAGACGCTTCGCTGGGGCAGGCTGCCGTGTGCCCCGGCCATGCCACCAGCTCCACACCGTATGGCCCACGAGAAGCACGACTGCCACGGCCGAGAGCGCGCGAACCGAAGCCCAGACCATTTCGACGACCCGGCCCTGCGAGTCGTCCACCTCCGCTGCCAGCCGCTGGGATGCCTCGAAGAAGGCGATCAACGGGACAAGCAGGCGGAACCCGAGACCGCCGATTCCGGGCGTTCTCGCCAGATTCCCCAGGAGCCCGACGGGCGCACCAAAGGCGAAAGCCGCTACTCCCCAGAACAGCGCCCTTGAGGAGAGGCCATCGCCCGCACCAGAGATGACGTGCCCCCCGGCCGGAACGACGGGGCTCAGAAACTTGAAAAGGTAATACACAGCTACGCCTACTGCCAACGCCGAAGAAGCCAGCAGCGATGCCTCAATTCTTGACCGCCGGGAGTAACCGACCAGGAAGGCGAAGCATGCCCACGACCATCCCACAGAAAATATGACGCCCACGGCCTGGCAGACCGGGTTGTCGAATTTACTCGCGAATGGGCCGACCGCGCCGAGCAGCGCACCTGCCCCGAGAACTGTCGCAATAGGAGCGATGCGAGAAGACGTAAAGTGTGGGATTCTCATGACCCTACTCTGTGGTCAATTTCTCAGGCGGAGAAAATCCGCCCCCGGCGGTGGCCGGCCGGGGGCGGACGGAACTAGTACTTAGCGTAGTAGGTCTTGCACGTGTACGCCGCACCTGCGGTCATATTGGCGTAAGACCACTTACCCTTGGCCGCCACGGCCTTATTCTCCCCCCCGGCCAGCTGCACGGTCGACCCATGCATCACCTTGGGGTGGTAGTAATTCGAGTAGCAGTACTGGCCATCGGTGGTGAGGTCCTTCCCATAGCTCCAAGTTCCGCCACCAATGTCGAGGACGGTCTTCGGCCTGATGCCTCCCGTGGAGCCAGCCGTGAACTCCACTACGCCCCATTCCTTGGGGTCTCCCAGCGCCGCAGGCGGCTGGGTGCCGTCACCCCTGGTGTGGGCCGTGACGGTGACCGCGCCAGCGTTCGGAACCTGGGCGCTGTCCGCAGTGGCCGGGGCGGCAAGGGTGCCCACAGCCAGGAACCCACCCGCAATAGAAAAAGCTATGGACCTACCGGATGCCTTCATGCGATTCCCCTCCCGTGATGCCCCCGTCGCGGGGGCTGCGGATGGATCTTCCCCCAACCCGCACATCCCGGTAAAGAGACGCTAAAGCACTTGACTGAAAAGTGCCGACGATGGATGTGTGAGATTTGCATACCCGCTCAATGGTTAGTACCGCTTCCTCGTAATGGTCGTTTGAGTGCGTAATGTCCGGCAGGTTGGACTGGTGCGCGCCGCTCCATCCGCGAGCAGGGCGGGCAGTGAGGTCGGAGGCGTACCGTAGGCCGATTCGCCATCCTGGGCAGGACGATCTACGCCGGCTACGTCAGGGAACTCCTCAAGCGCCTCCGCCAGTCGGCTACCTGATCGAGGTGTACATGGGCGCGTACGAGCCGGCGCCCCCATCAGCCACCGCGCTGTGGCATGCAGAAGTGAGGCAGGGGAGAGCCCCCAGCTCCTCCGTAAGCGACTCGGAGAGCATCCCGCGCGCGGCGTCACATGCACGTCGCTCCGTCACCGCAGACTCCCCCGGGCGGGGTTCATCGTGAGCGTCCGCATCATCGAATGCACCGATCCAGCCGAGCTGTATCAGCACTACGTCGGCCAGACCGAGCCGCAGTGCGTCCACATCGAACCGACAGCCAGAACCAGACGTTGTTCGGGACCTACACCCGAGAGACCGGCAACGCGGTGCTGCATGAGACGACCGGTGTGATCGCAAGCGACAGACCGGTCCGTCTCACCCACCTTCAAGAACACCTACTGAGGGCCGCGGTTGATCGATCGGTATGAAGGCGGGTGTACGGCGCAGGGGGGAGTAACCGCCTGCCCGGCGGCCGGACGCTCCCGGCGCGGGTGGGCAGCGGCCCGCCCTCGCTGCGGCCGGTCGGCTTCACCGTCGTCGGTCGGCCGGCGGACATCCCGCCGATTGAGGACGAGCGGTGGCGGAGGCCACCAGATGGAGAGCGTGACCGGCAATGGCCCAGCAGCCGCCCCTCCTCCGCGATGTCATCGACATGAAGGAATCCATCTCCACCTCGGACTTCGTGCTGTCCCTTGCCGAGGCGACGACAGGCGAAGGTGCCCAGCACGCACTAAAGGATTATGTCGTCACCGAGCGGCTGCTGGAGAACTTTGACGAGGCGCTGGCCCTCGTCAAGTCCGCGCTGGACGGGCACCGATCCAAGGCGGCGTATCTGCACGGCTCGTTCGGTTCCGGTAAGTCGCACTTCATGGCCGTCCTGTACGCACTGCTCAGCGGCAATGCAGTCGCCCGCTCCCGCAGCGAGTTCGACCCGGTGCTGACAAGCACGAGTGGCTGAGCACGGACGGCAAGAAGTTCCTGCTCGTGCCGTACCACATGCTCGGTGCGAAGGCCCTGGAGCAGCGCGTCCTCGGCGGGTACGTGCACCACGTCAAGAAGCTGCACCCGGACGCCCCGACTCCGCAGGTCTACCGGACCGACTCCCTCTTCGCGGACATCCGCGCCATGCGGGCCAACATGGGCGATGAGGCCGTCATCCGGGGGCTCGGCACCGGCGTGGACGACGATGACGAGGACGAGTGGGGCGAGGGCTTCGCCTGGACCCCGCAGCTCCTGGACACCGCGCTCGCCGCCGAGGAGAACCACGAGGCGGGCACCGCGCTCAACCTCACTAACCCCTCCACCCCGGCCGAGCTGCGGGCCAAGCTCGTCAACGACGCCGGTACCAATCTCCTTCCCGGCTTCACCAGGAACGCCGCCGAGGACGAACACGGCTTCATCTCCCTGGACGCCGGTTTGTCCGTCGTCGCTGAGCACGCCAAGTCGCTCGGCTACGACGGGCTCATCCTGTTCATGGACGAGCAGATCCTCTGGCTCGCCGCCCTCATCCACGACCAGAAGTTCGTGGCGCGGGAGGCCAGCAAGATCACGAACTTCGTGGAGGGGGGCGACGCCCGTCGTGCCATCCCCGTCGTGTCGTTCATCGCCCGCCAGCGGGACCTGCGGGTGGACCTGGGCCGGCTACCGAGCCAACGCCACTCTGGCGGCCACCCTCCCGTCGGTCACCGACCCCCTGCAACGGCCCACCGACAGCTGGCTGCGCCTGCGTGAGAACCTCACCCCGGCGGCCGTGCGTGTGGCCCGTGAGAGTGCCGGAAAGAACCTCGTCCTACCTGCGCTGGACCGCCGGGCCGTACGCGGGCTGAAGTTCTCCGCCGCCCTCCCGGAACGCCTTGCCGTGGCCACGGTGGCGGCTCGCCTGGCCGACTTCGAGGGCGCCAGCATGGTGCTTGGCGAACCGGCGCGCTTTCAGATCCACGGCTGATCCGGAGAAGCAGGCAAGGCTGCTTCGAGCCGCACTGTTCCGGTTACGCCCGCCTCAACTGCTACGTCATCATTGCCCGCCGGAGGCCTTCTGACGGGCTGGAGACTGAGCACTGTCGCTCCCAGCCGGAATCCGCGGTCAGCCCTGCGGCCCCAGCGACCTCTCCCGCACCCGCCTCAAATGCCCCCCGAACACCTCCCGAGCCTCCGGCGTAAGCGTCCGCAACGCCATCAACGCCGTGATGGCGACATCACACAACTCCGCCTCCACGTCCTCCCACGTATGCGTGACCCCCTTGCGCGGGTTCTGCCCCGTCGCCCCGATCACGGCCTCGGAGACCTCCCCGACCTCCTCGGACAGTTTCAGGATGCGCAGCAGGACACCCTCGGGGCCCTCGATGGGGCGGTTGGTGTCGAGCCACTCCCACAAGGCGTCGATGGTGGACCAGAGTTCAGGGGCTGGGGTCTGCTCGTTCATAGGGGCGCAGCCTGTCATGCAGGACTGACAACGCCCCGGCCGCCGCTGCTACTCCATGAACTCCTCCTCGAACAACGCCTCCTGCTCCCCCTCCTTCGCCTTCCGCATTCGCCTCGCCCGAGCCCCCACCACCACCGCCGTGCCCGCCGCCGTCGCCGCGAAGGCCGCCGGGATCATCCAGCCGCGGTTCACCGCGTGGCCCAGCAGGTGGTCCAGGGAGAGGCGGCCCGGGCCGGTGACGGCCAGGCCCGCGGCGGTCAGGCCCAGCGTCGCCGCGTACTCGTAGCCGCCGCCCTGGTTGAAGAAGCCGTTCGGGGCGTGCACCGCCGCCGCTCCGGCCATCGCGCCGGCCGCTGCCGCGCCCGCGGCCGGGGTGGCCAGGCCCAGGGCCAGCAGCGTGCCGCCGCCGGTCTCCGCGAGGCCCGCCGCCGTCGCGCTGGCCTTGCCGGGGACGTAGCCGACGGACTCCATGAACTGGCCGGTCCCCTCGATGCCGTGCCCGCCGAACCAGCCGAACAGCTTCTGCGCGCCGTGGGCGGCCAGCGCGCCGCCCGCCCCCAGCCGGAGCAGCAGCAGGCCCAGATCACGTCGGTCGTTACGCGTCACGTCGTCTCCCGGAGCGGGCAGTAGGAACAGAGCAGCAGGAACAGAAGGGCGTCTCTCGCCGGGTTCCACCGTCGCACCCGCGACCCGGGGCTACACCTGGCGGAGCGGCCGGGGACGCCGTTCGGGTGGCACGGGTGGCGTGCGGCGGTGGCCGGTACGAGGCTGGCTGGCATGACGATCCAGACCACGCGCCTCAGCGATCCGGCCGTCCGTGCCTTCGTGACCGCCGTGAACAACCACGACCGCGAGAGCTTCATGGAGCTCCTCGCCCCGGGCGCGACCATGACGGACGACGGCTCCGACCGCGACCTCGCCGACTGGGTGGACCGGGAGATCTTCTCCTCCCACGGCCACATGGAGGTCGACAACGAGTCCAACGGCGGCCGTTCCCTCCTCGCCCGCTACAGCAACGACACCTGGGGCGAGATGCGCACCCGGTGGAGCTTCACCGTGGACGACGACGGCAGGATCACGCGCTTCGAGACCGGGCAGGCCTGAAACCCGCCTCCCGCAGGGGCTTGTCCTCGTGTGCGCTCCAACTCCTAGCCTCTCCCGGCATGGAGACCACACGACTGCTGGGACGCAGCGGCATCGAGGTGAGCGCACTCGGCTTCGGCTGCTGGGCGATCGGCGGTGAATGGCAGGCCGCCGACGGACAGCCGCTCGGCTGGGGCACAGTCGACGACGAGGAGTCGGTACGGGCGGTGCGGCGCGCCCTCGACCTGGGCGTCACCTTCTTCGACACCGCCGACACCTACGGCGCCGGGCACAGCGAACGGGTGCTGGGCCGGGCCCTCGGCAAGCGCAGGGCCGATGTCGTCGTCGCCACCAAGTGGGGCAACGTGTTCGACGAGGAGACCCGCACCCTCACCGGCAGCGACGACTCCCCGGCGTATCTGCGCCGCGCCCTGACCGCGTCCCTGGCCCGGCTCGGCACCGACTACGTGGATCTCTACCAGTTCCATCTCTCCGACGCGGACACCGAGCAGGCCGCCCTGCTCCGGGACGCGTGCGAGGAACTGGTCCGCGAGGGGCTGATACGGGCCTACGCGTGGAGCACGGACGATGCCGTGCGTGCCGCCGTGTTCGCCGAGGGCCGGCACTGCGCCGCCGTCCAGCACGCGCTGAACGTCCTCCAGGACGCTCCCGCGATGCTCCGGCTGTGCGAGGAGGCGGGCCTCGCGAGCATCAACCGCAGTCCGCTCGCCATGGGGCTGCTCACCGGGAAGCGCCGGGACCGGCAGCCGTTGGAGGCCGGGGACATCCGCAGCAGGCCCCCGGCCTGGCTGCAGGGTTTCGGCGACGGGTCAGGCGCCGACCCGGAGTGGCTCGCCCGCGTCGAAGCTCTCAGGGACGTCCTCACCAGCGGGGGCCGTACGCTCGCCCAGGGCGCCCTGGCCTGGTTGTGGGCACGCAGCCCGCGCACGGTTCCCATCCCCGGCTTCCGGTCGGTCGCCCAGGCGGAGGAGAACGCGGGGGCGCTGGCGAAGGGGGCCCTGACCGGCGCGCAACTCGCAGAGGTGGACCGGTTGCTCGGGCGGTGATCCCACATCCGGCTCCTGACGTGTGCGGCAGTCGTTCCACGCGCACCGGTGCGTACTCCGCGGTCCCTCGCGGAATCCACCCCCACCCGGTGCGGTGGAACGACTGCCGACCCCCCTTGGATGTGGCCGACGGAAGCTCTCTGCTCCAACTGTGAAGCTTTCGTGTAGGAGATTTGAGCATAAGCTCCCTACCGGCCGCAATGGTGCGGACGTTCCTATTCCGTTTGTGCAGGTTGACGAGTTGACGAACTCCGCCGCGAGCTCAGCCGCGTCCGACGTACGGCATCGCCGTCGCCAGTACGGTCGCGAACTGCACGTTCGCCTCCAGCGGCAGCTCCGCCATGTGCCGGACCGTGCGGGCCACGTCCGCGACGTCCATCACGGGTTCCGGGGCGACTTCCCCGTTTGCCTGCAGGGCTCCCGTCTGCATACGGGACGTCATGTCGGTGGCCGCGTTGCCGATGTCGATCTGCCCCACGGCGATCCCGTACGGCCGCCCGTCCAGCGACAGCGACTTGGTCAGGCCGGTCAGCGCGTGCTTGGTCGCCGTGTAGGCCACCGACAGCGGGCGGGGCGTGTGCGCGGAGATCGAGCCGTTGTTGATGATCCGGCCGCCCTGCGGGTCCTGCTCCTTCATCTGCCGGTACGCCGCCTGCGCGCACAGGAACGCCCCGTTGAGGTTGGTGTCCACCACGTGCCGCCACGCCTCGTAGGGCAGTTCCTCGACCGGCACGCCGCCGGGCCCGAACGTGCCCGCGTTGTTGAACAGCAGGTCGACCCGGCCGAAGCGCTCGACGGTGGCGGCGAAGAGGGCGCTGACGTCCTCGGGGCGTGAGACGTCCGTCCGTACCGCCAGAGAATCGCCCCCGGGCGCCAGGGCCGCCGTCTCCTCCAGCGTCTCGACGCGTCGGCCGGCCAGCGCCACCGACCAGCCCGCGCGCAGCAGTTCCACGGCGACCGCCCGGCCGATGCCGGAACCCGCCCCGGTCACCACCGCGATTGCATTGTCCTTGGCATTCATGGGCCCGCAGCGTACGGGAGCACCCCCATGCTCCCTGCGGGGTCAGGGCCTCAGGCCGGCGTGAGTGTTGGCTCGCCCGTCTCGTCGGGGTAGCGGACGCCGACCCGGTCCCGGATCGTGTCGAGCGTCCGCATCACGGCGAGCGTGCCGTCGAGCGGGACCAGCGGGGACTCGGTCTCACCGGCGCGCACGGCCCGCATCACCTCGGCCGCCTCGTGCCGCAGGCTGTTGCGCGGCCCGTCGGCCGGGTCCGCCGCGAATTCCTCGGCGTCACGGCCGTCCCGGTGCAGGACGAAACGGTCCGGGAAGAAGAACCCGTGCGGGATGTCGATACGGCCCTGGGAGCCGGTGACCGAGGCGGAGGTCGCCGTACCGCCCACGATGGAGCAGTGCACCGAACCGAGAGCGCCGCTCTCCCACGAGAGCACCGCTGCCGTCTGGAGATCGACGCCCTCCTCGGAGAGCACCGCTCGCGCCGTGATGTCCGACGGCTCCCCGAGCAGCAACTGCGCGAACGACACCGGATACACGCCCAGATCGAGCAGCGCGCCGCCACCCAGCTCCGGGTTCCGCAGCCGGTGCGAGGGCGGGAACGGGCCGGCCAGCCCGAAGTCGGCCTGGACGCTGCGCACCTCGCCGATCGCCCCGTCGTCGACCATCGCCTTCAGCCGCCGTACCAGCGGGTTGCAGTACATCCACATCGCTTCCATCAGGAAGCGCCCGTGCTCCCGCGCCAGCGCGACGAGTTCCTCCGCCTCGCGCACGTTCAGCGTGAAGGGCTTCTCGCACAGCACGTGCCGCCCGGCCGCGAGACACAGACCGGCGGCGGTCCGGTGCGCCGTGTGCGGGGTGGCGACGTAGACGACATCGATGTCCTCGTCCTGCGCGAGCGCGTTCCAGTCGCCGTAGGCCCGGGGTATCCCGAACCGCTCCGCGAACGTCTTCGCCGAGGCCTCCGAACGCGACGCCACCGCCACGACCTCCGCGTCCGGCAGGTCGATCAGATCCGCGGTGAACGCGCCCGCGATCCCGCCGGTCGCCAGGATCCCCCACCGCACCGTGTCCGCCGTCATTGCGCCCCGCCTCCACCTCGTGACCCGAGCAGTCCGTACGAGCAGTCCGTACGAGCTGAGAGCATAGGTGGCGATCGACTCGCAAAGGGAGGGACTCATGCCCGAGGGTGGGGCGTCCATATCGAACACCGCGCAGGGGGCCGCAGCCGGGACGGAGCGGCCCGACCGCACGCCGCACCGCCGCACCGGGCTCCTGGTCACCTTCCTCCTCGGAAGCCTGACCGCCGTGCCTCCGCTGGCGATGGACATGTACCTCCCGTCCCTGCCGGAGGTCACCCGTTCCCTGCACGCGCCCGCCGCGACCGTCCAGCTCACGCTCACCGCGTGCCTGGCCGGCATGGCACTCGGGCAGCTCGTGGTCGGGCCGATGAGCGACCGGTGGGGGCGCCGCCGCCCGCTGCTCGCCGGGCTCGCCGTCTTCGTCGTCGCCACCGTCCTGTGCGCCCTCGCCCCCACCGTCGAGCTCCTGGTGGCCTTCCGGCTGGCCCAGGGCCTCGCGGGCGCCGCCGCCATCGTCATCGCCCGGGCGGTCGTCCGCGATCTCTACGACGGCATGGCCATGGCCCGCTTCTTCTCCACCCTCATGCTGATCTCCGGGGTCGCCCCGATCGTGGCGCCGCTCATCGGCGGGCAGGTCCTGCGGGTCACGGACTGGCGGGGTGTGTTCGCCGTCCTCACGGTCATCGGCGTGCTGATCGGGGCCCTGGTCTGGTTCCGACTGCCCGAGACCCTGGCGCCCGCCGAGCGGCACAGCGGCGGCGTCGGCGAGGCCCTGCGCTCGATGCGCGGTCTGCTCGCCGACCGGTCCTTCGCCGGCTACACCCTCACCGGCGGTTTCGCCTTCGCCGCGCTGTTCGCCTACATCTCGGCGTCCCCGTTCGTCATCCAGGAGATCTACGGCGCCTCCCCGCAGACGTTCAGCCTGCTGTTCGGCGTCAACTCCGTCGGGCTGGTCATCGTCGGCCAGATCAACGGCAAGGTCCTGGTCGGCCGGGTCAGCCTGGACCGGGTGCTGGGCATCGGCCTCGCGATCGTCATCACCGCCGCGACCGCGTTGCTGCTGATGTCCCTCGGCGTCTTCGGCGAGGTCGGTCTGGCGCCCGTCGCCGTCGCGCTGTTCGTGCTGATGTCCGCGATGGGCATCACCCTGCCCAACACCCAGGCCCTCGCCCTGATGCGCACCAAGCACGCCGCCGGCTCCGCGTCGGCGCTGCTCGGCACGTCCTCCTTCCTCATCGGCGCGATCGCCTCCCCGCTCGTCGGCGTCGCCGGGGAGGACACCGCCCTCCCGATGGCCGTCGTCCAACTGGCCGCCGCACTGGTGGCACTGGCCTGCTTCATGGGAATGTGCCGACCTTGGAAGAAGGAGAGCAGCCGCCCGAGCGTGGAGGGAGCAGTCAGCTGAGCGCCAGACTGCGCGACGGCACGCCGGAGCGGGCCGGACTCGACCCCGCGGAACTGCGGCACCTCGTCCGGGAGGTCCACGTCCTCACCACCGGGCAGCGCCCCTGGGCGCCGGGCGCCGTCCTGGTCGTGGGACGCGGCCCGGTGATCGCGGTCGAGGAGGCGGCGGGCTGGGCCGTCCGCTACGCGGCCTACGACCCCGACACCGACGTCGGGGTGGAACTGCCCCCCGAGGACCGGGTCCCGATGACCGTCGGCACGCCCTTCGACCTGGCGTCCCTCACGAAACTGTTCACGGCCGTGGCCGCCGTGCAGCAGATCGAACGTGGCACGCTCGGCATCGACGCGAGGGTCGGGGCGTATCTGCCCGACTTCACGGCGGCCGCGCGGCACGGCATCACCGTGCGGCAGCTGCTCACCCACACCTCCGGGCTGCGGCCCGAACTCCCGCTGTACGACTGCGCCGACGACGCGCAGCGGCTGGCGGCGCTCCAGACGGAGCCGCCGGTCGGGGCGCCGGGCACGTACTGCTACTCCGACCTCAACATGCTCCTCCTCCAGTACGTCCTGGAACGCATCACCGGCCGCACGCTCGACGTCCTCGTCCACGACGGCATCACCCGGCCGCTGGGCATGACCGCGACGGACTTCGGGCCGTGCCCGGACGCCGCGGCGACGGAGGACCAGCGCCGGCCGTGGGCCAAGGCGGACCGGGGGATGCTGCGGGGCGAGGTCCACGACGAGAACGCCTGGGCACTCGGGGGCGTGGCCGGGCACGCGGGCCTGTTCTCCACCGGCCGGGATCTCGCGGTGTTCTGCCGCACCCTCCTCGCCGGCGGTTCCTACGGCCCCGCCCGAATCCTCGGCCCCGACTTCGTCGAGCTCCTCTTCACCCCGCCGGGCCTCGGCTTCTCCCTCGACCAGCCGTGGTTCATGGGCGACCTGGCGGGCGGCGGCGCGGCGGGCCACACGGGCTTCACCGGCACGTCCCTCGTCCTCGACCCGGCCACGGACACGTTCCTGATCCTCCTCACGAACGCGGTCCATCCGATCCGCCGCCGCCCGGACAGCGCCCCGAGGGCGGCAGCGGCGTCCCGGGTGGCCCGGGCGGTGCGGTGACCTCTTCAGGGGCTCAGGTGAGGGGTGAGCCGGGGGCGTCCGGGCGAGGATGACGCCCTGAACCTCACGACCTCGACCGGGCCTCGTGGGTGGGCGTTCGTGCCCTCTCGCGGTGGAACGGCGGGGGGAGGGGGGAGCTGTGCCGGTTCCGGGCCGGGGCGGGGCGGGTGGCTTCGGCGTTGTCGGCCGGTGGTCGGGATTTCGGGCGGGGATCTCGCCGGTCGGGTGCGGTGGTCGCCCGGCGGCTTCGATGGGCCTCGGCGTGGGCGTTCGTGCTCTCTCGCGGTGGCAGTCGCGGGCGGCCCCGGGGGAGCCCGGCCGGTCCGGGTCCGGGGCGGGGCGGGTGGCGCGGGCGCGGTTGGTCCGGTGGTCGGGGGCCCGGGCGGGGATCTCGCAGGGAGGCCTCGACGGGTTCCGCGTGGGCGTTCGCGCCCTCTCGCGCTGGCCCGGTCGCGAGCGGCCCGGCTCTGCCGGTCCCGGCCCGGGGGCGTGGCGCCAGCGTGGTCGGCCGGTGGTCGGGGAGCCCGGGCGGGGATCCCCCGGGCGAGCGCGGCAGCCGCCCCGGCCCGCCTCGTAGAATCGCCGGGTGAACGCCCCCGCACCCCCGGCCGAAAACCTCCGTGCCGCCCTCGCCGGTCTGCTCGACGGGCTGCCGCCCCGGCAGGCCTCGCAGGCGGTCGAGCGGCTGATCGCCAGCTACCGGGGGGCCACCCCGACCGACGCTCCCATCCTCCGGGACCGGGCCGACGTCGCCGCCTACGCCGCTTACCGGATGCCCGCGACCTTCGAGGCCGTGCGCTCCGCGCTGGAGGCGTTCGCGGATGCCGCACCCGAGTGGGTGCCGGGCGGGCACACCGACCTCGGCGGGGGCACGGGCGCGGCGGCCTGGGCCGTGAGCGCGGTCTGGGGCGGGCAGCGGCCCGTCACCGTGCTCGACTGGTCCGAGCCCGCGCTCGCCCTGGGGCGTGAGATCGCCGCGGCCAACCCGGAGCTGACGGACGTCCGCTGGCAGCGCTCCCGGATCGGAGCGGCGCTCGCCCTCGAGGACACGGACCTCGTCACCGTCTCCTACGTCCTCAACGAGCTGACCGCCGCCGACCGCACCGCCCTCGTCGACGCCGCCGCGGCCGCCGCCCGGGCCGTCGTGATCGTCGAACCCGGCACCCCCGACGGCTACGCCCGCCTCATCGAGGCCCGCGACCGGCTGATCACCGCCGGTTTCCGCATCGCCGCCCCCTGCCCCCACAGCGCCGCCTGCCCCATCACTCCCGGCACGGACTGGTGCCACTTCTCCGCGCGGGTCAGCCGTTCCTCCCTGCACCGCCAGGTCAAGGGCGGCTCCCTCGCCTACGAGGACGAGAAGTTCGCCTACGTCGCCGCCGCCCGCTTCCCCGTCGAACCGGCTCCTTCCCGCATCGTCCGGCGCCCTCAGATCCGCAAGGGCCAGGTCCTCCTCGACCTGTGCGAGACCGAACCGTCCCTGCGCCGCGACACCGTCACCAAACGCCACGGCGACCTGTACAAGGCCGCGCGGGACGCCGACTGGGGAGACGCCTGGCCGCCCTCCTGATCTTCTGTCAGGTACGCGTGTGCGTGAAGTACTCCTGACCCGCCCAGCGGACCAGCGTGTCCTCCGCCGCCGTCCGGTCGGCGGGGGACAGGTCCGCGATGTCGACGCCGTGATTCCCGCCTGGCACCCACAGCACCCGTGAGTCCGGCCCCCCTGGGCGGAAGTGCTCGGCCACGGACGGGTCCTGGGTGCCGTGGACGAACAGCATCCGGCTGCCGCGCCGGCGGACCCAGCGGTCGATGTCGGGCATGGCGGCGCGGTCGAAGCGCAGGGGGATGTCCCGTGGGACGAAACTGCGCGGCTCGGCGGCTCCGGGGTGGCGGAGCAGGTCGGTGAGGTGGGCGGTGGGGAAGCTGCCGTAACCGAGCTGGGTGCCGATCTGGTACCAGTACGGGATGTAGTGCCGGGCGGTCGTGTCGGCGTACAGCGCCAGGCCCGCCGTGTCGTCCAGCCAGGTGTACAGCTCGTCGGCCGTCGCCCCGGGTCCGGGGATCGCGGCGACGTCGGCCGGTGTGCCGCGCTGCCAGAACATGAACGGCGCGCGCAGGACGGCGATTTCGAGCGCCTTGTCGGCGCTGCCGACGAGCCGGAAGGTGTCGCCGTCGGCGGCCGCCCAGGCCTCGTAGCGGGCGACCATCTCGCTACGGCGCTGCAGGATCGCCCGCTGGGCCGCCTTCAGGGCCTCCCGGGCGTCGGGGGTGCCGACCGTCTCCAGGAAACGGAGATACGCGGAGTCGTCGCGGTCGTCGACGTTGTTCGGGGCCGAGTAGACCACTGTGCCGGTCACGTCATGGGGATGGAAACGGCGGTGGTAGACGCTCGCCATCCCGCCCTTGCTGCCGCCGGTGGAGATCCACGCGCCGGGGTAGAGCCGGCGGAAGAGCCGGACGACGCGGTGGTGGTCGTCGGCGGCCTGGCGGATGGTGAGGTGGGCGTAGCCGGGGTCCGCGGGGCGCGAAATCCCGAAGTAGCGGTGTTCGACCTGGAGTTGGTTGGCGCCGAGCAGGACCGCCGGTTCGGTCCGCCGTGGGGTGAGGACCGCCTGGTAGCCCGTGCTGAACAGCACGGTGGGGCGGTCGGCGGCGGTGTGGAGCAGGGTGAGGCGCTGCTCGAAGGTGCCGGCGTCCGGGTTCGTGTGGTCGACCGGCTGCCGCAGGCCCAGGACGAAATGCCGGTACCCCGCATCGGCGTCCTGCCGCTCCTCGATCAGGCGCAGTCCGGGCAGGGCCCGCAAGGCGCCGGCCACGTCGGTGTCCCCGGGGCGGGCAGTCGCTGACGCCGCTCGCGCGGGTCGGGCCGCCGTGGTGGCGAGGCCCGCCGCCGAGACGGCCGTGGCCGCCGAGGTGAGCAGCCGTCGTCTGGTCCATACGGTCATGAGCCGAGTCCTCCCGGGTGTCCGTGGGGCGGGTGTTCACCGGTCGCTTGCCGCGACCGCCTCAGTACATCCGCCGGACAGCCCGGGAGGATCCCGCGCGCGGGGGTCCGCTCTCCCTCGCGCGGGGGAGGCTCACGACGCCTCGCCCGCCGTGCCTCCCTCCTGTGCTTCCCGCTGCTGTCGTTTCTCCTGGAGCTTGCGCAGCAGTTCGCGCTTCTGGGCCTGCGGGTCGAGACCGCCGCCGATCCGGCCGCCCTGGCCGCCGCCGCGCAGCGCCCTGCGGCCGAGGTTGCTGCGCGATCCGCCGACACCCAGCATGTTTCCGGCTCCGCCTCGGGTCATCCCGGGCTCCTTCCCTGATTCCTGTTCCGCGACGAGACGGTTCGTCTCGTGCGTACCGCTCCACTGTCCGCGAGACGCTCCGTCTTGTCAACCTGATAAATTCAAGTCATGGCCGCCCAGAAATCAGCCCAGCCCGCCCCCGGAAAGCCCGCCCCCGACTCCACCCGGCGCAGCGAGAAGTCCCGCCGCGCCATCTACGACGCCGCCCTCGCGCTCGTCGTCGAGGTGGGCTACCCGAAGACCACCATCGAGGGCATCGCCGCCCGCGCCGGTGTCGGCAAGCAGACGATCTACCGGTGGTGGTCGTCCAAGGCGGACGTCCTGATGGAGGCGTTCCTCGACCTGGCCGATCAGTCCGTGCCGGAGGCCGGACCGAAGCCGTACACCTTCCCGGACACCGGCGACCTCGCCGCCGACCTCAAGGCCGTCCTGCGCGCCACCGTCGACGAACTGCGCGACCCGAGGTTCGAGGCGCCCTCGCGCGCGCTGGCCGCCGAGGGCGTCGTCAACGAGCAGCTCGGGCGCGAGCTCGTGGCCAAGCTGATGCAGCCCTCACTCGACCTCTACATCGGCCGGCTGCGCGCCGCGCAGGAGGCCGGCCAGGTCCGGCCCGAGATCGACCCGCGCATCGCCCTGGAGTTCTTCATCTCCCCGCTCGCCCAGCGCTGGCTCCAGCACACCGGCCCGATCTCCCACGAGTACACCGACACCCTCGTCGACTACGCCCTTCACGGCCTGGCCCCGCGCTGAGCGGCCCGGGCCAGGCGCCCCGGCGCGTCCGTGATCACGCCGGAGCAGCCCAGCGCCAGCACCCGGTCCCGCTGCGCGTCCGACACCACGGTGTGCGCCCACACCCGAGCGATCCCCGAGTTCACCGCCCGCACCAGATCCACGTCCCGCGCCCGGTGGTCCACGTCCAGCAGGTCCACGAACGACCGCCAGCGCTCCGGGCGGTCCGTGCGCAACTGCTGCGCCGAGCGCCACAACTGCGAGAGCAGCCCCAGGCGGTGGACGCGCCGGGCCACCTCGGGGTCGTTGGAGTTCACGAACACCGAGCGGGTCAGTCCGCGGGCCCGGATCAGCTCGGCCAGCCGGTCCAGGCTCCGCGGGTCCTTCGCCTCCAGCATCAGCACGATCCGCCCGCCGAAACGATCCAGCACCTCGGCTACCGTCGGCGGCCGCTCCGACCGCCAGCTCCCCGGGAGCCGGTCCTTCGGGCGCAGCCGTACGCCCTGCCACTCCCGGGCGTCCAGGCCCCGCACCTCACCGCCCAGGTAGGTGGTGCGGTTCAGCGTCTCGTCGTGGAACACCACCGGCGTGCCGTCGCGCAGCAGCCGCGTGTCGAAGTCCAGCACCTGCGCCGTCCCGCGCTCGTAGGCGGTCGTCAGCCCCGCCATGCTGTTCTCGGGGACCTCACGGGCGCCGCCGCGGTGCGCGACGTAGGTGATCCGGGGCAGGGCGGCCACGGTCAGCGGACCCGCGCCCCACTCCAGCGGGGCCGGTGCACGGCCACCGGGTCCCGTGAGGGTCAGCGAGACCACGGAAGCCACGGAGGCCAGTCCCGTCAGCGCGATCCATGTGACCATGCCGACCACGGTAGGGCGCCATGTCATGGCAAAGCGGGCAATGACACCCGATCATGGGGGAGAGTGGGGCTCGCCGTTTCTCCTCCCATCGGACGCCCGGTGTACGTTGCGTCCTCCCTGTCCCGGATGTGGGCACTGGCCCCCCGGTGCGCGGGAAGATGGGACCATGAGGCATGCTGTTCCGCACGACGGCGAGGCGAGGGGATAGATGAGCGCGGAGTTCGGCGACCGGACCGGCCTGCAGGGCAAACTCACCCAGTGGCTGCGCGCGGGGCGCCGGCCGAAGGAGACCGCCGGGGACGGCGGTCGTGAGGCCCTGCTGCTCGCCGCCGCCGACGCGGGACTGCCCCTCGCGCCCGCGGCCCACCCGTCCGGATACCGCTGCTCCTGCGACCGGGTCGGCTGTCCCACCCCAGCCCGGCACCCGGTGTCCTTCGCCTGGCAGACGCAGTCGACCACCGACCGCTCCCAGATCGAGCGCTGGGCCCGCCATCAGCCGCAGGCCAACTTCATCACCGCGACCGGCATGGTGCACGACGTCCTCGACGTGCCCCTCGACGCCGGTCGCGACGCGTTGGAGCGGCTGCTCTCCGAGGGCATCGAGGTCGGGCCGGTCGCCGAGAGCGACGACGGCCGCCTCCTCTTCTTCACGCTCACCCGCGGTACGCCCGAGGACGAGGACGAGTGGTGGCCGTGCGAACTGGACTGCCACCCCGAGACGGCGGACGAGCACCCCGGGCTGCGCTGGCACTGCCGCGGCTCCTACGTCCTCGTACCGCCGGCGCGGCTGCCCGGTGAGGACCAGGCGGTGCGGTGGGTGCGCGGGCCCGAGCACGCGCTGCCGGATCCGCTGACCCTGCTGGAGGTGCTCACGGAGGTCTGCGGGCGCTACGTCGGTGAGGACGCCGACCAGGCCGCCGGAGCGGGCTGGCCGCTGCGGCACTGAGGCCTGTCGGCGACCGTGCCGTGAGGGCCGGGTCTACGAGCCCTCCGCCGACGTCATGCCCTGGATCCTGCCCAGGATCGTCACCTTGCCCTGGCCCTTGGGGTCCAGCGCCACCTCGTTGGAGACGAACTCCATCGTGAGGGACTGCTTGATCTCGCCCTTCGTCAGGGCGAGGACGTCCTTGTTCGGCTCGGGGACGGACGTGCCCGCGTGGGCCGTCTGCTTCTCGTAGTGCCGAGTGGTGAAGAACACCAGTGCACCGCCGTCGGCCGTGCGCAGCGCCAGCGGTGCGTAGTCGCCGTTCGTCAGCGGCTCGTCGATGTACTGGGTGACCATGCCCGGCTTCTTGCCGTTCTTCTCGCGCAGGGCACGCCACTGGCTGGTGTGGGCGCCGTCCGTGAAGGCCTCTCCGCCGCTCTTCAGGTACGTCGCGTAGGTCCGGCTCAGGTCGCCCGGGTCGGTGGCCAGGTCGGTGGAGTTCACGGGGACGGACTCGGCCCAGCCGTCGGCGTCCTTCTTGAACTGCGGGACCTTGCCCGGGGCGACGAGCGTCAGGTACGCCACCTGGAACGGGTCGTCCAGGCTGCTGCGGGTGAACGCCAGCAGCCAGCGGGCGGTGCCGCCCTTGTTGCCGGCCGCGTCGACGACGAACCAGCGGGGCCAGCCGGCCTTCTTGGGGATCGTGAACTTCGCGTCCGTCAGTTTCAGCGGGGTGTGGCTCGGGTTGCCGTCCGGGTTGTTCACCTTCCCGGCCTTGAGGCGGGCCGAGTCGATGTCGGCGAGGGCGCCGGTGGTGTGGTCGGCGTCCAGGGTGCCGTCGTAGGCCTTGTCGGCCTCGTTGTACGCGGTCGTGAACTCCTGGAGGGCCTCGGCGGCTTCGGCGCGGGTCGTGGACGGGAGGATCTCCCGTTCGCCGTGCACGACGACGCATCCACTGGCCGTCAGCGACAAAGCGGTCGCCGAGGTTGCTATGAGGGCGCTCCGGGCGGGCCTGCGGAGCGTTCGAGGGTCGCGATCCCTGCTCATCGGGTACCTTCACCTTCCCCTTTCCGGAGGCGAACCCTACCGGGTGCCTCCGGCGGTCGGGCGGGGGTGGGGTGAGTGCGGGCGCTTCCGCTCGGCTTCGGGCAATCTGCGTCAACAGCCGTGCGTTGTCACACCTTGTCGCGCACCGGTGTTGTCGTGGCGGTGGTGCGGCCCGGGGCGAGGAACAGAGCCAGGGTCGGGATCAAGTACAGGAGCCATACCGCCACTTGAAGGGTGGTGGGGTCGGGCTGGAAGTTGAAGATGCCCTTCAGGAGCGTGCCGTACCAGCTGTCCGGGGGGATCGTGCCGGAGATGTCGAAGGCCTTGTCGGTGAGGCCGGGCAGGAAGTCGGCCTCCTGGAGGTCGTGGAAGCCGTAGGCCAGGACGCCGGCCGCGACGACCACCAGCATGCCGCCGGTCCACGTGAAGAACTTCGCCAGGTTGATGCGCAGCGCGCCCCGGTAGAACAGCCAGCCCAGGAGGACCGCCGTCAGCAGGCCCAGCGCGACGCCCAGCAGCGGTCGCGGCGTGCCGTCGCTCGCCGCGTGGACCGAGGCCCAGACGAACAGGGCCGTCTCCAGGCCCTCGCGGCCCACCGCGAGGAACGCCGTCGCGACCAGCGCGCCCGTGCCCATGGCGAGCGCCGCGTCCAGCCTGCCGTGCAGCTCCGACTTGAGGTGGCGGGCCGTGCGGCGCATCCAGAACACCATCCACGTCACCAGGCCGACCGCGAGGATCGACAGGGAGCCGCCGAGCGCCTCCTGCGCCTGGAACGTCAGCTCCTGGGAGCCGAATTCGAGGGCGCAGCCGAAGCCGAACGCGAGGGCCACCGCCACGCCGATGCCGGTCCAGATCGGCTTCAGGGCGTCCCTGCGGTCCGTCTTGACCAGGTAGGCGATGAGGATGCAGACGACGAGGCTCGCCTCCAGGCCCTCGCGCAGACCGATCAGGTAGTTGGAGAACACCGGCTCAGGCCTCCTTCGAGAACAGCGTCCGGCCCCACCAGTCGTCCTTGTCGCGGACGCCGGGCGGGACGGCGAAGAGCGCCGAACCCACGTGCTGGATGTACTCGTTGAGCGCGTCCGCGGCCAGGCTGCGCTGGATGGGGATGAAGCCCTTGCGGACGTCGCGCTGGTAGGCCAGGAAGAACAGGCCCGCGTCCAGGCGGCCGAGGCCGTCCGTGCCGTCGGTGAAGGAGTAGCCGCGGCGCAGGATCGTCGCCCCGTGGTTGGTGTCGGGGTGCGCGAGCCGGACGTGCGCGTCGGGCTTCATCGCCTTCAGGAACGGCTCGTCGCGCTCCTTGGCCTTGCCGACCGGGGCGCCCTCGCCCTTGTCGCGGCCGAAGATGTCCTCCTGCTCCTGCAGCGAGGTGCGGTCCCAGGTCTCGATGTGCATGCGGATGCGGCGGGCGACGAGGTAGGAACCGCCCCGCATCCAGGCCGGGTCGTCCTTCTCGCCCACCCAGACGAACTTCTTCAGGCGGTCCGTCTCCGTGCCCGCGATGTTGCGGGTGCCGTCCTTGAAGCCCATCAGGTTGCGCGGCGTCTGCGCCTCGGGCGTCGTCGACGACGTCTTGCCGAAGCCGAGCTGCGACCAGCGGATGACGACCTTGCCGAAGCCGATGCGGGCCAGGTTGCGCACCGCGTGGACCGCGACCTGGGGGTCGTCGGCGCAGGCCTGGATGCACAGGTCGCCGCCGCTGCGGTTCTTGTCCAGGTTGTCGCCCGCGAACTTCGGCAGATCGACCAGGGCCTCCGGGCGGCGGTCCGTCAGGCCGAACTTCTCGAACAGGGTGGGGCCGAAGCCGATCGTGAGGGTCAGACGGGAGGGCTTCAGGCCCAGCGCCTCACCCGTGTCGTCCGGGGGCGCCTCGGCCAGGCCGCCGTAGGCGCCCTCGCCGACGGCGTGCCCGGCCGTCATGCGCCGGGCGGCCTCCGTCCAGTCCTTCAGCAACCGGACGAAGGCGTCCCGGTCATCGGTCGTCACGTCGAACGCGGCGAAGTGCAGGCGGTCCTGCACCGGGGTGGCGATGCCCGCCTGGTGCGGGCCGTGGAAGGCGATCGCCGAGCCGGCCGGTTCGGTGTCGTCCTCGGTGCGGGCCATCGCCACCGCGCCGCCCGCCGCGGCCGCGCCGAGTGCCAGACCCGCGCCGCCCCATCCGAGCAGGGAACGGCGGCTGGGGGAAGGGGAGTCGGTGTCCGTCATCGTGGCCCCCGCTACTTCACCACGGCCGCGGCGAGCTTCGACAGCGGCTCCGCCAGGGCGTTGACCGCGTCCGAGAGCTCCTTGCGGTCGGCCTTGCCGACCTTGTCGTAGGAGGTGAAGTCGTACGACGTCGTGTTCGGGCGGTATTGGTCGAGCAGCTTGTCCAGGGCCGCGAACTGCTCGTCGAGTTCGGTGACGAGGGCCGCGTCGTTCTCCTTCGCGACCGGCTTCAGCAGGTCGTACGACTTCTGCGCGCCCTCGACGTTGGCCTTGAAGTCGACCAGGTCGGTGTGCGAGTAGCGCTCCTCCTCGCCGGTGACCTTGCCGGTGGCGACCTCGTCGAGGAGTTCCTTGGCGCCGTTGGCCATGGAGGTCGGGGTGATCTCCGCCTTGCCGACCCGGTTCTGCCAGTCCTTCAGGTCCTTGATCAGCAGGTCGGCGAGGTCCTTCTCGCGGTCGCCGATCTTCTTGTCCTGCCACAGGGCCTTCTCCAGGCGGTGCCAGCCCGTCCAGTCGGTGGCCGGGTCCTGGCCGTCCTCCAGGCCGTCCTCGCGGACGTCGACCTTGGGGTCGATGTCGCCGAACGACTCGGCGACCGGCTCGGTGCGCTCCCAGCCGATGCGGGAGGGGGCGTAGGCCTTCTTGGCCGCCTCGATGTCGCCGTCCTTGACGGCCTTGGCGAAGACCTCGGCCTTCGGCAGCGTCTCGTCGGCCTGCTGCTGGACGTAGGCGCGGTAGGCCGCGACGGCCTTGTCCAGGCGCGGGTCGCGCTTGACGGCCTTGCCGCCGGTGGCCTTGACGGCCTGGCGGATGCCGTCGCCCTTCATACCGGGCTTGCAGGCGATCTGGTAGTCGCCGGCCTTCACCTCGGCGGTGACCCGCTGCTTGGTGCCGGGGCCTATGTTCTCCCGCTCGGTGACCACGCGGTCGTCGGGGAAGAGGACGTAGACCTCGGTGACCTTGGAGCCCTTGTTCTCGACGGCCAGTTCGACGTGCCCGGCCGGGAACTCCTTCTTCGACACCTGGCACTTGTCGTCCGTCGCCGTCACGTTGATCACGTGGTCGCCGTCCTTCGCGTCGCTCTTCTCGGTGCAGCCGGTGACAGCGGCCAGGGCCGCCGCGGCGACGATGACGACGGAAGCAGGGCGGGCGGGTCGCATGAAGGCTCCAGGGGAGAGGAAGGTGAGGCTCACCTAAGACAGCACATAAGGATGGCTTAAGTGACTAAAAATCGCCGTCATGATCGAGTCAAAGGAAGGTCAAAGGTGGTATCTCGGGATCTCGTGGATGCCCCACCTCGCCTGCGGTGCCTCGACCGTCCGGGCGATGTTTGAATGCACCACGTGACTGACTACGACGTGCTCCGCGTCTTCTGCGGGCCGAACGGTGGGTACGGCAACGAGCTCGGTGTCGTGCGCGAGGGGTCCGTGATGCCCGAGCAGGGTGAGCGGCAGGCGTTCGCTGCGAAGGTCGGGTTCAGCGAGACCGTGTTCGTAGACGACCCCGAGCGCGGAGTGATCGACATCTACACGCCCACGCTGCGGCTGCCCTTCGCCGGGCATCCCTGTGTCGGGGCGGCGTGGCTGCTCGACGTGCCCGAGCTGGTCACGCCCGCGGGGGTGGTCGGCGCCCGGCAGGACGGGGAGTTCTGCTGGATCGAGGCCCGGGCGGAGTGGGTGCCGCCGCGGACGCTGCGGCAGTACGGCAGCGCCGCCGAGGTCGACGACCTGGCCGTGCCGCCGCCGGGGGAGTGGGTGTACGCCTGGGCGTGGGAGGACGAGCCCGCCGGGCGGATCCGGGCCCGGGCCTTCCCCGGCCGGGGCGACGGCATCGACGAGGACGAGGCGACCGGGGCCGCGGCCCTGCTGCTCACCGACCGGCTGGGCCGGGCCCTCAACATCACCCAGGGAGCGGGCTCCCAGATCCTGACCGCACCCCAGCCGGGCGGGTGGACCGAGGTCGGCGGACGGGTCCACCTGGAGCGCTGACCCGGTCGGAGCGCGTCCGTACGGGTGGAACAGCGTGTGTGCGCGGTGGTGAACGGGGACCTCTGGGCGTGACCAAGCACCACCGCGAGAGGAATCTCATGCGCATTCGATCCGCTCTGGCCGTCGTCGCCCTGACCGCCGCCCTGTCCGCCACCGGTGCGGCGGCGGCCTCCGCCGACGACGACGGTCAGGAGTACCGCAACGACCACCACGTGGCGTGCAGCCCGTACTTCGGTGAGCTCGAGGCCGAGACCGCCGAGATCGAGTGGGGCGGGGCCGTCTGCCACAACGGTCCGTTCGACATCTGAGCAGGACCGGCCCGGCTCTCTCCCGAGCCGGAACCGGGGCCCCCTCGCCGCGCGCGAGGGGGCCCCGCCCGTTCACGCCGTCAGGGGGAATTCCCCGCCCAGTGCCTCGAACATCCCGTTGTTCAGCTCGTACGCCCGCTTGCACTCGGCCACGATCCGCTGCCGCTCCAGCTCGTCACCGGGCACCGCGTCCAGCAGCTCGCAGTAAGTCCGCTTGAAGGCGGCCGGGTTGGGGATCTCCTCGAAGACGTAGAAGCGGACCCCGTCGCCCTTCTTCGGGAAACCCCACGTCTTCTCGGCCGTGTCGCGGATGATCTGCCCGCCGGAGAGGTCGCCGAGGTAGCGCGTGTAGTGGTGGGCGACGTACCCGGCCGGCCAGGTGCGGGCGCATGCCGTGATCCGGTCCGCGTACTCCAGGGTGGCCGGCAGCGCGCTGACCGTCGTCCGCCAGCCGGGGCCGCGCAGATACTCCAGGTCCTGCTCCAGCGCCGTCATGCGGAACAGCTCCGGACGGACGAAGGGGCCGGCCACCGGGTCCGCCGCCAGGTGCCGGGCGCCGGACTCCAGCGCGCCGTACACGAACCACAGCTGCTCCGTGTAGCGCGCGAATGCGTCGACTCCCAGTTTGTGTCCCAGCAGGTCGCCGATGAAGGTCGAGCCCCTGACCTGCTCGTGCTGCTCACGAGACGCGGTCCGAAGGAGCGTCGAGAAGGATTCCATGGCGACACTTTTCCCGACGAGCTGTCGGTAAAAACCTCACTCCCGAAAAAGAGCGGCCCGCCCTCCGGGGAGAGCGGGCCGTTCGGCGGTGTGTGGGCGGGGGCTAGGGCAGCGTGAGGATCTCCGCGCCCGTGTCCGTCACCACCAGCGTGTGCTCGAACTGGGCCGTCCGCTTCCGGTCCTTCGTGACGACCGTCCAGCCGTCGTCCCACGTGTCGTACTCGTGCGTGCCGAGCGTCAGCATCGGCTCGATCGTGAACGTCATGCCGGGCTGGATGACCGTCGTCGCGTGCGGGCTGTCGTAGTGCGGGATGATCAGGCCCGAGTGGAACGACGAGTTGATGCCGTGCCCGGTGAAGTCCCGGACCACTCCGTAGCCGAAGCGCTTGGCGTACGACTCGATGACCCGGCCGATGATGTTGATCTGCCGGCCCGGCTTGACCGCCTTGATCGCCCGGTCGAGGGACTCCCGGGTCCGCTCCACCAGCAGCCGCGACTGCTCGTCGACGTCCCCCACCAGGTAGGTGGCGTTGTTGTCGCCGTGCACCCCACCGATGTACGCCGTCACGTCGAGATTGACGATGTCGCCGTCGCGCAGGACCGTCGAGTCCGGGATGCCGTGGCAGATGACCTCGTTGACGCTCGTGCACAGCGACTTCGGGAAGCCGCGGTAGCCCAGGGTCGAGGGGTAGGCGCCGTGGTCGCACATGTACTCGTGCGCGACCCTGTCCAGCTCGTCCGTGGTCACCCCGGGGGCGATCAGCTTCGCGGCCTCCGCCATCGCCCGGGCCGCGATCCGGCCGGCCAGGCGCATCGCCTCGATGGTCTCGGGCGTCTGCACCTCCGGTCCGGTGTACGGCGTCGGCGCGGGTTTGCCGACGTACTCGGGACGGCGGATGTTTCCGGGCACGGAACGGGTGGGGGACAGCTCCCCTGGGACGAGCAGCGACTGGCCAGACATGCCAGCGAGTCTAACCAGCGGCCACGGGGGAACATGTCGATGGCGAGAGGAGCTGGTCATGGCCCTGTTCAAGAAGCGCACGGTCGGCAAGCCGGGTGAGTGGTACTACTGCCTGGAGCACAAGAAGGTCGAGGAGGGGCCCGAGTGCCCCAACAAGGACCGGTTCGGGCCGTACGCCTCCCGCACGGAGGCCGAACACGCGATGGCGACCGCCCGAGAGCGCAACCTTCAGTGGGAGAACGACCCCAAGTGGCACGACGCCCCGGCGGGCAGCCGGGACGACGAGCACTGATCTGACCCCCGCCCTGGGCCGTGGCAGCCGCGGCCCAGGGCATGCGTGATTCAGGGCGCCTCGGCTCACAGCGGGACGCCCCGAGGTCACCAGCGGGCCGGTGGCGGTGCCGTCAGGTGCTCCGCCAGCCGCGCCACCCGGTCCCGGAGGCGACGCCGCCCCCGCGGGGCCGGCAGGGCGTTCTCCCCGGCCGCCGCGCTGACCAGGTGCTGCACCGTGTCGAGGTCCAGCTCCGAGCCGTCGGGGACGGCCAGGGCCTCGTGCGCCATGGACGGCAGCTCGCCCTGGCCGGGGCCGAGGGTCAGGACCGTCGCGCCGGCACGGCGGGCGTCGGACACCCGTTCCAGGAGCGGTGCGGCAGGCCCCTCCGGAGCGACCACCAGCAGCGTCTCGCCCCGCCGGGCCGCCTCCAGCCGTCCCAGACCGACCGCCAGATGCGCCGGGTCCGAGGGGCGCGCGCCGTGCCGTACCAGCGTCGGGGCCAGCTCCGGAGTGCCCGACCAGGCGGCCTCGTCCACCAGATGCGCGGCGAGGTGCCACGGCTCGTACTCCGGCGTGCCGACGAGCAGCAGCCCGCCCCCGTGCGACACCACCGAGCCGCGCAGCGCCCCGGCGAACCGCCTCGTGGCCCCCAGCCACTCCGTCCCGGCGAGCACTTCCCGCAGCAGCGCGACCCGTACCGCATCCATGGGACCGCATCCTGCCCCGAACGGTCACTCGTGACGTGGAGTTCACCACGCATTCGCCCGGGCTGGGTAGGCCGACCGGTCACCCGTACCGCCGTCGAACGACCGGAGGAACCCGCCGATGACCGAGACCAGCGTCCCCTTCCGCGCCGCACAGGAGGGGTACGCCAGCTTCCGTATCCCCGCCGTCGTCGCCACCGGCGCCGGTGACCTGCTCGCCTTCTGCGAGGGCCGGGTCGGCTCCCGGGACGACTTCGGGAACATCGACGTCGTACTGAAACGCTCCACGGACGGCGGCCGCACCTGGGGGCCGCTCCAGGTCGCCGCGCGCAACGGCGACGCCCTCGCCGGCAACCCCGCCCCGGTCGTCCTCGACACCGGCCGCGTCCTCCTCGTGCACGTGCGCAACGCGGCCCTCGCCACCGAGGACGCCATCCGGCGCGGCAAGGTGAGCGCGGCGGACGGGCGCCGCGTCTGGGTGCAGCACAGCGACGACGAGGGCCGCACCTGGTCGGCCCCGAAGGAGATCACCCAGGAGACCAAGCGGCCCGAATGGCGCTGGTACGCCACCACCCCCGGCCACGCGATCCAGCTGAGCACCGGCAGGATCGTCGTCCCCGCCAACCACTCCCTGCCGCCCACCGGCACCGACAACGGCACCGAGGGCAGGTACAACGGCGGCCACTGCCTGCTCAGCGACGACGCGGGCGCGACCTGGCGGATCGGCTACGTCGACGACCACACCGACGGCTACATCAACGCCAACGAGACCACCGCCGCCGAACTCCCCGACGGCCGCGTCTACTTCAACACCCGCAACGACTCCCCCTCGCCCGGCACCCGCGCCGACGCCCACTCGGCCGACGGCGGCCAGACCCTGGTCAAGCCCTTCCGCCCGCAGGCCGCTCTCGTCGCCCCGGTCTGCGAGGCCGCCGTCCTCCAGCTCCGCGACCCCGACCTGCTCCTGTACTCCGGCCCCGCCGACCCCGGCTTCCGAGCCCTGATGACGATCCGCGCCTCCACCGACGGCGGCACCACCTGGCGCCCGGCGTGCACGGTGGACGGCCTGCCCGCCGCGTACTCGGACCTCGTACGGATCGACGCGGACACCGTGGGCCTGCTGTACGAGACCGGCGACTTCGGCGCCTACGAGACGATCACCTTCCGGCGGGTGCCCGTGACGGAGCTGACCTGAGCCGTGGGGGGCGCCGCCGCGGTCGTAGAGTCGGGGCCATGACCTCTACCGACAGTGCTGCCACCGCCAACGCCCGGAAGGCGCCCGCCAAGGACCCCTGGGACCTGCCCGACGTCTCCGGACTCGTGGTCGGGGTGCTCGGCGGGACCGGGCCGCAGGGCAAGGGCCTGGCCTACCGGCTCGCCAAGGCCGGCCAGAAGGTGATCATCGGCTCGCGGGCCGCCGACCGTGCCCAGGCAGCCGCCGAGGAACTCGGCCACGGGGTCGAGGGCGCCGACAACGCCGAGACCGCGCGCCGCAGCGACATCGTGATCGTCGCCGTGCCGTGGGACGGCCACGGCAAGACCCTCGAATCCCTGCGCGAGGAACTGGCCGGCAAGCTCGTCGTCGACTGCGTCAACCCGCTCGGCTTCGACAAGAAGGGCGCCTACGCCCTCAAGCCGGAGGAGGGCAGCGCCGCCGAGCAGGCCGCCGCCCTGCTGCCGGACTCCCGGGTCACGGCCGCCTTCCACCACCTGTCGGCCGTGCTGCTCCAGGACCCGGAGATCGACGAGATCGACACCGACGTGATGGTGCTCGGTGAAGTGCGGGCGGACGTCGAGATCGTCCAGGCCCTGGCCGGCCGCATCCCCGGCATGCGCGGCATCTTCGCCGGGCGGCTGCGCAACGCCCACCAGGTGGAGTCGCTGGTGGCGAACCTGATCTCCGTCAACCGCCGGTACAAGGCGCACGCCGGGCTCCGCGTCACCGACGTGTGAGCCGGTGAGCTCCATGGGGGACACTGGACGGCACCAGCAGTGCCGCAGTGTCCCCCGACAGGAGTCACCCTCATGCCCCGCCTCGGCCTCTACGCTTTGATCGTCTGCGTCCTCTCCGTGGCCGCCGCCGTCGTCTCGTTCACGCGGGGCAGCTTCCTGGGGATCGTGTGGGTGCTGCTGGCGGGCCTGTCGTCCAACATGTGCTGGTACTACGTCAAGCGCGCCAGGCAGCGGAAGTCCGTCACCGGCTGACCTGTCACGGGGCCGCCGAGCAGAACTCGTTCGAGCCCTGCCAGAAGCGGTACAGCTCCTGACCGCAGTACGTCTCGAAGTCGCTGATGTTGAGGGACTTCAGGATCGTGTCGATCACGTCGAAGAAGACGCCGTTCACCGCCGGCAGCCACAGCAGCGCGAACACGAACAGCAGGCCGAACGGCGCGAACGGCTCCACCTGGCGCCGGATGTTGTACGACAGCCACGGCTCGATCACGCCGTAGCCGTCCAGGCCCGGCACCGGCAGGAAGTTCAGCAGCGCGGCCGTCACCTGGAGCAGCGCGAGGAACGCCAGCGCGAACCGGAAGTCGGTCGGCACGCCGTTCAGCGCGTCCAGCCAGAACGGGGCGGTGCAGACGACGGCGAAGAGCACGTTCGTCAGCGGACCGGCGGCCGAGATCAGACTGTGCTTCCAGCGGCCCTGGATCCGGCCCCGCTCGATGAACACGGCACCGCCGGGCAGTCCGATACCGCCCATGATCACGAAGATCACCGGGAGCACGATGCTGAGCAGCGCGTGCGTGTACTTCAGCGGGTTGAGGGTCAGATAGCCCTTCGCGCCGATGGAGATGTCGCCGCTGTGCAGGGCGGTGCGCGCGTGCGCGTACTCGTGCAGGCACAGCGAGACGATCCACGCCGCCGTCACGAACAGGAACACGGCGACACCGGGCTGCTCGGCGAACCCGGTCCAGGTCGCCCATCCCGTGACCGCCGTCACGGCGACGATCCCGACGAACACGGGACTGATCCGCCGCTCGCTGTGGCGGGTGGTGGCGGTGGTCATGGGGCTCCCTGCACTCGTCGACACGGGGTGAGACGGCCCGACGGTACCGGGCGCAGGTGAAAAACGTCTCGCGCGGGGCGGCCGGTTCCGGGGAGGGTGGGCCAATGGGGCTGTGGCACGTGTTCTACGAGGGCTGGCAGATGGAGTGCTGCGGCACGCCGTTCTCGGTCGGGGACGAGGTGAGCTGGCCGCTGCTGCTCCTGGACGCGGACACCGTGCTGGGCGGCGGCTGGCACGACCAGCTCACCGAGGTCGCCGGGCCGGTGGAGGAGGTCGGCGGGGTGCGGATGGTCCGGGGGGAGACGGGCCTCCCGGTGGCGCTGGGGGCCGACCCCGACGCCGAGGAGGACCGGCGCCCGCAGCCGGGGAGCCGGACCCGGTCGGCGGGGCTGCTGTCCGTCGAGCGGCACGGCGCGAAGTGGCCCGAGGCCGGAGGGCGGGTGCGGGCCGTACAGGTGCTGACCCAGACCTGGGCCGAGACCGCGCCCGGATCGCGCTCCTACGAGCCGGTGGCGGGCAAGCGCGGGCTGCGGGCGGTGGAGCGCTGCCCGCGGTGGTTCGCCGAGACCGAAGGGGAGCGGGCGCCCGACGGGCGGGGACGGCGCTCACGCGAGTCGGGCGTGGTGGTGACCCTGGACGTGCCGGGCACGGACTCCCGGCTCTCCCACGCCGTCCGCGAGGCCCGGGGCATCCCCGGCCGGGGCGCGGAGCCCGGCGCGGAGACCCGGGGCATCGGGGCGGCGGACCTGGCGGCCCTCCTGGAGACGCTGAGCACGGGGACGCCCCCGCGGCGACGGGCCCGGCGCCGCCACGCGGGTGCGTGACCGGCCCCGCGATGACCCCGACACACTCACACCGACCTGGGGGCCCTGCCGCGTGGGGCCGCCGTGACCTCGGCGTCTCGCGCGGGTGGGTGAGGGGCTCAGCCGTGTCCGGCTGCTGTGACTCCGGCGGCCGGTGCCGGTCCGTGCACGGCCCCGCCCTGCCCGCGCCGCCGATGACCCCGAGGCCCCCACACCCGCACCGGACCGGCCCGCCCCGCCGATGACCCTGCCCCAACACCCGCCCCTGACCGGCCCGCCGCGCCGTCACCCGTCGTGACCCGCCCCCGTACAACGGAGACAATGAGCCCGTGCACTACCGCATCCTCGGCACCACGCAGGCGCTCCGCACCGACGGGACGGCCGTTCCGGTCGGTGGGGCGCGGCTGCGTGCGCTGCTGACCGTGCTCGCGCTGCGGGCCGGACGGACCGTGCCCGCGGGGTTACTCATCGACGAGGTGTGGGGCGGGCAGCCGCCCGCCGACGCGCCCGGGGCGCTGCAGGCACTGGTCGGGCGGTTGCGCAGGGCGCTCGGGGCGGACGCGGTCGCCTCCGTCGAGGGCGGGTACCGGCTCACGGCCGCGCCCGACGACGTCGACCTGCACCGGTTCGAGCGGCTGGCCGGCGAGGGACTGCGGGCGCTGGCCGACGGCGACCCCGCCAAAGCCGCCGTGGTCCTCGACGACGCCCTCGCCCTGTGGCGCGGCCCGGCCCTCGCCGACCTGCCCGACCGCACCGCCGAGGCGGCCCGCCGGGACACCCGCCGCCTGGACGTGCTGCGCGCCCGCCACACCGCCGCCCTCGCCCTCGGCCAGGCCGAGCAGTCCCTGCCGGAACTGACCGCGCTGTGCGACAGCCACCCCCTGGACGAGCCCCTCCAGACGCTGCGCCTGCGCGCCCTGCGGGACGCCGGCCGGGCCGCGGAGGCGCTGGACGCCTACGAGGACGTCCGGCGGCTGCTCGCCGACCGTCTCGGCGCCGACCCCGGCCCGGAACTGCGCGCCCTGCACGCGGACCTGCTGCGCCTCGGGGACCTGCCGGCAGCCGCGCCCGCCGCCGAGGGGCCGGGCAGATCCGCCGGCAACCTCCGTGCCCGCCTCACCTCCTTCATCGGCCGGGAAACCGACATCGAGACCCTCCGCGGGGATCTCGCGGCGGCCCGGCTGGTCACCCTGCTCGGCCCCGGCGGCGCCGGGAAGACCCGCCTGTCGCAGGAGACCGCCGAGACCCTCCGCGAGGCCATGCCCGGAGGCGTGTGGCTCGCCGAACTCGCCCCCGTCGACGACCCCGACGCCGTACCGGAGGCCGTACTCACCGCCGTCGGCGCCCGCGAGACCGTGCTGTACGGAGCCGGCGCCGAAGGCATCCGCGCCGCCGTCGCGGACCGGCTGGACGACCCCGTCGAGCGGCTCGCCGAGCACTGCTCCCGGCCCCGCATGCTGCTGATCCTCGACAACTGCGAGCACGTCGCCGACGCCGCCGCCCGGCTCACCGAGGAGCTGCTGGCGCGCTGCCCCGACCTCACCGTCCTGGCCACCAGCCGTGAACCCCTCGGCGTGCCGGGGGAGTTGCTGCGCCCGGTGGAGCCGCTGCCCGAGCCCGTCGCGCTGCGGCTGCTGGCCGACCGGGGCGCGGCGGCCCGGCCCGGCTTCCGGATCGAGGACGACCCCGGGGCGTGCGCCGAGATCTGCCGGCGCCTCGACGGCCTGCCGCTGGCCATCGAACTGGCCGCCGCCCGGCTGCGGATGCTCACACCCCGCCAGATCGCCGACCGGCTCGACGACCGCTTCCGTCTCCTCACCTCCGGCAGCCGCACCGTCCTGCCCCGCCAGCAGACCCTCAGAGCCGTCGTCGACTGGTCCTGGGACCTCCTCGACGAGGACGAACGGGACGTCCTGCGGCGGCTGTCGGTGTTCGCCGGCGGCTGCGACCTGCCCGCCGCCGAGGCGGTGTGCGGGCCGGCCGCCCTGGAGGCGCTCGGCTCGCTCGTCGACCGCTCCCTGGTGGTGGCCGCCCCGCCCGGTGAGTCGGCCGACGGGGAGATGCGCTACCGGCTCCTGGAGACCGTCGCCGAGTACGCCGGCGAACGGCTGGACGAGTCCGGGCAGCGCCCCGACGCCGAGCGCGCCCACCTGACGTACTTCCGTGAACTCGCCCGCACCACCGACCCGTTGCTGCGCGGCGCCGGCCAGCTCGCCGCCATCCACCGCCTGGAGCGCGAGTACGAGAACCTGCGCACCGCGCTGCGCCACGCCGTCGCCCTGCGCGACGAGCAGGAGGCGCTGTGCCTGGCGCTGTCCCTCGTCTGGTACTGGCAGATGCGCGACCTGCGCATCGAGGCGCGCAACTGGTGCCGCGAGGTCATGGCGCTCGGCCCCGACCCCTTCACCGAACCCGTCCGCCCCGCCACCGCGGTCTGGCAGCGCTGCACCGACAGCCCGCCCCCGATGACCGGCGAGGTCCTCACCGAGGCCCGGCGCGGCATCCACCTCGCCCATCTCGCGTGCATGGACACCGAACTGGACGCCTGGCAGAACCCGCGCTCCCAGCAGAAGCTGCGCACCATCGCCCGGACCTACGAGCCCGGTCTGCCGCAGAACTGCCGCCTCCCCGGCATCCTCTGGTTCTTCGCCGTGATGCTGACCGGCGACATGGACCGGCTGCGCGTCATCATCGACGCCTCCATCCGGACCTGCAGGCAGACCCCCGGCTTCGAATGGGAGCTGGCCTCCGGCCTCCAGATGCGGGCCAACTTCCTCGCCAACCGCATCGACTGGGCGGGCGACGCCGCCCGTGACGCCGACGAGTCGCTGGAGATCTACCGGCGCCTCGGCGACGCCTGGGGCACCGCCGAGGCCCTCTCCGCCCGCGCCGAGGCCCACGAACGCAGGGGTGACCACGCCCGGGCCGCCGCCGACTACGAAGCCGCCATCTCCCACGCCGAGCAGCTCGGCGCCCGCGCCCAGGCAGCCGTCCTCGCCGCCCGGCTCGGCAGCGCCCTGCTGGAGGCCGGCGAGGACGAACGCGGCGAGCGGCTGCTGCGCGAGGTGATCGCCCAGCGCGAGGAATCGCACAGCGAGGCGATGCCCGCAGCCCGGCTGTTCCTCGCCGGCTGGCTCGGCATGACGGGCCGCGTCGCCGAGGCCCGCGAGCAACTGCGGCGGCTGCGCCTGGACTTCCGTATCGCCCACTTCATCGTCTTCGACGCCTTCATCCTCGGCACGGAAGCCTGGCTGGACGCCGAGGAGGAGCGCTACGACGACTGCCTGGACCGCATCCGCAAGGCGATGGAACGCGCCTCCGACCCGCTGTCCGAGGCCATCGCGCCCCATATGCGCTCGGGATACGTGCTCATCGGCGCCTGGGCCCTGGCCGCCCTCGACAGGGGGCGGCGCGCCGCCGACGCGGCCCGGTGCCTGGGCGCGTTCGACGCCCTGCTGCCGTCCGGCCACGTCGCCCGGAGGCAGGAGCGCGCGACCCGTGAGCAGGTGGAGCGGCGGGCCCGGGCGCAGCTCGGCGACCCGGCGTACGAGGCCGCGTACGCCGAAGGCGGCGGCCTCTCCCTCGAGGAGGCCGCCGCCCTCTTCTGACGCGGACCGGGCGCGTGGGTCAGCTCTTGGTGCGGAACTTGTGGATCGCGACGGGCGCCATCACGGCCGTGATCGCCACCGACCAGCCGAGCGTCACCCACAGGTCGTGCGCGACCGGCCCGCCCACCATCAGACCGCGCGCGGCGTCCGCGAGCGTGGACAGCGGGTTGTAGTCGGTGAAGGCCTGGAGCCAGCCCGGCATCGACGTGGTCGGCGCGAAGATCGACGAGCCGAACTGCAGCGGGAACAGCACCAGGAATCCCATCGCCTGCACGGACTGCGCGCTCTTCATGATCACGCCCAGGGTGAGGAACACCCACATGATCGACGAGGCGAACGCGGTGGACAGGGCCACGGCCGCGAACAGCCCGGGCCAGTTGGTGATGTCGAAACCGACCGCCACGGAGACGATCATCAGCACGGTGGTCGCGAACAGCATGCGCAGCAGTTCCACCGAGATCTTCGCGAAGAGCACCGAGCCGCGCCCGATGGGCAGGGACCGGAAGCGGTCCATGACACCGGAGTTGAAGTCCTGGCTGAAGCCGGTGCCGACGCCCTGGGACAGCGTCATGCTCATCATCGCGATCATGCCGGGGATCACGTACTGCACGTACTGGTCCTGCCCGCCGCCCAGCGCCTGCCCGATCGAGCCGCCGAACACGAACACGAACAGCAGGGTGAAGATGACCGGCATCAGCAGCGCGTCGGCCATCGACTCCGGGTCCTGGCGGATCCACAGCAGGTTGCGGCGGACGAGGGCACCGGTGTGCCTCAGGTGCCCGCGCAGCGAGATGCGGGCGTCCACCTTGGCGTCGTCGACGGTCACGGCGCTCATACGGCGGCCTCCTGAAGGTCCTCGGCGGGCGCGGCGTCCTGGGGTGCACTGGCACGGTGGCCGGTGAGGGACAGGAACACCTCGTCCAGGCTGGGCAGTTCGGTGGTGACGGCGGCGAGCGTGATGCCGCGGGACGTCACGGCGCCCACGACGGCGGTCAGCTGCTCGTCGCTGAGGATCGGGACGAGGAGGGTGCCGGAGTCGGTGTCCACGGTGGTGGTCGCGAGCCCGGTGATGCCGAGATCGTCCAGGTACCCGGCGAGCGGCCGCAGGTGCAGGGCGTCGGCCGGCCGGATCCGCAGGGTCCGCCCGCCGACCTTGGCCTTGAGCTCCTCGATGCCCCCGCCCGCGACGACCTTGCCCTTGTCCACGACCGTCAGCTCGGAGGCGAGCTGCTCGGCCTCCTCCATGTACTGCGTGGTCAGCAGCACGGTCACACCGCCGCCGACCATGGCCTTCACCTCGTCCCACACCTCGTTGCGGGTGCGCGGGTCGAGCCCGGTGGTCGGTTCGTCGAGGAAGAGGACGGCCGGCCGGCCGATCATGGAGGCGGCCAGGTCGAGCCGCCGCCGCATACCGCCGGAGTAGGTGCTCGCGGGCCGCTTGGCGGCGTCGGTCAGCGAGAACCGCTCCAGCAGTTCGTCGGCGCGCGCGCGTGCCTCCTTGCGGGGCAGGTCGAGCAGCCGGCCGATCATGTACAGGTTCTCCCAGCCGGGCAGCTTCTCGTCGACGGAGGCGTACTGCCCGGTGAGCCCTATCACCCGCCGCAGCTGGCGCGGCTGCCGTACGACGTCGTACCCGGCCACCGTGGCCTGCCCCGAGTCGGGTGAGAGCAGCGTGGACAGGATCCGCACGAGCGTGGTCTTCCCGGCACCGTTCGGCCCGAGCACCCCCATCACGGTGCCCTCCCGCACCTCCAGGTCGACCCCGTCCAGAGCCTTGGTCTCCCCGTAGTGCTTCACCAGCCCCCGCACGGTCACAGCGGCGCCGCCGGTTCGTGTGTCGATTCGCGTCATGGGACAGACGGTCCCAAGGCCCACCGACAAATCACCGACAGGCCGCCGACACCCCACCGACGGCCACCGCAACCATCAAATCGAGCAACCACGACGGCGACCGGCCACCTCCGCGAGAGCGGCGCCGGTTCAGGCGCAAAAAGGGGACAGCCCGTCGACTGGGGGAAGGTCGACGGGCTGTCCGTGGTGCCGCTGTGGCTCTAGTGGACGGAGTTCTCTTCCTGCGGGAACGTTCCGCCGACGACGTCCTCCGCGAACGCCTTCGCCGCGTTCCCCATGACCTCACGCAGATTCGCGTACTGCTTCACGAACTTCGGCACCCGCCCGCCGGTCAGACCCAGCATGTCGGTCCACACCAGCACCTGCGCGTCGGTCTCGGGGCCCGCCCCGATCCCGACGGTCGGGATGTGCAGCACCCGCGTCACCTCGGCGGCCAGCTCCGCGGGAACCAGCTCCAGCACCACCGCGAACGCCCCCGCGTCCTGCACGGCCTTCGCGTCCCGCAGCAGCTGCTGGGCCGCCTCCTCGCCCCGCCCCTGTACGCGGTAGCCCATCGCGTTGACCGACTGCGGGGTCAGTCCGATGTGCGCCATGACCGGGATGCCGGACTCGACGAGCAGCCGGATCTGCTCGTGCGACCGCTCGCCCCCCTCCAGCTTCACGGCCTGCACGCCCGCCTCCTTCACCAGCCGGGTCGCCGAGCGCAGCGCCTGCACCGGACCCTCCTGGTAGGAGCCGAAGGGCAGGTCGCCGACGATCAGGGCACGCGAGGTGCCCCGTACGACCGCCGCCGACAGCATCGTCATCTCGTCGAGGGTGACGGGCACGGTCGTCTCGTACCCCAGGTGGCAGTTGCCCGCCGAGTCGCCGACGAGCATCACCGGGATCCCGGCCTCGTCGAAGACGGACGCGGTCATCGCGTCGTACGCGGTGAGCATCGGCCACTTCTCGCCGCGCTCCTTGGCGGCGGCGATGTCGCGCACGGTGATACGGCGGGTGCCCTTGCCCCCGTACAGCGCCCTGCCGCTGTCGGAGGGCTTCGCCTGAGCAGTCTGGGCAGCCGGAAGCTGCGTCATTACACGGCTCCTAACACGTCATCTCGAGGCGCCCTGACGGCGTCCCCGGACCACGTCCATGGTGGCACCTCGTGCCACCGAGGGCTAGGGGAGCCCCTGTGAGTTCCGCCCGCGGAGCCCGCAGGCGGAAAGCCGCGTAAGATCCCGGTAAGAGAATTCCAATACGAGACGGTCTCGTATCGAAATGGTCCTAGGCTGTGCGCATGACTACTCCTGCCGGCCCGGCCGCCCCCACCGGCCCGCGCGTACCGGAAGCGGTGCACCGGCGCCGCTGGGCGATCCTCGGCGTGCTGATGCTGAGCCTGCTGATCGTCGTGCTCGACAACTCGATCCTGAACGTCGCCATCAAGACGATCTCCACCCCGGCCCCCACCGGCCTGGGCGCCACGCAGAGCGAGCTGGAGTGGGCGATCAACGCCTACACCCTCGTCTTCGCGGGCCTGCTGTTCACCGCCGGGCTGCTCGGCGACCGGCTGGGCCGCAAGAGGGTGCTGCTCGGCGGTCTCGCCGTGTTCGGTATCGGCTCCGCGTGCGCCGCGTTCTCCGGCTCGCCGGGCGAGCTGATCACCTTCCGCGCCGTGATGGGCCTGGGTGCCGCGTTCGTGATGCCCGCCACCCTCGCCGTCCTCATGAACGTCTTCGAGCGCGAGGAGCAGCCGAAGGCCATCGGCATCTGGGCGGGCGGCGTCGGCCTCGCCATCGCCATCGGCCCGATCACCGGCGGCGTGCTGCTCGACCACTTCTGGTGGGGCTCGGTCTTCCTCATCAACGTGCCGATCGTGCTCCTCGCGCTCGCGCTGATGCTGTGGCTGGTGCCCGACTCGCGCGACCCGAACCCCGGCCGGATCGACCCCGTCGGCGTCGTCCTGTCCGTCGTCGGCCTGGTGCTGCTCGTCTACGGCATCATCGAGGGCGGCCAGCTCGCCGACTTCACCGACGCCACCGTGCTGGCGACGATCGGCGCCGGTCTCGCCGTGCTGGTGGCCTTCGTCGTGTTCGAGAAGCGCAGCGACCACCCGTCCATCGACGTCACGTACTTCAGGAACAAGGTCTTCTCGGCGGCCATCGCCGCCGTCGCGCTGGTCTTTTTCGCGCTGATGGGCGTGACCTTCTTCTCCGTCTTCTACACCCAGAGCGTGCGCGGCTACTCGCCGCTGCAGACCGGTCTGCTGATGCTGCCGCTGGCCGCCGCCCAGCTGATCTTCGCGCCGCGCGCCCGGCTGGTGGTCGACCGCTTCGGCAACCGGGCCACGACCACGGCCGGCCTGCTCGTCATCGCCGCCATGCTGGCCGCCTTCGCCACCCTGGACGCCGACACACCCATCTGGATCCTGGAAGTGATCTTCTTCCTCATGGGCACCGGCATGGCGCACATCATGACGCCGGTCAGCGTCGTCATCATGCAGGCCCTGCCCCGCGAGAAGGCCGGCTCCGCCTCCGCGCTCAGCAACACCTTCCGGCAGGTCGGCGGCGCCCTCGGCATCGCCGTCCTCGGCTCGGTGCTGTCCACGGCGTACCGCACGGGCATCGAGGACGAGCTCGGCGCGGTGCCCCCGGCGCTGCGCCACACCGCGGGGGAGTCCATCGAGGCCACGCTCGGCGTCGCGGCCGAGCTGGGCCCGCGGGGCGAGTCCCTCGTCACCCCGGCCTACGACGCGTTCCTGCACGCGATGCACGTCACCGCCCTGTGCGGTGCGGGAGTCGCCCTGATCGGCGCGGTCGTCGTGGTGCTGTGCCTGCCGGGGAAGCCGCCGGCGTCCCAGCAGACCGACGAGAGTGCGGAGTTGTCGCACACAGGGTCGTAGACCCGCGGGAGAATTCACTCTTCGCGCAGCCGGGAGCGGTCTTCGCCCCGTCAGGAAAGGACGCAGCGACGTGAGCCTCGCCGAACGGCACTCCCCGCACGACGGTCCCACCAGGGGCCGCCCCAGAAGCGAGGCCGTCGAGCGCGCCATCATCGAGGGCGTGATGAAGCTCCTGGAGGAGGGCGTGCCCCTCGCCGAGCTGTCCATCGAGCGCATCGCCCGCACCGCCGGCGTCGGCAAGGCCACCATCTACCGCCGCTGGAGCGGCAAGGAGGAACTCTTCGTCGACGTCGTACGCGCCGCCGAGCCCCCGGACCCGCCGCTCCCCGGCACCTCCATGCGCGACGACCTCGTGGTCCTGCTGGAGCAGGTGCGCCGGCGCGGCCTGGCCAACCGCTCCTCGGCGATCCTGCACAGCGTGCAGGCCCAGATGAAGAGCAGTCCGAAGCTCTGGGCGGCGTACCACGCCACCGTCGTCGCCCCGCGCCGCCGGCTCGGCCTGGAGGTCCTGCGCCGCGGCCGGGAGAACGGCGAACTGCGCACGGACCTCGACCTCGAACTGCTGAACGACCTGTTCGTCGGCCCGGTGCTCGTACGCGCCGTGCTGCGCCCTGACGCCGACCTCCCCGACGACCTCGCCGAGCAGGTCGTCGACACCCTGCTCGAAGGGCTGCGACCCGGCAGCTCACCCTCTGTCAGTTCGGCCTCCCAGGGCTCCTAGTGTGCGCGTTTCGTCACAGAGGGCGCTTTCGGTGGGCGTGATCGGAACTCACCGCGGGGACTCGAACGTCATCGCCCCCGTACGGCCGTCGAAGGACGGCGGGAACGGAACGGATCATCCCCTAGGGTCGTAAAGACACGGGGGCGATGGTGTGCACGGCAGGCAGTGAGGCGACGGTATGGCGCAGCAGGCGTACATGACGGAGACGGACAACGGCGGCTCGGGGCCCGAGCACCGGGGAACCCGGCTTCGGCGCCTGTTCGACCGGCTGGCGGGCCCCTGGCGGGGCGACCCGCGGATCTGGCGGCGCGGACTGTTCGTCGCCGCGTGCGCGGCGCTGCTCGCCCTGGTCATGGGGTTGCACTCGCGCATCCCGAACACGATCGGCAACCTGGGCAGCCTCACCGAGACGTTCCTGCCCTGGCTGGGGCTCCTCGTCCCGGTGCTGCTCGTCCTCGCCCTGGTCCGCAGGTCCGCGACCGCGCTGATCGCGGTGGTGCTGCCGTCCGTGGTGTGGCTGAACCTCTTCGGCGGCCAGCTCAGCGACAAGACCGCGACCGGCGGCGACCTCACGGTGGTCACGCACAACGTCAACGCCGACAACCCGGACCCGGCCGGCACCGCCCGTGACGTGGCCGCCTCCGGCGCGGACGTGCTGGCCCTGGAGGAGCTGACGCCGGACGAGGTCCCGACGTACGAGCAGGCGCTGGCGTCGACGTACCGCTACCACTCGGTGCAGGGCACGGTCGGCGTGTGGAGCAAGTACCCGCTGACCGGTGTGCGGGACGTCGACCTCGACATGGGCTGGACGCGCGCGATGCGCGCCACCGTGACCGCCCCGTCCGGGCAGCTCGCGGTCTACATCGCCCATCTGCCCTCGGTGCGCGTGAAGATGGAGGCCGGCTTCACGGCCCGGCAGCGCGACCGGAGCGCCGACTACCTCGGCGAGGCCATCGCCCACGAGCCGCTGAAGAACGTCGTCCTGCTCGGCGATCTGAACGGCACCATGAACGACCGCGCGCTCAACGCCGTCACGTCCCAGATGCGCTCCACGCAGGGCGCGGCCGGCAACGGCTTCGGCTTCAGCTGGCCCGCGTCGTTCCCGATGGCGCGCATCGACCAGATCATGGTCCGGGGCCTGAAGCCGGAGAGCTCGTGGACCCTCCCGCAGACCGGCAGCGACCATCTGCCGGTCGCGGCCCGTGTGAGGGTCACCACAAGCGGTTCCTGAAAACCGCTGGTCAGGGCAGTTCCGTCAGAAATCCGCAACCTCGGCGTCACCGCGTGGAATAGTGCGCCTGCGAGACTTTGTTCCGTACTTGAACATACACGTACGGATCTCCAAGCAAGTCTCGAAAGGCTCCTTCATGCCCCTGGCCCTGCTCGCCCTTGCCGTGGGCGCCTTCGGCATCGGCACGACCGAGTTCGTGATGATGGGGCTGCTGCCCGATGTCGCGGACGACCTGAACATCTCGATACCCAGCGCCGGCCATCTCGTGTCGGCGTACGCGCTGGGCGTCGTCATCGGCGCCCCGCTGCTGGCCGCGGTCACCGCCAAGATGTCCCGGCGCACGGTCCTGATCGGCCTGATGGGGCTGTTCGTCGTGGGCAACGCCCTGTCGGCCCTCGCGCCCGACAACGGCTGGCTGCTGGCCGCCCGCTTCCTGAGCGGTCTGCCGCACGGCGCCTTCTTCGGCGTGGGCGCCGTCGTCGCGACGAACATGGTCGCCCCCGAACGCAAGGCGCGCTCGGTCTCGCTGATGTTCCTCGGCCTGACGGTCGCGAACGTCGCGGGCGTGCCGGTCGCGACCCTCATGGGTCAGCATCTCGGCTGGAGGGCGACCTTCCTCGGCGTCAGTGCCATCGGCCTGGCGGCGATCGCCGCGCTCGCCCTCCTCATCCCGCACGACCACGAGCACACCACCGCCCAGGGCCTGCGCGGCGAACTCGCCGCCCTGAACTCCCTCCCGGTCTGGCTGTCGCTCGGCACGACCGTGGCGGGCTTCGGTGCCCTCTTCGCGGCCTACAGCTACATCACGCCGATGCTCACGGACGCCGCCGGCTACGCCGGCGCCAGCGTCACCCTGCTGCTGGCGCTGTTCGGCGTCGGCGCGACCGCCGGCAACCTGCTGGGCGGCCGCCTGGCCGACCACTCCCTGCGCGGCACGCTGTTCGGCGGCCTGGCCTCGCTGGTGGCGGTCCTGGCGCTGTTCCCGCTGCTGATGCGCACCGAGGTCACGGCCGCCGTGGCCGTGATCCTGCTCGGCATGGCGGCCTTCGCCACCGGCTCCCCGTTGCAGCTGATGGTCATGGAGAAGGCCTCCTCGGCCCCGTCCCTGGCCTCCTCGGCCAACCAGGCCGCCTTCAACCTGGCCAACGCCGGCGGCGCCTGGATCGGCGGCCTCGCCCTGGCCGCGGGCTTCGGTGTCACCTCCCCGGCCCTGGCCGGTGTGGCCCTGGCCGTCCTCGGCCTGGCCGTGGCGTCGCTGGCCTACGCGGTGGACCGGCGCCGGGCTCCGGTCGCCGGACGCGAGCGGATCGTGGCGAGCCACGTCCCGCAGGAAGCGGAAGCGGTGCACCACTGACGGCTCCCGGCACGCGGCAGTTCGTGGGACCCGGTCCCGCGGGCTGCCGTTCTTTCCGTCCACCGGGGTGCCTGGCGCCGCGCCGCGACGACCGCTGAACTCGTGGGTGTGGTGAGGACCTCGGTCGCGTCCGGCTCCGGATGGGCCAGAACACGCGCCGGAACAGCACGCCCACTCATGACCGGGCCCCCCTTCACGACGGGCTCGACGCCACCTGACCGCCTGTCAGCGCACTGACCAGTTCATCGAGTTCGTCGAACCGCCCGTCGAACTCGTCGGAGCCCGTGGGCGGATCCCCGCCCGGGCGGTGAACATAAGCGGTCCGCATACCGGCCGCCTGCGCGCCGCGGAGGTCCCAGGCGTGGGCGGCCACCATCAGCACGCGTTCCGGTGGGCACCCGGCGCTGTCGAGGGCGAGCCGGTAGACCTCCGGCGCCGGCTTGTAGGCCAGGGCGGCCTCGGCGGACAGCGCCTGATGCCAGCGCAGCCCGGCGTACGCGTTGAGGTGCAGCAGGGCCGTGCGGCCGGCGTTGGACAGCCCGATCACGGGGAACCGCCGGGCGAGCCGCTCCAGCCCGGCGACGGAGTCCTTCCACGGGGGCAGGCGCCGCCCCGCCGTGGCGAGCCGGGCGACGGCCCCCGGGTCGGTGACTCCGGCGCGGTCGGCCACGCGCCGGGCGGCCTCGGTGTCGACGACCTCCGTGCCGGCGTACGGGCGCAGCCCCTGCCGGACGCGTTCCTGCTCCTGCTCGCGGTGCCGCTGCCACAGGGCGACGAGCTCGTCGGCGACCGCCTCGTCGGACAGGTGCGTTGCCTCCTGAACGGCCGATCGAAGCCCGCCGGGTTCGTCGACCATGGTGCCGAGGACATCGAAGACGACGACCTCGATGTCGCGGATCTCCGCCATGCGCTCTCCCGCGTCCCGTCCACTGAGCACGTCACCACTTGAACAGGTGATGATGGTGACAGCGGATCTGTCACCGGTCAAGATGGTGACGGAGCGGGCGAGACCTGGCGCGCCGCCGGCCTACTGCTGCGGCTGGGTGGCGATCTGGATCAGGTTGCCGCAGGTGTCGTCGAGGACGGCCGTGGTGACGGGGCCCATGTCCACAGGCTCCTGGGTGAAGCGGACGCCGAGGCGGCTCAGGCGCTCGTACTCGGCCCGGACGTCCTCGACGGCGAACTGGGTGACCGGGATGCCGTCACCGACGAGCGCGTCGCGATACGGCTTGACGGCCGGGTGGCCGGCGGGCTCCAGGAGCAGTTCCGTGCCGCCGGGCTCCTCGGGGGAGACGACGGTCAGCCAGCGGTCCTTCTCGCCCACCGGGACGTCGTACTTCTTCACGAAGCCGAGGACCTCGGTGTAGAAGCGGAGGGCCTTGGCCTGGTCGTCGACGAAGATGCTGGTGAGACGGATCTTCACGGCGGGCTCCCGTGGTCAGGTCGGGGAGCTCGGGTCTCGACAGGGCCGGCGGCCACCGGCACCGCGAAGTGCCGGGAGACCGCCGGGCCCGAGATCCGAGCTGGTGCTTGTCACTTACGACCCTTGCCCGTCAGAGCGACTCCCGCCACCCGTTCGTGATCGGCAGCCGCCGGTCCTTGCCGAAGCCCTTCGGCGAGATCTTCGTGCCCGGCGGGTACTGGCGCCGCTTGTACTCGGCCGTGTCGACCATGCGCAGCGTCTTCGCGACCAGCTCCGCGTCGAACCCGGCCGCCACGATCTCGTCCGCACCCCGGTCCCGGTCGACGTACAGCTCCAGGATCGCGTCCAGCACCGGGTAGTCGGGCAGCGAGTCCGTGTCGACCTGGCCCGGGCGCAGTTCCGCGCTCGGGGGCTTGGTCACGGAGTTCTCGGGGATCGGCGGGGTCTGGCCGCGTTCCCGGGCGGCCCGGTTGCGCCACTCGGCGAGACGGAAGACCGAGGTCTTGTAGACGTCCTTGATGGGGCCGTACGCCCCGACCGAGTCGCCGTAGAGAGTGGAGTAGCCGACCGCCAGCTCCGACTTGTTGCCGGGCGCCAGGACGATGTGGCCCTCCTGGTTGGAGATCGCCATGAGCAGGGTGCCGCGCAGGCGCGACTGGAGGTTCTCCTCCGCCAGGCCCGTCAGGCCCAGCGAGCCCATGTACGCGTCGAACATCGGCTCGATCGCGACCGTGCGGTAGTTCAGGCCCGTGCGGCGGGCCAGTTCGGCCGCGTCGTCCTTGGAGTGGTCCGAGGAGTACTTCGACGGCATCGACACGCCGTACACGTTCTGCGCGCCCACCGCGTCGCACGCGATCGCCGCGACCAGCGCCGAGTCGATGCCGCCCGACAGGCCGATCAGGACCGACGTGAAGCCGTTCTTCGCGACGTACGCCCGCAGGCCCACGACCAGCGCCGAGTAGACCTCCTCGTCGTCGTCCAGGCGGTTCGCGTAACCACCCGTGAGCTCGGGCTCGTACGGGGCAAGGGGCTCCTCCGAGAGCACCACGCGGTCGATGCGCAGACCGTCGTCGACCACGCCGGTGGGCGCGTCCGCCGACGCCGCCGGCAGGTCCAGGTCCAGGACCACGCAGCCCTCGGAGAACTGCGGGGCCCGCGCCACGACCTCGCCGTCCTTGTCGACGACGATCGAGTCGCCGTCGAACACCAGCTCGTCCTGGCCGCCGATCATGGCCAGGTACGCCGTGGTGCAGCCGGCCTCCTGGGCCCGCTTGCGGACCAGCTCCAGGCGCGTGTCGTCCTTGTTGCGCTCATAGGGGGAGGCGTTGATCGAGACCAGCAGGCCCGCCTGCGCCGAACGGGCGGCGGGGACGCGGCCGCCGTCCTGCCAGAGGTCCTCGCAGATGGCCAGGGCGACATCCACGCCGTGCACCCGCAGCACCGGCATGCTGTCGCCGGGCACGAAGTAGCGGAACTCGTCGAACACGCCGTAGTTCGGCAGGTGGTGCTTGGCGAAGTTCAGGACCACCTCACCGCCGTACAGCACCGCGCCCGCGTTCTGCGGCGCGCCGGCCGGCTGGCCGTACTTCGGCTGGGCGGTCGCACTGCGGTCGAGATAGCCGACGATCACCGGCAGCTCTCCGAAGCCCTCCTCGGCCAGGCGCACCGCGAGAGCGCGCAGCGCCGCGCGGGAGGCCTCCACGAAGGACGACCTGAGCGCCAGGTCCTCGACGGGATACCCGGTCAGCACCATCTCGGGGAACGCCACGAGATGCGCTCCCTGCTCGGCAGAGTGCCGGGTCCAGCGGACGATCGACTCGGTGTTCCCGGCGAGGTCGCCGACACCGGCGTCGATCTGGTTCAGGGCGAGACGTAGTTGAGGCACGCCGCCCAGTGTAATCGTCAGAGCGACACAATGGGGTGGTGTGGGTCACCCCACACCACCCCGGTCCCCTTGCGGAGGTCAGCGGCGCCGGTACGACTCGACGTAGCCGCTCGCGGGCGAGCCCACGCCGGTGACGTCGTCGTAGCCCTTCGCGGCGGACAGCGAGCTGTCCTTGCCGAGGCTGCGCACGGACGTGGCCAGACCGCCGGTGGCGTCGTAGCCGTTCACGAAGTCGACGCGGGCCACGGCGAGGCCGGAGCCCGTCGGGTTGTCGGTGACGTCGTGGTAGACCTTCGAGCCGTACTTCGCGTAGATCGACGGGTTGGCGAAGCCGATCGCCTTGCCGCGGGCCTCCTGGGCCAGGGCCTGGACGGCCGCGATGGTCGGCGCGGCGAGCGAGGTGCCGCCGATGCGGTACTCGTCGTAGGCCTGCTTCTTCCCGTCCGGCAGGGTCTGGGTCTGGCCGACCAGGAAGCCGGTGTTGGGATCGGCGATCGCCGCGATGTCCGGGACGACCCGGTTGCCGTCGGCGCTGTTGGCCTTCGCCAGCGCGTCCGGCACGACACCCTGCTGGTAGGAGGGCTCGGCGACGGTCCTGCTGGTGCCGCCGCCCGCGCCGGAGGTGAAGGCGCCGGGGAAGTCCGTCCAACTCTTGCCGTCGGCCGACAGGGTCGCCTTGTCGGTGCCCCAGCCGGTCTCCCAGAGGTAGGTGTCGCCCTCGCCGACGGCCAGCGAGGTGCCGCCGACGGCGGTGACCCACGCCGAGTTGGCCGGGGAGTCGACCTGCTTCGTCCCGGAACTGGCCACCTCGTCGCCCTCGTCGCCGGAGGAGAAGTAGAAGCCGATGCCCTCGACCGCGCCCAGCTGGAAGACCTGGTCGTAGGCGGCCGCGAGGTCGGGCGTCTGCACGGCCTCGACCTCGCCCCAGGAGTTGGAGACGATGTCGGCCAGGTGGTGGTCGACGACCTTGCCCAGCGCGTCGAGCAGATCGCCGTCCATGCACGAGGCCGCGCCCACGTACGTGACGTCCGCGGCCGGCGCGACCGCGTGCACGGCCTCGACGTCCAGGGTCTCCTCGCCGTACCAGCCCGAGGCCGAACAGTCCTTGGTGTTCGTGTACTTGCCGGGCAGCACCTGGTGCAGCTGGCCCGTCCTCCACGCCGCGTCGCCGTGGCGCCGGGCGTAGGTGCCGGCGTCGTAGGCGATCGTCGGGGAGGCGTACGCGTCCGTGATGGCGACCCGGACTCCCTTGCCGGTGCGCTTGCCCGCGCCGTAGGCGGCCCGCAACTGCTTGCCGGTGTAGCCCTTCACGGCGTACGGGATCTTCTTGCCGTACGCGTCCGGGAGCGTGCTCGCGGTCTTCGAGCCGTAGTACGAGGAGAACGGTCCGGCGTTGCGGAACACGGTGTCCGGCGGCGGCAGTTGATCGTCGTGCGTGGCCATGTGCGGCGCGTTGTCCAGCCCGGTCACGGTCAGGACGGCGTCGGCCAGGCCGTGCGGCACGGAGGCGGTGCTCGCCGGGGCGCGGTAGGTCTTCGAGCCCTTGGCGAAGTTGTGCAGCTGGGTGCCGAACGCCTTCTCGGCGGCGGCCACGTCACCGCTGACCAAGACGTAGTGCCGCGTGACGCCGGTGACCTTCAGGCCGGCCGCCGTCAGCCAGGACCTCACGGCCGCCACCTGGGCCTCGGTCGCACCGAAACGGGCCTGCGCCTGCTCGGCCGTCAGGTACTTGCCGTACGAGGCCGAGCCCGGGTCGGAGACGGCCTTCGCGTAGGCGGCCAGGCCTGCGGCGTCCTTGCCGGCGAGGTAGACCCGGGCCGAGACCCGGGCGCCGTCGGAGGTGGCGCCCTCGTCCGCCCCGGCCGTGGCCCAGGCGGGCCGGGTCCCGGCCAGCAGGTCGCGGACCGGGTGGTCGGCGGCGTGCGCCGCGGGTATGCCGAGCGCCAGCGCACCGGCGAGCATCGGCAGTGTCGCCGCCCAGCTCACCCCGGCGCGCACCTTGGCGCGATTGGATCTCATGGAACCCCCTGTGCGGTTCGTCGCGAGTGGATCACTCGACGGTCGCCACTCTCGCGATGAACCGTTCATGCCAGGGAATGGCGCAGCCCAAGAAGCGCTCTACGGAGGCCAAGAAGAGCCCAAGAGACAACCGGGCAGGGCGATTTGAGGCTTACGTGCCCACCGCCCCTACGACCGCGGCGCCGCGCCCCGCTCCTTGAGCATGTCCGCCATCAAGGAGATCTCCGACTGCTGCGCGTCCACCATGCCCTGCGCGAGCCGCTTCTCCACACCGACCGCGCACTTGTCCGCACAGCCCTCGGCCATGTGGACACCGCCCTTGTGATGGTCCGTCATCAGCTGGAGGTAGAAGACCTCCGCCTGCTTCCCGCTGAGCTCGCCGAGCTTCTTCATCTCGGAGTTTGTCGCCATGCCCGGCATCAGCGCGCCGTCCTTGCCGGAGGCCATGCCGCCCATGTCCATCCAGGTCATCGGCGGTTCGGAGGACACCTTGGGCAGGCCCCACAGGTCGAGCCAGCCGAGCATCATGCCGCGCTGGTTGGCCTGCGTCTGCGCGATGTCGTACGCCAGGCGCCGGACCGCCTCGTCCTTGGTGCGGTCGCGCACGATGTACGACATCTCCACGGCCTGCTGGTGGTGCACCGCCATGTCCCGCGCGAACCCGGCGTCCGCGGACTCGGCGGACGGGGTCCTGCCGCTGCCGTCGTCCCCGGCGACGGCGTAGGTGATCGCACCGGCGGCGACGAGCGCCGCCGCCGCGGCCCCGGCGATCAGGCCGACGTGCCTCACTTGGACAGCCCGTTGGTGCAGGCGGCGCCCGGCTCGGGGGTCTGCTCGCCCTGGACGAACTTCTGGAAGAACTTGTCCACGTTCGGGTCGCTCGCGCCCGTCACCGTGCGCTGGTGGCCCCACGCCGAGAGCATGATCGGGTCCTTCTGGCCGTCCACCGGGCTCATCAGCGTGTACGGCGTCTTCTTCACCTTCGCCGCGAGCGCGTCGATGTCGGCCTTCTTCGCGGCGGCGTTGTACGTCACCCACACCGCGCCGTGCTCCAGCGAGTGCACGGCGTTGGTGTTGTCGAGCTGCTCGGTGTAGACGTCGCCGTTGCAGTTCATCCACGCCCGGTTGTGGTCACCGCCGACCGGCGGCTCGGAGGCGTACTTCACGGCCTTGGTGACGTGGTTGCGGGCCAGCTTGCCCTCCCAGGTCTTCACGCCGTCCTTGCCCGTCACGAACTTGCCCTTGCCCGAGGAGTCGCTCGCCGCGGTGGTGCTGCCCTTGTCGTCCTGGGACCGCACGAGCACGACGCCGCCGACCACGAGTCCGGCGACGATCACGACGCTGGCCGCGATCGTGAGGACCCGGTTGCGGCGCTCACGGGACTGCTCGGCGCGCCGCATCTCCTCTATTCGCGCCTTGCGTGCCGTGCTGCTCTTGTTGGCGGAGCCCATGAGGTGTCCTTCGTGGGAAAAGTGACGGTCGGGTGGGCTGATCGTAATGGGGGAGCCGGGGCGGCTCGTAGAGCAGCCGCCGGAATGGGCCGAATCGATACGGCACCGACAGCCGCGCGACAGCTTCGGGGCCCGGGGCCGGGTCCCGCCGGATAATTTGAACCGCAGATTCCCATTACCTACGCTGCCTGTATGCGGCTGCTGCGCTCCACCGACCTCGCCCTGCGGGTCCTGATGCGGCTCGCCGTCGCGGGCGAGTCGAGTCCGACGACCCGGGAGGTCGCGGACGGCATGGACGTGCCGTACACCCACCTGGCGAAGGTCGTCGCCGAGCTCCAGCACCTGGGTCTGCTCGAGGCCCGCCGCGGCCGCGGCGGCGGACTCACCCTCACCGAGCAGGGCCGCAGGGCCTCGGTGGGTGCCGTGGTCCGCGCCTTCGAGGGCAGCGGCGACGTCGTCGACTGCGAGGGCCCGACCCCCTGCCCCCTCAACTCCGCCTGCCGCCTGCGCACCGCCCTGCGCCGGGCCCAGGAGGCGTTCTTCACCTCACTGGACCCGGTCACGGTGGAGGACATCGTGGCGGAGCCGACCGGGGCGCTGCTGCTGGGGATCTCGCGTGGCGCCGATCCCCGTGACGGCCAGGGTCCGAACGACAGGCCCTAGTCCCGGCCCGCCAGCCACAGGTCCGGGCCGAACACCTCGTAGTGGATGTCGGCGGGTGCCACGCCCTGCGCGATCAGCTGGGTCCGTACCGCCCGCATGAACGGGAGCGGCCCGCACAGGTACGCGCGCGTGCCCGGGGCGAGCGGAACGCCGGTGAGGTCGACCAGGCCGGGGCGGGCGCCTGCCGGGGCGTCCTGCTCGTACCAGAGGTGGACGGCCGCGTCCGGGAGCTTGGCCGCCCAGGCCTCGTGGTCGGCGCGCAGGGCGTGGGTCGCGGGGGAGCGGTCGGCGTGCACGACGGTGACCGGGGCGCGGTGCCCCGAGTCGGCGAGGTGCGCCAGCATCGCGGTCATCGGGGTCACGCCGATGCCCGCCGAGGCCAGCAGCAGCGGCGTGTCGGGGCCGGCGTCCAGAACCAGGTCGCCGTAGGGCTCGGACAGCTCCAGGACGTCGCCCACCCGCACGCGCGCGTGCAGGTGGTTCGAGACCTCGCCGTCCGGGGCGCCGGCCTCGCGCACGCGCTTCACGCTGATCTGCCGCAGGTCCGGGGCGGGCGCCCCGGACAGGCTGTACTGACGTATCTGCCGGGCACCGTCCGCGAGGGCGACGCGGACGGAGACGTACTGGCCCGCGAGGAAGTCCCGCACCGGACCGCCGTCGGCCGGCCGCAGCCGGAACGTGGCGACGTCCGCGGTCTCGGCGACCCGCTCGACGACCTCCCAGGCCCGCCAGGTGTGCCCGCCGCGCTCCTCGCGCAGCCGCTGCTCCACGGCGATCAGCGCGTTCGCCATCAGCCAGTAGACCTCGTCCCAGGCGGCGGCGACCTCGGGCGTGACGGCGTCGCCGAGCACCTCGGCGATGGCGGCGAAGAGGTGCTCGTGGACGACGCGGTACTGCTCCGGCGTGACACCGAGCGAGGCGTGCTTGTGGGCGATGCGCTGCAGCATCGCGTCCGGCCGCTGCCCGGGGCGGTCCAGCAGGTGCGTGGCGAAGGCGGCGACGGAACCGGCCAGCGCCTGCCGCTGGGTTCCGGAGGCCTGGTTGCCCCGGTTGAACAGGTCCCGCAGCAGTTCCGGGTGGGCCGCGAACAGCCCGGCGTAGAAGCGCTCGGTGATCGTGCCGAGGGCCGCGCCGACGGCGGGGAGTGTGGCGCGGACGGTGGCGGCGGACTGCTCGGACAGCATCAGGGCTCCTCAGGGCTCGACTGTGCGCACGGTATTTAAACTTGCATCTGAGATGCAAATTAAGCGCGTGGCGCAGGGAGGGGAACCGGCCGTTACGGATGTCGGTGCGAGCAGGCACTATGGGCGGAAGAGCAGTTCACCTGCCGTGCGTGAGGCGTTCGACCCCAGGCCGGCCGGGCGATCATGGTCCGCAACGCGCACGAAATGGTGGTGTGGTCTGATGCTCTGGTGCCCGACCGCCTCCCGTGGTACGGAAGACAGGCGGCCTGACCAGCAAGGATGGGGAAGCGGAAGATGGACAAGCAGCAGGAGTTCGTGCTCCGGACGTTGGAGGAGCGCGACATCCGGTTCGTACGCCTGTGGTTCACGGACGTGCTGGGCTTCCTCAAGTCCGTCGCCGTGGCCCCGGCCGAACTGGAGCAGGCCTTCGACGAGGGCATCGGCTTCGACGGCTCCGCGATCGAGGGCTTCGCCCGGGTCTACGAGTCCGACATGATCGCCAAGCCGGACCCGTCGACCTTCCAGATCCTGCCCTGGCGTGCGGAGGCCCCGGGCACGGCCCGCATGTTCTGCGACATCCTCATGCCGGACGGCTCCCCGTCCTTCGCCGACCCGCGCTACGTGCTCAAGCGCGCCCTCGCCCGCACCTCCGACCTGGGCTTCACCTTCTACACCCACCCGGAGATCGAGTTCTTCCTGCTGAAGGACCGCCCGCTGGACGGCAGCCGTCCGACGCCCGCCGACAATTCCGGCTACTTCGACCACACCCCGACCAACGTCGGCATGGACTTCCGCCGCCAGGCGATCACCATGCTGGAGTCGATGGGCATCTCGGTCGAGTTCTCCCACCACGAGGGCGCCCCCGGCCAGCAGGAGATCGACCTCCGCTACGCCGACGCGCTGTCCACGGCCGACAACGTCATGACGTTCCGCCTCGTCATGAAGCAGGTGGCCCTGGAGCAGGGCGTGCACGCCACGTTCATGCCGAAGCCCTTCTCCGAGCACCCCGGCAGCGGCATGCACACGCACCTGTCGCTCTTCGAGGGCGACCGCAACGCCTTCTACGAGTCGGGCTCGGAGTACCAGCTCTCCAAGGTGGGCCGCTCCTTCATCGCGGGCCTGCTGCGGCACGCGGCGGAGATCTCCGCCGTCACCAACCAGTGGGTCAACTCCTACAAGCGCATCTGGGGCGGCGCGGAGCGCACCGCGGGCGCGGGCGGCGAAGCCCCCTCGTACATCTGCTGGGGCCACAACAACCGCTCGGCGCTCGTCCGCGTCCCCATGTACAAGCCCGGCAAGACGGGCTCGGCCCGGGTCGAGGTCCGCTCCCTCGACTCCGGCGCCAACCCGTACCTGGCGTACGCGCTGCTGCTGGCCGCCGGCCTCAAGGGCATCGAGGAGGGCTACGAGCTCCCGCCCGGCGCCGAGGACGACGTCTGGGCCCTCTCCGACGCGGAGCGCCGCGCCATGGGCATCGAGCCGCTCCCCCAGAACCTCGGCGAGGCCCTGACCCTCATGGAACGCAGCGACCTCGTCGCCGAGACCCTCGGCGAGCACGTCTTCGACTTCTTCCTGCGCAACAAGCGGCAGGAGTGGGAGGAGTACCGCTCGGAGGTCACGGCGTTCGAGCTGCGGAAGAACCTTCCGGCGCTGTAGGCGCAGGTCAAAGCAGGTTTCCCGCCGATTCAGCGGATGGGGCCGACGGTCGCCGACCGTCGGCCCCATGGCGTCTCACAGCCCCTGGGCCGTCTCTGGGCCGTCCGGTGCCGGATCGGTGCCCTCGTACAGGACGTCCACGGCCTTCCGGGCCCGTGCGTCGCTGCTCGGCATGAGGTGTGTGTAGACCCGGAGCGTGAATCCGGGGTCGTTGTGGCCGAGGTAGGCACTCAACGCCTTCACGTTCTCGCCGGCGTCCAGCAGGACGGACGCGTAGAAGTGCCTGAGGGCGTGCATGCCGTGTTGGCGGGCGGCCTGGTGACGGCTCTCCGGGCATCGTCGCGGGGATGACCCCAGCAGCCACCAGAGCAGGCTTCCATGCGCGGTCGTCGAAGTCGGTACGCCGAACGGCGCCGGTGCCGTCGAGGCGGGTGAACACCAGCCGTTTCGTGACAGGCGGACCGTCCGCCCGGAGCCACGGCAGCGTGATCTCCACTGGGGGATGATCTCGGCACAGGCATGGGCGGATGCTCGACTCCTGTGGGACTACCACTTCATGCACCATGCTCAACGACCGTGTTCGGTGGCGGTGGGGTTGGGCAGTCACGACCTCGGTGTGGCCGACGTGACAGCGGAGCTGTATCACCAGGGCATGGCGCCGGTCGTCGTCTTCACCGGGGCCACTAGCCCCACGACCCGGGCGCGCATGCCGCGCGGTGAGGCCGTCCACTACCGCGAGCGGGCGTTGCACTTGGGGGTGCCCGAGTCCGCGGTACTCCTGGAACCGCGTGCAACGAATACCAGCGAAAACATCGAGTTCACGAAAGCGCTGCTGGCAGAGGCCGGCGTCAACGTCTCGTCCGCCTGCTTGTGAGCAAGCCGTACGAAGAGCGACGCTCGTACGCCATGATGCGGAAGCTCTGGCCCGACGTCTAAGTGGTGTGCGCGTCCACGCTGATGGGCTTGGAGGAGTACGCCGACTCCATCGGCGACGCTCGTATGGTGATCGACATGACCGTGGGCGCCCTGCAACGAGTGCTTGTTTTCCAAAGGGTGGGCCTGGCCATCGAGCAGGACGTGCCAGACACCGTTGTAGCCGCCTTTGAGCGGCTGTGCGTCGAAGGCTTCACGAGTCGACTCATGCCGGCTGACGTTGCTGCCCGCTCCGGCAAGTGAGGCCAGGCAGGCAGCAGTTCACCCTGATTTTGCCTGCCTCTCCAAGGCCCCGCGCGCGGCGCGGGTGCGCGGGCATTCGGGGAGAAAGCCTCTGCGACTGGGGCGGTCGGCCCCACGGTATTTGATAACACCTTTCTGGCGAGCGTAATGGATCAAGACCTCAAGATCGCCCGTCTCGTCGGCCATCAGTTCACGGTTTCCAGAGACCGACGGCAACTAGGGAGGCGCCTGTAGCCGCAAGGGCATACAGAGCGGTTAGCAGATGTGGTGCCCAGATTTCACGCGATGTGGAAGAGCGGTATACCTTGGGATTCTGGCCCCGCTCTAGAGCCTCCCATTCGGAATAGAAGATTGCGGCAGGAAGGAAGCGTTCAAGGCGATTGATTACCGCAAACTTCCCTGTATTAAGTTGCCCAAACGAAACGATGAGGCTCTTCCATGCGTGGGCGAGGATGAGTCCTGTCAGTGCGATCACGAGGACACCAATGGATTTGAGTACTTGGCTTCCTCCTGCCTTGATGAAGAATCCGAGCCCTGTCAGGATCACGCCATTCGCGGTTATGAAGAAAGTATTCACGCCCTGGCGGCGACCTACAAGCCCTTCTGAGCTCTGAACCATGAGTTTGTATAGCTCAAAAAGCCGCTCCTTATCCTCTTCTGTCGCTGGGGGGCCGTACGGAACCAGGGCCTGGGTGACCCGATCCTGGCCCGACAACCGCTCGGCCACCTTCCGAATGGCCAGCACGAAAGGTGCGTCCTGCTGCTGCACCGATGATGGAAGTTGGTCGTACGGAAGAAGATGGGCGTGGGAGGGGTCATGCTTCATCTGCCAGGCACTCCAGACGTCATGCACGTCTGAAGCGGTTACGTCAACGCCCTTGGCGAGAGCGAGTGCCGCATACATATTGAGCAAGTCATCCACGTTGACGTGAGGTAAGACGGAGGCTGGAATCTCAGCCCGAATGTCAGCGGCCACTTGCTCAAGATAGTTCATCCATCACACCCATGTTGAGAGCCATGAAGAGATCTGAGTGAAGTCCCATCGAATCACGCTCTCGGGAGGGAGGCCATTCGGAATCGGGTGCGTTTCTCCATCATTCACCTGAATTCCGAAGAGTTGATGGCCTTGCTCAAGGGTTTCCCTGATCTCCCATTCCACCGGCTCCGACTGGTATGTAGTTGCCCCAATCAGAACGATAGTTCCCTTCGTCTCGGAAATCCTGCGCTTGCACTGCTTTTTCCATGACGAGTCGAAAGGGTCTTGAATCGAGTAGTCGATGAACTCCACTTGATTTTGCGCGTTTCGTGCTCGTTCCTTCAGAAAGTCCCGGGCCCAGTGATCTTCCATGCGGAAACTGATAAACGCCCTCGGGCGTTCCATGTTCATACCTCGCCTCTCCTGGTGGCGAGTATTCTAACACTGTGTGCATAGAACGGGCAGTTGCGGCAAAATCTCAAAGCTAAACAGGGCGCAGGGTAGCCATGTTTTCCCTTTCCCCTCCGTCTGGACCCTGCCACCTGACGGTGCAGTTGAATTGGCTAGGGCTGCCCATGGTTAGTGCGAGTGGGAACCGAATCTCCGAGTCGGGGGCGATCGCATCGATCGCTTGGTCGTCGTCGCGTAGGGCCATGTCATCGTCCGGCTCGATGGAAAAGGTTACTTTCCTTGCTGGAGTGCGCCCCTTGTTTGTGAGCACGATAAAGTGAGACCGGCGAGTGCGGACCCTTCCTTTTGAGTCTGTCTCTACTCTTTCCCTGAAGTCCACACTCGGCCATACTCCGGGATCTTCCTCTGGTGTATGGGTTCTTGCGCCGGAAGCCCTCGCCATAAAAAGCGTTGCCTGCCTGCTCAAAAGATTATCGATTCTGCTCGCCAGTTCGGTCTCGTCGGCATAACTCATCACCAAGGCTTTCGATTCTAGACTTCTGAGGTATGCACGCAAAGCAATTTGCTGATCAAGGTCGCTGTTGGACACCGCTCGGGTGCAGTGCAAAATGGTCACTGATTTGCCAGCGCGAGCCATGCGCTCAATTTCTTCGGCAGTGCCCGAGACTGCCCGGTCCGATCCTGTTCCCAAACGCGTCCAAAAGATAGCAAGGGCCATGTCTGCACCGTCAATGAGTTGTCGATTGATGGTGTCCTGAGGATGCTCACCAAATCCTCCAGAAGCATGCTCCCCCCACCAGATAGGTAGAATCGTTAGCTGAAAATGCTGCCCATAGTTGACGTTCCATCGATTTACTGATCGATGGATTACTTCTCGGTCTTCTTTGGTGACGTCACCCGGGCAGGAGATCAGCAAGTGCAGCGTTGTGGCCTGGTATGCCATGGGCTCCCCCTTCACTCTGGCGCACGAGAAAGATTGCCATAGTTGAGGTCAGCGAGGCACCCGGTTCGACAACCTGTTGCAGTTGGCTGACAGCCTGGTCAGGAGGCGCTCCATGGTCGACGCCTACTCACCCGCGGCACGTCGGCTTGGGCTTTCTCTAGGCCGCACGAAGCGTCCGGCAGTACTGACGGCAACGACGGCATACGAGAGCGACACTCGCGGCCCGGAACTGTGCCGACGCAGGCCGATCGGCTCGACTGACCGAGACTTCCCCACACCTGCCAGCGCTTGCTGGGACGGAACCTCTGAAGTGATGCCCACTAGCCTCGATCTTTCGTGACGGTCTGCCGACGGAGTTGGCAGACCGTTTCGCGCTCTGTGCCTGATGGTGGACAGGCCGACTGCCCGCCTGTCGCGTCGGGTGGGCGCCGGGTTCCACGGCTCCGGTTTTGGTGTTGCTGTTCGAAGGGGTGGGAAGGTGCTGGTCAGCCGGGGTTCGGGAGAGCGTGGAGCCGGTCCAGGGCATCCGTGATTACGTCGGTCCAGGGCCAGTGCTCCGCGAGGCGGAGGTAGCGGCGGCGGCCGGTGGTGACGAGCTGGGCGGTGGAGAACTACCGAAGCCGCAGGCGGCGGGGCTCCCAGAGCCGGGCCCTGCCCGTCAGGGCGAGCAGGGGCATCCAGGAGAGGAGGTCGAGCGCGATCTGGACTATCTCCAGCCATATCTGGTTCTGCGCGGTGTCGTGGAGGGGAGGTTGCGCAGGCCGGTGGCGCGGGCGGCGCGGATACGGTCCTCGGCCCGTGCCCGCTGGCGGTGGCGCAGTTCCAGTTCCGCGATCGGCGCGTGGATGGTGTTGGTGGCGAAGCAGGTCAAGCGCATTCCGTCGGCGTCGGTGAAGCGCAACTGGGCTCCGGGGTGCGGCCGTTCCTTCCGCACGATCAGCCGCAGCCCCTTCGGCCAGCCGGTCAGGCAGTCGCCGGCGAGTTCGGCGACCCAGGCGCCGTCGCGGATGTCGCCGTCGGGTTCGACGGCCGGTGTCCAGGCCGAGGCCGGCACCTTGAGAACGGCCTGGTGGATGGCGTCGGTGATGGTCATGCCGACCGAGTACGACAGCCATCGCCCGCGCCGGGCGAGCCAGGCGACGAACTCGTGGGTGCCACCGCCGGAGTCGGTACGGATTAGCGTCTGCCGTCTCCGCCGCAACCGTTTCGGCAGCTGGGCCAGGGCCAGCGTCGTGGCCTCGATGTGGTCCGCGGCGGTGTTGGAACCCGCGTTGCCAGGCCGCAGCAGGCCCACGACCGGCTCACCGGACCCGCCTCGGCCGTGGTCGACGAACCCCATCAGCGGGTGGTGCCCGAACGTCTTCTTCCAGGTCGCGGCGGCGTCCTGCTTCTCGGAATGTGCCAGGACGAGGACGCCGTCGATGTCCACGATCACCTACTCGCCCGCATCCGGCGCCGCGTCACCGGCCAACTTCCAGACGTGTTCGCGTACTTCGGCCCGGGCCATGCGAAGCGCGGCCAGAACCTGCTTCCCTCCTGCGGCCAGTCGGCCGATCCGGCGGGGGACCGTCGGGTCGGAGGCCACCGGCCCGAACACGGCCGGCTCCGCCCGCAACATGCTCACATCGGCCAGGCAGTCCCCCCCAGTGCAACCGTGAGCGCGACATCCAGCAGGACCTTGCCCGGGTCGTGCACCGTCCGCGGCTTGCGCCATGGTGTCATTGCCACCGACATCGCGGTGTCCAGCCCGGACTTGCGGAGCGTCTCGACCAGCAGCACCGCCCCGGCCTGTGAGACCGCCCTGCTGCCACCGCCTTCGACGCGGACACGCGGGTACAACCCGATACGCTTGCTCACCTGGAGAGTGCTTCTTTCCGTGCAGCTAACGGGACCCTAGACAAGTCCCATCGTTGCAGGTCAGAAGCACTCCCCGTTTATTTGATCAAGGCGTGGGCGCACGTGAAAGCGCGAGGTTGGCCCTTGCCTGCGGTGACCCTGTGCTCGCTGCAGGTGGGAAGGTGTCCGGCGTAGCGTCCTGCGTAGCAGGAGAGAACGCGTGACCGTGCCGGGCCAGTGCCGCTGAGCCGTCAGGGAAGTCAGTGCACTTCGATGTTGTTGATGTCACCGACCGTGAAATTGATCAGGCCGCCGCAGGCGAGTAGGCAGAACCCGTTCGCAGGTGGCGTGGGGGGGACGGGTGCGGGCGCCGCTGAGACCACGACGGCGGTCGTGTTGCTCGAAGCGAAGCAGTTTTCGTTCCCGTTGTATGCGGCCGTGATTGTGTGAGTGCCGGTGGTCGTGAAGGAGGTCGTGTGCTCCGCTTGTCCGTCCGCGCCGACGGGCACGGTGTTCAGGATGTCGCCGCCGTCGAAGAACGTCACACCGAGACCTCCAGTGGGGTCGGCCGCACAGGTGACGGTCGCGGTCAGTGTCACGGGTACCCCGACGTTTGCTGCTGGGGGTGACGCTGTGACCGTCGTCGTCGAGTTGACAGCTGCCGCTGCCGGTGAAGCGAGGCCCACTACGGCGGCCAGCGCCAGGATGGTGCCGGTCTTCCACATTCTTCGGCCTTGCCAACGTCTCACGGTTTCGGCTCCTTGATCGATCCGGGCGGAGGTCCGCCATGACTGGTCGGGGAGCGTCACGTTACGTCGCAGGTTCTCGCATTCCTGGGAGGCTTGGGCCTAGTCAACCCGCTTGGGCCAGAGGCGTGGCGGGGTGGGGAGCACGGTTTCGCGGATTCACGGACGGTGATGCGCAACGGTCCCCTTGTGTGTCGGCAGACTTGCCCGGCGTCGAAGCATTCGCGCCCAAACCAGAAACGAAAACCGGCGAAGAGCCTCCGGGGAAAAGGGTCGGCACTCGTGTCGTCCAAGCGGTCTGGAGTGCCGATCTAGATCGAGGGAGAGGCGACACGTGTGTAGGTGAGGGAGTTGCTGGTGCCGCCGATCGTGGTCACGTTGACGGAAACAGGGCCGGGTGCCCCCGCTGGGGCGGTCGCCGCAACCGTGGTGTCGGACAGCACGTTGAAGGCCGCGGGTGTGGCACCGAAGCGGACGGCGGTCGTGGTGGTCAGACCGCTGCCGGTGAGAGTGACGCCGGCTCCGGCGTCGGTGGGCCCCTGGGCGGGGGTGAGGGAGCCGAGGACCGGTGGAGTCACGTAGGTGTAGATGACGGAGTTGCTGATGCCGCCCGGGCCGGTGACGGTCACGGCTACGGAGCCCGCTCCTGCGGGGGTGACGGCGGTGATCCGGGTGGGTGAGTTGACGGTGTAGCTGGTGGCGGGTGTGCTGCCGAAGGTGACTGCCGTGGCCCCGGTGAGGTCGGCCCCGGTGAGAAGGACGGTGGTGCCGCCCGAGGACGGTCCCTGGCTCGGCGACACGGTGGTGACGGTGGGCGCGTTGAGGTAGAAGAAGTAGACGGGACCGGTCGTACCGCCGGGCGTGGTGACGGTGATGGGTACGGCGCTTGTCCCTGCGGGGGCGATGGCGGTGATCTGGGTGGGTGAGTTGACGGTGTAGCTGGTGGCGGGTGTGCTGCCGAAGGTGACTGCCGTGGCCCCGGTGAGGCCGGTCCCGGTGAGGATGACGGTGGTGCCGCCCGAAGACGGTCCCTGGCTCGGCGAGGCGGCGGTCAGGGAGGGTTGTGCCGCGTAGGTATAGGGGACCGAGTTGCTGCTTCCGCCGGGCGTTTTGACGGTCACGGCAACGGTGCCGGTTCCGGACGGGGCTACTGCGGTGATCTGCGTGGGGGAGTTGACCGTGTAGCCGAGGGCCGCTTTGGTGCCGAACATGACGGCGGTGATTCCGACGAAACCGCTGCCGTTCAGGACCACGTTGTTGCTGCCTGCCGCAGGGCCCGTGCTGGGTACGACCGCGGTGAGAACGGGTACGGCGGCGATGACGGCGGTGGGCCGGACCGCTCCCGCCGCGGGGGCGCTGTCTTTCACGGTGTCTCCGTAGAGTGTCGGGCGGGCCCGGGAGGGCCGAGGAGAGAGCTAACGGGCTTGCCCTGCCCCTGCCTCTTGGCGGGCGGGCGGGCCCCCGGCCCGGGTGGGGTTTCCGGGCCGGGGGCTTGGGGGGGGGGGGCGGACGGGCCCTGATGGGCCTTGGCGTCCGCTCCGGACGGGCCGGCCGCTGACGGGCCGGCCCCTGAGGGGCGGTCAGATGCCGGGGCCGGCGATGTAGGTGAACGCGTCCGCGAGGATGGCGCTGCCTGCGTCGTTGGTCACGACGACGTCGACGGGACCGCCGGTGCCGGGAGGCGTGACGGCCGACAGCGAGGTGTCGGAGATCACGGTGAAGGGTGCCGGGTTGCCGTCGAAGGTGACCTGGTTGGTGCTGGTGAAGCCGGTGCCGGTCAGGGTCACCGCGGTGCCGCCGGACTCCGGTCCCTGCGTCGGGACGACCGACGTCACCGTCGGGGCGGCGACGTAGGTGTACGAGAGCCCGTTGTTGGTGCCGCCGGCCGTGGTGACGCTGACGCCGACCGACCCGGCCGCGCCGGCCGGTGCGACGACCGTGAGCTGGCTGTCGGACACCACCGTCGGCACCGCGGTGTTGGCACCGAAGGAGACGCTGGTGGCACTGGAGAATCCGGTGCCGTTGATGGTGATGGTGTCGCCGCCCGCGGTCGACCCGAAGGACGGGCTGAGGGACTGCTTGAACGGCGCCCCGACGTAGTAGAACGGGATCGGGTTGCTCGTCCCTCCCGGGGTGGTCACGGTGACGCCGACCGCTCCGGTGCCGGAGGGAGAGACGGCGGTGACCTGGGTGGGCGAGACGTTGGTGACGGAGGTGGCGAGTCGCGTACCGAAGCGCACCGCTGTGGTGCCGGTGAGGTTGCTGCCGGTGATCGTGACGAGTGTGCCGCCGCCGCTGGATCCCTGGTTCGGGCTGATAGGCATGAGCGTTCCTCCTCGCTCGGAATGCGGTACATTGCCGAGCAGTGATGGGGCGTTCAGTCCGCTTACGTCCCGGATGAGGGCGAGCCTGCTCTCGTGTCCACTGGCCAAGTGGCATCTCGATGGCCTTGCGCCGATGCCCGGTCGACGGTCTGCAGCCGTCGGCGCTGCGCGCAGGGCCTGTCGAGAAGTACAGCCCGTCAGGCGTCAACTGCAGCCTGAATCAGGGGCTTGCCCGTGTCTGTTTGCGGACTCGAATGCCGCTGATACTGACACGAGCATCAACCCAGCCGAGTGACAGGCCGACAAGGCTTTCGCCGCAGAATCAGCCGTTCAGGTGAGCGCCACGGCGTGAAAACGGGGCACATCGGCAGCGTATTGCTGACGATCTGTTTATATGCCAATTCGTTGCAGCATCCGAGATTGTTGCGGTGACGAAGCCACGGGCCCGGGGAACGTCGCACTCTGCCACGGAAGCAGTCGCCGCGCGGCACGCGGTGTCGGCTGGATACGCGCCTGCGAACACGTACCCCATTTGGGTGACATATGCCCTCAACTCTTGTCAGGTGCGTGGGCCAGTGGGCTACTCCGAAGAGGGGAACCACTGCGGTCATCGGTGCAGGGACCGGCCGACGACGCAGCCCGCCGATCGGCCGACAGACTCAGGGAGCGCCCCATGGCGGTCATACCGAACCAGGGATCCACGGGTGGGGGCGACGCGGTGACGCTCACCGGCAGCCACTTCACCGGCACCACCAGCGTGCTCTACGACTCCCGCCAGGCTGCGAGTTTCACGGTCCTCAGCGACTCCACCACCGCCACCGCCACCCCCTCCGGCCACGGCGCCGTTCCGGTCTCGGTCACCACCCCCGGCGGAACGGGCGTCGTCGGAAGCTTCTACTACCTGCCGCCACCCTCCTTCCGCCTCCTTCCGCCACCCGCCGGCCCCTTGACCGGCGGCAACACGGCGACCCTCACAGGACTCGGCCTCTACACCACGTACGAGGTCCTCTTCGGTGCGCAGGCCGCCGCCTTCACCGTCGACTCCGACGGTCAACTCACCGTCACCGTCCCTGCGGCTGCGTCCGCAGGTCCGGTCACGATCACCGTGCGAACCAGGGGCGGAACCGCCGGTGGGGTCATCTACACCTATCTCGACTCGCCGTCCATCACTGCCGTCACCCCGGACAAAGGGCCGGTGGACGGTGGCAATCTCGTCGTCATCACCGGAACCGCGTTCTCCTACACCACTGGCGTCACCTTCGGTGGCACGCCCGCCCTGTCCTGGCGGATCGCCTCCGACACGGAGATCCACGCCCTGCTCCCAGCAGGAGAACTCGGCCCGGTCGACGTCTCCGTCATCACTCTCGGCGGCACCGTGACCGCTTCGGACGCCTACACCTATCTGGGACGCTTCGCGGTGCTGGGCGGCGCGTCGGTCACCAACACCGGCCCCTCCGAAGTCACCGGGGATCTCGGGGTGAGCCCGGGAACGTCCGTCACCGGATTCCCGCCCGGTCAGGTTCACGGCACCATCCACATCACTGACGCTGACGCCCTTCAGGCTCACGCCGATCTCATCGCCACCTACAACACCGCCGTCGCCCAGCTCCCGGACGCCGACATTCCCGGAGACCTCGGCGGCCTGACGCTGGCCCCCGGCGTCTACAACGCCCCCACGACCCTCGCCCTCACCGGCACGCTCACCCTGGACGCCCAGGGCGACAGCAACGCCGAATGGGTGCTCCAAATCGGATCCACGTTGACCACGGCAACGGCCAGCCGCGTGCTCCTCATCAACGGCGCCACGGCCAGGAACGTGATCTGGCAAATCGGAAGCTCAGCCACTCTCGGCACCGACACCGCCTTCGCGGGCAGGATCCTTGCCCTGACATCCATCACCGTGAACGCCGGCGTAACCATCCACGGACAGGCCCTGGCCATCAACGGCTCGGTCACCCTCGACACCAACACCATCACCCGCCCCTGGTGATGACCACGCCTGCCCGGGTGCCCGCCACAGGCACGTCACTCTCGGGCTGCACCACTGCCCCACTGAGGCTGGAGCAGGCGGATGCTGTGCCAGGAAACACGTCACGGCTTCGCAGTCGGCTGAACAGCCTGGGCAACCACGCGCGACAGCCGCTCTCGACACGGACAGGCGGGTAGGGCCGGCTCCTCTCCTTCACCCGGGAAGTGTCTCTTCCGCTACCACGAACTGGGCCCTCAGCAAGTCCTATCCTTGCAGCTCAGAGGTAGCTCTACTGTCATGCGGCACTCCAGGCGGAGGGAGAGAAGAGTGCCTTGTATGACGGTCTCGTGCGCGTCTTGGTTCTCAGTCACTGGCGAGCGTAGAGCTGTGCAGCCTGCCTACGTGGATCAGAGGGGGACTGCGTGAGCTTGCCTGGCAGGCCTGTGGGACTGGCGTGGGGTAGGCGAGGCCAGCCTGAATGTTTCTGCTGGTTAGGGCGGTACGACCGCGCTGACTGTAGATCTGCAGTTCCCCAAAGCCGGGCCGTCTGTGGGCCGTCGAAGGGCGGCCCAGGGTGACCATCAACAACCCCCTGACCGACAACCAACGCTCCATTGACGTCGATTGAGCGAGGTATCCGCCGCCCCGCACCACTTCCCGCGCAACAAGCGCCAGGAGTGGGAGGAGGACCGCTCCGAGGTCACCGCGTTCGAGCTGCGGAAGAACCTGCCGGCGCTGTAGGTCCCGCCGGCCTCGGCCGAGGGGCATCCCGCGGCACCGCTCACACCGACGCGTTCTCCGACGCCGTCGTCCACGCGAATCCGTCCGGGTCGGTGAACGGCCCGGCGTCGCTGCCGATCGTGACGCGGTGGGAGCCGGTGCCGTCGGGGGAGACACCGGCGACCTTGGCGAGGCCGCGGCGCTTGTACAGGGCCAGCTTGACGGGGCCCCCGGTGGCGAACTCGACGTACTTGCCGCCGAAGCTCTTGCCCACGGCCAGACCGTGCTCGACATAGAACTGCTTGCTGGCCTTCACGTCCTCGACGCCGAGCAGCAGGACGAACTCGTCGACCTGCCGGGTCGCCGGGCCGGTGTTCTTCTTCGACGACGACGCGAGCTGCCAGATCGTCCCGTCCGGGGCCTGTACGACGCCCCCGTAGCCCCAGAGCGACTTGGCGGCGGGCTTCAGCGTCGTCGCCCCGGCCTGCACGGCCGCGTCGAGGAGGGCGTCCACGTCGGCCGGCTGGGCGACCACGAGTGACAGCGTGAACCCGCGGAAGCCGGAGGTCGGTGCCTCCGACGCCCGCAGGCGCAGCCGGTCGCCCAGGCCGAAGGCGGCGGCGTAGAAGTGTTCGGCGGCGGCGGGGTCGGCCACCTCGAGGGTGACGGATGCGATGGAAGTCATGACAACGACGCTAATCGCGCTCCGGCACCCGTGCTTCTCGATTCCTGACCGGTTCCCCGGGTTCTCAGGCCTGCTGCCGCTTCAGGTCCGCCAGCAGCTGATGCAGCGGCTCCGTGGCCCGCCGCCGGTACTCCTGCACCGCCCACCCGTTGCCGTCCGGGTCCTGGAAGTGCATGAACGTGGCGCCGTCGTCCGGGGAGTACTGAACCGGTTCCGAGACGTCGAGGCCGCGGGCGACCAGCTCCGCGTGGGCCGCCTTGATGTCGGCGACGCACAGCTGAAGGCCCTGGTAGGAGCCCGGGGCCGGGGTCGGGCCGGGGGTCATCTGCCAGATCGACTCGCCCAGGGCGATCGAGCAGCCGGAACCCGGAGGGGTCAGCTGGATGATCCGCATCCCGGGCATGACCTCCTGGTCGATGTCCACGTGGAAGCCGACCTTGTCCCGGTAGAAGTCCCGGGCGCGGTCGATGTCGGTCACGGGCAGCGGGATGACTTCGAGGGTGATGTCCATGGCGTGACTCCTTCGTCCGGCCTCGTGCGAACCGCCGCCTCGTCCGGCTGAACGGCTCCCCCTCACCGAAGCCGAAAACGGTGTGCGGCGCCACCGAGTGGACGGCCGCACGGCCCGTGCCGTGGTGGAAATGGCCTTCCCGTACCCCACGTGGCCAGAAACCGCCGTACCTCGCCTCCCACGCCGCGGCCAGTCCCCGTAGCCACCCGCGCGGCCCGTCCGCCTGCCGAACTCCCCGGCGCTTCCCCCGGCCTGTGCGGTTAGGCTCAAAGCCGTACGACCTTGATCCGATGGACGTCCGAGGAACAGTGCGAGGGAGGCCCGGATGACGGCCGCGCCGGGGCGCAGGAGCAGTACCTTCACACGGCTGCTGCGGCACGGTTTCACCGACGCGTCCGCAGCCGAGCGGCTCCTGGACAGCCCTGAGCTCGCGCCCCTGCGCGACGACCCGGTCCTGCTGGAGTCGCTGGGCGACACCGCCGACCCCGATCTCGCGCTGCTCGGACTCGTCCGGCTGCTGGAGGCCCAGCAGAGCCCCGGCGCCCGCCGGGAACTGCTCGACACCCTGATCTCCTCCAAGCCGCTGCGCGACCGGCTGCTGGGTGTCCTGGGCGCCTCCACCGCCCTCGCCGACCACCTCACCCGGCACCCGGACGACTGGCAGGCACTCGTCATGTACGAGGCGCACGACCTGCACCCCGGGGTGGAGGAGTTCGAGGCCTGCCTCGCGGAAGCCACCGACCCGGTCTCCCTGCGCGTCGCCTACCGGCGCTGCCTGCTGTCCATCGCCGCCCGGGACGTGTGCGGCACCACCGGTCTCGCCGAGTCCGCCGCCGAGCTCGCCGACCTCGCCACCGCCACCCTGCGCGCCGCCCTCGGTATCGCCGAGGCGGCCGCGCCCGAGGACGCCGCCCTGTGCCGGCTCGCGGTCATCGCGATGGGCAAGTGCGGCGGCCACGAGCTGAACTACGTCTCCGACGTGGACGTCATCTTCGTCGGGGAGGCCACCGAGGGGACCGACGAGACCAAGGCCGTGCGCGCCGCGACCCGGCTCGCCTCGCACATGATGCGGATCTGCTCCGAGACGACGGTCGAGGGCTCCATCTGGCCCGTCGACGCCAACCTGCGGCCCGAGGGCAGGAACGGCCCGCTCGTGCGGACCCTCTCCAGCCACCTCGCCTACTACCAGCGCTGGGCCAAGACCTGGGAGTTCCAGGCGCTGCTCAAGGCCCGCCCGGTGGCCGGCGACCTCGACCTCGGCGAGGAGTACGTCGCCGCCGTCCAGCCCCTGGTGTGGAAGGCCGCCGAGCGCGAGAACTTCGTCCCCGACGTGCAGAAGATGCGCCGCCGGGTCGTGGAGAACATCCCCGTCGCCGAGGTCGACCGCCAGCTGAAGCTGGGCCCGGGCGGCCTGAGGGACGTCGAGTTCGCCGTGCAACTGCTCCAGCTGGTGCACGGCCGGGCCGACACCTCCCTGCGCAGCGGTACGACCCTGGACGCGCTGAAGGCCCTCGCCGCCGGCGGCTACGTCGGCCGGGCCGACGCGGCCCAGCTCGACGAGGCCTACCGCTTCCTGCGCTCCATGGAGCACCGCATCCAGCTGTTCCGGCTGCGGCGCACCCACCTCGTCCCCGAGGACGAGGCCGAGCTGCGCCGCATCGGCCGCTCCCTCGGACTGCGCAAGGACCCGGTCGCCGACCTGCACCGCGAGTGGCGGCGGCACGCGGGCGTCGTACGCCGTCTGCACGAGAAGCTCTTCTACCGGCCGCTGCTCGACGCGGTCGCCCAGCTCGCCACCGGCGAGGCCCGGCTCAGCACCGAGGCGGCCCGGGAACGCATGGTCGCCCTCGGGTACGCCGACCCGGCCTCCGCCCTGCGCCACCTGGAGGCGCTGGCCTCCGGCGTCACCCGCAAGGCCGCCATCCAGCGCACCCTGCTGCCCGTGCTGCTCGGCTGGTTCGCCGACTCGGCCGACCCGGACGCGGGCCTGCTCAACTTCCGCAAGGTCTCGGACGCGCTCGGCAAGACCCCCTGGTACCTGCGGCTGCTCCGGGACGAGGGCGCCGCCGCGCAGAACCTCGCCCGTGTGCTGTCCGCCGGCCGGCTCGCGCCCGACCTGCTGATGCGCGCCCCGGAGGCGGTCGCGCTGCTCGGCGACGGGGACGGCGGCGGCCTGGAGCCACGGTCGCGCGCCCATCTGGAGCAGGAGATACTCGCCGCGGTGAAACGCGCCGACGGCGGCGCCCAGGCGGTCACGGCCGCCCGCGGTGTGCGCCGCCGCGAGCTGTTCCGCACGGCCGCCGCCGACATCGTCGGCTCCTACGGCACCGAGGAGCAGCCCGCCGAGGCCGACCAGGGCGCCCTGGTGGACCGGGTCGGCGGCGCGGTGTCGGACCTGACCTCCGCGACGCTGGCCGGCACGCTCCGCGCGGTCGTGCGGGACGGCTGGGGGGACGACCTGCCCACCCGGTTCGCGATCATCGGCATGGGCCGGTTCGGCGGCCACGAGCTGGGCTACGGCTCCGACGCGGACGTCCTGTTCGTGCACGAGCCGCGCGACGGCGTCGACGAGCGGGAAGCCGCCGAGGCGGCCAGCAAGGTCGTCTCCGAGATGCGCCGCCTGCTCCAGCTCCCCAGCGCCGACCCGCCCCTGCTCATCGACGCCGATCTGCGCCCGGAGGGCAAGTCCGGGCCGCTGGTCCGCACCCTCACCTCGTACGCGGCGTACTACCGCCGGTGGTCCCTGACCTGGGAGTCGCACGCGCTGCTGCGGGCCGAACCCGTCGCCGGCGACGAGGAGCTGGGCCGCCGTTTCATCGAGTTGATCGACCCGCTGCGCTACCCGGCGGACGGGCTCGCCGACGAGGCCGTCCGCGACATCCGGCGGCTGAAGGCCCGCATGGAGTCCGAGCGGCTGCCGCGCGGCGCCGACCCCAAGCTGCACGCCAAGCTCGGGCCGGGCGGTCTGTCCGACGTGGAGTGGACCGTGCAGCTCATGCAGCTGCGGCACGGCTCGGCGGAGCCGGGCCTGCGCACCACCCGCACCCGCGAGGCCCTGGCCGCGGCCCGCACCGCCGGGCTGATCACGGACGAGGACGCGGCGACCCTCGACGAGGCCTGGGTCCTCGCGACCCGCGTCCGCAACGCGGTGATGCTGGTCCGCGGCCGGGCCGCCGACACCTTCCCCTCGGATCCCCGGGAACTGGCCGCCGTGGGGCGGTACTTGGGCTACGGCCCCGGACATGTCGGCGACATGCTCGACGGGTACCGGCGGACCGCTCGCCGGGCGCGGGGCGTGGTGGAGGAGCTGTTCTACGGGGCGGCCGAGCGCTGAGCTGTTCTACGGGGCGGCCGAGCGCTGACGCCCGCTGTTCGCATCAGGCCCGTGCTGCTCCCGGGAGACCGACGCCCGTGTGCGCGCCGGCACCGTCTGCGGCAGCGCGTACGGCTGCCTCCCGTACCAGAGCCGCGCGACCGTGAACCCGAAGGCCAGGCACAGCACGCCACCGACCGCATCCAGCCAGAAGTGGTTGGCCGTCGCGACGATGACCACCAGCGTCAGCGCCGGGTACAACAGCCCCAGCACCCGCGCCCAGGGGACCCTCGCCAGGGCGAAGATCGTCAGCCCGCACCACACGGACCAGCCGATGTGCATCGACGGCATCGCGGCGTACTGGTTGGACATGTGCTTCAGATCGCCGGACGCCATCGAACCCCAGGTCTGGTGGACCATGACCGTGTCGATGAAGCCGCCGCCGTTCATCAGCCGCGGGGGCGCCAGCGGATACAGGTAGTAACCGACGAGGGCGACGGCGGTGGTCGCGAACAGCACCAGGCGGGTGGCCGCGTAACGGCCGGGATGGCGACGGTACAGCCACACCAGAACACCCAGCGTGACGATGAAATGGAGCGTCGCGTAGTAGTAGTTCATCCCGACGATGAGCCAATGCACCGAGTTCACGGCGTGGTTGACCGACTCCTCGACGGCGATGCCCAGATGGTGCTCGACCCGCCAGATCCAGCCGGCGTTGTGCAGCGCCTCGGTCTTCTGCTCGGGCACGGCGTTGCGGATGAGCGAGTACGTCCAGTAACTCACCGCGATCAGCAGGATCTCGAACCAGAACCGGGGCCGGCGCGGGGCGCGCAGCCGGCGCAGCGGACCCGTCCCCGTCGCGGCCGTGGCGGGGTGCGGAAGGGGCGTTTTCCGCCCTTCCAGCGTCGTCACGGTCGTCTCACCCATAGGCACAGAGTTTGCCAGAAAAGGACTTCCCCACCGATCATCCCGCGGCCCGGTGCGAGCCGCATGTCCTACGGCGAAATCAGGCCGCGGGCCTCAGGAGCGGCCGCGTTCCCCGGGAGCCGAAGCGGTCGAACCGCGCACCACCAGTTCCGGCATGAACACGAACTCGCTGTGCGGCGCGGGCGTCCCGCCGATCTCCTCCAGCAGCGTGCGCACGGCCGCCTGCCCCATCGCCGGGACCGGCTTGCGGATCGTGGTCAGGGGCGGGTCGGTGAAGGCGATCAGCGGGGAGTCGTCGAAGCCGACCACGGAGATGTCCTTCGGCACGTCCAGGCCGAGCTGCCGGGCCGCCCGGATCGCGCCCAGCGCCATCATGTCGCTGGCGCACACCACGGCCGTGCAGTTCCGCTCGATCAGTGCCGTGGTCGCCGCCTGACCACCCTCAAGGGTGTACAGGGAGTGCTGCACCAGCTCCGACTCGACGGTCGCGGCGCTCAGACCCAACTGGTCCTGCACCGTACGCACGAACCCCTCGATCTTGCGCTGCACCGGCACGAACCGCTTGGGCCCGAGGGCCAGGCCGATCCGGGTGTGCCCCAGGGACACCAGGTGCGTGACCGCGAGGTTCATCGCCGCGCGGTCGTCGGGGGAGATGAACGGCGCCTGCACCTTCGGCGAGAAGCCGTCGACCAGCACGTAGGGCACGCCCTGGGCGCGCAGCCGGTCGTAGCGCTGCATGTCGGCGGTGGTGTCCGCGTGCAGGCCGGAGACGTAGATGATGCCGGCGACCCCGCGGTCCACGAGCATCTCCGTGAGCTCGTCCTCGGTCGAGCCGCCCGGGGTCTGGGTGGCCAGCACCGGCGTGTAGCCCTGCCGCGTCAGTGCCTGGCCGATGACCTGCGCCAGGGCCGGGAAGATCGGGTTCTCCAGCTCCGGGGTGATCAGCCCCACCAGCCCCTCGCTGCGCTGGCGCAGGCGCACCGGGCGCTCGTAGCCCAGCACGTCGAGAGCGGCCAGCACGGACTGGCGGGTGGTGGCGGCGACGCCCGGCTTCCCGTTGAGGACGCGGCTGACGGTCGCTTCGCTCACCCCCGCCTGCAAAGCGATGTCGGCAAGCCGTGTGGTCACAGCACTGGACTGTAGCGGCCGGGGTTCACGTTGCACACCGACGGGACGCCTGATGCGCGCCGTCGCACGGCCCGCTGCGGGTGGCTTGGTCATCGCGGTCCCTCGAAACTCGTGGTCGGCGTCCGATCCGCAACGGATGATTCCCCCGGCGGACGCGGATGGCAAGTGCTTGCAGAGTCTTGCACAGCTGTCCGACTCCCTGTCGAACAGCAGGAAATCCGGGCTGCGGGCCAGTGGGGACGCGGTCGGCGAGAGGTCACGGCGGGATAACCATCCGCACCTCTTGCAACTTTTTGCTGCAAGGTCTTTCGCAACCCGTTGCGGCGCGGTTAATGTCACCGACGCCCGGCCGCCAACGGCGCAGTCGGCAGCACGAACGGGCTTTCACCCTCAAGGAGAACTCATGCGGCGTGGCATAGCGGCCACCGCGCTGGTGGCGTCCCTCGCCCTGGCGGCGACGGCCTGCGGCGGAAGCGACAGCGGTGACGAGGCCGGCGGCCCGGTCACCATCACCTGGTGGGACACCTCCAACGCGACCAACGAGGCGCCGACGTACCAGGCCCTGGTCAAGGAGTTCGAGGCCGCCCACAAGGACATCAAGGTCAACTACGTCAACGTCCCCTTCGACCAGGCGCAGAACAAGTTCGACACCGCCGCCGGTTCCAAGGGTGCCCCCGACGTGCTGCGCTCCGAGGTCGGCTGGACCCCCGCCTTCGCCAAGAAGGGCTTCTTCGCGCCGCTGGACGGCACCGAGGCCCTCGCCGAGCAGGACAAGTTCCAGCACAGCCTGATCGAGCAGGCCACGTACGAGGGCAAGACCTACGGCGTCCCCTTCACCACGGACACCCTCGCCCTCGTCTACAACAAGGCCCTGTTCAAGAAGGCCGGCATCGAAGCCCCCAAGACCTGGGACGACCTGAAGAAGGCCGCCGCCACCATCAAGGACAAGACCGGCGTCGACGGCTACTGGGGCTCCACCCAGGCCTACTACGCCCAGTCCTTCCTCTACGGCGAGGGCACCGACACCGTCGACGCCGACGCCAAGAAGATCACCGTCACCTCGCCCGAGGCCAAGAAGGCCTACGGCACCTGGCAGGGCCTGTTCAAGGGCAAGGGCCTGCACAAGGCCGACACCACCGCCGACGCCTACGCGCACATCCAGGAGGCGTTCGTCAGCGGCAAGGTCGCCTCGATCGTCCAGGGCCCGTGGGAGATCACGAACTTCTACAAGGGCTCGGCCTTCAAGGACAAGAACAACCTCGGCATCGCCACCGTCCCGGCCGGCTCCGCCGGCAAGGCCGGCGCCCCGACGGGCGGCCACAACCTCTCGGTGTACGCGGGCTCGGACAAGGCTCACCAGGAGGCCTCGCTGAAGTTCGTGAACTTCATGACCTCGGCGAAGGCCCAGGAGACCATCGCGCTGAAGAACTCCACGCTCCCCACGCGCGAGGACGCCTACACCGCGAAGGTCAAGGCCGACCCGGGCATCGCCGGCTACCAGGGCGTGCTCGCCGCCGCCCAGCCGCGCCCGGCGCTGCCCGAGTACAGCTCCCTGTGGGGCCCCCTCGACGACGAGCTGATCAAGATCGCCGGCGGCAAGGTGTCCCTGGACAAGGGCCTCGGCAACGCCGAGACCGCGATCGCCAAGCTGGTGCCCGACTTCTCCAAGTGACCGCCGCGTGGCCGCCGGATCCCCTGGCACGGGGAGGGGATCCGGCGGCCACCGGGCCGAGCCTGCCGCCCGGCAGCCCTCAGGGGCTCTCCCTTGACCTCCTTGAACCTCCAGAAGGTGTCGAACCATGACAGTCGCCATCGACCGAGCGACCGGCAAGCGGCGCGGTGAGCGGGAACCGAAGCCCGGACCGGTGCAGCGGCTGAAGAACGGCCTCCACAAGCACTGGTACGCCTACGCGATGATCGCCCCGGTGGCGATCGTCCTCGGCGTCCTCGTGCTGTACCCGCTGGCGTACGGCCTGTATCTGACCCTCACCGACGCCACCAGCCTGAACACGGCACGCACGATCGGCGTCAACGAGATCGACGCCACCTACAAGTTCATCGGCCTGGACAACTACGCCGACATCCTGTGGGGCCCCACGGCGTACGACCGCTTCTGGTCGCACTTCACGTGGACGGTCTTCTGGACGGCGGCCTGTGTCGCCCTGCACTACGGCATCGGCCTCGGCCTCGCCCTGCTGCTCAACCAGAAGCTGCGCGGCCGCACCCTCTACCGGATGCTGCTGGTGCTGCCCTGGGCGGTGCCGACCTTCGTCACCGTCTTCGGCTGGCGGTTCATGCTCGCCGACGGCGGCATCATCAACAGCGGCCTGGACATGCTGGGGCTGCCGTCACCGCTGTGGCTGGAGGACACCTTCTGGCAGCGGTTCGCCGCGATCATGGTCAACACCTGGTGCGGTGTGCCGTTCATGATGGTCTCGCTGCTCGGCGGCCTGCAGTCGATCGACGCGAGCCTGTACGAGGCCTCCGAGATGGACGGCGCCAACGCCTGGCAGCGGTTCCGCTACGTCACCCTGCCCGGTCTGAGGTCCGTCAGCACGACGGTCGTACTCCTCGGTGTCATCTGGACCTTCAACCAGTTCGCCATCATCTTCCTGCTGTTCGGCAACACCGCCCCGGACGCCCAGATCCTCGTCACCTGGGCCTACCAGCTGGGCTTCGGGCAGCAGCCGCGCGACTACGCCCAGTCCGCCGCCTACGGAATCCTGCTGCTGTCCATCCTGATCGTCTTCACCTCGTTCTACCGCCGCTGGCTGAACCGCAACGAGCAGCAGCTCGCGATCTGAGGCAGGAGTTCCCCATGAGTACGACCACCGTCGAGAGCTCCGCCCCGGCCGGCGAGCGGCGCCCCGCGCCCACCCCGGGCAAGGTCCGCCGCCGCGGCGAACGCAGCCGCGGAGCCTCCCTCGCCTCGCACGCCGTGCTGATCGGCGCGAGCCTTACCGCGCTCTTCCCGGTCGCCTGGCTGGTCTTCCTGTCCCTCGGCCCGGACAAGGACGACTACCTCCACCCCGGGCGCATCTGGGGCAAGATGACGCTCGACAATTACGCCTTCGTCCTGCAGGACACCAGCTTCTTCGACTGGCTGAAGAGCACGCTGGTCGTGGTGCTGGGCACGACGCTCATCGGCGTCGTCGTCGCCGCGTCCACCGGCTACGCCGTCTCCCGCATGCGGTTCCCCGGCTACCGGAAGCTGATGTGGGTGCTGCTCGTCACCCAGATGTTCCCCATCGCGGTACTGATCGTGCCGATGTACCAGATCCTGTCGGATCTCCAGCTCATCGACAGCTACCTTGGTCTCATCCTTGTCAACTGCACCACGATCGTGCCGTACTGCGCCTGGCTGATGAAGGGCTATTTCGACACCATCCCGTTCGAGATCGACGAGGCCGGGCGCGTCGACGGGCTGACCCCCTTCGGCACGTTCGCGCGGCTCATCCTGCCGCTCGCCAAGCCGGGCCTCGCGGTCGCGGCGTTCTACAGCTTCCTCACGGCCTTCGGTGAGGTCGCGTTCGCCTCGACGTTCATGCTGAGCGACGACAAGTACACCTTCGCCGTCGGTCTGCAGACGTTCGTGAGCGAGCACGACGCGCAGCGCAACCTGATGGCCGCGACGGCTGTGCTGATCGCGATACCGGCCGCCCTGTTCTTCTACCTCGTGCAGAAGAACCTGGTGACCGGGCTCACCGCCGGTGGCACGAAGGGGTGACCCCGCGCCCCTCGGGGCACTGCCGAACCGCACTTCACCAAGCCCGAGGCGGCCGCGGTGCCCATCCGACCCCGCTGTGCCGCGGCCGCCTCGTCACCCCACCCACGCCTTCCATGACCGACCACCTGTTACGCATCAAGGACGACATGAGCCAGCACTCAGCTGCACCTGCCCCCACCCCCACGTCCGCAGTGGCCGTCGCCAAGCGCCGCGACTGGTGGCGGGACGCGGTGATCTACCAGGTGTACCCGCGCAGCTTCGCCGACAGCAACGGTGACGGCATGGGCGACCTGGAGGGTGTCCGCACCCGTCTGCCGTACCTGCGCGACCTCGGCGTGGACGCCGTGTGGCTCAGCCCCTTCTACGCCTCGCCGCAGGCCGACGCCGGCTACGACGTCGCCGACTACCGCGCCGTCGACCCCATGTTCGGCAACCTCCTGGACGCCGACGCGCTGATCCGCGACGCCCACGAGCTGAGCCTGAGGATCATCGTCGACCTGGTCCCCAACCACTCCTCCGACCAGCACGAGTGGTTCAAGCGGGCCGTCGCCGAGGGCCCGGGCTCCTCGCTGCGGGAGCGCTACCACTTCCGCCCCGGCAAGGGGGAGAACGGCGAACTGCCGCCCAACGACTGGGAGTCGATCTTCGGCGGCCCGGCCTGGACCCGCGTCACCGAGCCCGACGGCACGCCCGGCGAGTGGTACCTGCACCTCTTCGCCCCCGAGCAGCCCGACTTCAACTGGGAGCACCCGGCGGTCGGCGACGAGTTCCGCTCCATCCTGCGCTTCTGGCTGGACATGGGCGTCGACGGCTTCCGCATCGACGTCGCCCACGGTCTGGTGAAGGCGGAGGGGCTGCCCGACCTTGGATCCCACGACCAGGTGAAGCTGCTGGGCAACGATGTCATGCCGTTCTTCGACCAGGAGGGCGTGCACGAGATCTACCGGCAGTGGCGGCTGATCCTCGACGAGTACTCGGGTGAGCGCATCTTCGTCGCGGAGGCGTGGACGCCGACCATCGAACGCACGGCCCACTACGTCCGCCCCGACGAGCTGCACCAGGCCTTCAACTTCCAGTACCTCAGCACTCACTGGGACGCCGAGGAGATGCGCGAGGTCATCGACCGCACCCTGGAGGCGATGCGCCCGGTCGGCGCCCCCGCCACCTGGGTGCTGTCCAACCACGACGTGACCCGGCACGCCACCCGGTTCGCCAACCCGCCCGGCCTCGGCACCCAGATCCGCCTGGCCGGCGACCGCGACCTGGGGCTGCGCAGGGCCCGGGCCGCGAGCCTGCTGATGCTGGCGCTGCCCGGCTCGGCGTACGTCTACCAGGGCGAGGAGCTCGGCCTGCCCGACGTCGTCGACCTGCCGGACGAGGTGCGCCAGGACCCGGCGTACTTCCGGGGCGCGGGCCAGGACGGCTTCCGCGACGGCTGCCGGGTGCCGATCCCGTGGACCCGGACGGGATCGTCGTACGGCTTCGGTGACGGCGGCAGCTGGCTGCCGCAGCCCGACGGGTGGGGTGAGCTGAGCGTCGAGGCGCAGACCGGGGAGCCCGGCTCGACCCTGGAGCTGTACCGGGCCGCGCTCGCGGTGCGCCGCGAGCAGGCCGACCTCGGCGCCGGCACGTCCGTGGAGTGGCTGCGCGCGCCCGAGGGCGTGCTGGCCTTCCGGCGCGGGGAGTTCGTGTGCGTCGCGAACACCACCGGCGAGTCGGTGGCGATGCCGGCGTACGGCCGGGTGCTGGTGGCGAGCGGCGAGATCGTCGAGGTCGACGACGAGGCGAAGGTGCCGGCCGACACCACGGTGTGGTGGACCACCGCGACCGCGGGCGCCCGCGCCTGATTTTCCGTTGAATTTCGCACGGCCCGCTGCCCTTTCGGGCGGCGGGCCTTTACTATCTGCGTCACCGCAAGGTTTCTGAACCTTGCAGCAAGAACCTTCAACGAAGAAGGAAACCCCACATGGCACGCAGACACCTCGCCACCGCCGTCGCGCTCGCCGCCGCTTCGGTTGTCATGAACCCGACTGGTGCGCAGGCCTCCCCACCTGGCACCAAGGACGTCACCGCCGTCCTCTTCGAGTGGAACTTCGCCTCGGTCGCCCGCGCATGCACGAACACCCTCGGGCCCGCCGGATACGGCTTCGTCCAGGTCTCCCCGCCCGCGGAGCACATACAGGGCCCGCAGTGGTGGACCTCGTACCAGCCGGTCAGCTACAAGATCGCCGGCCGGCTCGGCGACCGCACGGCGTTCCAGAACATGGTGAACACCTGCCACGCGGCCGGTGTGAAGGTCGTCGTCGACACCGTCGTCAACCACATGGCGGCCGGCAGCGGCACCGGCACCGGCGGCTCGTCGTACAGCAAGTACAACTACCCCGGCCTGTACTCCGCGCCCGACTTCGACGACTGCACGGGCCAGATCGGCAACTACCAGGACCGCTGGAACGTCCAGCACTGCGAACTGGTCGGCCTCTCCGACCTCGACACGGGCGAGAGCTACGTCCGCGGCGCGATCGCCGGCTACATGAACGACCTGCTCTCCCTCGGCGTCGACGGCTTCCGCATCGACGCCGCCAAGCACATGGACGCCGCCGACCTCGCCAACGTCAAGTCCCGGCTGAGCAACCCGTCGGTGTACTGGAAGCAGGAGGTCATCCACGGCTCCGGCGAGGCCGTCCAGTCGACCGAATACACGAGTAACGGCGACGTCCAGGAGTTCCGCTACGCCTACGACCTCAAGCGGGTCTTCAACAACGAGAACCTCGCCTACCTGAAGAACTACGGCGCGGGCTGGGGCTACCTGAACAGCGGTGTCGCCGGTGTCTTCGTCGACAACCACGACACCGAGCGCAACGGCTCGACCCTCAGCTACAAGGACAACGCCACCTACACCCTGGCCAACGTCTTCATGCTGGCCTGGCCGTACGGCGCCCCCGACATCAACTCCGGCTACGAGTTCAGCGACCACGACGTCGGCCCGCCGAACGGCGGCCAGGTCAACGCCTGCTGGCAGGACGGCTGGAAGTGCCAGCACAACTGGCCGGAGATCAAGTCCATGGTCGGCTTCCGCAACGCCACCCGGGGCCAGGCGGTCACCGACTGGTGGGACAACGGCGGCGACGCCATCGCCTTCGGCCGGGGCGGCAAGGGCTTCGTGGCCATCAACCACGAGTCGGGGCCGCTGACCCGGACGTACCAGACGTCGCTGCCGGCGGGGACGTACTGCAACCTGCAGAACAACACGACCGTGACCGTGAACTCCGGCGGTCAGTTCACCGCGACGCTCGGCGCGAACACGGCCCTCGCCCTCCAGTCGGGCAAGCCCACCTGCTGACCCCGGCCCTCCTGGTGCGGTGCGGGCGGGATTGACGCTTGCGGAACGCTGCCCTACGTTCCCTCCCCAGTGGCAACTCCCTGAACGCTGTTCAGCATCTCGCACACTCGCCCCTCGGCACCCCGAGGGGCGACCGCATACCACAGGGAGCGCTCCCATGACGGGACGGATCACGCTGCGCACGATCAGAACGTGGACGGTCACCTCCCTCGCGGTACTCCTCGCGACCGCCGGAGTCACCGCCGAGGCCGTACCGGCGGACGTCCGGGCGGACGCCTCCGCGACCATCGACGGCTCCACCCGGCACCAGCCCATCGACGGCTTCGGCATCTCCGAGCACTTCGGCCGGGCCGAGATCATGCGGGGCTCGCAGGGCCTGCCCGCCGAACGCCAACGCGAGATCCTCGACCTGCTGTTCAGCCGGAGCACCGGCGTCGGGCTGAGCATCCTGCGCCTCGGCATCGACTCGGGCATCCAGCCGACCGACCCCGGCGGACCCGGCGCGACCCCGAAGTACGTGTGGGACCGCGACGACAAGGGCCAGGTGTGGCTCGCCCAGCAGGCCAAGGCGTACGGCGTGAACCGCTTCTACGCCGACGCCTGGACCGCGCCCGGTTACATGAAGACCAACGGCACCGACGCGAACGGCGGCACCCTGTGCGGCCTGTCCGGAGCCGCCTGCGCGAGCGGCGACTGGCGCAAGGCGTACGCGAACTACCTCGTCCAGTACGCGAAGTTCTACGCCCAGGAGGGCATCAGGATCAACGACCTCGGATTCACCAACGAGCCCGACTGGACCGCCACCTACGACTCCATGCGGCTCACACCCGCCCAGGCGGTCGAGTTCACCAAGGTCTTCGGGCCCGTGGCCAGGGCGGGCGGCTACAAGATCGTCTGCTGCGACTCGTTCGGCTGGAACCAGCAGAAGGCCTACACGCGCGCGATCGAGGCCGACGCGACCGCCCGCGGCTTCGTGGACACCCACGCCGGCCACACGTACGCCAGCAAGGTCGACGGTCCGCTGCCGACCGGCAAACGGACCTGGATGTCGGAGTGGTCACCCGACGGCACCACCTGGAACGAGGCCTGGGACGACGGCGGCGGCTACGACGGGTTCACCGTCGCCTCCGCCGTGCACGACGCCCTGACCAAGGGCAACACCAGCGGCTACGTCTACTGGTACGGCGCCTCGACCGGTGCGACCCGCGGACTCATACAGATGGACGGTGCGAACTACCACGTCTCCAAACGCCTGTGGGCGCTGGCGAACTACAGCCGCTTCATCCGGCCCGGCGCGACCCGCATCGGCGCCACCACCTCCGACGCCGGCCTGAAGCTGTCGGCGTTCCGCAACCCCGACGGCACCGTGACGGTCGTGGCGCTCAACGCGGCCGGCAGTGCCACCCCGGTCTCGTTCGGCCTCCGGAACCTCGGCTTCACCGCCGGAACGGCGACCCCGTACCTCACCGACGGCTCCCACGGCACCGCCCGGCAGCCGGCCGTGCCGGTCACCGGCGGGTCGCTGAAGGCCACGGTTCCGGCCCGCTCGCTCGTCACCTACACCCTCACGCGCTAGGAGGCACGGTGTAGTTGTGCTCGGCCTGCCGAGGTCCTGAAAGTTCTTACCAACAGTTTCAAGACTCTTGCTGTAAGCGTTTCGGCGGCGATACGGTCGCGCGGGGTCGGACCCGAGAGAGCCGCAATGCAAGGAGTCCACGTCAGTGATACCGAGATGGCGTGCGCCCGCAAGGCGCCGAACCGCCCGTGCCGGACGGGTCGCCGCGGTCACCGCCACCGCGCTGGCCGCAGCACTCGTCCAGCCGCTCGCCGCCGGGGCGGCCACCCTGCCGGCGCCCCCGTCCGACGCGAAGCTCGCCGCAGAGCCCGCCCGCCACGACGCCACCCGTGAGCAGTTCTACTTCGTCCTGCCGGACCGTTTCGCCAACGGCGACCCGCGCAACGACAAGGGCGGCCTGACCGGTTCCCGCCTCGCCACCGGCTACGACCCCGCCGACAAGGGCTTCTACCAGGGCGGCGACCTCAAGGGCCTGACCAAGCGGCTCGACTACATCAAGGGCCTGGGCACCACCGCCCTCTGGATGGCCCCGATCTTCAAGAACCAGCCCGTGCAGGGCACCGGGGCGAACGCCTCGGCCGGCTACCACGGTTACTGGATCACGGACTTCACCCAGGTCGACCCGCACTTCGGCACCAACAAGGACCTTCAGACCCTCATCGACAAGGCCCACGCCAAGGGCATGAAGGTCTTCTTCGACGTCATCACCAACCACACGGCGGACGTCGTCGACTACGAGGAGAAGTCGTACGACTACCTCTCCAAGGGCGCCTTCCCGTACCTGACGAAGGACGGCGAACCCTTCGACGACGCGGACTACGCGGACGGGCGACGGGACTTCCCGGAGGTCGACACCGGCTCCTTCCCGCGCACTCCCGTGGTGGCCGGGAAGAACAAGGTCCCCTCGTGGCTCAACGACCCGACGATGTACCACAACCGCGGCGACTCCACCTTCGCCGGTGAGAGCTCCGCGCACGGCGACTTCTCCGGCCTGGACGACCTGTGGACCGAGCGGCCCGAGGTCGTCGAGGGCATGGAGAAGATCTACCAGCGCTGGGTGCGCGACTTCGACGTCGACGGCTTCCGGATCGACACCGTGAAGCACGTCAACATGGAGTTCTGGACGCAGTGGGCCACCGCCCTCGACGCCTACGCGGCCAGGCAGGGCCGGGACGACTTCTTCATGTTCGGCGAGGTGTACTCGGCCGACACGTCCGTCACCTCGCCGTACGTCACCCAGGGCCGGCTCGACGCCACGCTCGACTTCCCCTTCCAGGAGGCGGCCCGGCAGTACGCCTCGCAGGGCGGCAGCGCGCAGAAGCTCGCCGGCGTCTTCGGCGACGACTACAAGTACACGACAGGCAAGGCCAACGCGTACGAGCAGGTCACCTTCCTCGGCAACCACGACATGGGCCGGATCGGGTCCTTCCTGAACCAGGACGACCCGAAGGCCACCGACGCCGAACTGCTGAGGAAGGACAAGCTCGCCAACGAGCTGATGTTCCTCAGCCGCGGCAACCCCGTCGTCTACTACGGCGACGAGCAGGGCTTCACCGGCCCGGGCGGTGACAAGGACGCCCGGCAGAGCATGTTCGCCTCGCGTACCGCCGACTACCTCGACGACGACCGCATCGGCACCGACCGCACCCACGCCGAGGACGCCTACGACACGAAGGCACCGCTCTACCGGGAAATCAGTACGCTCGCCAAGCTCCGCAAGGCCAACCCGGCCCTGACCGACGGCGTCCAGCAGCAGCGGTACGCGGCCGACGGCCCGGGCGTCTACGCCTTCTCCCGCACCGACGTCAAGAACGGCACCGAGTACGTCGTCGCCTTCAACAACGCGGGCGAGGCGAAGACGGCGACCTTCCCGACCGGCTCCGCCGGCATGACGTTCAAGGGCATCCACGGCACCGACGCCTCCCCGAAGAGCGACGGCGACAAGAAGCTCACCGTCACCGTCCCGGCCGGCTCGGCGATCGTCCTCAAGGCGTCCGCCAGGCTCGCCGAGTCCGCCACCGCGCCGACGCTCACCCTGAAGGCCCCGGCGGCCGGCGCCACCGGCACCGTCGAGCTCACCGCCGACGTCGACGGCGGGCAGCTGAACCGGGTCGTCTTCGCCGCACAGACCGGAAACGGAAAGTGGCAGGTCCTCGGCTCCGCCGACCACGCCCCGTACAAGGTCACCCACACCATCGGGAAGAACGTGGCGCCCGGCACCGCCCTGCGCTACAAGGCCGTCGTCATCGACTCGGCCGGCCGCACCGCGAGCGCCCTGGCCGCCTCCACCACCGGCACCCCGCCCGCCGAGGAGCCGCCCACCGCGTCCTCCCGCGACTACGCGATCGTCCACTACAAGCGCGCCGACGGGGACTACGCCGACTGGGGTCTGTACGCCTGGGGCGACCTCGCCGAGGGCGAGGCCACCGAGTGGCCGGAGAGCCACCCGTTCACCGGCCGCGACGCCTACGGAGCCTTCGCCTGGGTGAAGCTGAAGCCCGGCGCCTCGAACGTCGGTTTCCTCGTCATCGACAAGGACGGCACCAAGGACGTCTCCACCGACCGCACGATCGACGTCACCAAGACCGGCGAGATCTGGATCGAGCAGGGCAAGGACACCGTCACCACCGAGCGCCCCGCGTATCCGGCGCCCGACAAGAGCAAGGCCGTCCTGCACTACCACCGGGCCGACGGCAACTACGACGGCTGGGGCCTGCACGTCTGGACCGGCGCCGCGAACCCCACCGAGTGGTCGAAGCCCCTCGAACCGGTCAAGACTGATTCCTATGGCGCAGTCTTCGAGGTACCGCTCACCGACGGAGCCACCAGCCTCAGCTACATCCTGCACAAGGGTGACGAGAAGGACCTGCCCACCGACCAGTCGCTCGACCTCAAGGCGAACGGCCACGAGGTGTGGCTGGTGAACGGCCAGGAGAAGTACCTGCTCCCGCAGCCCGCGGGCAGCGCGGCCGCCCTCGACCCGACCACCTCCAAGGCGGTCTGGATCGACCGGAACACCCTCGCCTGGAACGGTTCCGACGCCGCCGCCTCCACTCAGCTGCTGTACGCCCGCGACGGCTCCATCGCGGTACAGGACGGCGCCCTGACCGGGGACGCGAAGTGGCTGCGCCTGTCGAAGAGCGAGCTGACCGACGCCCAGAAGGCGAAGTTCCCGCATCTGAAGGAGTACGACGCCTGGACCGTCGACCCGCGCGACCGCGACCGGGTCCGCGAGGCCCTGCGCGGCCAGGTCGTCGCCACCCAGCACGCCGCGAACGGGGCTGTGCTCGCGGCGACCGGCGTCCAGATCGCCGGAGTCCTCGACGACCTGTACGACGCGACGCAGGCCGACCTGGGACCGACGTTCTCCAAGGGCCGCCCCACGCTGTCCGTGTGGGCACCCACCGCACAGCAGGTGTCCCTGGAGATCGGTGACACCACCGCCCCGATGAAACGCGACGCCGGCACCGGCGTCTGGTCCGTCACCGGCCCGAAGTCCTGGAAGGGCAAGCCCTACCGGTACGTGGTGAAGGTCTGGGCGCCCAGCGTCCGCAAGGTCGTCACCAACAAGGTCACCGACCCCTACGCCCTCGCCCTCACCGCCGACTCGAAGCGCAGCCTCGTGGTCGACCTGGACGACAAGGCCCTCAAGCCCTCCGGCTGGTCGGCGTACACCAAGCCCAAGGCCGTACCGCTCAGGGACGCGCAGATCCAGGAGCTGCACATCCGGGACTTCTCCGTCGAGGACCGCACGGCGAAGCACCCCGGCACCTACCTCGCCTTCACCGACAAGGACAGTGACGGCAGCAAGCACCTGCGCGAGCTGGCGAAGGCCGGCACCTCGTACGTGCATCTGCTGCCCGCGTTCGACATCGCCACCATCCCGGAGAAGAAGGCCGACCAGGCGAAGACCGACTGCGACCTGGCCTCCTTCCCCGCCGACTCCGACCGGCAGCAGGAGTGCGTCGGGAAGATCGCCGCGAAGGACGCCTACAACTGGGGCTACGACCCGTTCCACTACACGGTCCCCGAGGGCTCCTACGCCACCGACCCGGACGGCACCGCCCGCACGGTCGAGTTCCGCAGGATGGTCAAGGCCCTCAACGACGACGGGCTGCGGGTCGTCATGGACGTCGTCTACAACCACACCGCCGCGAGCGGCCAGGAGAGGACGAGCGTTCTTGACCGGATCGTGCCCGGCTACTACCAGCGCCTCCTCGCCGACGGCTCGGTCGCGAACAGCACCTGCTGCGCCAACACCGCCACCGAGAACGCCATGATGGGCAAGCTCGTCGTCGACTCGATCGTCACCTGGGCCCGGGAGTACAAGGTCGACGGCTTCCGCTTCGACCTCATGGGCCACCACCCGAAGGCCAACATCCTCGCGGTCAGGAAGGCCCTCGACGCGCTGACCCCCGAGAAGGACGGCGTCGACGGCAAGAAGATCATCCTCTACGGGGAGGGCTGGAACTTCGGCGAGATCGCGGACGACGCCCGCTTCACGCAGGCCACGCAGAAGAACATGGCCGGCACCGGCATCGCCACCTTCTCCGACCGTGCCCGCGACGCGGTGCGCGGCGGCGGCCCCTTCGACGAGGACCCCGGCGTCCAGGGCTTCGCCTCCGGCCTGTACACCGACCCCAACTCCTCGAAGAACAACGGCACTCCCGCCGAGCAGAAGGCCCGCCTGCTCCACTACCAGGACCTCATCAAGGTCGGGCTCTCCGGCAACCTCGCCGGCTACCGCTTCACCGACACCGGCGGCAAGGAGGTCAAGGGCTCCGAGGTCGACTACAACGGCGCCCCCGCCGGCTACGCCGACGCCCCCGGTGACGCGCTCGCCTACGCCGACGCCCACGACAACGAGTCCCTGTTCGACGCGCTCGCCTTCAAGCTGCCCGCTTCGACGAGCGCGGCCGACCGGGCCCGGATGCAGGTCCTGGCCATGGCGACGGCCACCCTCTCGCAGGGCCCGGCCCTCTCCCAGGCGGGCACCGACCTGCTGCGCTCCAAGTCCCTGGACCGCAACTCCTACGACAGCGGCGACTGGTTCAACGCGGTCCACTGGAGGTGCGAGGACGGCAACGGCTTCGGCCGCGGACTGCCCATGGCGGCCGACAACACCGACAAGTGGCCGTACTCCAAGCCCCTGCTGAGCAAGGTCGAGGTGGGCTGCGAGCAGATCGAGGGCACCTCGGCCGCGTACCGCGACCTGCTGCGGATCCGGAGCACCGAGAAGGACTTCTCCCTCGGCACGGCCGGGCAGGTGCAGTCCCGGCTCTCCTTCCCGCTGTCCGGCGAGGACGAGACACCCGGCGTGATCACCATGCGGCTCGGTGACCTCGTCGTCGTCTTCAACGCCACGCCTCAGCGCCAGGAGCAGCCCGTCCCCGCACTCGCCAGGGCCGGCTACCGACTGCATCCGGTGCAGGCGGCGGGGGCGGACTCTACCGTCAAGTCCTCCTCCTACGCGGCCGAATCGGGCACGTTCGCCGTTCCGGGGCGCACGGTCGCCGTCTTCACCCGGGCCGCCGGATAGCGCACTACGTTGGTGGGGCAGGCCGTGCCTTACGGTCTGCCCCACCCCCCTACGCCCCGAGGGGCCGTCGAGATGGACGTCAGCGGCACGCAGCAGAGCCCCGGCACCACCGTGCTGGTCGTGGACGACGTCGCGGCCAGCCGGTACGCCATGGGGGCGGTGCTGCAACGGGCCGGCCACCGGGTCGTGCCCGTCGCCAGCGGCGGCGAGGCGCTCGTCGAACTCGACGTCCGGCTGCGGGACGGCACCCTGCCCGACGTGGCCCTCGTCGACGTGGGTCTGCCCGACATGAGCGGCTTCGAAGTGTGCCGCCGGGTCCGGGCCCAGCCGCGCATGGCCGCGCTGCCCGTCGTGCACTTCTCCGCCGCCGCCACCGCACCCGGCGACCGGTGCCGGGGACTGGACGCCGGCGGGGACGCCTATCTGACCGTGCCCGCCGAACCGCGCGAGATCCAGGCCGTCGTCCGGGCCGCCGTACGCGGGGCCCGCCGCACCACGGGCGCCGAGACCGTCGTCCACCGGCTGACGCTGCTGGCCGAGGCCGTCATCACGGTGCAGTCGGCCCGCTGCCCGCGGGAACTGGCCGCCGCGGCCGCCGACGGCACCGCACGCCTCACCGCCTCACCCGCCGTGGTGTTCGTCATCGGCCCGGACGGCGAGCCGTACCGCGGCACGGCCAGGTGCCACCCCACGGCCGCGGACAGCGCCGGGCATCAGGCGGCGGCCCGGCTGGTCACCCGGCTCGCGGAAGGCCGCACGGGCGTGCACACCACCGTCGTCCCCGCGCCGCTGTGGCCGGCCGGCATCTTCCGGCCCGGCGTCGAGGAGGACGCCCGCCTGACCGTAGCGACGACCCAGGACGGCCGGACGACGGTCTGCCTCGCCACGCCCGTGCGGCGTACGGCGATCGGCGACCCCGCGGACGACGGGCTGCGGGCCCGCCTCGCCCAGGCCACCGTGCTCGCCGCCGAACCGCTGCTGATGTACCAGGTGGAGCGGCATGTCGCCCTCACCCTCCAGCACAGCTTCCTGCCGCAGCCGCACAAGCTGCCACATCTGCCGGGCGTCGACATCGTCGTCCGCTACGTGCCCGCCTCCGAGCAGACCGAGATCGGCGGCGACTTCTACGCCGCCCTGCGCACCCGCGACGGGGTGCTCACCGCGGTCGGGGACGTCGTCGGGCACTCCCTGGACGCGGCCACCGTCATGGTCGAGATCCGCCACGCCCTGCGCGCCTACTGCGTCGACGAGAGCGACCCGGTCGTGCTGGCCACGCGGCTCGACCGGATGCTCCAGGAGTACCACCCCGACGTCACGGCCACCGTGTGCCTGGCCCTGGTCGACCCCGGCAGCGGGCGGGTACGGATCGCCAACGCCGGCCACATCCCGCCGCTGCTCCTGCGCGACGGGGGCGGCGCCCAGTACGCCGACGCCTGGGGTCCGCTGCTCGGGCTGGGCCTGGAGCGGCCCCCGGCGACCGAGTGCCGTCTGCGGCGCACCGACCGCCTGCTCATGGTCACCGACGGCCTCATCGAGACCCGCGGCATCCCCCTCTCGGCCTCCATGGAGCAGCTCCGCACGGCCGCCGCCGACGCCCCGTCCGGCCTCGACAGCCTCTGCGACGTGCTGCTGGGCTGTTTCGGCCGCGACCGGGAGGACGACATCGCGATGCTGGCCCTGCGGCTAGGGTGAGCCCGTTGGCCGCCCAGAACAGGAGCACTGATGCCGCAGATCACCGTCGACTATTCCGCCGACCTCGCGGACGGCTTCGACCGGCCCGGCTTCGCGAAGGCGCTGCACGAGGCGACGGTCGAGATCGCGGCCGCCAAGCCGCCGGCGTGCAAGACCCGGTTCCGCCCGACCGAGGACATCGTGGTCGGCCCCGAAACCGAGGGGCACGCCCATGTGCATGTCCACATCGCCCTGCTCGCCGGCCGCACCGACGAGACCAAGGCCCGGCTCACCCAGGCCGTGCTGGAGCTGCTGCGGACCCACCTGAAGCCCGCCGAAGGGCTCGCGCTGCACGCCTCCGCCGAGGTCCGCGACCTGGACCCGTCGTACGCGAAGTTCGAGAGCTGAGTCGGCTCAGCTCGCCAGGGCGACGAGCCGGCCGGCCAGGTACGCGAACGGGCCGTCGGCCGGCTCGTCCTTGACGATGCCGCGCAGCAGCGCGGCCATCTCCTCGTCGTAGGCGGCACTGACCGCGGCGAGGGCCGCGAAGTCGTTGACGAGCTGGGGCTCCAGTTCCTCGCGCGGGATGCGCCGGCCGTCCAGCCAGATCAGTGCCGTCGACTCGGCGAGCGAGATCCAGGAACGGACGACCAGTTCGAGGCGCGCGGGCGGATCGGTCACGCCCAGGTGCGAAAGGATCTGGACATACGCGGCCTGCCGTACGGAGTCGACGAGCGCGTTGGTCGTCGACGAACCGACGGCCGGACCGCCCCGCATGAGGGCGGAGAAACCGGGCCCGTGCTCGTCCACGAAGTCGAAGTAGCGGTGCATCACGCGCAGCAGCCGCGCCCCCAGCGGACCCTCGTGAGGCTCCACGAAACGGGCCGCGAGGTCGTCCGAGGCCCGCTGCAACGCGGCCTCGTACAGGCTGAGTTTGCCGGGAAAGTAGTGGTAGACCAACGGGCGTGAAATGCCCGCGGCCGACGCTATCTCGTCGATGGAGACCTCGTCGGGCGAGCGGCGGCTGAACAGTTCGAGGGCGACGCCGATCAACTGCTGCCGCCGCTCCTCGACTCCCATTCTGCGGCGAACCCCGATAGTCATACGAACACCTTACCGATCGTTTCCGGCCTCGAACGGTCCGGATCGATCGCGGGGTTCGACGGACCTCACGGGACGGACCCGAGATCCGCCCCCGTCAGCGCAGTCCGCCGAGCGAACGCCCGTCCTTCAGGGCTCCCTTGAGCTGGGCCTGTGCCCCCTGCTCGGCCGGCACGGTCAGCCGGCTGCTCTGCGCCGCCCCGTTCACCCCGCCCGTCGCCCGGATCGACGCGGTCTCACGGCCGCCGGCGGCCAGCAGGTACCAGTCACCGGCCTTCGACTTCCACAGCACCCCGGCCAGCACATGCGGGTCGCGCGGCCCGCACGACGGGACGTTCTCGGCCTTGGCCGCCACCGCCCCGTACGCCCCGCCCGGCGTGTGGAACTGCGCCAGCACCCGCGCCCCGCCGCCCCGCCAGGTCTCGGCCCGCGTGCACACCCACGCCGCCGAGCCGCTCGCGTCGGGCAGCGGCTGCTCGTTGAACGCCCAGGCGTTGACGCTCCGCACTCCCGCCGAGCGCACCGTGCCGAGCGAGCAGGCGAACGGCTGCCAGGTGTGCAGCGCCGCGGCGCCGGACACCTCTGCCGGGGAGCCCGGCCGTCCGGCGGTGAGCCGGGCCGGGACCAGTTCGCCGAGGTCGGTCAGCAGCCGTGTCCTGGTGCCGTCGGTCAGCTGGAGCACGTTCCACGAGGTGCAGGGGCCGGACCGCAGGGCCGGGCTGGCCAGCGGTGCGGTCACCCCGTCGGTGAGCGCGAGGTCCATCGCCCCGGAGCTGGGCTTCATCAGGTCCCGCTCGCCCGCCTTCTTCACCCAAGGGGCCGTCAGATAGCGGACGTTGCCGTCGGACCGGCCCAGGACCACCGCGCCCGCCTCGGCCCGGCCGGCCCCGTCGACCCGGGCGAAGTCGAGGGCGGCGCCCTGCGTGCCGTCCTTCGGCTCGGCGTACCGGGCGATGCGCAGACCGTCGTAGAGGATCACCACGTGCGCCGCGTCGACCGTCCCCGCGTACAGCAGCTGGGGCGGCCCGGCCGGGCCGCCGGAGAGGGTGCCGGGGGTCGCCGACACCTGGACCGTCTCGCCGGGGCGGGCCCACACGGCCAGGGCGCGGCGCAGCAGGGCCTTGTCGCCGGTGCGGTCGCCGCGGGCCGGCCACACGGAGAAGTCGGTGCGCGCCGAGCTGCGCCACGCCAGGGGAGGGACCCGCATCAGCTTCGCCGGGTCCAGCGCGGCCTGCGCGGCCGGGTTGCGCGCGTACGGAGGTGCCGCGGCGCCGTCGGGGCCCCAGCCCTCACCGGGCAGGCCGAGCAGTGCCCCGCAGACCAGCAGGGCGGCACCGGCGGCCAGTGCGGCCTTCAGGTGCTGGCGGCGGCGCATCAGGTCGGTGGGGCGGGCCTGGAGCGAGCAGGGGTCGAACTCGGGGGAGTCGAGCAGCCCGTACTGGGCGGGGATCCCGTCGGCCTCCAGTACCGCACCCTCCGGGTCGGCGACGCCCGCCGCCGCGAGGACCTTGCACACCCCGTCGTCCGTGAGCCGCTCCATGCCGCGCAGCGCGTACGCGGCCCGGGCCGGGCCCGACAGGGTGGACAACCGCTGGTCCAGGGCGAGTTCGTCGGCGCCGCCGGAGCGCGGGAACAGCTTCAGGCCCCACACGTGCGGCAGCAGCGGCGGCAGCTGGGACCTCTTGGGCCACGCCTTCGCCCGCAGCGGCAGCCCCGCCTCCAGTGCCGTGCGCAGCACCTGGAGGCGGACCAGGGCGTAGCCCGGGTCGCCGTCCCGGCCGGTGGACTGGGCCGGGATCACCGGAGCGGGGGTGCGGTTGCGGGGGAGTGCCCGCTGGGTGAGGGCGTGTGCAGTCAGGACGCGGCGGCTACGGCCCAGACCGGGTGGCAGCACCAGGTAGGCCAGCCGGACGAGCCGCGGGTAGTGCTCGACGAGCGCGGCCTCGGCCTGCTCGACGTCGACGACCGGGCCGGCGGGGGAGGGTGGTGCGGGGCGCTGGGCGACATCCTGTGACTGCACGTTCAGCAGAACGAGCGAATCGTTGGATGGTCACCTGGCTGCGGAGCGTCACGCCCCCGGGTGCTCCCCGGGTTCCACGAGCAGCCGGGCGTAGTTCGCCATGGACCGCTGGTAGCGCGGCAGATGCGGGGCCAGGGCGCCCAGGGCCAGCGCCAGGGCCTCCCGGTCGCGGCCGAGGCTCGACAGACACAGGGCGAGGCAGGCGCGTACGGCGTCGTCCAGCTCGTCGGACGGCGCGACCAGCTCGGGCGTCAGCAGCGCGACGGCCTCCTCGGCCCGGCCGATGTTCCGCAGGGAGCTGGCGAGCTGGATCTTCGTCCGGCGGGCCTTGTAGGGGCTGACGTCGGCGAGGCCGTTGTTCAGCGCCTCCCGGTAGAGGGGGACCGCCTTGTCGGAGCGGCCCGTGGAGTCCCAGGCGCAGGCCTGCTCGAACGGGCCGAGCGGACTGCCCTCGGGCAGCTCGGCGACGAGGGCGTCGACGTCGGCGCGGAAGCGGGCCTCGTCCTCCTCCGTCTCGGCGTAGTCGTCGAAACGGTCCCACAGGGCGGCCACACGGTCTTCCCAGTCCTGATCCACTCGGACACCCTCGCACAGGAGTGCACAGCGGGTCAGCGGAATTTTGAGCACGGCGGGCACCGCACCCGTATCGAAGGCGAGAGCCTCTTGCCGGGGCTCCGTGCGGCATGCGTCCGGATCGTGCCGTGACAAGGACCGTGCCGACAAGGACCGGAGGAACAGATGAGGGTGACCCGACCGATGCTCGCGCTGAGCGGCGCGGTGGCGATACTGGCGCTGACCGGCTGCGGCGGATCCGGCGACAAGGACGAGGCGGCCGTTCCGGAGGCGGTGACCGGCAGCCTGGAGCACATCGCGGCCGAGGCCGACTGCAAGCCGAACATGCAGACCGATGCCGACACCATCCGCCAGGCCCTCTGCAAGAAGGGCAAGGAGAAGTACGTCCTCGCGACCTTCGCCACCGACCGCGGCCAGCGCGAGTGGCTGAACAGCGCCAAGGACTACGGCGGCTACTACCTCGTCGGCCGCAAGTGGGTCGCCGTCGGCCAGCAGAAGACCGTCACGGCGCTGCAGGGCACCCTCGGCGGGACCATGGAGGAGGGCTCCGAGCACATGAACCCCGGTGGCAGCCACAACAAGGGCGGTCACGACGGTGGCAGCGGCCACCACGGCTGAGCGCGCAGTCCGGAACAGCGGAAAGCCGGCGGTGGGAATTCCCACCGCCGGCTTTCCGCATGATCGGGTCCGGACTTACTGGCAGTCCTCGCCGTTGTTGATGCACTGGACCATCTCGTTCATCACGTTCTCGTCGAAGAAGTTGATGAAGTCGTTGTGGTCGGTGATCGCCTTGTGCAGCTGCTCCGGGAAGGAGTCCACCGCGAAGGCGTTCTGCACCTGCCCGTTGTTGATCTGCGGCGCCTGGACGTCGTAGACCAGGCGGACCTGGAGCTGGGGGATGGCCTGGAAGCCGTTCGAGCAGCTGCCGTCCGCCTCGACGAAGTCGACGTGGGTGCGGTGGTTGGCGCTGTCGATGTTCTGGCCGTCCCAGCAGCTCTGGAAGTTGGACGTCCGCACCACGGAGCTGCCCTCGGGGCAGAGCGGGTACTTGTCCGTCACCTGCCGGTCCTCGAAGCCGGTGCAGCTCCAGGAGGTGTTGGCGTTGTTCAGGCCGTTGGTGAGGGACTTGGCGTCACCGGTGATGATGCGCAGGGCCTTCGGCATGGCGACGACGTCGCTCGTCCGGTTGCCGACGAACTTCAGCTGCGCCTCGGCGGGCTCGACGATCTTGCCGACGTTGCCGTCCTGGCCACCGCCGGGCTGACCCGCGTCGATGTCGTCCGAACCGTCCTGGATACGCAGCACCGGCCAGAAGTACGACGACTTGTCGCCCTGGTTCTGGCAGGTCGTCTCGGCGTTGGCCAGGTCCTCGTCGCTCGCGAAGGCGTCGTTGCTCTGGTTGCCGACGTAGTCGTGCTGGTGCTGCGCGCCGTTGGAGACACCGGGCGCGACGATCACGTTGTCCGAGTTGCGGTTCTCGTTCTCGTTGGTGCCGCAGTTCGTGGTGAACGAGCCCGTGGAACCGCCGTCACCGTTCGCGGCGAGACCGTTCGGCAGGTTGCGGGAGTTGGGCTGGACGTCCTCGATGTTGATGAAGTCGTCCGCCGCCGGGCCGTTGTCGGCCTGCCCGCCGTTGCCGCCCTGGTCCTGACCGCCCTGGTCCTGGCCGCCCTGGTCCTGGCCGCCCTGGTCCTGGCCGTCCTGGTTCTGGCCGTCCTGGTTCTGGCCGTCCTGGTTCTGATCACCGCCGGCCTGGCCGTCATTGGTGTTGGCTTCGGCGGCCATGCCCTGGCACGTGGCCAGCTGCTCGAGGTTGGCCGGGGCCTGTCCGCCCACCCGCCGGATGTTGATGCCGATCCGGTCGATGACCGCGGTCCGCTTCGACTTCAGCGGGCCGAGGATGGCGTTGTCGACGAAGCCCGAGTCACCGGCCTGGGCCTGACGCGTGGAGGCGAGACGGGTGTAGGCCTCGCTGATCTGCTTGTCCAGGTTGGCCAGCTCCTTGTCCACCCCCTGGCGAGCACCGTCCGGCACGTCGGTCAGCTTCTGTCCTACGTCCGGGCACTGGATCGTGGCGATCTGTGCGCCCGCGGACTTCGTCTGGTTCGCCGAGTTCTCCTCATGCGCCGAGGCATAGAAGTTCGCCCAGATCAGCCCGCCCCCACCGAGCGCTAGGGCCGCCGATGCGGCAATGGCCTTGGTGGCCAGCGGCGTACGGCGTTTTCTTGTGTTGCGTCCCATGGAACTCCTCTGACTTCCTTTTTCGGGGGCATCGAGGCGCCCGACAGGAGTGAAGCGGCGCCCTTCCATACGGAGGGCGTCCCACGGGTGTTCAGGGGTCCCGGAAATTGATGCGAGATTCGTGAGGACTCTGTGTTCTCAACAGCCGCTGGAGCACCGGGAGTTGTTGATCATCCACGCTGGGTGAACGTGCGGGTCCGGTTTCACCGGCCGTGGTCGAGATACGCGAGAACCGCCAGCACGCGACGGTTGTCGTCGTCCGAGACCTCCAGCCCCAGTTTGGCGAAGATGTTGGCGGTGTGCTTGGCGATCGCCCGTTCCGTCACGACCAGTTTCCCGACGATCGCCGCGTTGGTCCGGCCCTGCGCCATCAGCTCCAGCACCTCCCGCTCCCGGGGCGTCAGCCGCGCCAGCGGCCGGTCGTCGCCCGACCGGCGGGCCAGCAACTGCTGGATGACCTGCGGGTCCATCGCCGTACCACCGGCGGCGACCCGTCGTACGGCGTCCACGAACTGCTCGGCGTCGAACACCCGGTCCTTCAGCAGATAGCCGACCCCGCCGCTGCCGTCGGCGAGCAACTCACGCGCGTACAGCTGCTCCACGTGCTGGGAGAGCACCAGCACCGGCAGTCCGGGCCGTTTCCTGCGGGCGTCGAGCGCGCACTGCAGGCCTTCGTCGGTGTGCGTGGGCGGCAGGCGTACGTCGACCACGGCGACGTCCGGGTCCAGCTCGGCCAGCGCGGCGGCCAGTTCGGGGCCGGTCTCGACGGCCGCCGCGATCTCGAAGCCGTGCGCCTGCAGCAGCCGGACGAGCCCGTCGCGCAGCAGGAAGAGGTCTTCGGCCAGGACTACGCGCAAGGGATCTCCATGGTGACCATGGTGGGGCCGCCGACGGGGCTGCTGACGGCCAGGACGCCGTCGAATGTACCCAGTCGCCGCTCGACCCCGGCCAGTCCCGAACCGGCCCCGATCACCGCACCGCCCTTGCCGTTGTCCGTGACGGTCGCCCGGAGCATGCCGTCCGCCTGGTGCAGGTCGACCCAGATCCGGTCGGCGTCCGAGTGCTTCACGGCGTTGGTGAGCACCTCGCTCACGGCGAAGTACGCGGCCGACTCCACGGGCGCCTGGGCCCGCCCGGGCAGATCCACGCTCACCTCGGTGGCCACCGGCAGCCGCAGCGCCAGCGCCCGTACCGCGTCGCCCAGGCCGCGCTCGGCGAGGACCGGCGGGTGGATGCCGCGCACCAGCTCGCGCAGCTCGGACAGCGCCTCCACCGAGGACTTGCGGGTCTGCGCGATCAGCTCCTTGGCCTGCGCCGGGTCCTTGTCGAGGAGCGCCTCGATGGTGCCGAGGTCCATGCCGACGGCGACCAGCCGGGCCTGGGCCCCGTCGTGCAGGTCCCGCTCGATGCGCCGCAATTCGGCGGCGGAGGCGTCGACGGCGTCGCGCCGGGTCTCGGTCAGCACCCGCACCCGCTCGGCCAGTTCGCCCTGGTCAGTGCCGAGCACGGCCCGGGTGAGCCGGAAGTGGACGTCCAGCAGGCGCGGGGTGAGGAAGTGCGCGAGGAACAGCAGCACCAGACCCAGGGCCGCCGCGCCGAAGGCGGACGCCTGGCCCGTCACCGGCACGAACCCGTACCAGTACCCGTCGGGGAAGACCCGCCACAGCCCGATGGCGAGCGCGAACCCCTCCAGCGGATAGAGCAGCAGCACGGCCGGCAGCAGCGCGGTGACGAACCCGGCGGTCATGTCGACCGGCAGCCACCGCAGGTCCCGCCAGGTCGCCGGGTCGCGCAGCATGCCGAAGGTGCGCGCCCAGGGGTTGGCGTCCTCCGGCAGCGGCCGGTACGCCGGGGGGATCCGCACCCCGCCCCACTCCGCCGCGAGCACCCGCCGGGCGTTCGCGAACGCCCGCACCCCCGTCAGTACGTACGGCGTCGTGACGAGCCCGACCCCGATCGGGATGAGCGCGATCGAGACCAGGGACAGGCAGAAGCACAGCACCGCCCCCGGCAGGGAGACGAGGGCCAGCGCGAGCCCCCGCACCGCGGCGAGCCCGATGCCCCGCCCTGTCGTCCGCCCGTTGCCGTTCTTCGTGTCCATGGTCATGGCGTCAGTCTCGCCGAGCGGACGTGCCGGGTCACGGGGCCGGGACACCCGGCCGGGGGTGGTGCTGGGTACACCCCGGACGGGTCGTTCAGGTACTGGCGCCGGACGCCAGTACCTTCGCCTCCACCTCCGGATCGAGGCCCGAGCGCGGCCGGTCCGGGCGCTGGGGCACCACGCCCCCGAGGTCCTGGAGCCACCGCCAGGTGTCCGCCACGGTCTCCTCGACGGGCCGGCAGACCAGCCCGGCCCCGACCGCCCGGGAGACGTCCGCGCTGTGCAGGGCGTCGTACAGGTCGCTGCCCGGCGGCACCCACACCGGCAAGTCGGTCCACGGCTCGATGCCCGCCTCCAGGATCACCCCGGGCTCGGTCCAGCGGAGCTCGGCGTCACCGCCGGTGACCCGGACACAGGCGTCGAGCAATTCGCCCATGGTGGTGTGCCCCTGCGGACTGACCAGGTTGTACGGCCCGCTCAGCTCCCGCTCGGCCGCGAGCAGGATCCACTCGGCCAGGTCGCGGACGTCCACGTACTGCAGGGGCAGTTCACGCGGGCCCGGCGCCAGCACCGGACCGCCGCGCGCCGTCCGGCCCAGCCACCAGGGCAGCCGGCCGATGTTCTCGTACGGGCCGAGGATCAGCCCGGACCGTACGAGCACCGACCGGTCCGCGCCGAAGGCGTCCAGCACGGCCAGTTCACCGCCCCGCTTGTCCTGCGGGTACGCGGTCTGCTCCGCGTCGGCCGACGCCCCCTCCGCCAGGGGCGCGTTCTCGTCGTACCCGGCGGGCGGGGCCCACGCGTACACCGAACAGCTCGACACGTACACGTACCGGCCGGCGCGGCCCCGCAGCAGCCGCGCCGAGTCCCGCACCGCGCGGGGCGCAGCCGACCACGTGTCGACGACGACGTCCCACTCGCCCGGGTCGTCGGCGAGGGCGGCGAGACCGCCGGGCGCGGTGCGGTCGCCGAGCAGCGACCGCACGCCCGGCGGCGCGTCGTGCCGCCCTCGGTGGAAGACGGTCACGTCCCAGCCCCGCCCCAGCGCCGCCTCCACGACGGCCCGCCCCACGAACTCCGTACCACCCAGCATCAGAAGTCTCATGCCGGTGACTCTGCCCGGTGGGGCGAGGGGAGGGAACGGTGATCTGCTGTCAGCAGACAGGACGGAGCGGGGGCGGGACGGGCGCGCGCCTCAGTGCGCCGTCGGCGGCACGTACTTGTAGCCCACGCGGCGCACGGTGCGGATCGTGTCGCGGTGCTCCGCACCCAGCTTGCGGCGCAGGCGGGCGATGTGGACGTCGACCGTGCGGCCGTCACCCACGTGCCCGTAGCCCCACACCGTGCCGACCAGCTGGTCGCGGGTGTGCACCCGGCCCGGGTGCGCCACGAGGTGCGCCAGCAGCTCGAACTCCAGGTACGTGAGGTCGAGCGGCTGCCCGGCCACCCGGGCGGTGCGCTGCACGGTGTCGACGCGGATCAGCGGCTCGCCGCCGGGCTCGGCAGCGGTTTCCGGGCCGGCGGCCTGCGGCAGGTCGGGCACCGCCACCGGGAACGGCGGCTGCTGGTCGGCCGGGACGAGCACCAGGTAGCCGATCATCGGCGGCTGCCCCGGCAGCGTGGGCAGGGTGTGCTGCGGCGCCGGCAGCCAGGTGGCGCCCGGCGGGAGGAGGTCCGCGACCGTCACCACCTCGTCCCGGTCGACGGCGCGCAGCCGATGCCGGGGGCCGTGCGGCGCGGGGGCCTTGAGAGGGGCGGCGGTGGACAGAGAACGAGTGGTCGCCATGAGAGGTCAGCTCTTTCGCGCGAGGAGTTCGTCGGGGAGGTCGACGGCCGCGATTCGTGGTCGGGCTCGCCGAGGGACGTACGCGGTTCGCGCTGGCCGAAGGCCGGGGTGTACGGCTTTAGAGGGCCCGCGCGTTCATCGCGCGGCAACACACCCGGTCGAAATCGTGGTCCTGGCGGGACGGCCAGAAGGGCTCGAGGTCATGGCGACCCGTCGCGGTGTACTTCTGGAAGCTGGCCATGGGCCCATTGAAGCAGAGGCGCTCGCCCGCCGGGAGCCTTCTCTCACTGCTTGGACACCTGCCGGCCGGCCGACAGGCCCGTCAGGTCCTCATCCCACCAGGCGCTTGCGCCACTCCAGCGGGGTGACGTCGATGGCCTTGCCGGGGTCGCCGTCCCACTCCGTGGACAGGCCGGCCGACGTCAGCGCCGCGACGACCTCGTGGCCGACGGCCGTGGTGGTCTGCTCGGAGCCGTCGAACCCCCCGTAGTACAGCGACAGACCGTGGCCCTCCGCCGCCGCGCGGGTGCCCTGGCGGTGGAAGAAGACGAAGCCGCGCACCGTCGACGCGTCGTCCACTTCCGCGCCGATCTCCGTCATGCCGCAGCCCCGGCAGCAGGTGAAGTCCTCACGGGCGATGATCCCGCCCTCCTCCAGGGCCGCGAAGGCCCGCTCCAGCCGGTCCGGATCGGTCGGCCCGGTCCACGCCTCCTGCTCGTCGACCTGCTCCACCCACAGCCGCTCGACGATCTCGCGGGCCTGCGCCGGGGATATGGGCGAGGAGTCCTCCCCGTCCTCCATCAGATACACGGTCTCGCGGATCAGCGCCTCGATGCCCGCGTATCCGTCCCGGAGCATCCCGCGGACGTACCCCTCGGCCCGCGCGGCGACCTCGGGCGCGAGCGCGGGAGGCTTCTCGGGCAGCCCGAACTCCTCGCGCTCCCAGGTGACTCCGGCGTCCCAGCCGTCCTCCTGCCGCGCCCAGCGCACCATCACCTCGGCGACGAGGCCGGGGTCGGTCACCCGCGCCACCCACAGGTGCGGGACGGAGCCCGTGCGGTGCTGGAGGTCGTAGACGCCGCCCTCGTCGTGGGCCGTCTGGATGAAGACCAGTGGCCGGTCCGGTATGCGCTGCACGACGAGGAAGTGGTCGTCGGCACCGCCGATTCGCTCCACCAGCTCGCGCAGCTCCCGCGCCGAAACCCGCGCGTACGTCCGCCCGCTCTCCGTCAGCACCTTGACCGCGAGGCCCCCGTCGATCATCTCCATGCCCTCACCATGGCACGCCCCACTGACAACGCGAGGGGGCGCCCACCGCGAACGGTGAGCGCCCCTCGGGAGCGATGAAGCGCGCCGGTCAGACCTGGCCGGCCTTCTCCAGCGCCGAGCAGCAGGTGTCGACGAGCAGACGGGTCACCACGTACGGGTCGACGTTGGCGTTCGGACGGCGGTCCTCGATGTAGCCCTTGCCGTCCTTCTCGACCTGCCACGGGATACGGACCGAGGCGCCGCGGTTGGAGACGCCGTAGGAGTACTCGTTCCACGGGGCGGTCTCGTGCAGACCGGTCAGGCGGTCGTCGATGCCGGCGCCGTAGTTCTTGACGTGGTCGAGCGGCTTGGAGCCCTCACCGAGGGACTCGGCCGCGGTGATGATCGCGTCGTAGCCCTCGCGCATCGCCTTGGTCGAGAAGTTGGTGTGCGCACCGGCGCCGTTCCAGTCGCCCTTGACCGGCTTGGGGTCGAGGGTGGCGGCGACGTCGAAGTCCTCGGCGGTGCGGTAGAGCAGCCAGCGCGCCACCCACAGGTGGTCGGAGACCTCCAGCGGGGAGACCGGGCCGACCTGGAACTCCCACTGGCCGGGCATGACCTCGGCGTTGATGCCGGAGATGGCCAGACCGGCCTTCAGGCAGTTGTCCAGGTGGGCCTCGACGACGTCACGGCCGAAGATCTCATCGGCGCCGACACCGCAGTAGTAGCCGCCCTGGGGGGCCGGGAAGCCGCCCTTGGGGAAGCCGAGCGGGTAGCCGTCCTTGAAGAACGTGTACTCCTGCTCGATGCCGAAGATCGGCTCCTGCGCCGCGAACTTCTCCGCGACCTCGGCCAGCGCCGCACGGGTGTTGCTGGCGTGCGGGGTGAGGTCGATGTTCAGGACCTCGCACAGCACGAGGATGTCGTCGCCACCGCGGATCGGGTCCGGGCAGGAGAAGACCGGCTTGAGCACACAGTCCGAGGCGTGGCCCTCGGCCTGGTTGGTGGAGGACCCGTCGAAGCCCCAGATCGGCAGCGCGTCGAGACCGGCGGGGGCGCCCGCGATGATCTTGGTCTTGGAGCGCAGTTTGGCCGTCGGCTCGGTGCCGTCGATCCAGATGTACTCAGCCTTGAAGGTCACGGGCCACATCCTTCGGGGGTGTGTCTGGGCGCGTATCGCGGGTGCTGCGGCGCCGCGGCACCGAGGCGCCGCGTCTGTTGCCGCCCGGCAGCCTCGCAACAGGCGATTTCCCGGCCATTGCTCGAATGTGAACCCCGTGTTACCTGGTGATGCTGTGCCGCACTTCACGCAGAGAGGGCGTTTTTGCCGGAGGCGGCGCCGGTCACCGGCTCCCCTCCGTCAAGCCGGTGACCGGCGCCGCACGTTCCGGACGCGCCGGTCCTGCTGCCCCTGGCCGGGGGCAGCAGGACCGGTGACACGTACGAGGGGCGGCCGAGGGGGTGGCCGCCGCCTCATCGATTCAACGGGTCGTACGGCCTCACCCCACCTTCTCGATCAGGGCCCGGCGGATCAGGAACTTGCCGGGCTCACGGACCTGTTCGAAGGCCGCGTTGTTGAGCAGCGCACAGCTGCCGGAGACCGAAGTGACCTCCACCGTCGTGGACTTGTTGTTGTCCAGGTTGGTGACCTTCAGCTTCGTGCCGGCCGGGAACTGGTTGCTGGACGCGGCGGGCGCACCGCCCTCGCCGGAGAGCGTGACCGTGGAGCCGTTGCACACCTGCTGCCCCGAAGCCGCGGCACCGCCACCGGGGTCGGCGGCGGGGGCGGACTCGGCGGGCTGCGAGGGCTGTGCCGATGCGGCGGGGTCCGAGGGCTGTGCCGACTGGGCGGGCTGCGACGGCTGCGCGGTCTGGGAGTCCTGAGCCGACTCCCCGACAGCGCACCCCGACGCCTCCTGCTTCCGCTTGATCTCCGCGACGACCGCCTCGCGGTTGGCGATCCGCGCCTCGGACTGCGCGTCGGGGTTGGCCCGCTGGTCCGCGATGAACTTCTGATTGTTGCCGAGGGCGGTGGCGAGACCCAGGCAGACGGTCGATTCCGACGCCGACTTGGGGGTCTGGGCGGCGTTCGACGTGCTCGCCATGACGAAGGCCCCGCCTCCCGCCACCGTCGCCGCACTCACCAGCAGTGCGAGCTTCTTCTTCGTGCCGAGCGTTCTCCTGCGCGACATGCGCGCCTCCTGAAGAGGTAGGGGAGCGTACGCCGCTATGTACGAGATACCGAACGAGGTTACTCAGCGGTTACAGGAGTCACTCAAGTGACCTGTGCCACAGGCAGGCCGGCGGGTCGTCAGTGCGTCAGCGCGACAGGGCGTCCCGTACGGCCTCGTCGGTGCGGCCGACCACTGCCGTGCCGTCGTCCGCGGTGATGATCGGGCGCTGGATCAGCTTCGGGTGCTCGGCCAGCGCCGTGATCCAGCGATCGCGCGAACCGGCGTCCCGCGGCCACTCCTTGAGTCCGAGCTCCTTGGCGTCGGCCTCCTGGGTGCGGGTGATGTCCCAGGGGTCGAGACCGAGGCGCTCGAGCACGCCGCGGATCTCGTCCTCGCTCGGCACGTCCTCCAGGTAGCGGCGGACGGTGTAGTCGGCGCCCTCGGCGTCGAGCAGCGTCAGGGCGCTGCGGCACTTCGAACACGCGGGATTGATCCAGATCTCCATGTGTGCACGGTACGCGCCGACCAGCTTGTTCGATTTCCTGACGCCCCACCCGCACCTCCCGGACCTGCCGTGACGTGACGTCAATTCCCCGGCTCACCTGGGCGTTTGCTGGACTCTGCGGACTCCCCGTTGTCAGTGCCCGGCGGTAAACTGTAAGCAGTGTTCGAGGGTGGCGCCGGGGATGCCGACGTCTTCGGTGAGCCGCCCGACCGCGACAGGAGGATGCCTGTGCCCGCTGCCGCCCTGAAGTCGAAGCCGTTGCCCACCCAGTCCACCGCGAAGCGCCCCGTCCAGCTCGACCTGCCGTACGTGCCCGTGGAGAAGCGGCCGCTGCCGCCGGGCCGGCCGCGCCAGTGGTACGTGACGCACAACCGCCGCCTCAAGGCGATGCGCCTCGCCATCGCCCTGCTCGACTCGGGCGTCTACATGCCGAACCAGGCCCGCAACGAGACGATCCGCGACACGGCGGAACTGATCGGCGTCCACCCGCCGTCGGACACGACGTGCCACATGGTGCGCGCGTTCATGCGGTACGCACGCTGAGTCGAGGCAGCCCACGACCGGAGCGCCGGGTACCCCTTCGCGGGGTGCCCGGCGCTCGCTCATGCGGCCCGGCCGGGCGCCGTGACCGCCGGCGGGTTCAGGCGGGCGAAGCCCTCCTGGCGCTCGTAGGGGAAGTAGGGGTACGGCGCCGGGCGGTGGCTCGCCGCGTCGAGTTTCGCCACCTGCTCGGGGGTGAGGCTCCAGCCGACGGCGCCGAGGTTCTGGCGCAACTGCCGCTCGTCGCGGGCGCCGATGAGGACGGAGGACACGGTCGGTCGCCGCAGCAGCCAGTTGAGGGCGATCTGCGGCACCGCCTTGCCCGTCTCCCGCGCGATCTCGTCCAGGGCGTCGACCACGTCGTAGAGGTGCTCGTCGGAGACGGGCGGGCCGTAGTCGGCGGTGCGGTGCAGGCGGCTGCCGGGCGGGATCGGGGTGCCGCGGCGGACCTTGCCGGTGAGCCGCCCCCAGCCGAGCGGGCTCCAGACGATCGCGCCGAGGCCCTGGTCGAGGGCGAGCGGCATCAGCTCCCACTCGTAGTCGCGGCCGATCAGGGAGTAGTACACCTGGTGCGCCACATAGCGGGGACGGCCGTGCCGCTCGGCGGCCGCGAGGGACTTCATCACCTGCCAGCCGGAGAAGTTGGAGACGCCGGTGTAGCGCACCTTGCCCGCCTGGACCAGCGAGTCGAGCGCGGCCAGCACCTCTTCGACCGGCGTCCCGGCGTCGAAGGCGTGCAGCTGGAAGAGGTCGAGGTGGTCCGTGCCGAGCCGGCGCAGGGCGTCCTCGCAGGCGCGGATCAGCCGGGAGCGGGAGGAGCCCGCGTCGCCCGGTCCGTCCCCCATCGGCAGGCTCGTCTTGGTGGAGAGGATCACCTGGTCGCGGCGGCCCTTGATCGCTTCCCCCAGCACCTCCTCGGACGCGCCGGCGGAGTAGACGTCGGCGGTGTCGAACATCGTGATCCCGGCGTCCAGGCAGATGTCCACCAGGCGGCGCGCCTGCTGCGCGTCGGTCGTGCCCCATGCGCCGAAGAGCGGACCCCGCCCGCCGAAGGTGCCGGCTCCGAAGCTCAGCGCCGGGACCATGAGCCCCGACGCGCCCAATCGCCTGTATTCCATCTCGGACCCCTCTCGGGAACGCCCTCTGTCTAATGGGTCTATGGTTCCGTTAGTGGTCACTAAGGTAGCAGGGTGAGGTCGCTAATGAAACAGGAGTGCCGTTATGGCTGACGGAGGCGAGCCGGGGACCGTACGGCCCGGGGGGCGCACGGCGCGCGTGCGGGAGGCGGTGCTGCGAGCGGCCGAGGACGCCCTGACCGAGCAGGGCCTCACCGGCCTGGACCTGGCCGACGTCGCTCGCCGGGCCGGCGTGGGCAAGACGACGGTCTACCGCCGCTGGGGAACGGTGGCCGCACTGGTGGCCGACCTCCTCCAGGACATGGCCGAACAGTCCGCGCCGCGCACCGAGACCGGCTCGCTGCTCGGAGACCTGACGGCCAACGCCCGCCTCGTCCAACGCACGTTGACGGATCCTCGGCAGGGGCCGTTGTTCAAGGCGCTGATCGCCGCCGCGACCGGCGACGCGAGAACGGCCGCGGCACTGCACCGCTTCTACGACATCCGAGTCAGGGAATGGGCTCCCTGTGTCCGGCAGGCCGTCGACCGGGGCGAGGTACCCGAGGGCACCGACGCGCACGAGGTGGTTCGCGCCGTCTCCGCCCCGCTCTACTACCACCTGCTGATCAGCGGGGGCCCGCTCGACGAGACCACGGCCACCCGGGCCGCCGAGGCCGCGGTGACGGCGGCGCGAGCGGGGGTGTACGCACGAGACGGGGGCGGGGTGTAGGCCGGGTCCCGTGCGTGTCCCGCCCTGCCGCCGGTTTCGCGGCCGCCCGGGCGATGTGCCGCAGGGTTTCGCGGTCGCCCGGCCGTGGTGCTGCCGGGGTCTCGTTCGGACGTCTGTGCGGGATCACCCGGGTCCCGTGCGCGCGGTCGGCGCCGCCCGCGGCCTCGGACGCCTCCGTCCGGTGCCGTGCGCGTCACGCGTGCATGCCCGGTGCTCGGGCCCGCCCGCCCGGGCCGACCCGCTCAGCCCGCCGCCAGCTCCTTCTCCAGTGGTGTGCGGAAGCGCGGGGTGATCCTGGTCGTCCCCACCCAGCCGCTGAGCCGCTCCGCCTCCGACTCGATCGCCGCGCGGGCCTCCCGGCCGATGCCCTCCTCGTCGAGGATCCGCCAGGTGATCTCCCCGCCGGGCCGCTGGGCCCAGCCGCCGACCACCCGCCCGTTCCACCACACCGTCGGCCCGACGTTGCCGCTGCCGTCGAACAACCGGGGCCGCAGCTCCGGGGCCAGATACCAGTCGCGCTGCTGCCACCCCATCGCCGTCGGGTCGAGGCCGGGCAGCAGCGCGGCCCAGGGCTCCTCGGGTGACGGCGCCGGGCCGGCGTCGCCCGCGGCCACGTATCCCGTCCCCTCATCCAGCGACACCGGCTCCGCTCCGATCGCGGTCAGGGCCCTGCGGACCTCCGTCACGCGCCAGCCCGTCCACCACTTCAGATCGGCCTCGGTCGCCGGGCCGCACGCGGCGAGCCACCGTCCGAGAAGCTCCGCCTGCGCCTCGGCCGTGTCCCGTTCGGCGTGCTCGGGTGCCACGGCCCAGCGGAACTGGCCGGACGTCCAGGAGCCGAGCGGCCGGCCGCGCACGACCTTCCCCTCGACGCCCAGCACCCTCAGCAGCCGGGTCGAGACCGTGTGCGTCCCCTCGTAGCTCTTCCCGGGCGCGTACACGAACTGCTCCCGCAGACGCGGCTCGTCCTGGGCGAGTTCGGCCGCCGTCGCCTGGCCACGCCGGGCGAGCGCCGCCAGCGTCGATTCCTCGACCTCCTTCAGCCAGGCCGCGTCCGGCGCCCCGGCCGTCGCCATGTGCTTGAGCAGCGAGGCCCTCTCCCGGGCGGCGACCGCCAGACCCGTCGAGGCGTGCACGACGGCCGTCAGGCGGGTGGGGAACACGAACACCGTGTGCCGCATGCCGTGCATCCGCACCAGGGAACGGTCCTCGTACAGGGCCCGCCCCGTCTCCTCGACGGTCCCGGCGGGGTCCGCGAGCCGCGCGCCCACGGCCAGATACACCGTCGCCGGGTCCGTGCCGTGCAGCGCGACCAGCGCACCGGCGACCTCCTCGGGCGTCTCCACCCGAGCCTGCCCGGCCAGCCGCTGACGCAGTGCGAGCCGGGCCCGCCGCTCCGCCACGCCGATGTACCGCGCCCCGCCCATGCCGGCCTCCACTCCTCAGGTGCCTCCGACCCCACCGCTCATCATCGCGGACGCCACTGACAACCGGCCCCGACCGGCCTGCACGCCTCAGGCGTACCGCTCCAGCAGCTCCGTCACATACGCCTCCAGCCGCCCGCCCAGCACCTTTGGCGTCAGGTCGGTCCGGCCCAGCTCCCGCCACGGCCCCGCCAGCTTCGCCGCGTCGGGGACGTAGGCCAGGGCGTCGAGCAGCCGCCAGTACAGATGCTCCGGGCCGTCGGCCAGGCGGCGCCCGCCCCGGGCCTCGTAGCGCTCCCGGAAACCGATGCCGTACTCGGGGCCGTGCAGCAGCGCGAGTGCCGTGGAGCAGTGGGCGACGTCCAGGTCGGCGGGCCCCCACGAGGTCTCCACCCAGTCGACGACACCACTGACCCGCAGACCGGCCCCCGCACCCGTGAACAGGACGTTCCCGGGGTGGAAGTCCCGGTGCAGGAAGCAGCCGTCGTAGGGCGGGGGATCGCGGCGGATGACATCCACGGCCCGCTCCCACCCCGGAGGGACCGCCGCCGGCGACGTCCACGCCTGGTACGCGCGCGGGCGCTCCCGGGGGACGACCCGGTGGATGCGGGCCAGTTGACCCGCCAGCAGGTCCACCCGGGCGTCGAGTTCCTCCTCGTCGACCCGGACCCGCCCCGGCAGCACGGACATCAACAGGGACGGATGGTCGCAGTGTTCGCCGGTCGCGTCCACGCCGATCAGCTCGGCGGCCGGCACGCCCTCCTGCTCCGCCAGCAGCGTGAGCATCTCCGCCTCGCGGGCCAGCAGCCCGGTCGCATGCCGCCGGAAGAAGGGCTTCACGAAGGTCCGCAGCGCCAGTTCGGTGCCGTCGTCGAGGGTGAGCCGCCGCATCTGGGCGCTCCAGCCGCCGGTCAGAAAGGACGACGTGCTAACCGTACGGCCCTCCGGGAGCTGCTTGGCCACCCATGCGCGGGTCGCCGTCCAGCCCTGCTCGCCGAGCCCGGTCAGGACGGCGGTCACGAACTCCCTCCGGTCGTCGGGATGGTCGCGGAACCACACGCCCAACCGGTGCCCGGCGTCGGGGAGTTCCCAGTGGGTGAACTGCGCGCGCCGGGCCAGCGCCTGGGAGAACGCCTCCGTCACGGCGGGCGGGATGACCTCGTCCGTGCCCGGCACCGCGAGCACGGCCCTTCCCTCGAACCCTCGCAGGACGTCGAGCGCGGGTGCAGCGTGCCAGCTCCCGGGCCTGCGGATGATCTCGCTGAACCGCCCGTCGCCCGCGCCGAACGGCGCGTCCCACGCCTCGCCCGCGTACACCGCCGGCGCGCACAGCCCCAGGGCCGCCACCCGGTCCCCGTAGTGCCCGACGAGATCCGCCACAGTCTGGCCGCTCATGCTGAACCCGACCAGGACCAGCGGCCCGTCCACGCGCGCCCGGGCGTCGATGACGGAGACGGCCTGTTCGAAGCGGCGGCGCAGGCTCAGTTCCCGCAGCAGGCCGGTGCTCTCCCCGTGCCCCGAGAAGTCGAAGGCGAGGGCGTGGCAGCCGTGGGCGGCGAACTCCGCCAGCAGCGGCACCAGCCGCTCCTTGCAGCCGTTGCCCGCGCCGTGCAACAGCACGACCGTCGCCCGGCCCGGCTCACCGCCGCCGCTGGACAGCCCGCTGAGCCGTTCGCCGCCGAAGACGTGCGTGAAGGGGATCAGCTCACTCATGCGGCCATTCACTCACGTGGCCCCGCCCCCCTGAGGGGCGCTCACAGTCCGGGCGCTCCCCACACCGGGAACCAGCGGCTCAGATCCTGCTCGATGCGCAGATCGTCGGAGAGCGCGGCCCGCACCTGGAGTTCGAGTGCGTTGTCGCGCCGCTGCGTGCCGTCCGGCAGGGGCGCGAACGGGTAGAACGTACCGCGCTTGTAGAGGTAGACCAGCGCGAGCCGCCGGCCGGAGAGGTCCTCGAACCCGGCCAGGGAGCACAGCAGCTGAGGGCCGAACCCGTTGACCTCCAGCTGGCTGTTCACGGCGTGCAGGTCGTTCACGAGCGCGGAGAGCCGGCCGGGGTCGCGGCGGGAGACCAGCCAGGAGTAGCCGTAGTCGTCCTGCCGCAGCTCCACCGGCGGGCCGTCGCGGTCGGTGTCGGCGTCCAGCAGGGCCTGCACCTCGCGGTGAGACTGCTCGAAGGCCGCGCCCTCGACGGTGGCGAAGCACACCGCGCCCTGCCCGGTCGGCGTGAAGCCCGCGGCGGCCTCCAGCGTCACGGCCGCCGAGGGCAGCGCGAAGAGCCGGTCGAGATCCGCCACGACCGGTTTCGTCCGGCCGAGCAGGATGTCCAGCAGCCCCATGTGTCGATCACGCCCCTCCGGGTGCCGCCGCCTCGCCCAGTTCGGCGGAGATCCGGCCCAGCTGGCCGAGCCGCTGCTCCAGGCTCGGGTGGGTCGAGAAGAGCCGTGCGATCCCGGGCTCGCGGCCCAGCGCCGGCGTGAAGTAGAAGGCGTTGAAGGCCTGGGCGGTGCGCAGGTCCTTGGTCGGGATGCGGGCGATGTCGCCGGTGACCTTGGTGAGCGCGGAGGCCAGCGCCGAGGGCCGGCCGGTGAGCTGCGCGGCCGCACGGTCCGCGGCCAGTTCCCGGTACCGGGACAGGGCCCGGATCAGCAGGAAGCTGATCGCGTAGACGGCCGCCGCCACACCCATCACCGCGGCGAGGACGGCAGCCGTGTTCTGGTCCCTCCTGCCCCCGCCGAACAGCTGCGAGTAGAAGGCGAACCGCACGATCAGCCCCGCGAGCACCCCGAGGAACGACGCGACGGTGATCACGGCGACGTCCTTGTGCGCCACGTGCGACAGCTCGTGCGCGAGCACGCCCTCCAGCTCGGCCGGCTCCAGCCGCCGCAGCAGCCCGGTCGTCACACACACCACCGCGTGATCGGGGTTCCGCCCGGTCGCGAACGCGTTCGGCATGTCCATACCGGACACGGCCACCACCGGCTTCGGCATGTCGGCCAGGGCGCACAGCCGGTCGATCACCGCGTGCAGCTCGGGATACTCCTCGCGCTCCACGACCCGCCCGCGCATGGCGTACAACGCGATCCGGTCGGAGAACCAGTACTGCGCGCCGAGCAGCGCCGCCGCGATCACCACGACCAGCACCCACGACTTCAGCAGCACGATCAACGCGGCGACGAACGCCACGTACAGCAACCCGAGCAGGAACAGCGTGACCCCCATCCGGGTGGTCAACCGCCGATCGCTCCGGAACCGGCTGTGCATCTGCATCACCCCGCAGTCACGCACTCGTCCCACAGCCAGTGTGCACCCGGGGCTCCCCATGAACGGGTCGCGATCGGCCCCAGGACCGGCAAAGCCGTCAGCCGTTTGGGGCCACCGCGTACCCCGGCACGGACGGCCAGCGCACCGTCAGTACGACCGACTCCTCCTCCGCGACCCACGAGTGATCGACCCCGCGCCCCCACACGACGTAGTCCCCCTGCCGCTCCAGCAGCACGCTGCGCCCGGGCAGTTCGACCCGGAACCGCCCGCTGACGAGCACCAGCAGCGCGGTGCGCTCCTCCCCGCGCACCCACTCCGCCCGCTCGTCCCCCGGAGGATGAACACCCCACTTGATCTCCACGGCCTCGCTGTGCCGCGGATCCCCGGCGTCCTTGAAATGCCCGAGAATCCATCCCCGGTCCAGCGCGGCGTCCTTGCCGGCGTTGCCCACGTACACACGGTCGTTCACGGGGTCGGACGCTAGCAGTCGACGCGTGACGCCATATCCATGCGCACCGCCGGAGGGGTGGTGTGAGATCGGGCTATGGCGATCGTGTTGAACGTGCCGGGGATCGACGACTTGAGCGAGGCTGTGGGCGTACTGCGGGAGTGGCAGTACGACGGGGCGCCGATGCAGCTGCATCCGGGAGACGTGGGCTGGTTCTGGCGGTTCGGTGCAAGGGCGACGGCCGCGGCGGTGCGGACCTGGAGCCGTGACGGGAGGATCCTCGCCGTCGGGCTGCTGGACGGCCCCGAGCTGCTGCGGCTGACGATCGCACCGGACGCCCAGCAGGACGAGGAGCTGGCACAACGGCTGGTGGGGGACCTGGCCGAACCGGAGCGCGGCGTGCTGAAAGAGGGCAAGGCGTACGTCGAGGCGCCTCTCGGCACACCGGTCCAGGACCTGCTGTTCCAGGACGGCTGGGACACCGACGAGCCATGGATGCCGCTGCGCCGCGACCTCACGGAGCCGGTCGAGGACCCGGGCGTGCGGATCGAGGTGATCGGGCCGGAGCAGGCGCATGTGCGGGCCGCCGTGCAGCGGGCGTCGTTCGACAGGTCGACGTTCACGGATGCGCACTGGCACGCGATGGCGGCCGGACCGCCGTACGCCGACGCCCGGTGCCTGGTCGCGTACGACGACCGGGGCGACGCGGTGGCGGCGGTGACGGTGTGGTCGGCCGGTCCGGGGAAGCCCGGGCTGATCGAACCGATGGGCGTGCACCGGGACCATCGCGGGCAGGGCCACGGCAGGGCGATCACCGTCGCCGCGGCGGCCTCCCTGGGGGAGCTGGGCTCGTCGAGCGCGCTCGTCTGCACCCCGAGCTCCAACGCCGCCGCCGTCGCCACCTACAAGGCAGCCGGCTTCGAGCCACTCCCCGAGATCCGTGACCGCCGACGCGACGCCGTTTAGTACGGCGCCCTGAAGTTGATGTACCCCAGCAGCACGATCACCGCCGCCACGCACCCGAGCACCACGGCGGTCGAGATCCACGAGGAGCGGCGGCGGGAGCCGACGTGCTCCGGGTCGGCCCGGAACGGCACGGGCCCGGGCGGGTTGTGCTTCCAGCGGGCGGCGAGCATCCGGGCCCTGGCCGAGGGCTCCTTGTGCTCGGCTCCGTCCGCCCATCTGAGGTCGAACTCGCGCTCCTGGTCGTCCTGTTCGTGCTCGGGCATTCCCACTCCACCCCCGTGTGGTCCTTGACCCAAGAATAGAACAAACGCCCGCGCCCCCGCCGTCGGAAACGACAGCGGGGGCGCGGGCGCGATGCCTCGGTCAGGCGTCGATCACACGTCGAAGTACAGCTCGAACTCGTGCGGGTGCGGACGCAGCTGAAGCGGCGCGATCTCGTTCGTGCGCTTGTAGTCGATCCACGTCTCGATCAGGTCCGGGGTGAACACGTCACCCTGGAGCAGGAACTCGTGGTCGGCCTCCAGGCGGTCGAGGACGGCCGGGAGGGAGGTCGGCACCTGCGCGACGCTCGCGTGCTCCTCGGGAGCCAGCTCGTAGAGGTCCTTGTCGATCGGCTCGGCCGGCTCGATCTTGTTCTTGATGCCGTCGAGGCCCGCGAGGAGGAGGGCCGAGAAGGCGAGGTACGGGTTGCCGGAGGAGTCGGGCGCGCGGAACTCGACGCGCTTCGCCTTCGGGTTGGAGCCCGTGATCGGGATACGCATGGCCGCGGAGCGGTTGCGCTGCGAGTACACCAGGTTGATCGGCGCCTCGAAGCCCGGGACCAGACGGTGGTAGGAGTTCACCGTCGGGTTGGTGAAGGCCAGCAGCGACGGGGCGTGCTTGAGGATGCCGCCGATGTAGTAGCGGGCGGTGTCGGACAGACCCGCGTAGCCCGCCTCGTCGTAGAAGAGCGGCTGGCCGCCGGTCCACAGCGACTGGTGCACGTGCATGCCCGAGCCGTTGTCACCGAAGATCGGCTTCGGCATGAAGGTCGCGGTCTTGCCGTTCTGCCAGGCCACGTTCTTCACGATGTACTTGAAGAGCTGGAGGTCGTCGGCCGCGGCGAGCAGCGTGTTGAACTTGTAGTTGATCTCCGCCTGGCCGGCGGTGCCCACCTCGTGGTGCTGGCGCTCGACCTGGAGGCCGGAGGCGGCCAGCTGGAGGGAGATCTCGGCACGCAGGTCGGCGAAGTGGTCGACCGGCGGGGTCGGGAAGTAGCCGCCCTTGTAGCGGACCTTGTAACCACGGTTGTTCTCGACCGCACCGGTGTTCCAGGCGCCGGCCTCGGAGTCGATGTGGTAGAAGCTCTCGTTCGCCGAGGTGGAGAAGCGGACCGAGTCGAAGACGTAGAACTCGGCCTCGGGGCCGAAGTACGCCGTGTCGGCGATACCGGTCGACGCGAGGTAGGCCTCGGCCTTCTTCGCCACGTTGCGCGGGTCACGGGAGTACTGCTCGCCCGTGATCGGGTCGTGGATGAAGAAGTTGATGTTGACGGTCTTGTCGCGGCGGAACGGGTCGACCCGGGCGGTCGACAGGTCCGCGCGGAGCGCCATGTCGGACTCGTGGATGGCCTGGAAGCCGCGGATCGAGGAGCCGTCGAAGGCGAGCTCCTCGGCCGGGTCGAAGGCCTCGGCAGGGATCGTGAAGTGCTGCATCACGCCCGGCAGGTCGCAGAAGCGGACGTCGATGAACTTGACGCCCTCGTCCGCGATGTACTTCTTGGCCTCGTCGGCGTTCTGGAACATCCAGCTCCTCCTACTCCCGACCGTCCCGCCGGGGTGGTAGTTCGTTCGTGCGGCCAGTGCGGGTGGCACACGCTGACCTCGACCCTAGGGACGGGTGGTTTCTCGGGCGTGACTCATTTGTTTCGCACAAGTTAACCGGCTCACCCTCCACCGTAGCCCGGACACACCCCGCCGTGCCCTGGTCATTTACGGGCGCAGTACCGTGGACGGGTGGACAACAGGCAAGCACTCGGATCGTGGCTTTCCGGGCCCCGCGCGGCCGCGGAAGAGGCCGGTGTCGACTTCGGATACCGGGGCGAGCAGCTCGGTCTGCCCGAGGAGGGACCCGGCTCGATCGCCCGCCCGGGCCGCCGGCTCGGCGCCCTCGCCGTCGACTGGGGTCTGTGCCTCCTGATCGCATACGGTCTCATCACCCAGCGCTACAACGACGCGGCCCAGATCTGGGCGCCGCTCATCATGTTCGCGCTGATGGTCCTCACGGTCGGTACGGTCGGGTTCACCCCGGGCAAGCGTCTGCTCGGCCTGCGGGTGCTCGCCCTGGACACCGGCCGGGTCAGCCCGTGGCGCGCCGCCCTGCGCACGGTCCTGCTCTTCCTCGCGATCCCCGCCCTGATCTGGGACCGCGACGGCCGCGGCCTGCACGACCGGCTGGCCGGCACGGTCGAGGTCCGCATCTGACCCGAGGAACGAACCGACCGACATGAACGAGGGGCGTCCGGTCACACCGGGCGCCCCTCGTTCATGTCGTGTGCGGGGTGTCAGCGAGCCTTCGGCCCGCCCTTCGGCAGCCGCATGCCCTTCGGCATCGGACCCTTCGGCAGCGGCATGTTGCTCATCAGGTCACCGAGGGCGCGCAGCCGGTCGTTGGTGGCCGTGACCTGCGGGCCGGTCAGCACCCGCGGGAGCTTCAGCATGGTCGTCCGCAGCTTCTTCAGTTCGACCTGGCCCTCGCCCGTGCCCACGACCAGGTCGTGCACCGGGACGTCCGCGACGATGCGGTTCATCTTCTTCTTCTCGGCGGCCAGCAGGGACTTCACCCGGTTCGGGTTGCCCTCGGCGACCAGGACGATGCCGGCCTTGCCGACCGCCCGGTGCACCACGTCCTGGCTGCGGTTCATCGCCACCGCGGGGGTCGTCGTCCAGCCCCGGCCGATGTTGTCGAGCACCGCCGCCGCGGCGCCGGGCTGTCCCTCCATCTGCCCGAAGGCGGCCCGCTCGGCCCGGCGCCCGAACACGATCGCCGACGCGAGGAAGGCGAGCAGGAGGCCCAGGATGCCGAGATAGATGGGGTGACCGATCAAGAAACCGATCGCGAGGAAGACACCGAAGGTGACGATTCCGACTGCCGCGAGTACAAGGCCGATCTTCTTGTCGGCCTTGCGGGTCATCTTGTAGGTCAGAGCGATCTGCTTCAGTCGCCCGGGGTTCGCAGCGTCCGCTGCAGGTTCCTTCCTCGCCATGCCCCGAAGTCTACGTGGCCCCACAAGCGCCGACGACGGCAGTGCCCGCGGGGGCCCCTGGGGGAGGGCCGGAGGGTCAGGGACGGACGGACAGGGACTGCTCGACGACGCGCTGCGTCTCGACCCGGTCCTTGGCGCGACGACGGTCCTCGAGCACGGAGTTCCAGGCGTTGCGGCGGGCGGTGCGCTGACCGCTGCTCATCAGCAGCGACTCGACGGCACGCAGTGCGGTCGTGAAGGACGGAATCGCGGTGGCGCGGACGGGCGGCGCGGCCTGCATGGGTGAGGTCCCCCCTCGGGTACGTGGTGTACGTGCTGTGAGTTCAGCGTCACTGATTGGTGTTACCAGGGCGTGACCGGCCGGTCAAACACCCATGAAGCCCCGGCGGGGAGTGGTGGAACGCCGACGCGGTCCTGACATGTGCCCTCATCTGCGAGGACGGTCAGGACCGCGTCAAATCGGTCACTACCGGCGGGTAGTCTCTTGTGCGCGAATTCACACGCTTGTCTCGCCCCTCGACGGGAAGGGGTGGTGACGGTTCGTCAGACGGCCTGCGCCGCGATGTGCCCGTCCCCCTGCCGCGGAGCGGCCGAATGACGCTGCTCCACGGCCATCTGGTAGAGCCGCCCGGCGCGGTACGAGGAGCGCACCAGCGGCCCGGACATCACGCCGGAGAAGCCGATCTGCTCGGCCTCTTCCTTCAGCTCGACGAACTCGTGGGGCTTGACCCAGCGCTCCACCGGGTGGTGGCGCACGGAGGGCCGCAGGTACTGCGTGATGGTGACCAGCTCGCAGCCCGCCTCGTGCAGCTGCTTCAGCGCGTCGCTGACCTCCTCGCGGGTCTCGCCCATGCCGAGGATCAGGTTCGACTTGGTGACCAGGCCGTAGTCGCGCGCCTCGGTGATCACCTTCAGGGAGCGCTCGTAGCGGAAGCCGGGGCGGATGCGCTTGAAGATCCGCGGGACCGTCTCGACGTTGTGCGCGAACACCTCGGGCCGGGAGGAGAAGACTTCCTCCAGCTGCTCGGGGACCGCGTTGAAGTCGGGGGCCAGCAGCTCGACCTTCGTACGTCCGGCCTCGCGTCCGGCGGTCTGCTGGTGGATCTGGCGCACGGTCTCGGCGTACAGCCAGGCGCCGCCGTCCTCCAGGTCGTCGCGGGCGACGCCGGTGATCGTGGCGTAGTTCAGGTCCATCGTGACCACGGACTCGCCGACACGGCGGGGCTCGTCGCGGTCGAGCGCCTCGGGCTTGCCGGTGTCGATCTGGCAGAAGTCGCAGCGCCGGGTGCACTGGTCACCGCCGATGAGGAAGGTCGCCTCGCGGTCCTCCCAGCACTCGTAGATGTTGGGGCAGCCGGCTTCCTGGCAGACCGTGTGCAGGCCCTCGCTCTTCACGAGCTTCTGCATCGCGGTGTACTCGGGACCCATTTTCGCCCGGGTCTTGATCCACTCGGGCTTGCGCTCGATGGGGGTCTGGCTGTTGCGGACCTCCAGGCGCAGCATCTTGCGTCCGTCGGGTGCGACTGCGGACACGACCGGCTCCCTAGCGATTGATTCTTCGGCGTCCTCAAGGGTACGCCCGTTGATTTGAAACCCGGCGGCTCGTCCTACACGCCGGACGGGCTGGCGGTCGCCGGTGCCTTCTCGATCTCCCGCGGCTTGGGTTCCGCGCTCTCCAGGACCTCCCGCAGATGCCGCTCGACGACCGGCAGGACCTCCTCGATCGTCACGTCCCGGCCGAGCTCGCCCGCCAGGGAGGCGACGCCCGCGTCGCGGATGCCGCACGGGATGATCCGGTCGAACCACTTGTTGTCGGGGTTCACGTTGAGGGCGAAGCCGTGCATGGTGACGCCCTTGGCCACGCGGATGCCGATCGCGGCGATCTTGCGGTCCTCCCGGCGCTGGCCCGCGTTGGACGGCGCGTACTCCGGGCCGTTCATGCGCGGGTCGAACTCCTCGTCGTGCAGCCGGGGGTCGAAGTCCAGCGCCAGCCCGCCGAGTGCGGGGCGCTGCTCGACCGGGTCGCCCAGGATCCACACGCCGCTGCGGCCCTCGACCCGGCTCGTCTCCAGGCCGAACTCCGCGCAGGCGCGGATGAGGGCCTCCTCCAGGCGGCGCACGTGCGCCACGACGTCCACCGGGCGCGGGAGCTTCTGGATCGGGTAGCCCACCAGCTGGCCGGGGCCGTGCCAGGTGATCTTGCCGCCGCGGTCCACGTCGATGACCGGCGTGCCGTCGAGGGGCCGTTCGTCGTCCGCCGTGCGCCGTCCGGCCGTGTAGACCGGAGGGTGCTCCAGGAGCAGCACGGTGTCGGGGACCTCGTCGGCGAAACGCGCCGCGTGCACCCGGCGCTGCTCGTCCCACGCCTCCTGGTACTCGACGGCCTCGTCACCGAACCCCATGCGGACGAACCGCAACTCACTCACGGCAAGCGCCTCCCTCGGACGGGTTGTCAGGCACGTAACGCGCCCAAGCCACTGTACGTCCGGCCCGGACACGTCAGTCCCGGGGGCAATCCTCACACGATCGGATGAATGTCCGTGAAAATGTGTGATGGCGTGCTTACTCTCCGCTACATTCGCGCCGTCCAGCAAGCCAAAAGGCCTGCTCACAGGCAATCCGGCACATCACCAGCACCGGAAGGCAGGAGACCGCACCGCACCATGACGGAACGACCCGCGCAGCGCACCCCCAACCGACAGCTCGCCGCGCTCATCGCAGAAGCGGGGTTCTCCAACGCGGGACTCGCCCGTCGCGTGGACCAGCTCGGTCTCGAACACGGGCTTGATCTGAGATACGACAAGACATCCGTCACCCGGTGGCTGCGCGGTCAGCAGCCCAGGGGTACCACGCCCGCCCTGATCGCCGAGGTCTTCACCCGGCGCCTGGGCCGCCGCCTCACCGCCCAGGACCTCGGCCTGGACGCCTGCGCCCCGGTCTACGCGGGGCTGGAGTTCGCCGCCACCCCGGAGGAGGCCGTCGACATCGTCAGCGGGCTGTGGCGCAAGGACTCCGGCAGCCACGCCGAGCTCCGCAAGATCGCCTTCACCCCGGCGGGGCTCGTCGTGCCCAGCCGCGACTGGCTGATCGGCCGGGCCGACGAGAAGGTCGCCCGGGGCGAGCCGGCCGCCGCCCGTGTTCCGGTGCAGGGCCGCCTCGCGCTGCGCCCCACGGCCACGGCCGAGCAGGGCGTGCCGTCCCTGCCGCGCCAGCGCGGCGGGGCCGAGCGCGGACCCGGCCAGAAGGTCACCGCGGGCGACATCGCGGCCCTGCGCTCGGTCGGCGAGCTGTTCCGCACCCTCGACGACGCCTACGGCGGCGGTCACGCCCGCCAGGCCCTCGTGCGCTACCTGGAGCACGAGTGCGAGCCCATGCTGCGCGGCACCTACGGCGAGCAGACCGGCCGCCGGCTGTTCGCGGCCGCCGCCGACCTGACCCGGCTCGCGGGCTGGACGTCGTACGACATCGCCGCGCACGGACTCGCCCAGCGCTACTTCGTCCAGGCGCTGCGGCTGGCCCAGGCGGCAGGGGACCGGACGTACGGGGCCTATGTGCTGGTCACCATGAGCCGCCAGGCCGTCTACCTCGGGCACGGGCGGGAGGCCGTCCAGCTCGCCCGCGTGGCGCAGCAGGGCGCCGGCACCTCAGGACCGCCCGTCGTCCAGGCCCTGCTGCACGCCTCCGAGGCGCGCGGGCACGGGGTGCTCGGCGAGGTCCGGGCCTGCACCGCGGCCCTCGTCCGGGCCGAACGCGCCCTGGAGACGGCCCGGCCCGGGGACGACGTCCCGCACTGGGCGAAGTTCTTCGACGAGGCCCAGCTCGCCGACGAGTTCGGCCACTGCCACCGCGACCTGCAGCAGTTCCGCGCCGCCGCCCAGCACGCGGAACGCTCACTCCAGCTCCGGGCCCCCTCCTACGCCCGCAGCCGACTCTTCTGCCGGGTGGTCCTCGCCACCGCCCGCCTGGGCCTCGGCGAACTCGACCAGGCCTGCCAACTCGCGGCGGAAGCGGCTGGCCAGGCGGCGGAGATGCGCTCGGTGCGGGCGGTGGAGTACGTGCGGGACTTCGAGCGCCGCTTGGAGCCGTACAAGGACGCGGCGCCGGTGCGTACTTACCGTGACAAGGTATCGGCCTTGGGGTGAGGTTCTGAGGGGCGCGGGGCTGTGGCGATGTGCGGCTCCGCCGCGTGGGCGCGATCAACCCCCACGCACCCGCGGCCGACGAACCACCTAAGCAGCCCTCGGCACAGTCGGCAGCGGATCGGCGACATGCATCGACCGCCCCGCCCCCAAGTCCGCCAAGATCGCCGCCGACGCCCGATGCCCGGAGTGCAAAGCGCCCTGGACCGTACTGGTGTCCCGGTGATCCCCGCACACATACAGGCCCGCAAGCAACCGCACCGGCCGCCGCAGATCATGCGGCGGCCGCATCGCGGGCACGGCCTCGGCCGTCTGGTGCACGGCCAGCGTCTCCCACCGCGCCGTCGACACCCCGTACAACCGCGCCAGATGCATCCGCACCGCCGTGTCGACGTCCCCCGGCGGCCGCCCGAGAACCGTCGACGACACCAGCGCCCGCCCCGCCGGTGCCCGGGACGGATCGACATGACTGACCACCGCCGTGTGCGCGACCGGCCCGCCCAGGTCCGCGTCGAGCAGCAGGGACGCCCCCGTCCCCGGCGGCTCGTCCGTCGTGTGGTGCACCACCGTCACCGGATGGAACTCCGGCACCCGCAACCCGGGCAGCAGCTCGGCGGCGGCGCGCGCACCCGTCGCCACCAGAACCGCCCGGCACCGGATCTCTCCGTGCTCCGCGGTGGTCACCGACGTCGTCGAGACGGAGGTGACGCGCACGCCGGTGTGCACCGTGCCCGGCGGCAGCATGCGCGCCAGCAGCTCCGGCAGGGCCTCCGCGCCGCCCTCCGGCAGACACAGCCGGCCCCGTGCGAAGGCGCGCAGCGCGAGGTCCGCGCACCGGCTGGATGTCGTCAGGTCCGGGTCGCAGAGCAGCGCCGCGAGCAGTGGACGCAGGAAGCCGTCGATCGTACGGGCGGGCAGCCCGCGCGCCGCCAGGGCCTCACCGGCGGGCAACTCCGGCCGGGCCAGCAGCCGTTCGGCCGGTGTGCCCGCCAGCCGGGTCAGGGCGGCGCCCAGCCGGGCCTGGTCGACGGCGGTGCCGAGTGGGGCGCCGGACCGGCTCCGGGGGACGGAGACCTGCCGGCCGGGCACGGCCACCGGCCGCCTGGGCGGCCGCGGCGCGGACGGCGGCCGGGGAGCACTCGCCAGCGCGCGTACCGCGTGCAGTGCGCCCCGTGCGCCCCCTGCGCCCGGCTGGACGCCGGCGCGGTGGTGGCGTCCGTCGCCGTGCAGCAGGACACCCGGCGCGAAGGGCCGCAGCACCAGCCCGTCCAGACCGGGTGTCAGACGTAGTTCGGGATATGCCGTGGACAGCAACTGGCCGACCCTGTCGAGCCGGAAGCCGTCGACCTTCTCCGTCGCCATGCGGCCGCCGACCCCGTGGGCGGCCTCCAGGACCATGGTCGTCACTCCTGCGCTGGTCAGCCGGTGCGCGGCCGAGAGTCCGGCGACCCCGGCTCCCACGACGACCACGTCCGCCTGGTACGCGGGCTCAAGCACGTGCCCCTCCTCGAGGTTGCGCGGGCGCTGGAGACGTCATGCCCTCAACAGGCCGCAGGGATACGCGAGTTCTGGTCGAGGGTAGGACCGTGATCGGTCAGGGGGAGTCGCGCATCGACAGGGCACGGTCGCACGGCGGTCGCATACGGACGCCTGGTGGGCATGAAGTGGTCGCAGGGGACTGGTGTGCGCCTCGAGGAGCTGTCTCGGAAAAGCCGGTCGGATCCCGGACAGGCGGCCGGTGTGCGCCACTGAGGGCCCGGTCCGCCAGGGCCGGCAGCCGTCACAGCGCCGCCCGGATCGCCCCCTCGATCTCCGGGAAGGCGAACCGGAAGCCCGACTCCAGAAGGCGCGTCGGCAGCACCCGGACGCTGCCGAGGACGTCCCCGGCCATCTCGCCGAGCACGGTCCGCAGCACGGCCGCGGGCACCGGGAACAACGTCGGGCGGTGCAGCACACGTCCCATCGCCGCCGTGATCTCACGGTTCGTCACGGGGTTCGGGGCGGTGACGTTGAACGGCCCGGACAGGCCGTCGGTCTCGATCAGATGCCGGATCGCGGCGACCTCGTCGTGCAGCGCGACGAACGACCAGTACTGCCGCCCGTCGCCCATCCGCCCGCCGGCCCCGGCCTGGAACAGCGGGAACAGCCGCCCCCAGGCGCCGCCCTTGCGGGAGACGACCAGCCCGGTCCGCGTGAACACCGTGCGGACACCGGCCTCCTGGGCGGGTGCGGCGGCCCCCTCCCACTCCACGCACAGCGAGGGCAGGAAGCCCTCTCCCGCGGGTGCGCTCTCGTCGACCGTCCGCTCCCCGGTCTCGCCGTAGTAGCCGATGGCGCTGCCGTTCACGAAGACCCGCGGCCGGTCCTTCGCGTCCAGCGAGGCGACCGCCTCGGCGAGGGCCGCCGTGCCCTTCACCCGGCTGTCGCGGATCCGCTGCTTGTAGGCCTCCGTCCAGCGCCGGTTGCCGACGCCGGCCCCCGCCAGGTTCACCACCGCGTGGCACCCGGCGAGCCCGGCCGCGTCCACGTGCCCGCCCTCGGGGTCCCAGCGAATCTCTCCGGCCTCGCCGGGCGTGCCGCGCACCAGGCGGTGCACCTCGTGACCCTCGGCGGTCAGGGACCGCACCAGTGCGCCGCCGATGAGACCGGACGCACCCGCCACCGCAATCCTTGAATGTTCCATAAATCCATCCTGCCGGGTGGCAACCGTAAAACCCTTGCAAGGCATTGATCCGCTCGCCATAGGGTGACGCCCATGCCCGAACTCCCCGCACCGCGCATCCGCGCCGCCCGGCCCGAGGACGACGGGGAACTGGCCCTGCTCGACCGGCTCACCTGGTCGCACCTGCACGCGGTGATGCCCGAGCCGCAGCCGCCGTACCCTCCGTTCTTCAGCGAGCGGCACGCCCCCGAGGACTGCCTGGTCGCCGAGCTCGGCGGCCGTCTCGCGGGCTATGTCCACCTCGGTTTCCCCACCCCGCTCGACTCGAACCGGCACGTCCGCCAGATCCAGGGCCTCGCCGTCGCCGAGGAGGCGCGCGGCCTGGGGGTCGGCCGGGCACTGGTCCGGGCCGCCGTCGACGAGGCCCGCCGGCGCGGCGCCCGCCGCATCAGCCTGCGGGTCCTCGGGCACAACAAACCGGCCCGGGCGCTCTACGAGGCCGAGGGGTTCGTGGTCGAGGGGATCCTGCCCGAGGAGTTCCTGCTCGACGGGGCGTACGTCGACGACGTGTTCATGGGGCGCTTCCTGTGAGGCCGGGCTAGGACGGGGCCGGCTCGCCCGTGTCCACCGGGGCCGTCGCGGCCGACGCGCGCCGGGCGTCGGAGGCGACCTCGTCCGCCGTCAGGACGTAGCCCGTCTCCGCGTCCGAGGTGGAGCGGGCGAAGACCACGCCGAAGACCCGGCCGTCCGTGGTGAGCAGCGGGCCGCCGGAGTTGCCCGGGCGGACCGTGGAGCGGATCGAGTAGATCTCCCGGGTGGCCGTCCCGTCGTTGTAGATGTTCTGGCCCCTCGCCTGCACCCGGTTCGCGACCGTCGCCGCCTGGAGGTTCAGGTCGCCGTCCTGCGGATAGCCCGCGACGACCGCCGAGTCGCCGCGCTCGGCGTCGTCGTCGAACCGCAGCACGGGCGCCCTGAGACCCGGCACGTAGAGCACGGCCACGTCCTTCTGCGGGTCGAAGAGCACCACCCGCGCCTCGTACGTCCGCCCGACCCCGCCGATCTGCACGGTCGGCTCGTCGATGCCCGCCACGACATGGGCGTTGGTCATCACGTGTTCGCGCGCGTACACGAACCCGCTGCCCTCGCGGCCCTGCGTGCCCGCGACGCCCTCGACCTTCACCGTGCTCCGCTTGGCCGCATCGGTGGCCGCCGCCGTGACGCTGTCGCCGGTGGGCCTCGCGACCTCGGCCGTCGACTCGTTCTCGAAGGGGTTGAAGACCTGCGGGAAGCCCGCCTGGGTCAGCGCGGAGGTGGCCCCCGAGAACCAGGCCGGCGTCGTGTCGGGCATCGTCCGCTGCACCGTGCCGAGCAGCCGCGAGTCCCGGATCGCCGAGGTGACCAGCGGTGACGAGGACGCGCCCAGGACGCTCGCGGCCACCCACGCCACGATCAGCACGGCCACCGCGTTGGCCACGGCCCCGCCGATCCCGTCCGCCACCCTGAGCGGCCCCCGGTCCAGCTCCCGCCGCAGCCGCAGCGCGAGGCGCCCCGCCAGCTCGTGCCCCACCACCGCCGGGAGCAGCACCGTGAACACCGCCGCCACCGTCGCCCGCGTCGTCCCCGGCTCCACCAGGTCCATGACCCACGGCAGGATCCACACGCCGACGACCGCGCCGCCCACGAAGCCCGCCAGCGACACACAGCCGGCCACCAGCCCGCGCCGGTACCCGGACGCCGCGTAGGCCAGGACGACCAGCAACAGCAGGATGTCGAGCAGGTCCACGCACGCCGCCTTTCTCTCGGAACCCCTTAATACGCGGGGGGAGGGCCCGGTGATCAGTCACACGCGCACGGGTTGATCGGAATCGGCCACGCGGGCGTGCACACGGAAAAACGTCGCGGACCGTGACGATGGTTCCACCGGGTGGCACATCACACATCGCGGACGGACCGGATCAGGCCGACAGTGGGAACCATGCGTGTCTTCCGAAGACGGCGGGGCGCACGCAGGCACTCCGCCGACGGGACACCCGGCATAGCCGGCCTGCCGCGCGCGGCCCGGGCGGTGCTCGGCTGCCTGCCGGGCGTCGCCGCCGTCGTGGCGCTGGTCCTGTGCGCCCACGGCGTCGAGAACGCCGCCGAGACCGGCTCCCGCGCCGCTCCGCCCTCTGCCCGGACCACTTCCTACGCCGCCCCGCGCCCGCCCATCGTGCCCAGAACGCACTGGCTGGGCGACGCCGCCCGCGCGCAGCCCCGCCCGCGCTACGACGACCGGGTCGCCGCCGTGTTCGTCCACCACACCGACTCGCCCAACGGCTACGACTGCGCCGACGCGCCCCGCATCCTCCGGGACCTCTACACCGGCCAGACCGGCACCCGCGACTGGGACGACATCGGCTACAACTTCGTCGTCGACCGCTGCGGCACCATCTACGAGGGCCGCGCCGGCGGTGTGGAGCGCGCCGTCACCGGCGCCCACACCCAGGGCTTCAACCACCGCACCGCCGGCATCGCCGCCCTCGGCACCTTCACCGAGGGCATGCCGGTCCCGCAGCCCATGATCCGCGCGATCGCCGCGCTGTCCGCCTGGAAGCTGGGCATGACCGGCACCGACCCGCGCTCGGACGTCCGCCTGGTCTCCAGCAACGGCCTGAGCCGCTACGCGGCCGGCTCCACCGCCAGGCTCCCCGCCCTCGCCGGCCACAACGACGGCTACATGACCAGCTGCCCCGGCGCCGCCCTGCACGCCCGCCTGCCCGAGATCAGACAGCTCGCGGCCCGGCTCCAGGGCCGGCCGGACGGTGCACAGGAAGGCCACAGCGAACGCGCAGCGTCCTGAGATCAACGCCCCCTACGGTCGTCCCCACAGACACCCGACCGGAGGTGGGGACGATGAACGACGGTCGTACGAAGGACACGGCGAACGCGGCGGGCCCGGAACTGCGGACGGGGGCCACACGCGGCCCCTGGGCGGTGCTCTGCGCGGTCGTGACCGTCGTCCTGGGCCCGGCAGCGGTCACCGCGTCCGCCCTCGACCAGGCCAACGCCGCTCCGATGCACCACGTGGTGCGGGCCGATCAGACGCACGCGTGCATCCCGTCCGACACGAGCCGCCGCCGGGTCGCCTGATCAGCCCCTGAAGCGCTCCCACAGCCGGGGGTAGCGCTCGGCGAGCAGGCCCTCGTTCTCGAAGTCGAGCGGCGTGCCCTCCGGTTCCGGGGGCGGCGGCGCGATCGCCAGGTCGGGGGCGACGACGCCGGTGAGCTGCTCGTAGGCCTCGTCCGCCGCGTAACCGAGCTCCTCGCCGTCGCCGTCGATCTCCTCGTCGAACTCGCCCAGCAGATCGGCGAGCGCGTCCGGGTCGTGCACGGCGCCCTCGAACACCTCGCGGCCCTGGCCGATCAGCCAGCACCGGAAGAAGTCGAAGGCGTCGTCGCTCGCCCCGTCGAGCAGCACCCAGGCGGCGCCCCACAGATCCCAGCGGTAGGCGCGGTTGTAACGGGACTCGAAGTGCCGGGCGAAGTCCAGGACCGAGTCCGGGTCCAGCTGGGCGAGCCGGTCCACGAGCAGGTCGGCCTGCTCCTCCGGGTCGCCCTCGGCGGCCTCCCGGGTGTCGTCCACCAGCTCCCAGAACTCCGTCTCGTCCATCACGGGTCAAGCATCGGCCCTGGGACACAGGGGCGCACCCGGAGTGCGCGGGATCGTTATGCGCCGCCCTCAGGCCGGTAGAGCCGGGCCAGCCGCGCCGCGTCCGCGGCGAACCGCTCGCGCAGGCTCTCCGGCGCCAGCACCTCCACCTCCGGGCCCAGCGCCGCCAGCTGGGTGTGTGCGACCTCCTCGGACTCCACCGGGAGGTCCACCGTCACCCAGCCGCCCTCGTCGGGGGCGCCCGCGTCCGCCAGGGCCTCCCGGGCGGTCAGCGCGTCCAGGGCGTACGGCAGTGCGCGCACGCCGTCGGGGGACAGCCGCACCACGACCCGCGTCCGCAGGATGGAGCGCGCGAACTGCTCCGCCCGTTCCTCCCAGAACGCGGGCAGGTCGAAGTCCGGGTCCCGCTCGAAGCGCTCGCCGTCCGCGTCCACCGCCGTGAACCGGTCGATCCGGTACACCCGGAAGGACGCACTCCCGGCCACCCGGGCGCACAGGTACCAGACGCCCGCCTTCAGCACGAGCCCGTACGGCTCCAGCTCCCGGACGACCTCGTCCTCCCCGCGCCGGTAGCGGGCGCCGATCCGCCGGTCGTCCCACACCGCGTCGGCGACCGCCGGCAGCAGCGCGGGCGTCTCCGGCTCCTTGAACCAGTTCGGCGCGTCCAGATGGAACCGCTGGGAGGCCGTCCTGGAAGCGTCCCGCAGGGAGGGCAGCAGCGCCGCCGACACCTTCAGCCGGGCCGCCGAGGCGGCGTCCTCCAGGCCCATCTCGCGCAGCGCCCCCGGCACCCCGGACAGGAACAGCGCCTCGGCCTCGCCGCGGTGCAGCCCGGTCAGCCGCGTCCGATACCCGCCGACCAGCCGGTAGCCACCGGCCCGGCCCCGGTCCGCGTACACCGGCACGCCCGCCTCCGACAGCGCCTGCGCGTCCCGGGTGACCGTCCGCTCCGACACCTCCAGCTCACGGGCGAGTTCGGCGGCGGTCATGGAAGGCCGGGACTGGAGCAGCAGCACCATCTTGATCAGCCGGGCAGCACGCATGGCCACATCATGCAGCAGGCCCCCGCCGCGGCGGGGGCCTGCCGATCACCGGTCCTTACAGACCGTACTTCGCGCGCGCTTCCTTCACGGCCGTGGCCTTCACCTCGCCGCGCTTGGCGAGCTGGGCCAGGGCCGCGACGACGATCGACTCGGCGTCGACGCCGAAGTGGCGGCGGGCCGCCTCACGGGTGTCCGAGAGGCCGAAGCCGTCGGCGCCCAGCGAGGACCAGTCCTGCTCGACCCACTGCGCGATCTGGTCCGGGACCTGGCGCATGTAGTCGGAGACCGCCAGCACCGGGCCCTCGGCACCCTGGAGCGCCTGCCGCACGAACGGCACCCGCTCCTCGCCGCGCAGCAGCGCCTCGTCCGCCTCCAGGGCGTCCCGGCGCAGCTCGCTCCAGGACGTCGCCGACCACACGTCGGCCGCCACGTCCCACTCCTCGGCGAGCAGCTGCTGCGCCTTGAGCGCCCAGTGGATCGCCGTACCGGAGCCGAGCAGCTGGATCCGCGGGGCGTTCGCCGGGGGCGTGATGCCCGCCGACTCCGCCGTGTTGAAGCGGTACAGGCCCTTGACGATGCCCTCGTCGATGCCGTCGACGGACGGCTTCGCGGGCTGCGGCAGCGGCTCGTTGTAGACGGTCAGGTAGTAGAAGACGTTCTGGTCCTCACCCGGGGCCGCCTCGCCGTACATCCGGCGCAGACCGTCCTTGACGATCGTCGCGACCTCGTAGGCGAACGCCGGGTCGTACGACAGCGCCGCCGGGTTCGTCGCCGCGATGACGGGGGAGTGCCCGTCGGCGTGCTGCAGGCCCTCGCCCGTCAGCGTCGTACGGCCGGCCGTGGCGCCGACGAGGAAGCCGCGGCCGAGCTGGTCGCCGAGCTGCCACATCTGGTCGGCCGTGCGCTGCCAGCCGAACATCGAGTAGAAGATGTAGAACGGGATCATCGCCTCGCCGTGCGTCGCGTACGACGTCGAAGCGGCGATGAAGTCGGCCATCGAACCGGCCTCGGTGATCCCCTCGTTGAGGATCTGGCCGTTCTGGGCCTCCTTGTAGTACATCAGCTGGTCGCGGTCGACCGGCTCGTACGTCTGGCCCTTGGGCGAGTAGATGCCGAGCGACGGGAACAGCGACTCCATACCGAAGGTGCGCGCCTCGTCGGGGACGATCGGCACCCAGCGCTTGCCCGTCTCCTTGTCGCGGACCAGGTCCTTCACCAGGCGGACGAACGCCATGGTGGTGGCCACGTTCTGCGAACCGGAGCCCTTGTCGAAGGAGGCGAACGCCTTCTCCGCCGGGGCGGGCAGCGGGGCGACCGGGTGCACGCGGCGGGCCGGGGCCGGACCGCCCAGGGCGGCACGCCGCTCCTGGAGGTAGCGGACCTCGGGGGAGTCGGCGCCCGGGTGGCCGTAGGGCACCACGCCGTCGACGAAGTCGCTGTCCTTGATCGGCAGCTCCAGCAGGTCGCGCATGTTCTTGAACTCGTCCACCGTCAGCTTCTTCATCTGGTGGTTGGCGTTCTTCGACGCGAAGCCCTCGCCGAGGGTGTGGCCCTTGACCGTCTGGGCCAGGATCACGGTCGGCGCGCCCTTGTGCTCGACGGCGGCCTTGTACGCGGCGAACACCTTGCGCGCCTCGTGACCACCGCGCGAGAGGTGGAAACACTCGAGGATCTTGTCGTCGCTCAGCAGCTTCGCCATCTCCACGAGCGCCGGGTCGCCGCCGAAGAAGTCCTGGCGGATGTAGGCCGCGTCGCGGGTCTGGTACGTCTGGATCTGCGCGTCCGGTACCTGGCGCAGGCGGCGTACGAGCGCGCCCGTGGTGTCGAGCCGGAACAGCTCGTCCCAGGCCGTGCCCCACAGCGTCTTGACCACGTTCCACCCGGCGCCGCGGAACTGGGCCTCCAGCTCCTGCACGATCTTGAAGTTCGCGCGGACCGGGCCGTCGAGGCGCTGCAGGTTGCAGTTGATGACGAACGTGAGGTTGTCGAGCTCCTCACGGGCCGCCAGCGCGAGGGCCGCCGTCGACTCGGGCTCGTCCATCTCGCCGTCGCCGAGGAACGCCCACACGTGCGAACCGGCGGTGTCCTTGATGCCGCGGTTGGCCAGGTAGCGGTTGAAGCGCGCCTGGTAGATCGCCGACAGCGGGCCGAGACCCATGGAGACCGTCGGGAACTCCCACAGCCAGGGCAGCCGGCGCGGGTGCGGGTAGGAGGGCAGGCCGTTGCCGCCCGCCTCCCGGCGGAAGTTGTCGAGCTGCTCCTCGTTCAGACGGCCGTCGAGGAACGCGCGGGCGTAGATGCCGGGGGAGGCGTGGCCCTGGATGTAGAGCTGGTCGCCGGAGCCGTCGGCCTCTTTGCCCTTGAAGAAGTGGTTGAAGCCGGTCTCGTACAGCCAGGCGGCGGAGGCGAAGGTGGCGATGTGGCCGCCGACGCCGTACTTGCTGCCCCGGGTCACCATCGCGGCCGCGTTCCAGCGGTTCCACGCGGTGATCCGCTGCTCCATCGCCTCGTCACCGGGCACGGCCGGCTCGGCGGCGGTGGGGATGGAGTTGACGTAGTCGGTCTCGAGGAGCTTCGGCAGCGCGATGCCGGCGCCCTCGGCACGCTCCAGCGTGCGCCGCATCAAGTACGCGGCACGGTGCGGCCCGGCCGCCTCGGCGACCGCGTCCAGGGAGGCCTGCCATTCGGCGGTCTCCTCCGGGTCCCGGTCCGGGAGCTGGTCGAGCTCGCTCGGCTGGATGGCGTTGGGGTCGGTCATGTCGCCGCCTTCCTCAGTCGAAGGGGGTTCCCTCATCGGTAAGGGTTCGGGGGTGCCCTTTGTCTTTGGCAGGACAGGGCGCGGGGCTTGGGTGGCAAGCCCGTCGGCGACTGTAACTTGCTGATCGATGATCGATCAAAGGGTTGAGAGGCAAAACCTCTTGATCACGAGAAAGTAGGCACGGGGTGCCTCCGGCAGTGGCACGCGGTGACTGGTTTTCGAACGGTTTTCGCAGGTCGGAGGCGTTTGAGCGGGGATGTGCTCGAGTGTCACGCCCGGGGCGCGCAGCCCAGGACGTGCGCCTTCACGAGTTCGGCGATCCGGGGGTCGCGGCGCTTGAAGGCGGCGACGAGCTCCTCGTGCTCCTCGGCGTACGACTGCTGCTGGGTGCCCAGCCAGCGGATCGACAGGGCCGTGAACACCTCGATGCCGAGGCCTTCCCAGGTGTGCAGCAGGACGGAGTTGCCCGCGGCGCGGACCAGTTCGCGGTGGAAGGCGACGGTGTGACGGACCTGGGCCGTGCCGTCGGAGACGCGGTCCGCCTCGTACAGGGCGCTCACGTGGGGCTCCAGTGCCGAGCAGTCCTCCGCGAGGCCCGGGGAGGCCAGTTCCGCGGCGATGGCCTCCAGGCCGGCCCGGACCGGGTAGCTCTCCTCCAGGTCGGCGGCCGTGAGGTTGCGGACGCGCACGCCCTTGTTCGGAGCGGACTCGATCAGGCGCAGGGACTCCAGCTCGCGCAGGGCCTCGCGGACCGGGGTCTGGCTGACCTCCAGCTCGGTGGCGATCCGGCGCTCCACGATCCGCTCGCCCGGCTGCCAGCGTCCGCTGATGATCCCCTCCAGGATGTGCTCGCGGATCTGCTCGCGGAGCGAGTGGATGACGGGCGCGGTCATGAGGGCTCCTTACGCGGGATTGACGTTTAGACAATACGGCCGGTTCGCTCCGCTGGTGGGGCCGACGTGGGCGCTGTCGCGCAGGTGAGACGAGGCGCACATGGTGTTTGCGACGTAGGTGAGCTCGGACCGGACGGTCCGCGGGCGGCTGCGGGCCGTGGGTGCTCGATCGCGCAGTTCCCCGCGCCCTCGGGGTACGACGGTGCCCCGCCCGGAAGATCCGGACGGGGCACCGATCAGCCGTGGACCAGCAGGTCAGAGACCCAGCTCGACCTCGAACTCGCCGGCCTCCAGGATGGCCTTGACCGCCGTCAGGTAACGGGCGGCGTCGGCGCCGTCCACCAGGCGGTGGTCGTAGGACAGGGTCAGGTACGTCATGTCGCGGACGCCGATGACCGTGCCCTCCTCCGTCTCGATGACGGCGGGGCGCTTGACCGTCGCACCGATGCCGAGGATCGCGACCTGGCCCGGCGGCACGATGATCGTGTCGAAGAGCGCGCCGCGCGACCCGGTGTTGGAGATGGTGAAGGTCGCACCGGACAGCTCGTCCGGGGTGATCTTGTTGGCGCGGACCTTGCCCGCCAGGTCGGCCGTGGCCTTGGCGATACCGGCGAGGTTGAGGTCACCGGCGTTCTTGATGACCGGGGTCATCAGGCCCTTCTCGGAGTCCACCGCGATACCGACGTTCTCGGTGTCGAAGTAGGTGATGGTCCCCTCGGCCTCGTTGATCTTGGCGTTGATCGGCGCGTGCGCCTTCAGCGCCTGGGCCGCGGCCTTGACGAAGAACGGCATCGGGGAGAGCTTGACGCCCTCACGGGCCGCGAACGCGTCCTTGGCACGGGCGCGCAGCTTCATCAGGCGCGTGACGTCGACCTCGACGACCGACGACAGCTGGGCCTGCTCGTGCAGGGCCTTGACCATGTTGTCGCCGATGACCTTGCGGATCCGCGGCATCTTGATGGTCTGGCCGCGCAGCGGGGACGCCTCCAGCACCGGGGCCTTCTTCGCGGCCGACGGAGCGGCGGCGGCCGGAGCCGGGGCAGCGGTGGCGGCCTTCGCGGCCTCGGCGGCGGCGACGACGTCCTGCTTGCGGATACGGCCGCCGACGCCGGTGCCCTTGACGGCGGACAGGTCGACGCCCTGCTCGGCGGCGAGCTTGCGCACCAGCGGGGTGACGTAGGCGCCGTCGTCGGCCGGCTTGGCGGCGGCCGGAGCGGCCGGGGCCTGGGCCGGAGCCGGGGCCGGCGCGGGAGCGGACGGAGCCGGCTCGGGAGCCGGGGTGGTCTGCTGCTGCGGGGCCGGAGCCGACGGGGCCTGCGGGGCCGGGGTGGGCTGCGCCGGGGCCGGAGCCGGGGTGGGCTCGGGCTGGGCCGGGGCGGCCGGGGCCTCCTGGGCCGGGGCGGCGGCCGGAGCCGCACCCGCGACACCGATGACGGCGAGCTTGGCGCCGACCTCGGCGGTCTCGTCCTCGCCGACCACGATCTCCAGCAGCGTGCCCGAGGTGGGCGCCGGAATCTCGGTGTCGACCTTGTCGGTGGAGACCTCGAGCAGCGGCTCGTCGGCCTCGACGCTGTCACCGACCTGCTTCAGCCAGCGGGTGACGGTGCCCTCGGTGACGGACTCGCCGAGCGCGGGCAGGACGACGTCCGTGCCCTCGGCGGAGCCGCCGCCGGCAGCGGCGTCGGCGGAGGGAGCGGGCGCCGGGGCGGCCTGCTCGGTGGACGGGGCGGCCGCGGCCGGCTCGGGAGCGGGCTCGGCGGCCTGCTCCGCGGCGGGGGCCGGGGCGGCGGCGGGCGCGCCGCTGCCGTCGTCGATCAGGGCCAGCTCGGCGCCGACCTCGACCGTCTCGTCCTCGGCGACCTTGATGGAGGACAGCACGCCGGAGGCGGGGGAGGGGATCTCGGTGTCGACCTTGTCGGTGGAGACCTCGAGCAGCGGCTCGTCGGCCTCGACGCGCTCACCCTCGGCCTTCAGCCAACGGGTGACAGTGCCCTCGGTGACGCTCTCGCCGAGCGCCGGAAGGGTTACGGAAACCGCCATGGTTTCGGTTGCTCCTTACGGAAAGTGCGGAAGTCTGTGTCGTCGCGTTCGTCGACCGAGGGGTCAGTCGTGCGCGTGGAGGGGCTTGCCGGCCAGGGCCAGGTGGGCCTCGCCGAGCGCCTCGCTCTGGGTGGGGTGGGCGTGGATGAGCTGCGCGACCTCGGCGGGCAGCGCCTCCCAGTTGTAGATCAGCTGGGCTTCGCCGACCTGCTCGCCCATGCGGTCGCCGACCATGTGGACGCCGACGACGGCACCGTCCTTGACCTGGACGAGCTTGATCTCGCCCGCGGTGCCCAGGATCTTGCTCCTGCCGTTGCCCGCGAGGTTGTACTTCAGAGCGACGACCTTGTCCGCACCGTAGATCTCCTTGGCCTTGGCCTCGGTGATGCCCACGGAGGCGACCTCGGGGTGGCAGTACGTCACCCGCGGGACACCGTCGTAGTCGATCGGAACGGTCTTCAGGCCGGCCAGGCGCTCCGCCACCAGGATGCCCTCGGCGAAGCCGACGTGCGCGAGCTGGAGGGTCGGGACGAGGTCACCGACGGCGGAGATGGTCGGCACGTTCGTGCGCATGTACTCGTCGACCAGGACGTAGCCGCGGTCCATGGCGACGCCCTGCTCCTCGTAGCCCAGGCCCTGGGAGACCGGGCCGCGGCCGATGGCCACCAGCAGGACCTCGGCCTCGAACTCCTTGCCGTCGGCGAGGGTGACCTTGACGCCGTCCTGGGTGTACTCGGCCTTCTGGAAGAAGGTGCCCAGGTTGAACTTGATGCCGCGCTTGCGGAACGAGCGCTCCAGCAGCTTGGAGGAGTTCTCGTCCTCGACCGGGACGAGGTGCTTCAGACCCTCGACGATCGTGACCTCGGTGCCGAAGGACTTCCACGCGGAGGCGAACTCGACGCCGATGACACCGCCGCCCAGGATGATCGCGGACTTCGGCACGCGGTCCAGGACGAGGGCGTGGTCGGAGGAGATGATCCGGTTGCCGTCGATGTCCAGGCCGGGCAGCGACTTCGGCACGGAGCCGGTCGCGAGCAGGATGTGGCGGCCCTCGACGCGGCGGCCGTTCACGTCGACGGACGTGGGGGAGGACAGTCGTCCCTCACCCTCGATGTACGTCACCTTCCGGGAGGCGACGAGCCCCTGCAGGCCCTTGTACAGGCCGGCGATCACGCCGTCCTTGTACTTGTGGACCCCGGCGATGTCGATGCCCTCGAAGGAGGCCTTGACACCGAACTGCTCGCTCTCGCGGGCCTGGTCGGCGATCTCGCCCGCGTGCAGCAGGGCCTTGGTGGGGATGCATCCCCGGTGCAGGCAGGTGCCGCCGACCTTGTCCTTCTCGATCAGGGCGACGTCCAGGCCCAGCTGCGCCCCGCGCAGTGCGGCGGCGTAACCACCGCTGCCACCGCCGAGGATCACTAGGTCGAAAACGGTGCTGGCGTCGTTCGCCACGTCACGTCCTCCATGCATGTGCGCCGTGAGCCGGTCTTCAGAGACCGGCAGGCGGCTGGTGTCCGGCCGCTCGTTCTTCGGCCCTTCGGTGGGGCCCTGTCCTGCCGAGCCCCATCTTCGCACTTGTCAGCACACAAGGAGACGCCGGGCTGCGGTGTGAGACGCCCCACGTTCAGATGAGCCGCGCCCGAAGGAGCGGCCCGCAGGGGCGCGGGGAACTGCGCGAGCAGCCCCCACACCCCCGCACTCGCCACACAGCGGACGAGACCGAGCTCTCAGGCGCAGGTCAGCCCAGATCCCCGGCGGCGGTCAGCTCCGCGAGCCGCACCAGCGTCCGCACGGCCGTCCCCGTGCCGCCCTTCGGCGTGTACCCGAAAGGCCCGCCCTCGTTGAAGGCCGGCCCGGCGATGTCCAGGTGCGCCCAGGTGATGCCCTCGCCCACGAACTCGCGCAGGAAGAGACCGGCGACCAGGCCGCCGCCCATCCGCTCGCCCATGTTCGCGATGTCGGCCGTGGGGGAGTCCATCCCCTTGCGCAGGTGCTCCGGCAGCGGCATCGGCCACGCCGGCTCCCCGACCTCCTCGGCGGCCTCGCACAGCGCGGCGCGGAACGCGTCGTCGTTGCCCATGATCCCGAACGTCCGGTTGCCCAGCGCCAGCACCATCGCCCCGGTCAGCGTCGCCACGTCCACGATCGCGTCGGGCTTCTCCTGCGACGCCGCCCACAGCGCGTCGGCCAGCACCAGCCGGCCCTCGGCGTCGGTGTTGAGCACCTCGACCGTCTTGCCGCTGTACATCCGCAGCACGTCACCCGGACGGGTCGCGGACCCGGACGGCATGTTCTCGGCCAGGGCGAGCCAGCCGGTGACGTTGACCTCCAGGCCGAGACGCGCGGCGGCGACGACCGCGGCGAACACCGAGGCCGCACCGCTCATGTCGCACTTCATCGTCTCGTTGTGACCGGCCGGCTTCAGCGAGATGCCGCCCGAGTCGTAGGTGATGCCCTTGCCGACGAAGGCGAGGTGCTTCTTCGCCTTGGAGGAGGTGTACGACAGCTTGACCAGGCGCGGTCCCGCCGCCGAGCCGGCCCCGACGCCGAGGATGCCGCCGTAGCCGCCCTTGACCAGGGCCTTCTCGTCGAGCACCTGCACCTTGATGCCGTGCTCCTTCGCCGCGGCCTGGGCGATCGCGGCGAACGACTCGGGGTTCAGGTCGTTCGGCGGGGTGTTGACCAGGTCGCGGGCGCGGTTGAGCTCCTCGGACACGGCGGCGGCACGCTCGACGGCGGCCTTGTACGCCTTGTCGCGGGGCTTGCCGCCGAGCAGGGCGATCTCGGCGAGGGGAGCCTTGCCGTTCTTCGCCTTGGGGTCCTTGCCGTTGTCCTTGTAGGCGTCGAAGGAGTACGCGCCGAGCAGCGCGCCCTCTCCGATCGCGCCGGCGTCGGCGGCGTCGCCCAGAGGCAGTGCGAAGGCGGCCTTCTTCGAACCGGCCAGGGCGCGGGCGGCGACGCCGGCGGCCTTGCGCAGGGCCTCGGTGCCGTACTCGGCGTCCTTCTCCGGGACCGCGCCCAGTCCGACCGCCAGGACGAGCGGTGCCTTGAAGCCGGACGGCGCCGGCAGCTTCGTCACCTCGCCCTCGCCGCCGGAGGCGCCGAGAGTCTCCAGAACGCCGGCGAGCCTGCCGTCGTACGCCTTGTCCACGGCCTCGGCGCCCGGTGCGACGACCGGCCCCTTGGCACCCTTGGCGACACCGATCACGATCGCGTCGGCCCGCAGGCCGGGCGCCGCGGCGGTGCTGAGAGTGAGAGCAGTCACGGTGGTGAAATCTCGCTTCCGATGTGAAGTTGCTGTGGTCGAACGGTGTGGGTCGACCGGGCCCGACAGCCGACCCTATTCCGACCTCAGGGTCCGGGATCCGCGGGGCCTTTCCCGGTGCGGCGAACACTCGACGACGAGACTACGCGCGTGGCCCGGTTCGCTCATTCCTGCGGACGTTCACCTGTCGGTGGCGTAGTGGCCATTTCTTGATCCTCCATGTCGGTGAACTGAGTCACACTCGTCGCGATCCGGTGAGCGCCGTGCTCGCCGCTTTGCATGATTTCCACGGATCCTCCTCTGTTCGACCGCAAGGGGATTCCTGGGATCTTCTGGGGGAGGAACCATGGCGCAGCGTGCGCGCAGATGGAAGAACACGGCCGCCGCGATGACGGCGGCCGGCATGATCACGGCCGGGGCGACAGCGCCCGGGGCGGCGGCCGCGGCGGAACCACGCATCGATCTGAAGGTGCTGGTGGTGGACAACGGCGACGGCCCCGTCAAGGCCGTCACCGCCCAGCTGAAGAGCACGGGCATCCCGTACACGACCATCGACCTGAACGACTCCGGACGGCCGAAGATCACCGCCTCGTTCCTGAGCGACACCGTGAGCGGCCGGCCCCGCGCCAAGTTCCAGGGCGTCGTCCTGCCGAACGAGGCCCCGTTCGGCGCGGGCTCCGCGGAGCAGACCGCGCTGGAGACCTACGAGCGGACCTACGGCATCCCGCAGGTCGACGCCTACACCTGGGCGCACCCGGAGGTCGGACTCGACTACACCAGCGAGGGTGGCTGGGCGGGCACTCTTGACGGGCGCGAGGCATCCGTCACCGCGGCCGGGAAGGCCGGCTGGTTCGGCTACCTCGACGGCGCGTTCCGCTTCGAGGACAACTCCCCGGCCGTGCAGGAGAGTTACGGCTACGCCGCCCGGCCCCGCACCGGCTTCACCAGCTACGTCGACATCCCCGTGCCCGGCGGCACCGGCCGCGGCAGCCTCGTCGGCGAGTACGCCCACGACGGCCGCCGCGAACTCGTGGTGACCTTCGCCTACAACAACAGCCAGCAGCAGTTCCGCCTGCTGGCCCGCGGCATCGTCGAGTGGCTCACCCAGGGCGTGCACCTCGGGCAGACCCGCAACTCCTTCGCGGTACACGTCGACGACGTGTTCGCCCCGGACAGCCGCTGGGACACCGAACGCAACTGCACCCCGGGCGACTTCGACTGCGCGGGCGGTGACGGCGAGGGCACCACGCCGATCCGCATGACCGCGGACGACGCCGCCTACGCCGCCCAGTGGCAGCGCGAGCACGGCTTCACCATGGACATGGTCTTCAACGCCGGCTCCGGCGAGGAGTGGAAGACCGAGCACGGCGGTACCGACGCCCTCGCCGCCCGGCTGCTCGCGGACAAGGCCCAGTACCGCTGGGTCAACCACACCTACACGCACCCGTTCCTCGGCTGCGTCCAGGACACCTCCAGCGTGCCGTGGAGCTGCGCGAAGAACGCCGACGGCTCGACGAAGTACATGAGCCGCGCCGAGATCGCCGGGCAGATCCGCGACAACCACAACTGGGCGGTGAACAAGGGCCTTCCCATCGACCGCACCGAGCTGGTCACCGGGGAGCACTCGGGCCTGAAGACCCTGCCGCAGCAGCCGAACGACAACCCCAACCTGGCCGGCGCCCTCGCCGACACCGGTGTCAAGTGGATCGCCTCGGACAACTCCCGCGAGCCCGAGCAGCGGGCGGTCGGCAACGCCCTGACCGTCCCGCGCCACCCGATGAACGTGTACTACAACGTGGGCACGGCGGCCGAGATGGCCGACGAGTACAACTGGGTCTACACCTCGCGGGCCGACGGCGGCAGCGGTGTCTGCGAGGACAACCCCACGTCGACGTGTCTGGACGAGCCGCTCGACCCGGCCACCGGCTACGCCGGGCACATCGTCCCGCAGGAGGCGCGCATCGCCCTCGGGCACGTCCTCGCGGGCGACCCCCGGCCGCACTACGCGCACCAGTCCAACCTGGCCGAGGACCGGCTGCTCTACCCGGTCATGGAGAAGGTGCTCGCCGACTACCGGGCACTGTTCACCGACAGCACCCCGCTGGAGAACCCTCGGCAGAGCGCCATCGGCACGGAGGTGCAGCGCCGCGCCGCCTGGCAGACCGCCCTGGTGAACAACCGGGTGACGGCGTACCGCATCGGCAACACGGTCACGGTCAGCGCCCCGTCGGGGACGCAGATCCCGGTGACCGCCCCGGAGGGCACGAAGAAGCAACTCCTGCTGGGGACCAGCGCCTTCGGCACCCCGTACGCGGGAGCCCGCTCGGCCTGGACGACCCCGGCGGCGCTCCAGTCGGCTCTCACGCTCAAGTTGCCCTAAGGGGTCCTTGCACTATGCCCGCCCGGGTCGCGCGGCCTGGCACCGCACCTCGCCGCGTTGCCGAAACGCCCACGTGGCTCCGCCACGAGGGCGCTTCGGCGCCTTGCGATGCACGGCACCAGACCACGCGACCTGATCGGGCGCTCATAGTGCAAGGACCCCTAAAGGGGCGCGGGGAACTGCGCGACCAGCCACCACGGTCCCGCACTCGGGATCCGGCAGCAGTTCCCCGCACACCATCCGCACCACAGGGGGAAACACCGCATGAGGCGAACAGGCCGTCATGTCACCATGCTCACGGAAGGCACCTACCCGCACGTCCACGGCGGCGTCAGCACCTGGTGCGACCAGCTCGTCAAGGGCATGCCGGAGGTCGACTTCCACATCGTCTCGCTCACCGGCAACGGCCGCGAACCCGTCACGTGGGAACTGCCGCCCAACGTCTACGAGCACACCTCGGTCCCGACCTGGGGCCCGCGCCCCGGCCGCACGAGACCCCCGTACGGCAGGGCCCGCCGCCGCTTCACCGAGAACTACGAGCGGTTCCTGCTCTCCTTCCTGGACCCCGGCTCGCACGCCGACTTCGGCGATTCCCTGAACGAGCTGGCCGAACTCGCCCGGGACGGGGGCCTGTCGGCCGCACTGCGCACCGAGTCGGCGCTGCGGTCGCTGATGTGGATCTGGACCATGCCGCATCTGCCGACGGCCGCCGCCCGCCCCACCGTGCACGACGCGCTGACCGCGACGGACCTGCTGGAGCACGCGCTGCGCCCGCTGGGCGTCCGCATCCCCGAGGACTCCGTGGCGCACGCCGTCAGCAGCGGCCTCGCGACCCTGCCCGCGCTCGCCGCGCGCCATCTGGACGGCGTGCCGTTCCTGCTCACCGAGCACGGCATCTACCTGCGCGAGCGCTACCTCGGCTACCGCCAGGGCGCCCAGCGCTGGCCCGTGAAGGCCTTCATGCTCGGCTTCTACCGCGAGCTGAACTCCTACGGCTATCGCGCCGCCGACCTCGTCACCCCGTGCAACCAGTACAACCGCCGCTGGGAGGAGCGCGGCGGCGCCGACGCCGACAAGATCCGCACGGTCTACAACGGCGTCGACCCGGCCGCCTTCCCGCACGCCGGCCCCGAGCCGGAGGTCCCCACCCTGTCCTGGTGCGGCCGGATCGACCCCATCAAGGACCTGGAGACCCTGCTCCGCGCCTACGCCATGGTGCGCGCCGAGATCCCGGCGACCAGGCTGAGGCTCTTCGGCCCGGTCCCGCCCGGCGGCGAGGCCTACCGCACCCGCCTGGAGAAGCTCGCCGCCGAACTGGGCGTCACCGACGGCCTGATCTTCGAGGGCCGCATCACCGAGGTCTGGCGGGCGTACGCGGCCGGGCACGTCGTCATGCTGTCGTCGATCTCCGAGGGCTTCCCGTTCTCCATCATCGAGGCCATGTCCTGCGGCCGTACGACGGTGTCGACGGACGTCGGCGGGGTGCGCGAGGCCGTCGGCGACACGGGCCTGGTGGTGCCCCCGCGCGAGCCGGAGAAGATGGCCGCCGCCGCGCTCACCCTGCTGAAGGACGACCGACGGCGCCTGGAGCTCGGCGAGTTGTCGCGCCAGCGCGTCATCGACCGGTTCACGCTGCGCCGCTCGGTGGACGCCTTCCGCACCATCTACAAGGAACTCGCGGGCGAGGACGAGGTGTACGAGCCGACCCTGGAGACCGTCGCCGACTGGACCCTGGAACTGCGCGACCCCTGGTACGCGGCCGTCGCGACGGACGGGGCCGGCTGGTGAGCGGAAGCGTCTGGCTCCCCCCGGGCTCCCGCCCGGACACCCTCCCGGCGATTCCCCGGCAGCGCACCCCCAGCTGGGCCCGGCCCGACCCGGTCGACGAACTCGTCGGCAGACTGGAGGACTTCATAGCCGCGGCCGTCCACCCGGACGAGATCGCCGCCCTGCTGGAGTCCGACGGCCTCTCCGACGACCAGATACGCGAGCGGTACGGCGTGAAGAACTCCTTCGCGCTCGCCGAGACCCTCTACGAGCGCGTCGAACGCCGCTACCCCGAGCCCGACGGCCCGGCCCCCGACCCCTGGCGGACCGGCCTGCTCGGCTGTCTGCTGCGCGGCGTCGTCTTCGCCCTGCCCGGCCTCGCCTACGTCCTCGGAGCGCCCCTGTTCGCCGGCCCCGGCGACTTCGGCCTCCCCGCGGGCACGGTGCCGCTCCTCGCCGGCGCCCTGTGCGGCTGGACCTGGAACCAGGGCCTCGCCCACCGGGCGTACGCGTGGCTGGGGCTGGGCGACCGGCCCGCCGCCCGGCGCGCCCTGCTGCTCGGCGCCCCGGCGGGCGCACTGCTCGGCTCCCTGGTCGCCGTCTCGTGCGCGGGCGGTGCCGCCCCGGCCGTGGTCGCCTTCGCCGCCGGGCAGTCCTGCTATCTGGCCGCGGCGACCGTCCTGCTGGTGATGGGCCGCGAACGGCTCCTGCTGGCCGCCCTCGCCCCGATGGCGATGGGCGCGGTCCTGTCCCTCGTCGCCCCGCTCCCCGAGGCCGCGAGCCAGGCCCTGCTGCTCGGCTCCCTCGCGGCGGTCGCCGCGCTCGGACTGCGCGAGGTGGCGCCCGCCCTCAAGGACGAGCAGGGCTGGACGGCCGGCCTCGCCGCCCTGCTCCCGTTCGGCGCGTTCGGCACCCTCCCCGCCCACCGCCGCCCCGCCGCACCCCGGCTCACCGGCTCCCTGCCGTACGCCCTGTTCGGGCTCGCCACCGGCGTCCTCGTGCTGTACGCGGCACTCGGCGACGTCCTCGCCGGCGAGTCGTCGAGCGCGGTCGCCGCGCCCGCCGCCGTGGCACTCACCCTCAGCATGGGCCCCGCCGAGTGGCTGCTGTACCGCTTCCGCAGCGACAGCCTCGCCGGACTGCGCGCCAGCAGCACCGCCGGGGACTTCCGCCGGACCACGCTCCTGACGGTCGTGCGGTGCCTGGCCGCCTACCTCGCCGTCCTGCTCGCGCTGAGTCTCGCCGTCTCCGCCCTGTGGCCGCACGCCCCGGTCCCGGGCGGTGTCCAACTGGCCGGGCTGCTCCTGCTGGGCGTGGTCCTGTGGACGGGCCTGCTGCTCCAGTCGTTCGGCGCGGTGACCGGCGCGACGGCGGTGTGCTGCGCCGCGGCCCTCGTCCAGACGCTGCTCCTCGTCACCCGCACCGGCGATCCGCATCTGGCGGGAGCGGTCGTGTACGGCACGGCGGCCGCCGTCCAGGCCGCCCTGGTGTGCGCCCTGCTGGGGAGGGCAACCGCCCACCGATGAGCACTCTCCTGGTCCCGTACTACGAGCACCCGTCCGTCCGCCTCGCCGAATGGGACGCGATCGTCGCGGCGGCGCCCCGCCTCTACGGAGTCGTCCTCAACCCGGCCAGCGGCCCCGGCGACCGCCCCGACGAGGCCTTCGCCGAGGTCGCCGCCCGGCTGCGGGCCGCGGGAGTGCGCGTCCTCGGGTACGCCGACACCGACTACGGCCGCCGCGCCGCCCACGACGTCGTCAGCGACCTCACCCGGCACCGCGACTGGTACGGCACCGACGGCGCCTTCCTCGACCAGGTCCCCTCCGGGCCCGAGGAGTTCGAGCACTACCAGAAGCTGGCCGTGGCCGCCTGGGGCGTCGGCTGCGGCACCCTCGTCCTCAACCACGGCACGGCACCGCACCCCTGCTACGCCCGCATCGCCGACGTCCTCGTCACCTTCGAGGGCACCTGGGCCTCGTACCGCGCGCAGCCCCCGCAGCCCTGGACCGGCGGCTCGGACGTACGGCTGTGCCACCTGGTGTACGGCGTCCCGCCCGACGCCGACCCGGAGGGCCTGGCCCGGGAGCGGGGTGCGGCGCTGCACTGCGCGGTGCCCGGAACCGGAGATCATCCATGGGGCACCCTGCCGTACACCCTGCACCACCCGGAGAACTCCCCGTGAGACGCCTGCCCCTGCTCGTCGCCCTGCTCCTCGTGCTGCTCGCGGGCTGCACCCGGGCCCCCGACGACAAACCCGGCCCCCGCTGGCAACCCCGCCCCGGCACCGCCTGGCAGTGGCAGCTCAGCGGGCGCCTGGACACCTCCGTCGACGTGCCGGTCTACGACATCGACGGCTTCGACCACTCCGAGGACACGGTCGCCGGGCTGCACGACGACGGACGCAAGGTCATCTGCTACCTGTCCACCGGTGCCTGGGAGGAGTTTCGGCCGGACGCGGGGAAGTTCCCCAAGGCCGTCCTGGGCCGCGGCAACGGCTGGAAGGGCGAGCGCTGGCTCGACATCCGCCGCACCGACGTCCTGGAGCCGCTCATGGCGGCCCGCATCGACATGTGCCGCGACAAGGGCTTCGACGCGGTGGAGCCCGACAACATGGACGGCTACCGCAACGAAACGGGCTTCCCGCTCACGGCCACCGACCAGCTGCGCTACAACCGCCTCATCGCCCGGCTGGCCCACGACCGGGGCTTGGCCGTCGGCCTGAAGAACGACCTGGACCAGATCCCGGAACTGGTCGGGGATTTCGACTTCGCGGTCAACGAACAGTGCGCCCAGTACGGCGAGTGCGCGGCCCTGAAGCCGTTCGTCGCCGCGGGCAAGGCGGTCTTCCACGTCGAGTACGAGGTCCCCACCGGCCGCTTCTGCGCCGACTCGCGCCGGCTGAAGCTCAGTTCGCTGCTCAAGAAGTACGAACTGGGGGCGTGGCGACGGGCCTGCTGAGCCCGATCCCGGTGACCGCGGTGACCGCGGTGCCCGCGACCCGGTCGGCGAGGGACCGGCGGCCGGGGGAGAGGACCGGCAGCGCGTTCAGCAGGAACAGCACCACCGCGACGGCCCACACCAGGACCGACAGTACGATCTGCCCCTCGACCAGCAGCACGCAGGCCACGGCGTACACGGCGACGTCCGCGGCGGTGGTGACCGCGGCCCGCCGCGCCGCCCTGACCCTGCGCGGGAGGTTCGAGGTGACCTTCAGCCCGGCCAGGGCCTTGCCGACCGTGCGCCCGGCCACGGCCAGGCACACCCACTGGTAGAGGAACACCGTCAGCACCAGCAGCCCGAAGGCCTGCTCGACGTACAGCACCGACTTGTTCCACAGCGAGAGCCCGAGGTCCTGGGAGGCGTCTAGCACGTCACCGCGCGAGGTCAGCAGGTCGAAACCGCCACGGGTGGCCAGCTCGGGCACGTCGGTGACGAGCGCGGAGACCCGGTGGAAGGTGAGCACGGCGAGCGCCGAGGCCAGCGCCACCACCAGCGCGAAATCGACGCACCAGGCCATGGCACGGCGCAGGTTCGGCATGAACATCCCCCGATCACTTGTGTGTCGGGGCAGGAAGCTAGCGGCTGAGCGGCCCGTGCAGGAGAGGGACGAGGAGATCGTTTCAGCCCAGTGACAGAACGACCAGCGCGGTGGCCGCCGCGGTCTCCGCCAGTCCGCCGAAGACATCCCCCGTGACCCCGCCGAAGCGCCGCGTGCAGTGGCGCAGCAGCGCCTCGGCGGCGGCCAGTGCGAGAACGACCGCGAGCACCGTCCGGACCATGTCGTACGGCCCGAAGAGGGCACCGGCCGCCGCAGCGGCTCCCGTGACCGCCACGGCGGCGACCACCGCCCCCCGCAGCGGTACCACGCCCGCGACCGCCGCCCCCAGCCCCTCCGGCCGTGCCGCCGGCACCCCGGCCCGGGCCGCCAGGGTCAGGGCCAGCCGGGCGACCGTCGCGGAGACGACTGCGGCGCACGCGCCCTGAGCCCAGGAGGCGTCGTACGCCTGGGCGAGCGCGGCGACCTGCGCGAGCAGCGCGAGAACGAGGGTGATGACCCCGAACGGCCCGATGTCCGACTGCTTCATGATCCGCAGCGCGTCCTCGGCGGGCTTCCCGCTGCCCAGCCCGTCGGCGGTGTCCGCGAGCCCGTCGAGATGCAGCCCCCGGGTGAGGACGGCCGGCACGGCGACGGTCGCCACCGCGGCGAGCGGGGCGCCCGCACCGAGGAACAGCAGCACCAAGCCGAGCCCGGCGGCAGCGGCACCCACCGCGAGCCCGGCCAGCGGAGCGCACAGCATCCCGCCGCGTGCGGCCTCCCGGTCCCACCGGGTCACCCGGACGGGGATCACCGTGAGGGTGCCGAAGGCGAAGCGGAGGCCGTCGAGGGGCGAGGTTCTGGGCACCGGCGCAGGCTACCGGCCGGTCAGGAGAGCGGGAACGGTGGCCGAGGATAAAGTTCGCATATGGGATGGTTCGAGCGGAACATCATGGAACCCGGCAAGCTGCCGTTGCTTCTCGCTCTCGTCTCCTTCGTCCTGACCTTCGTGATCACCCGGGGCATCACCCGTCTCATCCGGGCGGGCAAGGGCCCCTTCCGCAACATCAGCGGCAGCGGCGGTGTCCACGTCCACCACGTGGTTCCCGGCGTCATCCTGACGATCATCGGCGGCTTCGGCGCGGTCGCCGGCGGCCAGTACGGCTTCGGCTCGGCGCTGGCCGCGGTGATCTTCGGCATCGGCGCGGGCCTCGTCCTCGACGAGTTCGCCCTGGTCCTGCACCTCGCCGACGTCTACTGGACCCCGGACGGCCGCAAGAGCGTGGAGATGGTCGTCCTCACGGCCTCCCTCGTCGGCCTGCTCCTGATCGGCTTCTCGCCGCTGGGCGTCGACGACCTCTCCGAGGACCAGCAGCAGAACCGCGCCGCCGTCCTCGCGAACGTCCTCGTGAACTTCGCGTTCGCCCTCATCGCCCTGTTCAAGGGCAAGGTCCGCATCGCCGTCTTGGGCTTGATCGTCCCCCTGATCGCCCTGATCGGCGCCGTACGGCTGGCCCGCCCCACCTCCCCGTGGGCCAAGCGGTTCTACCGGAACCGCCCCCGGGCCCGTGCGAAATCCGGCCTGCGGGCCTACCACCACGACCGCCGCTGGGTCGGCCCCCGGCGCGCCTTCCAGGACTGGATCGGCGGCGCGCCCGACCCCGAGCCGGCCCGCTCCCTCGAACGCCGCTGACGCAGCTCGCCGACCGCGCACAGCACCAGCACCGCGACGATCGCCGCGAGGTGCTCCTTGCCCGCGAGGTTCTCCTTGACCACGACCTCGACCACCATCGCCGCGATCACCACCGAGGCCGTCACGTGTGCGCGGTGGCGCAGGCCCAGGAAGACGGCCAGCCCGACCACCGCCGCCGACGGCCCGGTGTCCACGACCCACCTATCCGAGGCCGGCAGACCCGGCCACGATTCCGGCCCCAGCCAGATGCCCAGGCGCGCGTACAGCGTGCCCGCGAGCGTCGCGACATAGGCGAGGGCCAGCGTCCGCCACCGGCCCAGGCACAGCTCGGCGAGGCCGAACACCAGCAGGATCTGCGCCAGCGCACCCCACACCGGCAGATCCAGCGCGGGCACGAACAGCGACAGCGGCGTCCGCAGCAGCGCCAGCCACAACGGGTCCTCGGCCCGCACGCCGCCGACGTTCTGCACGAACCGGTAACCCCACGCCTGGCTGTGCACGAAGTGCAGCGCGGCCGTCAGGCACACGGCCGCGACCGCCATCGGCACGGCCCGCCACCGCCGCCCGGCCAACGGCCCGCGCACCGCGGCGTACAGCGGACCCCATTCGGCGCGGGCCCAGCGGGCGAGCGTGGTCATCCGGCGGTCGTCCTCGTCCGTGCGTGGTTACGTCTGAGGGTGTCTGCGACTCAGTCAAACCGACACCACGTTCCAAGACCGACCGGAACGGGACGAAGTTGAGCCAGGCGTGAGTGACCTGGGTCTCGGGGCTGCTACTGCTCGGCGGGCGCCTCCGAGGCCTCGGGCCCGGCCGGCTCCTCGGACTCCTTCGGCTTCTCGGGCAGCTCCGCCGCCAGCGCGGCCGCGGCCTGCACGAGCGGCAGCGCCAGCAGACCGCCCGCACCCTCCCCGACGGTCACCCCGTGGGTCAGCAGCGGCTCCAGGGCCATCCGGTCCAGCGCCTTCGCCTGCCCGGGCTCCTCGCTGTCGTGCGCGGCCAGCCACCAGTCCGGCGCCCGGAACGCGATCCGCTGCCCGACCAGCGCGCACGCGGCCGTCACGACCCCGTCGAGCACCACCGGCAGCTTGCGCACCGCGCTCTGCAGCAGGAAGCCCGTCATCGCGGCCAGGTCGGCCCCGCCCACCGACGCCAGCAACTGCAACTGGTCCCCGAGCACCGGCCGCGCCCGGCGCAGCGCGTCCCGGATCGCCGCGCACTTGCGCATCCACGCCAGGTCGTCGATCGCCAGCCCGCCGCGCCCGGTGACGACCGACGCGTCCACCCCGCACAGCGCCGCGACCAACACGCCCGCCACCGTCGTCCCGCCGACGCTCACATCGCCGAGCACCACCAGGTCCGTACCGGAGTCAGCCTCCTCGTCGGCCACCGCGATCCCGGCCCGGAAGGCCGCCTCGGCCTCCTCCAGCGTCAGCGCGTCCTCGATGTCGATCCGCCCGCTGCCGCGCCGCACCCGGTGCCGTACGACGTCCTCGGGCAGGGTCTCGGGGTCGCAGTCCAGGGCCATGTCGACGATCCGCACCGGCACGCCCAGCCGCCGCGCCAGCACCGACACGGGCCGGCCGCCCTCCAGCACCTCGCGCACCAACTCCCCGGCGCTGCCCGCCGGCCGGGCCGAGACGCCCAGCTCGGCGATGCCGTGGTCACCGGCGAAGAGCACCACCCGCGGCCGTTCGACCGGCCGCACCGGCACGGCCGACTGCGCCGCCGCCAGCCACTCACCGAGTTCGTCGAGGCGGCCCAGCGACCCGGGCGGCACGATCTGGCGCTCCCGGCGCGCCTCGGCGTCACGGCGGATCCCGCCGTCCGGACGCTCGATCAGATCGGAGAAGTCGTCGAGATTAAGCGAGCTCATTCGCCGAACAGTACCGGCCCCGCTCGAACAGCACGGCGCCACATCACCACTCCGTCACGGCGACGTCGTTGCACCCAAGATCGGCATCCCATACGTTCCGTTTTGCAGCGGATTGTCGTACGTGTTCGTGCGATGTCCCCGCCGTACGTCCTTGCCGTACGCCGTCGCGCCCGGGAGCCGCCCATGCCCGCACACCCCACCTCCTCAGCACCCCCAGCCCCCCAGGCGACCACGCGGGTCCACGAACCGCGCCGGGAGGACTGCCCCTGGTGCGGCTCCGCCCGGCTGCGGAACCGGCTGCGCACCGGTGACCTGCGGCAGTACAAGCCGGGCAGCTTCACCGTCGACGCGTGCCGGGACTGCGGCCACACCTTCCAGAACCCCCGCCTCACGCTGGAGGGCCTCGCCCTCTACCACCGGACCGTGCGCGGGGCGCCCAGGGACCCGGCGAGCGACGGCCTCCTCGCCCTGCGCGGCAGCCCGCGCCGCCACCGCTCGGCCGCCCGCGCGATGCTGCTCTGCGGCGAGCCGGAGAGCTGGCTCGACGTCGGGACGGGCCACGCCCGATTCCCCGCCACGGCCCGGCAGTTCTTCCCCTACACCGCCTTCGACGGCCTGGACCCCACCCCGCGCGTGGTCCGCGCCCGCACCGCCGACCGCGTCGAGGAGGCCCACGTCGGCCGCCTGACGGACCCCCGGATCGCCGGCCCGCTGCGCGCCCGCTACGACGTGGTCAGCATGCTCCACCACCTGGAGGGCACGCCGGACCCCCGGGCGGAACTCCGGGCCGCCCTCTGCGTCCTGCGCCCCGGCGGCCACCTGCTCATCGAGACCCTGAGCCCCCGCAGCGTCTTCGCGGCACTGCTGGGCCGCTGGTGGCTCCCCTACGACCAGCCGCGCCACCTCCACCTCCTGCCCCCGCAGAACGTCCGCGCGGAACTGGAATCGGCCGGCTGCACGATCCTGACGCTCGACCACCGCCCGGTCCACGTCCCCCACGACCTCGCGGGCGCCACGTCCCTGGCCCTCTCCCACGCCCTGCCCGCCCCGGACACCCCCTGGCGGGCGATCCCCCCGCCCCCCGTCCACCGGCACACCCGCACGGCCCTGCTCCGCGCGGGCGTCCCCCTGGTGGCTCTGGCGGCGCTGGCGGACCACCTCATCGCCCCGGTGACCCGCCGCACGCGCTTCGCGAACACCTACCGGGTGATCGCCCGGAAAGCTCCGTAGCCCGCGGGCGGGCGGTGGCGCTGCCGGCGCCGGTCAGCCCCGGAGCACCACCGCCTGCCCCGCCACCACCAGCAGCACGTGCTCGCACTCGACCGCGAACCCCGCGTTCAGCCGCCCCAGTTCATCCCGGTAGCGGCGCCCCGACGCCGTCGACGGCACGATCCCCGACCCCACCTCGTTCGACACGGCGACCACGGTCCGCCGGGTCACCCGCACCGCCTCCGTGAGCTCCCGCACCCGCTCCCGCAGCGCCTTCTCCCCCCGCTCCGCCCACACCGCGTCGTCCCACGCCCCGACGGAGTCCATCGCGTCCGTCAGCCACAACGACAGGCAGTCGACCAGCAGCGGCGGCCCCTCCTCCTCCAGCAGCGGCACCAGATCGCAGGTCTCGACCGTCTGCCACGACCCCGGCCGCCGCTCCCGGTGCGCCGCCACCCGTGAAGACCACTCCGTGTCCCCGTTGCGCGACCCGCCCGTCGCCACGTACAGCACGTCCGGAAAGGCCTCCAGCCGTCGCTCGGCCTCCACCGACTTGCCCGACCGCGCCCCGCCCAGCACCAGGGTCCGCCGCGGCACGTCCGGCACCTCCTCGTACGCCCCCACCACCAGCGTCACCCCGTCCGGCACCGCCCGCGCCCCGGCCGCCGCGAGCCGCCGCCCGAGCTCGGGGCCGGGCGGCACGTCGTGGTCCAGGTGGACGGCGACAACATCGGTCGTCGGCCCGACCGCCCTCACCGCCCGCAGCTTCGCCAGCGCGTCCGGCCGCCCGACGACATCCGCGAGGACCATGTCGTACGACTCGGCCGGCTCCTCCAGGCCCGCGGGCGCCCCGCCCGGCGGCAGGTACAGCAGCCGCTGCCCCTCCGGCCCGGTCACCGCGTACCCGGTGCCCGGCGCGTCCAGCGCCACGGCCCGCACCCGGTGCCCCGTCAGCAGCGTCAACTCCCGCCCGTCCGGCACCCGTCCGGGCTGCGGCAGGCCCGCGGGCACCTCGACCGCCGGCCCGTCGTGCGGATGCGACAGCAGCACCTGCCGTACGCCGGTCAGGGAACGGCCCGCCCGCGCCGCCGCGAACGCCGCGCCCGGCGTCAGGTCGAGCAGCAGCGCCCCGTCCAGGAGCAGCGCGGTGGCCGCCCGCGCGTCCGGGCCGAGGGCGGCGGCACAGGCCGCGCAGGGACAGTCGGGGCGGGGGAGACCCGCGGGGGCGCCGGTGCCGAGCAGAGTGAGTTCCACGCACCGATTTTCGCCTGCCCACCCGGCTCCTGCGCGCCTGGCACCCCGTATGGAGCCCCCGCGCGACCCCGTCGGGGACGCGTGGGTGACAACCCGCGCGCAACCGGTCACCCGCAGTCCTATGACGGCACACCCGGCGCAGCGCATAGGCTCTGGGAAAGAGCCGGACCAAGATCCGGCTCTTGCTGTGCACTGTGCTCACACACATGGGAGGCGTACATGGCGGCATGGACGTGGCGGTTCGAGAAGACCGACGGGACGGAGGTCCAGCCCGCGGTGCCGCCGGAGGAGTTCCCCACCCAGGGGGACGCCGAGTCCTGGATCGGGGAGCACTGGAAGGCCCTGCAGGAGGGCGGTGCCGATCAGGTGCGGCTGTTCGAGGACGCCTCGGAGATCTACGGGCCGATGAGCCTGCACGCGGCCGAGGCGTGAGCCCGGGGGCGAGGGCCGCCGGCCCTCGCCCACCCCCCTCTTCGGGGTGTCAGCTCTTCCGGGTGTCAGCTCTTCTGGGTGTCAGCCGCGCACGCCGCACAGGTGCAGCAGTGCGGCCACCCCGCGGTACGGATCCGTCCGCCCGGCCTTCTCCTCCACCGCGAGCAGCGTCTCCACGTCGGCCGGGGCCTCGGCGCCGTCCGCCGCCGTGTCGGTGAACACCCGCACCCCGTACCAGGCGTGCAGCGGCGCCCCGATCCCCGCGAGCGTCGACGTCAGGTCCTTCAGCCGGTCGGCCCGCACGTCGAGGCCCAGCCGGTTGCGGTAGGCGGTCGTGTCGAAGGCCGCCAGCGCCCTGGACCAGTCGCCGGACAGGCCCGGCCGGATCGCGAGCGCGTCCCCGTTGCGCACGAGCAGCGACAGCAGCCCGCCGGGCGCCAGCATCCGGGCGAGGCCCGCCAGCAGCGGGTCGGGCTCCTCGACGTACATCAGGACGCCGTGGCACAGCACCACGTCGAAACTGCCCGGCAGGAAGTGCACGCCGGTGTCCCGGCCGTCGCCCTCGATGATCCGCATCCGCGCCCGGATGCCCTCCGGTTCCCCGGAGAGGGCCTCCCGGGCCACGGCGACCATCGTCGAGTCCTGCTCCAGACCGGTCACCTGGTGCCCGGCCCGGGCCAGCCGCAGCGCCTGGGTGCCCTGGCCCATCCCCACGTCGAGCACCCGCAGGCGCTGACCGACCGGGAACCGGCCGACTATCTGCTCGTCCAGCTGGCGGGCCACCAGCTCCTGCCGGACGACATCGCGCAGCCCGCCCAGCCGGTCCAGCCAGGCATCCGCCGCACCCCCGGAGAACGGCGTCGTGGTCAGGGCCGCTCTCCGCGCTTGACCTGCGGCTTCGGCAGCCGGAGTCGACGCATCTGGAGCGAGCGCATCAGGGCGTAGGCGACGGCGCCGCGCTTGTTCTCACCCGCGAAGCGCTCGTTCAGCTGCTTCTTCAGACGGAAGGCCGTGACGAACGAGTCGAGCACGATCAGCACGATCACCACGAGCCACAGCAGCAGCGCGACGTTCTGCAGCGAGGCCACCCGCACCATGCTCAGCACGAGGATGACCACGGCCATCGGCAGGAAGAACTCCGCGATGTTGAACCGGGAGTCGACGAAGTCGCGCGCGAACCGGCGGACCGGCCCCTTGTCACGCGCGGGCAGATACCGCTCGTCACCGCTCGCCAGCGCCTGGCGCTGCCGCTCCATCGCGGTACGGCGCTCCTCGCGCTGTCGCTTGGCGGCCTCCTTGCGCGTCATCGACGTGTTGGCCACGCTGCGGCGCGAGGACTGGGCCTGGCTGCGCTTGGGCGTGGGGCGGCCCTTGGGGGCCTCGGGGTGACGGGGCTGACTGGAGTCGGTCACCGGCGCCTTGTCGGCGTCCTGGGCCTTCTCATCCTTCGCACGGCTACGGAACACAAAACCCAAGGGTAAGGGCTTCCGGGCATGGACCCCAGCCCTGTGGGGAACGATCCGGCAACACCAGTCGTCAGTAAGGGGACAGAGGGGACGTTGTGTACGCCTCCGGATGTTGCCCGGGGGTAAGGCTCCGGTAACCCCGGGGACCACCTACTCCCTACGCCGGAGCAGGAGCGCACGCAGTCGTCCTTGGGGATGAGCGCATCCGTCCCCGAACAGTGCGGTAATGGATGCAGGGCCCGTACTGTGGGTTCTGTCGCAGGTGCTGGAGCCGGAGTCGGTCAGAAGGGGGCGCGCGAAGCCCATGAGCGGTGTCATGAAGCGTATGGGGATGATCTTCCGCGCGAAGGCGAACAAGGCCCTTGACCGGGCCGAGGACCCGCGCGAGACCCTCGATTACTCGTACCAGAAGCAGCTGGAGCTGCTGCAGAAGGTCCGCCGCGGCGTCGCCGACGTGGCGACCTCCCGCAAGCGCCTGGAGCTCCAGCTGAACCAGCTGCAGTCGCAGTCCGGCAAGCTGGAGGACCAGGGCCGCAAGGCGCTCGCGCTGGGCCGTGAGGACCTGGCCCGCGAAGCGCTCTCCCGCCGCGCCGCGCTCCAGCAGCAGGTGACCGACCTGGAGACCCAGCACGCGACGCTCCAGGGCGAGGAGGAGAAGCTCACCCTCGCGGCCCAGCGGCTCCAGGCCAAGGTCGACGCCTTCCGTACGAAGAAGGAGACCATCAAGGCGACGTACACGGCGGCCCAGGCGCAGACCCGGATCGGCGAGGCCTTCTCCGGCATCTCCGAGGAGATGGGCGACGTCGGCCTGGCGATCCAGCGCGCCGAGGACAAGACGGCCCAGCTCCAGGCCCGCGCCGGCGCGATCGACGAGCTGCTCGCCTCCGGTGCCCTCGACGACCCCTCCGGCATGCACAAGGACGACATCCAGGCCGAGCTGGACCGGCTCTCCGGTGGTACGGATGTAGAGCTTGAACTGCAGCGCATGAAGGCCGAACTGGCCGGGGGCTCGAGCAGCGGGCAGCAGGCCCTCGAAGGCGGCACGAACGGGCAGCAGTCCCAGCAGCAGCCGCAGGACACTCCGCGCTTCGACAAGCAGTAGGGGTCCACGCCTAGGAGGGCGACATGATCGTACGGATCATGGGGGAGGGCCAGGTGAGGCTGGCCGACGGCCACCTCGCCGAGCTGAGCAAGCTGGACGACGAGCTCCTGGCGGAAATGCAGAACGGCGACGGCCCCGGCTTCCGCCGCACCCTCCAGGCACTCCTGACCAGGGTCCGCGACCTGGGCGACCCCCTCCCGGACGACTCCCTGGAACCGTCGGAACTGATCCTGCCGTCTCCGGACGCGACGCTGCAGGACGTCAGGGAGCTCCTGAGCGACGACGGTCTGATCCCGGGCTGAGCGCCGCGCACACCATGGCCGGGCCGACGAGGGGCTGGGGGCACAGCCCCCGGCCCAGCTACCGTGAACAGCCGTGAGCACCCTCGCGCGGGCCAAATGCCAGGCCGAAGCACATCCTCTCGCCATGGACGCCGTTCTGGCCGCGGCCGTCCTGGTCTGCATGGTCGCCGGCTCCTTCGTGGAGCCCCGGCACCAGGACAGCGTCAGCTGGGCCCTGCGCACCCCCGATTCCCTCAGCCTCGTCCTCATGGCCCTCGGCGCCGCCGCCCTGGTCTTCCGCCGCCGCGCCCCGATGACCGTCCTCGCCCTCACCGGCACGGTCTCCGTGATCGAATCCGTCACCGGCGATCCCCGCGCACCGGTCGCCATGTCCGCCGTCGTCGCCCTGTACACCGTCGCCTCCACCACGGACCGCCCCACCACCTGGCGCGTCGGCCTGCTCACCATGACCGTGCTGACCGGCGCCGCCATGTCGGCCGGCTCCCTGCCCTGGTACGCCCAGGAGAACCTCGCGATCTTCGCCTGGACCGGCATCGGCGCCACCGCCGGCGACGCCGTCCGCAGCCGCCGCGCCTTCGTCCAGGCCATCCGGGAGCGCGCCGAACGGGCCGAGCGCACCCGCGAGGAGGAGGCCCGCCGCCGGGTCGCCGAGGAACGCCTGCGGATCGCCCGGGACCTGCACGACGTCGTCGCCCACCACATCGCCCTGGTCAACGTGCAGGCCGGTGTCGCCGCCCACGTCATGGACAAACGCCCCGACCAGGCCAAGGAGGCCCTCGCGCACGTCCGCGAGGCCAGCCGCTCCGCGCTCAACGAGCTCCGCGCCACCGTCGGCCTGCTCCGGCAGTCCGGCGACCCGGAGGCCCCCACCGAACCCGCCCCGGGCCTGGACCGCCTCGACGAACTCACCGGCACCTTCCGCAGTGCCGGCCTGCACGTCGAGGTCGCACGTGCCGACCAGGAGACCACCCTCCCCGCGGCCGTCGACCTGGCCGCCTACCGGATCATCCAGGAGGCCCTCACCAACGTGCAGAAGCACGCCGGGCCCCGGGCCAAGGCGGAGGTCAGCGTCGTACGCGTCGGACCGCACATCGAGATCACCGTGCTCGACGACGGCAGCGGCGAGCACGAGAGCCAGGACACCGGCGGCGGCCACGGACTGCTCGGCATGCGCGAGCGCGTCACCGCCCTGCGCGGCACCCTCACCACCGGTCCCCGCTACGGCGGCGGCTTCCGCGTCCATGCGATCCTGCCGGTCAAGAACCGCACACCGACCGGGGAGGACCCCGCATGACCATCCGTGTCCTGCTCGCCGACGACCAGGCGCTGCTGCGCAGCGCCTTTCGCGTGCTCGTCGACTCCGAGCCCGACATGGAGGTGGTCGGCGAGGCCTCCGACGGCGCGGAGGCGGTCCGGATGGCGAAGGAGCAGCACGCCGACGTCGTGCTCATGGACATCCGCATGCCCGGCACCGACGGTCTCGCCGCGACCCGCATGATCAGCGCCGACCCCGACCTGGCCGACGTCCGGGTGGTCATCCTGACGACGTTCGAGGTCGACGACTACGTCGTGCAGTCGCTGCGCGCCGGCGCCTCCGGCTTCCTCGGCAAGGGCTCCGAGCCCGAGGAGCTGCTGAACGCCATCCGCATCGCGGCCGGGGGCCAGGCCCTGCTCTCCCCGGCGGCCACCACGGGCCTGATCGCCCGGTTCCTCGCCACGGAGGACCCGGCCGACGGCGACCGCGACCCGGCCCGCGGCGAACGGCTCGACTCGCTCACCGTCCGGGAGCGCGAGGTGCTGGTCCAGGTCGCCGGCGGGCACTCCAACGACGAGATCGCCGAGCGCCTCGAAGTCAGCCCGCTGACGGTGAAGACGCACGTCAACCGGGCCATGGCCAAGCTGGGCGCCCGGGACCGCGCCCAGCTCGTGGTCACCGCGTACGAGTCCGGCCTGGTCCGTCCAAGGGTGGAGTGAGCTCGACCCGGGTGTACTGCGCCCGGAGTATGCGCCGCATAAGGATTGGGACCTGGGGCCTACGGAACCCCGTTCCGCCATGGCTCAGGGTGTAAGGGCGGGCGCTCATCTGCGCGTCCGATGCCGCTTCTGCCGCTAACAGAAGAGAGACCCTCACCCATGTCCTGGCTGTCCAGGTTCAGCCTCGCGCAACGGGCCTTGATCGGGCTGATGTCGATCATCGCGCTCGTCTTCGGGGCGATCGCGATACCCCAGCTCAAGCAGCAGCTGCTGCCCACCATCGAACTGCCCATGGTGTCCGTGCTGGCGCCGTACCAGGGCGCGTCGCCGGACGTGGTCGAGAAGCAGGTCGTCGAGCCCATCGAGGACACCCTCGAAGCCGTCGACGGCATCAGCGGCGTCACCTCCACCGCCAGCGAGGGCAACGCCGTGATCATGGCGTCCTTCGACTACGGCAACGACACCAAGCAGCTCGTCGCCGACGTCCAGCAGGCCGTCAACCGGGCCCGCGTCCAGCTCCCGGACGACGTCGACCCGCAGGTCGTCGCCGGTTCCACGGACGACATCCCGACCGTCGTCCTCGCCGTCACCTCCGGCCGGGACCAGCAGGCCCTGGCCGACCAGCTCGACAAGACCGTCGTGCCGGACCTGAAGAGCATCGACGGCGTCGGCCAGGTCACCGTCGACGGTGTGCGCGACCTCCAGGTCACCGTCACGCCCGACGACGCCAAGCTCGCCAAGGCGGGCCTGACCTCGCAGTCCCTCTCCCAGGCGCTCCAGGCGGGCGGCGCGACCGTGCCGGCCGGCTCCTTCGACGAGGACGGCGCCAACCGCACCGTCCAGGTCGGCGGCGGCTTCACCTCGATCGAGCAGATCAAGGACCTGAGGGTCACGGGCGAGCCCGGCAAGGGCAAGCCGGTGCGCCTCGGCGACGTCGCCACGGTGAAGCAGCAGGAGGCCACGGCCGACTCCATCACCCGCACCGACGGCAAGCCCAGCCTCGCCGTCGCCGTGACGATGGACCGCGACGGCAGCGCGGTCGCCATCTCCGACGCCGTCCAGGACAAGCTCCCGGACCTGCGGCAGGACCTGGGCTCCGGCGCGACCCTCACGGTCGTCAGCGACCAGGGCCCGGCCGTGTCCAAGTCCATCAAGGGCCTGACCACCGAGGGCGCGCTCGGTCTGCTCTTCGCCGTCCTGGTGATCCTGGTCTTCCTGGCCTCGATCCGCTCCACCCTCGTGACGGCGGTGTCCATCCCGCTGTCCGTGGTCCTCGCCCTGATCGTGCTGTGGACCCGCGACCTGTCGCTGAACGTCCTCACGCTGGGCGCGCTGACCATCGCCATCGGCCGCGTCGTCGACGACTCGATCGTGGTCCTGGAGAACATCAAGCGCCACCTCGGCTACGGCGAGGAGCGCCACTCGGCCATCCTCAACGCCGTCCGCGAGGTCGCGGGCGCGGTGACGTCCTCGACGCTCACGACGGTCGCGGTGTTCCTGCCGATCGGCCTGGTCGGCGGCATGGTGGGCGAGCTGTTCGGCTCGTTCAGCCTGACCGTGACGGCCGCGCTGCTGGCGTCCCTCCTCGTCTCCCTGACCGTCGTGCCGGTGCTGTCGTACTGGTTCCTGCGCCCGCCCAAGGGCACCCCCGAGGACGCGGACGAGGCACGCCGGCTCGCCGAGGAGAAGGAGGCCAAGAGCCGCCTGCAGCGCCTCTACGTCCCGGTCCTGCGCTTCGCGACCCGGCGCCGCCTCACCAGCGTGGCCCTCGCGATCGTGGTCCTGGTCGGCACGTTCGGCATGGCGCCGCTGCTGAAGACGAACTTCTTCGACCAGGGCGAGCAGGAAGTCCTCACCGTCAAGCAGGAGCTGAAGCCCGGCACCAGCCTGGCCGCGACGAACGCCCAGGCGAAGAAGGTCGAGCAGCTGCTCTCCGGCACCAAGGGCGTGAAGGACTACCAGGTCACCATCGGCTCGTCCGGCTTCATGGCGGCCTTCGGCGGCGGCACGGACAGCAACCAGGCCTCGTACCAGGTGATGCTGGACGACTCGGCGTCCTACGAGGACGTCCAGGACGACATCGAGAAGGGCCTGGCCGGTCTCAAGGGCATCGGCACGACCACCGTCGCCGCCGGTGACGGCTTCGGCAGCCAGGACCTCAGCGTGGTCGTGAAGGCCGCCGACGCCGACGTCCTGCGCACGGCGTCCGAGGAGGTCCGCAAGGCGGTCGCCTCCCTCGACGACGTCACGGACGTCTCCAGCGACCTGGCGACCAGCGTGCCGCGCATCTCGGTCAAGGCCGACGACAAGGCGGCCGCGGCCGGTTTCAACGACCAGACCCTCGGCGCGGCCGTCGCCCAGGCCGTCCGCGGCACCACCGCGGCCAAGGCGGTCCTGGACGACACCGAGCGCGACATCGTCATCCGCTCGGCGAAGCCCGCCAAGACCCTGAAGCAGCTTCAGGACATGCGCCTGGGCGGCGCGGTGAAGCTCGGCGACATCGCCACTGTCGAGCTGGTCGACGGCCCGGTCTCCATGACCCGCATCGACGGCCAGCGGGCGGCCACCATCACCGCCAAGCCGACCGGCGACAACACCGGCGCGGTCAGCACCCAGCTCCAGTCCGAGATCAACGCGCTGAAGCTCCCGGACGGCGCCACGGCGTCGATCGGCGGTGTCTCCGAGGACCAGGACGAGGCGTTCGCCAACCTGGGCCTGGCGATGCTGGCGGCCATCGCGATCGTCTTCATGCTGCTGGTCGGCACCTTCCGGTCCCTGGTCCAGCCGCTGATCCTGCTCGTCTCCATCCCGTTCGCCGCCACCGGCGCGATCGGCCTCCTGATCGCCACCGGCACCCCGATGGGCGTACCGGCCATGATCGGCATGCTGATGCTGATCGGCATCGTGGTGACGAACGCGATCGTGCTGATCGACCTGATCAACCAGTACCGCAAGCAGGGCTACGGCGTCGTCGAGGCCGTGATCGAGGGCGGCCGGCACCGGCTGCGCCCGATCCTCATGACCGCCCTGGCGACGATCTTCGCCCTGCTGCCCATGGCCCTCGGCATCACCGGCGAGGGCGGCTTCATCGCCCAGCCGCTGGCCGTGGTCGTGATCGGCGGTCTGGTCACGTCGACCCTGCTCACCCTCCTGCTCGTCCCGACGCTCTACGCGATGGTCGAGCTCCGCAAGGAGCGCCGGGCGAAGAAGCGCGCGGCGAAGAAGGGCCTGTCGGCCCAGGAGAAGACCGCGCAGGAGCCGGAGCACGCGGGCGTGTGACGGCCTGATCCGGCGGCGGCCGGGCACCGGACCTCCACGGCCGGGCCCGGCCGCCTGCATGTGCGTTCCGTATCCTGTGGCCTCGAACTGCTCCACGGGGGAAGGGGATTCGGGCGTGCCGCTGCACAGCGACGACCCGAAGTCGGTCGGCGGCTACAGGCTGCTCGACCGGCTCGGGGCCGGGGGCATGGGCGTCGTCTACCGGGCCAGGGCGCGTTCGGGCAGGGACGTCGCCATCAAGGTCGTCCACGCCCAGTACGCAGCGGACGCCGTCTTCCGCACCCGGTTCCGGCAGGAGATCGCGGCCGTCCGCAAGGTCAGCGGTGCCTTCACCGCGCCGGTCCTGGACGCGGACCCCGAGGCGGCGCGGCCCTGGATGGCGACCCAGTACGTGCCCGGGCCCTCGCTCGCCCGGCGGATCCGCGACCGGGGCGCCCTTCCCGACGCCGAACTGGGCCGGCTGGCCCTGGGCCTGGTCGAGGCACTGCGCGACATCCACCGGGCCGGGGTGGTGCACCGGGACCTGAAGCCGGCCAACGTCCTGCTGGCCGAGGACGGGCCTCGCGTCATCGACTTCGGCATCTCCCGCGCGGCGGAGAACCACCAGACGCTGACCGAGACCGGCCAGATGATCGGCACCCCGCCCTTCATGTCCCCGGAGCAGCTCGTCGACGCCCGTACGGTCGGCCCGGCGTCGGACGTCTTCTCCCTCGGCTCCCTGCTGGTGTACGCGGTCACCGGCCGGGGCCCCTTCGACACGGACAGCCCGTATCTGACGGCCTACCGAGTGGTCCACGACGCACCGGTGCTGGACGGGGTCGCGCCGCCGCTGCGCGGACTCCTGGAGCGCTGCCTGGCCAAGGACCCCGTGGACCGGCCCGGACTCGACGAGCTGGCCCGGGAGTTCACGACGGTCCTGCCCGAGCCGGCCGAGGGCGATCCCGCCACCCTGGCCCTGCGCGCGGACCGGCTCCCGCCCGTCGAGGTCACCCGCCCCGTGACGGTGGTGGACCCGCCCGGCCCCACCCGCCCCACTCGCCCCCGCCGCGTCCGCCCGCTGCTCGCCGCGACGGGCACGGTCGGCGCGGTCGTCCTCGGCCTGACGGCCTATCTGACGCTCGGCCCCGGCTGGGCGCAGAGCGAGGACCGATGGGGGGCACCGCCCTCCGGCTGGAAGCCCTGGCAGACGACGGTGTACGAGACGGCCGGGCGCGGTGTGCGCACGACGCCGAAGGCGCAGGCCGACGGGTTGCGGGGCGGGCCGGTGTGTCAGGTCGACCAAGGCGCCGTCTACTGCGCGGGCGACGGGATCCTGCCCGTACGCCTGGACGGGAGGACGGGCGAGACCGTCTGGCGTGCGGGCTCGCCGGCATCCGTGACCGGCGACGACTTTTCCAGGTTCGAGGTCATCGGCATCCGGGACGACGCGGTCCTGGTCCAGCAGGAGCCCCCGGGCGAAGGGGCGACCCGGGTCTTCGCCTTCGACACCGCGACCGGCGACCGGCTCTGGGACCGCGCGGTGAACAACGCGTGGGCCGATGTGTTCGTCTCCGGCGACCTCGTCGTGATCCCGGAGGGCGACGGCACCTCGGTGACGGCCCGCTCGCCCCGCACCGGCGCCTCGCGCTGGAAGGAACGGCTGCCCGCGAGGCACGCCTGCGGGATCGCGGAGGCCGCCAGGAAGCTGTACCTGCACTGCAGCCCGGAGGAGACACCCCAGAACAGCCTGGTGATGGAACTGCGCCCGGCCGCCGGCCCGGCACGCCGGCTGCCCGTACCGGGTAAGGCCATCTACTTCGGCACCTTCGACGGCCGGCTCCTGTTCCTGGACCTGACCCAGGACGAGGACGGAAACACACGCCTCGGGGAGGAGGCGCCGTATGCGGCAATCCGGTTGGTGGACCCCGCCACGGGTGCGGACAGCACGACGAAGCTGGCCGAGGAGTACGCGGGACAGGTGACGCTGGCGAACGGCACCCTGTGGTTCGCCACCTCCAGCGGACGGGTCACCGCCGTGTCGGCCCGCACGGGACAACCGCTGTGGCAGACCCCGACCAGCCTGGAACAACCGAGTGAGGCGACGTACGACCCGCGGACCCGGGCCGTGTACCTCGCCAGTGCCAGCGGCCGCGTCGGGGCGCTCGACGCCAAGAAGGGCACGCTGCTGTGGGAGACGCTGCCGCGGGCTCAGAGGAACGACACCGACTGGGGCGCCGGCAGGGTGCGGCTCCTCGAAGGCGCCCTGGTCGCGACCACCCCCGGCGGCACCGTCTTCAGCCTCGACCCCGCGCACCCCGAGCGGAAACCGCACTCGGGGTGACGACGGGCAGGGGGCGGGTTACGGCAGCGCCAGCATCCGCTCCAGGGCCAGCTTCGCGAAGGCCTCCGTCTCCTTGTCCACCTCGATGCGGTTGACGAGCTTGCCGTCGGCCAGGGACTCCAGGGCCCAGACCAGGTGGGGGAGGTCGATGCGGTTCATGGTCGAGCAGAAGCAGACCGTCTTGTCGAGGAAGACGATCTCCTTGCCCTCGGGCGCGAATCGGTTCGCCAGGCGGCGGACCAGGTTCAGCTCCGTGCCGATGGCCCACTTGGAGCCGGCCGGGGCGGCCTCCAGGGCCTTGATGATGTACTCCGTGGAGCCGACGTAGTCCGCAGCGGCCACGACCTCGTGCTTGCACTCGGGGTGGACCAGGACGTTCACGCCCGGGATGCGCTCGCGCACGTCGTTCACCGAGTCCAGGCTGAAGCGGCCGTGCACCGAGCAGTGGCCGCGCCACAGGATCATCTTCGCCGCGCGCAGCTCGTCGGCCGTCAGGCCGCCGTTCGGCTTGTGCGGGTTGTAGAGGACGCAGTCCTCCAGGGACATGCCCATGTCGCGCACGGCGGTGTTGCGGCCCAGGTGCTGGTCCGGCAGGAAGAGCACCTTCTCGCCCTGCTCGAAGGCCCAGTCCAGGGCGCGCTTGGCGTTGGACGAGGTGCAGATCGTGCCACCGTGCTTCCCGGTGAACGCCTTGATGTCGGCGGAGGAGTTCATGTACGAGACGGGCACGACCTGCTCGGCTATGCCGGCCTCGGTCAGCACGTCCCAGCACTCGGCGACCTGCTCGGCCGTCGCCATGTCGGCCATCGAGCAGCCGGCGGCGAGGTCGGGCAGGACGACCTTCTGGTCGTCGGACGTCAGGATGTCCGCGGACTCCGCCATGAAGTGCACGCCGCAGAACACGATGTACTCGGCCTCCGGGCGGGCGGCCGCGTCGCGGGCCAGCTTGAACGAGTCACCCGTCACGTCGGCGAACTGGATGACCTCGTCGCGCTGGTAGTGGTGGCCGAGCACGAAGACCTTGTCCCCGAGCTTCTCCTTCGCCTTGCGGGCGCGCTCCACCAGGTCCGGGTCGGACGGCGAGGGCAGGTCGCCGGGGCACTCCACACCGCGCTCGCTCTTCGGGTCGGCCTCACGGCCGAGGAGCAGCAGGGCGAGGGGCGTCGGCTGTACGTCGAGCTCCTGGGTCTGGGCGGTGGTCACGACACGCACCTTTTCTGTTTCTGCGACTTTTCGTCGATTTGACGCTATCTATCATAACCGCTTCACGTCACTTTGACGATGGCCATAGCGTCGGTGTGACGTGAATCCCGGTGAGTCGCCGTTCATTCCCGGGAAGACCCGGAAAGAGCCGTTTTCCGGTTCCCGGCGCGTGTGCGAGCATGAAAAGGAGCCGAGATCGAGCGCCCGGCCCCGGAATGAATCCGAGGCCCCGCCGGTTGCAACCGTCGGCAAGCAGTCTCCGTACAACCCGGGAGAGATGTAGATGTCCGTATCGGACGAGACCAGCACCGTCACCGACGGCATCATCCTGACCGACGCCGCCGCGTCCAAGGTCAAGGCGCTGCTCGACCAGGAAGGCCGCGAAGACCTCGCGCTGCGCGTCGCCGTCCAGCCCGGCGGCTGCTCCGGCCTGCGCTACCAGCTCTTCTTCGACGAGCGCGCCCTCGACGGCGACGTGGAGAAGGACTTCGGCGGTGTGAAGGTCGTCACCGACCGCATGAGCGCCCCGTACCTGGGCGGTGCCACGATCGACTTCGTGGACACCATCGAGAAGCAGGGCTTCACGATCGACAACCCGAACGCGACGGGCTCCTGCGCCTGCGGCGACTCCTTCAGCTGAGCCTGCCGAGCCGCCACCGGCGGCCGCGGACACGACGAAGGCGGCGGCCCCCTCCGACGGGGCCGCCGCCTTCGCGCTGTGCGGCTCTAGCGCTCCTGCGTGGGGGGAGCCGGCAGCCGCGCGCCCTCCTTGGCCAGCGGTACCGCCTTGCCGTCCGCATTCACGACGGCTCGGTCACCGAGCGGCTCGTCCAGCTGCACGGTCTCCTGGAACTGCTTGGCGATCATGATGCAGACCGCCTTCGGCCACGGTGTCGACGTCACCGTGACCGTCACCTCGTCGCCCTTCTCGTCCGCCTTCACGTCGTAGTCGGCGCACACCCCGCCCGTGAACGTCACCGTCAGCTCCGAGCCCTCGGCCCGGTAGCCGTCCACCTTCACCTCGCGCGGACCGGGAGCCGACGTCGGCTGATCACTCGGCTCGCTCGGCTCGGGGGAGGCCAGGTACTTCGGCTCCACCGCCGGGTACGTCACCGTGAACGGGTCCTTCGCGCCCGGCGCCGTCACCTCGAACAACCAGGACGGCACCAGCGCCTGCCGCCCGTCCACGACGTGCGCGGCCAGCCCGAACACCGCGTTCTCGACCGTGACCGTGTCCTGCTCGGGAGCACCGCTCGCCGGCTGCTCGCACGGCTGCTCCAGCTTGTCCTCGAGCGGCACGGGGCTGGCGCAGCCGCCGATGCCCATCCGGTGATCGCTCTTCGGCTGCCCGTTCATCAGCTCCAGCGCCTTCCCGGCGCTGACCACGGGGTACGTGTCGCCCTTCACCGGAGTCTTCAGCTGACCGCTGCCGCCCACGACCTCGCCGCCCGCACCGACCGTGATCCCGGTCGTCCAGCCGTGCGTGGGCAGCCCGCCGACCTCGGGAGCGGCGTTCACCACCCGCTGGGCCCCCATGACCTGGCTCGCGTCGCGCTTCGCGTCGTCCTGACCCACCGCCTTCAGTACGGGCGCCGCGGCCTTCTCGGCCACGTCCTCGCTCACCGGTGTGCCACCGGACTGCGGAGCGGTGCAGGTGTCAGTGCCCTTGCAGTTGTCGGTGCCCGGGGCGTACCGGCTGAACGTCCAGGACCCCGGCGCCTGCCGGTTCACCTGCAGGTTCGGCCCCGACCCGTCCTGGCCCCCGATCTTCCAGGCCTCGCCCTGCGCCACCGGCGCCCCCTCGATCCCGAGGGCCTTCGCCAGCCGGGCCACGTCCGCCTTGGTGACCTCGCCCCGCGCCCGGTACACCGGCGCCTTGCCGGGGCCGTCGGGGAGGGTGCCGTCGACCCGGTAGGTGGCGCCGTAGGGGTTGGGCTCGCCGGGCGCGATGCCGTTGCCGCCGCCCGCCGTGGACTCCGAGTAGCCGTCGAGCGCGAGCGGCGGGGGAGTGTCGTCCCCGCCGGGCGCACCGGACGTCTGGCCGCCGCCGGGTCCATTGGACGCGTTGGAGGCGAGCCAGGCCCCGCCGCCGCCGATCAGCAGCACGGCGGCGGCTACGGAGGCGATGATCGCGGGCGTACGCGGGCGCCCTCCGCCGTGGTGGACCAGGTCCCCTTCGTCGCGGGGGAGGTCGCCGTCCGCTGCCGGGGTGGCACCGGAGCGGGCCTTCTCGGCGCCGGTGTCGCCGGCCGTGACGTCGCGGGTCGGTGCCGGTGCCGGTGCCGATCCGGCGTGGGCTTCCTCGTCGCCCGCGCCTTCCGTGGCGGCTTCGGGGGCCCCGGCCGCGCCTGCCCGCTCGCCGCCGGCCCGCCGGTCTTCGGGCGCGCCCGTCTTCGAGGCCTCCGGCGTACCGGGCTCTTCGGCGGCGGGGACCGTCGTCCCGCCTGCGCCGCCCTCGGCTGCCCGCGTGTCCTCACCTTCAGATTCGGAAGTCCCGGAAGTCTCGGAAGCCATGGCGGTGTCTTCGACCTCGGCGACCTCAGCGGCCTCGGCGGTCTCTTCGGCCTCGGCGGCTTCCCCGGTCTCGTCGGCCTCTTCGGACTCAGCGGCACCCGGCGACGCCTCGGTTTCCGTCGGCACCTCGGCTTCGGCCGGGGTCCCGGCATCCGCCGTACCCGGCTCCTCGACCTCCGGGGCGTCGGCGGTGGCGCCGCCCGCGTCCCTGGCGTCGTCGTCGTTGTCGGGTCGCTCGGTGTTCACCGCATCGCTCCTTCGGCTGCACAGCTGTCCCATGGGACCCGGCCCGGTCACACACGGACCGCTGGTGGGTCGTATCCCGCCTCCCCTTTACGGGGGACAGCGATGGGACGCAGCGGGGGAGCACACGGTTCCCGCGAGTGCGCCGTTCAGTCCCCGTACTCCTCCGTGGCGTCGAGCAGCCGCGCCGACGCCAGGGGTACGGAGACGCCGTGGATCAGGGCCGGGGAGACCGGCCGCGAGGCGATCCGGTCGGGGGCCGCCCAGTGCGGAGCCATCCGGGCCCCGTCACCCGGCAGCGACGCCAGCTCGCCTTCCAGATCGACCGGAGCGGGGGCATGGACCTTGAGGTTCGTCATAGCGGCACCGTAGGCACGGCCGAGCTCACGGAGAAAGATCTACTATCGGGTAGTTTTGATGCCGTCAGAGCCGCCCCGCCCACCCGATAGCGTGAACCGTCAAGGTCCGCCTCCCTCAGGAGAGTCCACGCCGTGCGCATCGCAGTCTCCGGCTCCATCGCCACCGACCACCTCATGACCTTCCCCGGCCGCTTCGCCGACCAGCTCGTAGCGGACCAGCTGCACACGGTCTCGCTGTCGTTCCTGGTCGACAAGCTCGACGTCCGCCGCGGCGGCGTCGCCGCGAACATCGCGTTCGGCATGGGGCAGCTCGGCACCCGGCCGATCCTGGTCGGCGCCGCGGGCGCGGACTTCGACGAGTACCGGGCCTGGCTGGAGCGGCACGGCGTCGACACCGACTCCGTCCGCATCTCCGACACGCTGCACACCGCCCGCTTCGTGTGCACGACCGACGCCGACCACAACCAGATCGGCTCCTTCTACACCGGCGCCATGAGCGAGGCCCGCCTCATCGAGCTGAAGACCGTCGCCGACCGCGTCGGCGGCCTCGACCTGGTCTCCATCGGCGCCGACGACCCGGAGGCCATGCTCCGCCACACCGAGGAGTGCCGCTCCCGGTCCATCCCGTTCGCCGCCGACTTCTCCCAGCAGATCGCCCGGATGGACGGCGAGGAGATCCGCATCCTGCTGGACGGGGCGACGTACCTCTTCTCCAACGAGTACGAGAAGGGCCTCATCGAGACCAAGACCGGCTGGAACGACGCGGAGATCCTGTCCCGCGTGGGCCACCGGGTGACCACCCTGGGCGCGCGCGGCGTACGCATCGAGCGGACCGGTGAGGACCCGATCGAGGTCGGCACGCCCGACGAGGAGCGCAAGGCCGACCCGACGGGCGTCGGCGACGCCTTCCGTGCCGGGTTCCTCTCCGGTCTGGCGTGGGGTGTCTCCCTGGAGCGGGCCGCGCAGGTCGGCTGCATGCTGGCGACCCTCGTCATCGAGACGGTGGGCACGCAGGAGTACCAGCTGCGCCGGGGCCACTTCATGGAGCGGTTCACCAAAGCGTACGGCGACGAGGCGGCGACGGAGGTCCAAGGGCATCTCGCCTGACCGTCGCCGACCACGGGTGCGTGGGGGCTGGTCGCGCGCACGCGGCGGGGCCGCACATCGGCACAGCCCCGCGCCCCCGGGACGCTCAGCTCGCCCGGCGGACCAGGTACGCCGTCCCCTGTTCCGCCGGCTCCTCGCCCAGGTACTCCTGGCTTCGCATCTCGCACCACGCCGGGATGTCCAGGCGGGCCGCCTCGTCGTCCGACAGGACCCGGACCAGCCCGCCCACGGGCACGTCACCGATGACCTTCGCCAGCTCGATCACCGGAATCGGGCAGCGCTTGCCGAGGGAGTCCACGACCAGGACGTCCTCCTCGCGGGCGACCCGGGAGGCGACCGGCGCGCCCAGCTTCTCCCGCACGGCCGTCACAGCCCCGGGAAGGACGGCCAGGAACCTCTCCACATCCTCCTCCGCCACCCCCGGCGGCAGGGAAACCCGCACATTCCCCTCACTCAGCACGCCCATCGCCCGCAGTACATGGCTGGGCGTCAGCGTGCTGCTCGTGCAGGACGATCCGGACGAGACCGAGAAACCCTCCCGGTCCAGCTCGTGCAGCAGCGCCTCGCCGTCGACGTAGAGACAGGAGAAGGTGACGACCCCGGGCAGCCGGCGCACCGGATCGCCCACGACCTCCACGTCGGGCACCAGCCGCGGCACCCGCGCCCGGATCCGGTCCGTCAGCTCCCGCAGGCGTACGGCCTCCTCGGCCGCCTCGGCCCGTACGGCCCGAAGCGACGCGGCGGCCGCCACGATCGCCGGGATGTTCTCGAAACCGGGCGCCCGCCCCGACTCCCGCTCGTCCACCGGCCCTTGCGCCGCGAACCGCACACCCTTGCGGACCACGAGCAGCCCGACCCCGGACGGCCCGCCCCACTTGTGCGCGCTGGCCGTCAGCAGCGACCAGCCCCCGTCCACCGGCCCCCAGCCGAGCGACTGCGCCGCGTCGACCAGCAACGGCACCCCGGCCTCCCGGCACAGCTCCGCCACCGCAGCGACCGGCTGCTCGGTTCCGACCTCGTGATTGGCGGACTGCAGACAGGCCAGAGCCGTGTCCCCGCGCAGGGCATCCCCGTAGGCGACCGGATCCACCGCCCCGCCCCGGTCGACGGTCACCTCGGTGACGGACCCCCCGTCCGCCTCGTGCAGCTCGGCCGAATGGAGGACAGAAGAGTGTTCGACCGCTGACACGATCAGGTGGCGCCCGACGCGTCTGCGCCCGGCCAGCGCCCCGGCAACCCCCGTATGCACGGCACGGCTTCCGGACGAGGTGAACACCAGCTCGTCCGCCCGGCACCCCACCGCCTCTGCAGCGGCCTCCCGCGCCGCGTCCAACAGCATCCGGGCCCGGCGTCCTTCCCTGTACAGACGTGCGGGATCCGCCCACCCCTCGTCGAGTGAGGCAAGCAGAGCCTGCCGGGCGACAGGATGAAGCGGAACACCGGAAGCAGCATCGAAGTAGGGCACACAGCAACGCTAGAACGTCCCGGGGGGCAGCGGTCCTCAGGGGCGCGGGGAACTGCGCGAACAGCCACAAACAGCCCGCAGCCGCCAATTCAGCGAACCACCCGAGTGAGTAGGCACCCCTCCCCGAGAACCCCCGGAGGGCGTCGGCTAGGGTTTGGTCCGCATAAACATCCAAACCCCTGCCCGACGCAGGGCCGCGACCGACCAGCGAGAAGGCCAGGCCGCAGCCGATCCGCGCGGGCGAGACTCTCGGGAAGGCGCTACGTGAGTCCCAACGGCTCCGACCGCTCGCCGCGGCGCCCGATGCGGCGGAAGCTGCTGCAGGCACTGACCGCGGGCCTGGTCTTGGCGACAGCCACCGGTTGCTCGTACAACTGGGAAGACTTCCCCCGCCTTGGTATGCCCACCCCGACCACGGAAGAGGCTCCGCGGATCCTCTCCCTGTGGCAGGGGTCCTGGGCGGCTGCGCTCGCCGTCGGCGTGCTGGTGTGGGGTCTGATCCTGTGGAGTGCTTTCTTCCACCGGCGCAGCCGCACCAAGGTCGAAGTTCCTCCGCAGACCCGGTACAACATGCCCATCGAGGCGCTGTACACGGTGGTCCCGCTCATCATCGTCTCGGTGCTGTTCTACTTCACCGCCCGTGACGAGTCCGAGCTGCTCAGCCTCAAGAAGAAGCCCGACGTCACGGTCAACGTGGTCGGCTTCCAGTGGAGCTGGTGCTTCAACTACATCGAGCCGGTCGCCGGTTCCACCGGTGACGCCAAGACCTCCAAGGACCTGGACGCGATCCCGGACCGCTTCAAGGAGGACTTCCCGGCGAACGCCGGAGGCGTCTACGACTGCGGCACTCCCGGTACGCGGAACCCGCAGACCAACAACCCGGGCCCGACGCTCTGGCTGCCCAAGGGCAAGACGGTCCGCTTCGTCCTCACCTCGCGTGACGTCATCCACTCCTTCTGGGTGGTGCCGTTCCTGATGAAGCAGGACGTCATCCCGGGCCACACCAACGCCTTCGAGGTGACCCCCAACAAGGAGGGCACCTTCCTCGGCAAGTGCGCCGAGCTCTGCGGCGTCGACCACTCTCGGATGCTGTTCAACGTGAAGGTCGTCTCCCCCGAGCGCTACGAGCAGCACCTCAAGGACCTCGTGGACAAGCAGCAGAACGGTTACGTTCCTGCCGGCATCGCGCAGACGAGCCACGAGAAGAACCGGGAGACGAACAACCTGTGAGCATCCTCAACGAACCCCAGGGTGCCGCGGCAGCAGGGTCCCACTACCAGGACGAGCTGCCGGTCAGGCGCCAGAACCGCGGCAGTGTCGTGGTCAAGTGGCTGACGACGACGGACCACAAGACGATCGGCACGATGTACCTGGCCACGTCTTTCGCGTTCTTCGTCATCGGTGGCGTGATGGCGCTGCTCATGCGCGCCGAGCTGGCCCGGCCGGGTCTGCAGATCATGTCGAACGAGCAGTTCAACCAGGCGTTCACGATGCACGGCACGATCATGCTGCTG